>OZ246014.1:1240000-1860000 GCA_965230555.1 Croceivirga sp.
GGGGGACAGAAGTGGGGTAGGCGGAATCCTCTTTAACGATTCCAATGGTTACCACTCACAGGTTGGCCTAAAAGGAACCTATGCCCATCATTTAAACTTGAGCGCAGATGTTAGAAGCTTGAATCAGTTGTCCTTTGGGATGAGTGTGGGGGTCATATTGAGCAGTCTGGATGAGACGGAATTTCGGTCTGTGATTCCCGACCCCGCTGTGACCGGGGTGAAGAATACGACCAGTTATTTTAATGTTGATCTGGGGGTGTCATACAGCTTGTTTGAATTTTATGCACATGGCGCAGTATTGAATCTTTTGGGTAGTGGACGTGACCTTTATACACTGGCGGAATTTGATAACCTAAGGCGTTACCTGCTTTCTGTAGGTTATGTTTTTGGAAAGGGAGATACCCGTTTTGAGCCTTCCCTTTTGTTCCAGGCCACGGAATTTACCCAAGAGAAGACCATAGACATCAATGCCAAAGTCTATAAAGACCTGAACGATAAGACCACCCTGTGGGGTGGCCTCTCCTTTAGAAACAGTTTTGATGGGGCCCAATTTCAGCAAAACGGGGAGTTTGGCGAACAACGATTGCGTTTGTTCACTCCCATTGTGGGGGTGAATGTGAATCGTTTTATGGTCTCCTATAATTATTCCTACCAAATGGGCGATATCCGTTTTGATAATGGCGGCTTCCATCAAATCACCTTAGGGTATGACTTTGGGGAACAGCGCCAAGAGCGATTCGATTGTTACTGCCCCGCGGCAAATTATTGAACGGGGATGTAAAAAAAGCGACCAAAATACTCCGATCACCTTTCATTCAACAATAAACGGGCTACTCCCATTTGTAGTTTTTCTTTTCCGCCTGTTTTTTTAGGGCGTTGAGCATGGCATTTTCCAGCTCGCCCTGTTGGTTGCCTTGCTGTTTGGCAATAAAGGCTTCACGTTTGGCATTAAGTGCTTTTATTTCCTTTTGTATTTTAGTGCGTTCCGCCTTTTTGTCCTTAATATATTGTTTGATCTCTTCTTTTGACTTTTCCTGTAGCTCCTTCGGAAGTTGCTCGGATTTTACGTTATCAATGACTTCTTCATCAGTTTCCACGGCATCGACCAAATCCCACGAGGAATTTTTATACATACGGGAGCTTTTGCTCACGGCCCGTTTTACCACCACGGTTTCATCCAATGCTTCGGCGTTGGAATCTTGGACGGCCTGGGCTGCAAATTTATTGGCTCCTAAATGGCCATAGGCCACATAGGTCTTGTTCAATTTTTTGTTCAGGATGATGATGTCATCGTCATAAGGGGTTTCTATATAAACAATCTCTTGGTTATGGTCAATGGCCATATAGTCACCACCGGTACGTATGGCACCTTCTTTCCATTGGGTATTGATGCCTTGGTCATAGTTTCCACAGAAAATGGTATTGACCACAATATCGTTTTCCTTGGCCTGTGCCGTGGCATCACGGTAATCCAATCTTCCTTGGGTAAAGGGTTCGTTGCCCGCAATAAAGATCAATTTTAGGTCATCGGCATTTTTCCCCCAATCCAATTGTTTTAAAGAGGTGTGGATGACCTGTCCGCAATATTCCTCACCGCCGTTGGTGGTCAAGGAGAACAATTTTTCAGAGATTTCATCCAAATCGGCACTGAAGCCAAGCACCTGTCTTATATATCCTTCGCGGGAAGAAAGGTTATCGTTGCCATATTCGTAAAGGGCAATCTGCAACACTGGGCGGGAATCATTGCCGCATTTGGCATAGGTGAATTCATTGACAATGTCCCATAGCTGAGCCTTGGCCTGATTGATAAGGCCATCCATACTGTTGCTGGTATCCAGGAGCAAAGCAATCTTGACAAACTGTTTGTTGGGTTTTTCCTTTTTTTGGGCAATGGCTTCCACCCTCAAAACCGCTTCTTTGGTGGGCTTGCTTTTAAGGTTGCAGGCATAACAGTTTCCCATCAGTAAAACCAGAAAAGCGGCGGAAAGGATTTTTGTTGAATTTTTCATGATGTCATGTTTTTTTATGATGATTTTGAACTAAAGCTAAAACCAAACTTTTTGGTATAAAACTCACATTTAGTAAAACGCCATGTTGGATTAGGGAAGCAAATACTACAATGAGCAAAGTCCTCCATAAAGCATGTAGTTGTGCCAAAATCTGCACGCTGCCATTTTTTAATAGGGTTTAAATGGAGTAAGTTTACCGTATGAAGTTGGGGGTTAAAGACATATTGGGCTTCTCGTTTTTGTTTTTTTTAATGGTAGCCTCGGCCTTCTCACAAATGCCCGATCAGAGCAGACAGTTTGTGTTAAGGGGTTCTGTGGTGGAGAAGGAATCCTATGCCCCAATTTCTGGGGTGGAAGTGTCCACGGATAAGGGGGCCTATGCCCGGACCAATGGACTTGGAGAGTTTAAGATTCGTGTGCAGATAGGCGATGTGATCATATTTGAGAGTCTCGATTTTGAAACAGTAAGACATACGATCACTTCGGATGAGGATATTCGGTTGGAGGTTGAGGATTACCATGGGCCTGTTCAAAAGGGAAGAACAACAAGGGATGCTTCGCACCAACAATTGTTGGATTCTGCCAATCATTACAAAAAAGATGATATTGAAAAGAGCATCGATTTTATAACCAAGTCAATCTCGGTGTTGGGAAAGAACCCGAACAAAAGATTGTTGGCCCGTTCCTTGACCGTTCTTGGCGAGGTTTACCTCTACCATCAACAGTATGATCTGGCCATCACCAATTTTGAGGACGCCCTTAATGCCACCAAATCCATTAGAACCCAACTTTTGTTGGGGGAGGCTTTGATTGCCGATGAACAGTTTGAACTGGCAACGGCCAAACTTAAGGAGTTGGAGGGTTTAAGGAATATGGTGCCCTACCAGCGGGTAAGTCTCTATGAACAGTTGGGTGATGCCCAAAAAGGCTTGAGCCAAATAGATTTGGCCTTGGAGTATTATGAAGAAGGATTGCGGGTGGCAAAGAAAAATCAAGTGACCCCCAAGGTCACCGACCTAACTTCAAAGATTGCGGAATCCTATGCCTTGACCGATAAGAAGATTGAGGCCCAAGGTTATTTTGACAGCTCCCTGCAATTATCCAAAAGGGAAAGCCCTACCAGGGCAATCCAGGAAAGTGAAAAAGTGGCCGATTTTTATAACAGTGCCAATCGTTACACGGAGGAAATAAAGCAGCGAAAAAGTAGTCTCAACGAGCTAAAAAAGCTGGAGGACAAGGTGGTCACTAGGGAAAAAGGACCAGTGGTAACGGATACCATTACCTCCCAAAAAATCAATTACAAAATTGGTAGGGCCTATGTGGCACAGAACAAATTCAACGAGGCCATACCCTATTTGCAACGGAGCATTGTAGAGGCCGATAGTGATGATGACTTGTTGATACAGAAAGAGGCCACCAGAAAGCTTTCTGAGGTCTATGAATACAAGGGAGAGTTTGGCAAGGCTTATGAAACCTATCAAAATTATGTAACCTTGGTAGATAGTCTGTACGTCCGCAAGGAACAGGAAATAGGACGTTTGGCTCGGTTAAACCGGGAGATAGCCATAAAACAGAACCGGATTTCCAGTCTGGAGCAAGAACGGGAGCTTTCCCAGAGCAAATATAGTCTGGCCTTAACGGAGCAGCAATTGTTCGAGACCAGGACCAAGTGGCAAAAATGGTTGATCTATTCACTGGTATTTGGGATGTTTCTTTTAGCCGTCACGGCCTTCTTTTACTACCGCAGCAACAGGCAGCAGAAATTGGCCAATAACTTGTTGGCCCTAAAATCGTTGAGGTCGCAGATGAATCCGCATTTTATTTTTAATGCGTTGAATTCTGTCAACACCTACATTGCCAAGAACGATGAGCGTAGCGCCAATCGATTTTTAAGTGAGTTTTCGGTTTTGATGCGTTCGGTGTTGGAAAATTCAGAAGAGGATTTTATTCCGCTGTCCAAAGAATTGGAACTCCTTCGGTTGTATGTGAAGTTGGAGCATTCGCGTTTTGTGGATAAGTTTGATTATGACATCCATATTGATGCAAAGGTAGCTGTGGATGCCTATCAGATTCCCCCCATGTTGTTGCAGCCCTATATTGAAAATGCCATTTGGCACGGACTCAGGTACAAAGAGGGAAAAGGATTTTTAAAAATAAATGTAAAGGCCATTGCCGATGATATTTTGGTCATAGAAGTTTTGGACAACGGGATAGGACGAAGAAAATCGGCCGAATTGAAAACCAAAAACCAGATGAAACAACGTTCCAAGGGCATGGGCAATATTAAAAAGAGGGTGGCCATCCTTAATGATATGTACAAGAACAAGGTTGATGTTTCCATTTTTGATCTCAATGAGGATGGAACGGGCACCCGGGTAACCTTAAAACTTAAAAAGACCAATGAAGCTTAAAGCCATACTTGTTGAAGACGAAGCCAATAGCAGGGAAATCCTCCGAAGTTATATCGCTAAATATTGCGAAGATGTTGAGCTTTTGGGAGAGGCATCCAATGTAAAAGAGGGCCTAGAACTTATCGAAAAACAGGAATTGGACCTGGTCTTCTTGGATGTTGAAATGCCTTTTGGCAACGCTTTTGATCTCTTGGAAAAGGTGCCCAACCGCACTTTTGAAACGGTTTTTGTCACGGCCTACAACCATTACGCCATTGATGCCCTTAACAGTCATGCCGCTTATTATCTCATGAAACCCATAAACATAGATGAGTTGGTAAAGGCGGTGGATTATGTGCGGGAGATCAAACAAAAGGAAGCCAAATTGGAAGGGCAGGTGCTCAAACCCCATATAGAAAATCCAGAAGGAAAAATAACCATCCCCCAGCAGGATGGGTTTCAGGTTTTGGAGGTAGCAGATATCTACTTTTGCAAAGCGGATGACAATTATACCGAAATCTACTTGGCAGAAAAGCGGATTGTGGTCAGTAAGACCTTAAAATATTTTGAGGAAATGCTAAAAGAGTTTTCTTTTGCCCGTATCCATAAGTCATTTTTGGTCAATGTGAATGAAATCAAAAAATATAAAAAAGGAAAGGGGGGCAGTGTGGTCTTGACCAATGGGAAGGAGCTTTCGGTTTCCGCATCCAGAAAGACAGAATTGTTATCTTATTTTAAATAAACTTATGATTATACGGGAAGTTAATGGAAAAAGTCCCCAAATGGGCAAGGACTGTTTTGTGGCCGAAAATGCAACCATTGTTGGTGAGGTAAGTATGGGAGATCAGTGCAGTGTTTGGTTCAATGCCGTGATCAGGGGGGATGTCCACTTCATTAAAATGGGCAATAAGGTAAATGTACAGGACGGAGCCGTTATTCACTGTACCTATCAAAAGTCACCCACCACCATTGGCAATAATGTTTCCATTGGGCATAATGCCATTGTGCATGGCTGTACCTTGCAAGACAATGTATTGATCGGTATGGGAGCCATAGTGATGGATGATTGTGTGGTGGAAAGCAATTCCATCATAGCGGCGGGGGCTGTGGTCACCCAGGGCACCCATGTACCATCGGGGACCATCTTTGCCGGTATGCCGGCAAAGAAGCTAAAAGCGGTGAGTCCAGAACTCAGTGCCGGCGAAATTGACCGAATAGCCAACAACTATGTAAAGTACAGCGGTTGGTTTAAATAAATGGCTATTTTAGCGGCACTTAAAATAACAACCGATGAATGCATATATTTTTCCCGGCCAAGGAGCCCAGTTTGTAGGGATGGGATTGGAGCTGTATGAAAACCATGCCCATGCCCAAGAACTATTCGAAAAAGCCAATGACATTTTAGGGTTTTCCATAACCGATATCATGTTCGAGGGTACGGCAGAAGCGCTAAAACAAACTAAGGTGACCCAACCCGCCATTTTTTTGCATTCCGTTATCTTGAGTAAGGTGATGGGCGAGGCTTTTCAGCCCGATATGGTGGCCGGACATTCCTTGGGGGAATTTTCCGCCTTGGTGGCCAATGGGGTCCTAAATTTTGAGGATGGCCTAAAATTGGTTTCGCAACGGGCAATGGCCATGCAGAAAGCCTGTGAGCTACAAGCCAGTACCATGGCCGCAGTTTTGGGCCTAGGGGACGAAGTGGTGGAAAAAATATGCGCAGAAACAGAAGGCGTGGTCGTGCCGGCAAATTACAATTGTCCCGGGCAATTGGTCATTTCCGGTGAAGTAGAGGCCGTGAACAACGCCTGTGTGCAATTAAAGGAGGCCGGAGCCAGAAGGGCATTGGTGCTTCCGGTAGGGGGAGCCTTCCACTCCCCTTTAATGGAGCCCGCCCGGGAAGAGTTGGCGGCGGCCATTGAGCAGACCCAATTTAATGAAGCCAAGTGTCCCATTTATCAAAATGTGAGTACGACCGCAGTGACAAATTCTGAAGAAATTAAAGCAAACGTGATCGCCCAATTGACCGCACCGGTAAAATGGACCCAAAGTGTACAGCATATGATCAAGGATGGGGCAACAAGCTTTGTTGAGGTTGGCCCTGGAAAAGTGCTGCAAGGCTTGGTAAAAAAGATAGATGCTACCGTAGAAGCCGCTTCAGGGTCAATAGGCTAGTGTTTTAGTTACTTAATCGTTATTTTTATGGTTTAGACCATAAAAACAGATAATGGGTTTACTTTATTAGTAATATTGTTATTCCCTAATATAAGCCGAACAAACTTTAATATGATGGTGCCTCGATTTAGAAATACCATATTCTTGTTTATAGGGATTCTTCTCTTTTCAAACAATTTTTACAGCCAGACTATCAGCATCGACGATGTCAGCCAGGCGGAGGGGGATGCCGGGACGAGCAGTTTCACCTTCACGGTTAGCGTGGACGGTGGGGGCACTGCGCTCTCGGACATAGGCTTCACGGTGAACACCTCTGACAACGGGGCTACGGCCGGCACGGACTATGTTGCGATAGTGAACGGCAATGGCACGATAAGCACGGGGTCCAGCAGTACCACTGTAGTTGTGACGGTTAACGGGGACACGGATGTTGAGGGGGACGAGACCTTCAATGTCGTGTTGAGTGCGCCGAGCAATGCGACGATCGGTGACGGTACGGGGCTGGGCACGATACAGAACGACGACAGCCAGACTATCAGCATCGACGATGTCAGCCAGGCGGAGGGGGATGCCGGGACGAGCAGTTTCACCTTCACGGTTAGCGTGGACGGTGGGGGCACTGCGCTCTCGGACATAGGCTTCACGGTGAACACCTCTGACAACGGGGCTACGGCCGGCACGGACTATGTTGCGATAGTGAACGGCAATGGCACGATAAGCACGGGGTCCAGCAGTACCACTGTAGTTGTGACGGTTAACGGGGACACGGATGTTGAGGGGGACGAGACCTTCAATGTCGTGTTGAGTGCGCCGAGCAATGCGACGATCGGTGACGGTACGGGGCTGGGCACGATACAGAACGACGACAGCCAGACTATCAGCATCGACGATGTCAGCCAGGCGGAGGGGGATGCCGGGACGAGCAGTTTCACCTTCACGGTTAGCGTGGACGGTGGGGGCACTGCGCTCTCGGACATAGGCTTCACGGTGAACACCTCTGACAACGGGGCTACGGCCGGCACGGACTATGTTGCGATAGTGAACGGCAATGGCACGATAAGCACGGGGTCCAGCAGTACCACTGTAGTTGTGACGGTTAATGGGGACACGGATGTTGAGGGGGACGAGACCTTCAATGTCGTGTTGAGTGCGCCGAGCAATGCGACGATCGGTGACGGTACGGGGCTGGGCACGATACAGAACGACGACAGCCAGACTATCAGCATCGACGATGTCAGCCAGGCGGAGGGGGATGCCGGGACGAGCAGTTTCACCTTCACGGTTAGCGTGGACGGTGGGGGCACTGCGCTCTCGGACATAGGCTTCACGGTGAACACCTCTGACAACGGGGCTACGGCCGGTACGGACTATGTTGCGATAGTGAACGGCAATGGCACGATAACCACGGGGTCCAGCAGTACCACTGTGGTTGTGACGGTTAACGGGGACACGGATGTTGAGGGGGACGAGACCTTCAATGTCGTGTTGAGTGCGCCGAGCAATGCGACGATCGGTGACGGTACGGGGTTGGGCACGATACAGAACGACGACAGCCAGACTATCAGCATCGACGATGTCAGCCAGGCGGAGGGGGATGCCGGGACGAGCAGTTTCACCTTCACGGTTAGCGTGGACGGTGGGGGCACTGCGCTCTCGGACATAGGCTTCACGGTGAACACCTCTGACAACGGGGCTACGGCCGGCACGGACTATGTTGCGATAGTGAACGGCAATGGCACGATAACCACGGGGTCCAGCAGTACCACTGTGGTTGTGACGGTTAACGGGGACACGGATGTTGAGGGGGACGAGACCTTCAATGTCGTGTTGAGTGCGCCGAGCAATGCGACGATCGGTGACGGTACGGGGTTGGGCACGATACAGAACGACGACAGCCAGACTATCAGCATCGACGATGTCAGCCAGGCGGAGGGGGATGCCGGGACGAGCAGTTTCACCTTCACGGTTAGCGTGGACGGTGGGGGCACTGCGCTCTCGGACATAGGCTTCACGGTGAACACCTCTGACAACGGGGCTACGGCCGGTACGGACTATGTTGCGATAGTGAACGGCAATGGCACGATAACCACGGGGTCCAGCAGTACCACTGTGGTTGTGACGGTTAACGGGGACACGGATGTTGAGGGGGACGAGACCTTCAATGTCGTGTTGAGTGCGCCGAGCAATGCGACGATCGGTGACGGTACGGGGTTGGGCACGATACAGAACGACGACAGCCAGACTATCAGCATCGACGATGTCAGCCAGGCGGAGGGGGATGCCGGGACGAGCAGTTTCACCTTCACGGTTAGCGTGGACGGTGGGGGCACTGCGCTCTCGGACATAGGCTTCACGGTGAACACCTCTGACAACGGGGCTACGGCCGGCACGGACTATGTTGCGATAGTGAACGGCAATGGCACGATAAGCACGGGGTCCAGCAGTACCACTGTAGTTGTGACGGTTAACGGGGACACGGATGTTGAGGGGGACGAGACCTTCAATGTCGTGTTGAGTGCGCCGAGCAATGCGACGATCGGTGACGGTACGGGGCTGGGCACGATACAGAACGACGACAGCCAGACTATCAGCATCGACGATGTCAGCCAGGCGGAGGGGGATGCCGGGACGAGCAGTTTCACCTTCACGGTTAGCGTGGACGGTGGGGGCACTGCGCTCTCGGACATAGGCTTCACGGTGAACACCTCTGACAACGGGGCTACGGCCGGCACGGACTATGTTGCGATAGTGAACGGCAATGGCACGATAAGCACGGGGTCCAGCAGTACCACTGTAGTTGTGACGGTTAACGGGGACACGGATGTTGAGGGGGACGAGACCTTCAATGTCGTGTTGAGTGCGCCGAGCAATGCGACGATCGGTGACGGTACGGGGCTGGGCACGATACAGAACGACGACAGCCAGACTATCAGCATCGACGATGTCAGCCAGGCGGAGGGGGATGCCGGGACGAGCAGTTTCACCTTCACGGTTAGCGTGGACGGTGGGGGCACTGCGCTCTCGGACATAGGCTTCACGGTGAACACCTCTGACAACGGGGCTACGGCCGGCACGGACTATGTTGCGATAGTGAACGGCAATGGCACGATAAGCACGGGGTCCAGCAGTACCACTGTAGTTGTGACGGTTAACGGGGACACGGATGTTGAGGGGGACGAGACCTTCAATGTCGTGTTGAGTGCGCCGAGCAATGCGACGATCGGTGACGGTACGGGGCTGGGCACGATACAGAACGACGACAGCCAGACTATCAGCATCGACGATGTCAGCCAGGCGGAGGGGGATGCCGGGACGAGCAGTTTCACCTTCACGGTTAGCGTGGACGGTGGGGGCACTGCGCTCTCGGACATAGGCTTCACGGTGAACACCTCTGACAACGGGGCTACGGCCGGCACGGACTATGTTGCGATAGTGAACGGCAATGGCACGATAAGCACGGGGTCCAGCAGTACCACTGTAGTTGTGACGGTTAACGGGGACACGGATGTTGAGGGGGACGAGACCTTCAATGTCGTGTTGAGTGCGCCGAGCAATGCGACGATCGGTGACGGTACGGGGCTGGGCACGATACAGAACGACGACAGCCAGACTATCAGCATCGACGATGTCAGCCAGGCGGAGGGGGATGCCGGGACGAGCAGTTTCACCTTCACGGTTAGCGTGGACGGTGGGGGCACTGCGCTCTCGGACATAGGCTTCACGGTGAACACCTCTGACAACGGGGCTACGGCCGGCACGGACTATGTTGCGATAGTGAACGGCAATGGCACGATAAGCACGGGGTCCAGCAGTACCACTGTAGTTGTGACGGTTAACGGGGACACGGATGTTGAGGGGGACGAGACCTTCAATGTCGTGTTGAGTGCGCCGAGCAATGCGACGATCGGTGACGGTACGGGGTTGGGCACGATACAGAACGACGACAGCCAGACTATCAGCATCGACGATGTCAGCCAGGCGGAGGGGGATGCCGGGACGAGCAGTTTCACCTTCACGGTTAGCGTGGACGGTGGGGGCACTGCGCTCTCGGACATAGGCTTCACGGTGAACACCTCTGACAACGGGGCTACGGCCGGCGCGGACTATGTTGCGATAGTGAACGGCAATGGCACGATAAGCACGGGGTCCAGCAGTACCACTGTGGTTGTGACGGTTAACGGGGATACGACCGTTGAGGGGGACGAGGGCTTCACGGTGACGATCAGCAACCCCGTGAACGCTACAATCAGCGGCCCCACTGGAGTGGGCACGATAACGAATGATGATAGTGCTGGAGTTAGTATATCTCCAACTTCCATCAATACGAATGAAGATGCTGGTTCGGAAACGTTTACCATTAGTTTGACAAGTCAACCTACAGCTGATGTGGTGGTATCCCTTGTTTCAACCGATACCGAGGAAGGTACTGTAGATCCAACCGTAACGATTACCCCAGCCAATTGGAATACAGGTGTTCCCGTAACGGTCACTATTGTGGATGATGGCATTGTGGATGGTAACGATACCTTTTCCATTCAGACTACAGAGGTTTCTTCAACGGATCCCAATTATAATGCCTTGGGTGGTGCAGATGTAGCGGATGTTAGCATTACCAATGCGGATACGGATTCAGCTAGTATTTCCATTAGTAATGCCACGGCTTTGGAAGATAGTGGAACCATACAGTTTGTGGTTACCTTGGTTGGAGATTTACCATCATCCCTTACTTTTGATTATGCAACAGCAGATGGAACAGGTGCTGATCCTGCCATAGCGGGCAGCGATTATAATGCAGTGTCAACTACTGCTGCTATAGGACCAAGTGCCGGTACGACCAATCTATCAATCAGTCTTACTACAGATGCTATCATAGAAGCAGACGAAACATTTACGGTAACCATAAGCAATCTCAGCAATCCTGCGGTTACCATAACGAATGGCATAGCAACCGGTACCATACAAAATGACGACGCTTGTTTGGCAGGCACACAGGCCCCCTTATTGGATACTTCAGAACCCACGGAGTTTTGTGACGCCTTTAGTGTTAATCTAAATGACTATACAACAAGCGTGACCCCCTCTGGCAGCCAATTAAAATGGAGTCTACAAAATACAGATTTGGAAGATGAAGCCAACCACCTTGTTTCCAATGCGGTCAGTGCAGGGGGCACCTATTACGGGTTTTTCTATGATGATGTCAATGATTGTTTAAGTCCAATTTTAGAAGTAACCATAACGGCAAGCACTACCCCATTCCCAGGTAATCCGATCAATACCAGCGTGATCAATGATTCAAGTTTGGGCACAACCATAGTGGATTTGGATAATCAGCTTGGGGACTCGCCGGATAGTGGTGTATGGACATTTGTGTCGGGATCCATACAATTAAACCCGGATTCAAATAATCAAATCAATTTTAATAATGCCCCAGAGGACGATTACGTATACCAATACACCACCAATGGGGCACAATCGCCATGCGTTGATCAGTCGGTAACGGTCACGGTAACGGTCACAAGCTGTTTGGTCTTTAGTGATGTGGGCAGTAATGCCCCAATTTTAAATCCTGATCAGCCAACCAATTTCTGTGATACCTTGAGTGCCAATTTGGACGATTATGTTGTTGGACAGGCTCCTGCAGGTACCGTACTTACTTGGAGTACGAGTTCTGATCCACTCCAAACCTCGGCACATAGAAGTCCCAATGTAATTGCACCGGGTACCTACTATGGGTTCTTTTTTGATGATGCCGATGCAACCAACAATGTAGATTGCGCCAGTCCGGTCCTAGAGATTGCCCTTGTTTTGAATGATACCCCAAGCATTACCAACAGTACAGGGGGTACACTTTGCGGATCGGGAAGCATTCTTTTAACGGTTGAGGCCTCAGTAGGGGCAACGATCAATTGGTATGCTTCGGCAACGAGCACCACTGTTTTGGCAACAGGGGCCACTTATGAACCTACGGTAAGCGAAACCACCTCATTCTTTGCAGAGGCTACAGCCAATGGGTGTGCTTCTGAGCGGGTAGAAGTAGTTGCCACCGTTTTGGTTGAGCCATCTGCTGGGACACCAACCAATACCCTAGGGTGTAATGAGGCCGGAACTGGGGAGACCACTATGTTGGATTTGGACAATACCCTGGAAGGGGAAGATCCAGGTTCTTGGACACTTAAATCATCACCAAACGATACCAATGTTACCATAAATGACGATGGTACCGTGGACTTTTTTGGATTGCCTCTGGGGGATTATGTGTTCACCTATACCACTACTGGGGCCCAGGCACCTTGTACCAACCAATCCGTTGATGTTACGATTACCGTAATAGATTGTCTTTTGGATGCTGATAACGATGGGCTTGAGGATGATGAAGAGGTAAGTATTGGAACCGATCCCCAAGATTCAGATACTGACGATGACGGTATAGAAGATGGCCAGGAAGTAACAGATGGTACAGATCCTTTGGATGATTGCGATTCCAATGGAGGGACGCCTTTGGGCGACTCTGATTGTGATGGTGACGGTCTCACCAATGCCGAGGAAAATGATTTGGGAACCGATCCAAACGATGCTGATTCTGATGATGATGGATTGACAGATGGGGAAGAGGTTTTGGTGGAAGATGATCCAAATACGACCTTGGTCCCAGAAGAGGCTAGTGACCCACTTGACCCATGTGATCCATTTTTGACGAATGATTGTAATCCCGAGCCCATAGATTTGGCCGTGACAAAAGAAGTTGATACCGAAAGACCTTTGATAGGGGATACCATAACTTTTACCATAACATTGGAAAATAGTTCCATGGATAGGGTTATCGATGTCCAAGTTAGTGAGGTTCTGGATTTGGATGGGTTCCAATATGTAAGCCATAATGCCACCAAGGGTACTTACGATGTTTCCACGGGATTGTGGGATATTGAGGAATTGATAGCGGAAGAAACGGTTGTTTTGGAACTGGTCGTTACTGTCGAGAGTACAGGAACAATTGTCAATACCGTTGAATTGTTGTCTTCTGTTCCGGTAGATTCCAACACTGAAAACAATACAGCTACGGTAACTATTATAGCCAGTGAGTCTGACTGTCATAGCTGTGGTTCCATATGCAATTTATTTTCACCCAACGGCGATGGGACCAATGATGAATTGATACTTAATTGCCACGAGACATACCCCAATAGCAGTCTTGAAATTTTTGACCAATACGGGAACAGTGTTTTTGAAATGGTGAATTATGACAGTTCATGGGATGGAACGGACAAAAATGGAGCGTTGCCCAAAGGGACCTATTTCTATATTCTGGATTTAGGAGATGGTAGTGAGGTAAAAAAAGGATGGATTCAAATTATTCGATAAGCAGAGATCAAATTATGAGACCAAGGAATACAATTACTGTCCTTATTGCTTTTGTCGGTTTAGGCATACAGTTGTGTACGGCCCAAAAAGAGCCGCAGTATACCCAATACATGTACAATATAGGCAGTTTTAACCCTGCTTATGTGGGATCGGTGGAAACAGCGGACATTGCAGCTTTGTATCGTGCCCAATGGATAGATATTCCCGGAGCTCCCCGTACCATTAGATTTGGGGCCAACCTCCCATTGCAAAATGAGATAATGGGGATTGGGTTTAATGCGGTGAACGAAGAGCTTGGGCCCGTTACCCAAACCTATGTGGATGCTTCCTATTCTTATCAGATTGAGTTTTCCAATGGTTCGTGGCTTTCGTTCGGATTAAATGCCGGAGGTTCTTTCCTAGGTTTGGATTATACCAAGGGAGCTTTTCAAAATCCCGGGGAACCTACGGTGGGAAATCAAGAGAACAATAATTTTTACCCTATAATTGGCGCTGGGATGTTTTTGTATAATGAGGATTGGTATGTGGGCGCCTCCATCCCCAATTTTTTGACCAATGGGGTCTATAACGACGAAGTTGCCACTGTAGTGGAGGACAAGACGCAGTTTAACCTTATTGGAGGATATGTCTTTCAGTTATCTGACAGGACTAAATTTAAACCGGCTTTTCTAATGAATTATTTGCAGGGGTTGCCTGTTCATTTTAACCTGTCTGCTAATTTTTTGTTTCTGGATTCCCTAACGTTTGGGGTGTCGTATAGGTTTGACAATGCCATTAGTGGCTTGGCCGGTTTTCAGGTGGCGCCGAATATGTTCATAGGGTATTCCTATGATTATAACACCAATGGATTGGGAGAATATAATTCAGGCTCACATGAGGCGATTTTAAAGTTTTATGTTGGAAAAGGATGGGGAGACGGTTCAGGCAAAAATCGTAATCGCAACAAAAAATCAAAAGGGAAACCCAAGCAGATAGATTCACCAAGATTTTTTTAATTCGATAAGAAATGAAGTTCAAAAATACTATAACGGTTTTGTTGGTTGTGGGTTTGGGAGTGGTCTATGCGCAAAATCCAAAGTCGAAGGCCGATGCTTATTTTTTTCAATATTCCTATAAAGATGCGGTATTGGCCTATGAGAATGATATGGCTTTGGGATTTGATTTGACCAAACAGCAACAATTGAACCTTGCGGATTCTTATTTTAAGACCAATGATTTTCAAAAGGCAAGTGATATCTACACCCAGCTTTATGCCAATGACAGCATTATGAACGACCTCCAGTTTAACCGTATGCTCCAAAGTATTGAAAAGACCTCGGATGATAAAAAACTCAATGGGTTTATACAGGACAGTGGGTCTGGATTGACCAAAGAGTTGTTGGAAAATGCTGACTTTAATAACAGATTGTTGAGCAATGGGGATGAAGGCGAATTGAAATTTGAAATTTTCAGTCTGGCTGCAAACTCCCCCAAATCTGATTTTTCGGCAAGTTTTTATGGGGAAGGGATTGTCTTTACCAGTGGTAGGCCAAATGGAAAGAGGGAAGATTATGTTCCGATGGGCGAAGCATACCTAGATATTTATGAGGGTGAGATGGATGAAAATGGGCAGGTCAATTCGGCCAAGGTTTTCAATAAAATTCAACCATCAGACTACCATAAGGCCACCCCCTATTATTCAGAGCCCCTAAATGGATTCTTTTATATAAGATCCAATACCGATGAGAATGGAGACCTTTCCTATGATGAAAATGATAAGAACAGTTTGGCCATTGTCCTTCAACGGAACCAAGATCAGGTACGACCGTTGTTAAAGGATTTGAGCACGTCATTTTATTATCCCTTTTACGACATTAAAACCCAACGCCTCTATTTTGCAGCTGATTTTGAGAGTGGGTATGGGGGCACCGACATCTATTTTGTATACACCAATAACGGTCAGGTGATGTCCGCACCCATTAACTTGGGGCCCCGGATTAATTCACCTGGGAATGAAATATCACCCTATATTTTTGATGGGAGCCTATATTTTTCATCCGATATTTTTTATGGTTTGGGAGGTATGGATATATATAAATCAAACATAAGTGGGGATGATTTTTCCGTTCCTATAAACTTGGGTCCATCCATAAACTCGGTGGAAGATGATTTTGGGTTTATCATCAGGGATCATGGTGATGGACTATTGGGGTATTTTTCATCCAACAGGGATGGGGGTATGGGCAAGGACGACATTTATGGCTTTATGGTTGATGAAAAACCAGGGATTCGCACTTTTGCACTTAAAGGACAGGTTGTCAACAAGGCCAATTTTGGCAAAGTGGCCCAAGCCATGGTGCGGGTTTTTAACGATAAGGGCGAATTGTTGCAGGAGGTTCTTTCCAATGATGAAGGGGGATATAGTATAGAAGTACCCCAGCAAGAATCGGTAAGGATAGAGGCCACCAAGGATAGGTATTCGGTCTTCTCCGCATTTTTTCAAGGAGAGGAGATGAAATCGGTTCAGCAAACGGCCTTAAACATTGGTTTGGTCAAATATGATGATATTGTGGAAGAAAGGGAAGGCCAGACAGTGCTAAAGTTAAACAGGTTTTATTTTGCCAAGAGCAAGACCAATATTACCGCAGATATTGCCAATGAACTCAATAAAGTTGTTGAGGCGGTGGAGCGATTTCCCCAGATCCAATTGCGCATAGAGACCCATACCGATAGTAGGGGGGGGAGTAGTTTGAATTTTAGATTGACCCAACAGCGTTCGGACAACATTAAAAAGTATTTGATAGAAAAGGGAGTCCCAGAATCAAATATCATATATTCCATCGGGTATGGCGAGGACAAGATCTTAAACAATTGTACCAACGGGGTGTATTGCATTGATTATCTCCATAAAGAAAATCAACGCTCATTGATTGTCGTACTAAACGATAATATCCTTTTTGACTAGGGCTTTATAAAAAACTGACCCAACAATAATACAGGGCAAAAGCAGATAGAAACAACATTCCCAAATAGGCCAAGGTTTTCATCCATTTTTTAGGCTGGTACTCCTTGGGAACATCTTTTCCGGTAACGGTTTTATAGTTCATCCATCCTAAAATGGGGGCAAAAACGAAGGAAACAAAAGTGGCCAAGGCAATGAGTGTGCCCATATTGGCACGAAATACGGCAATGACCACCCAATTGATCAAGGTAAGCAGCAGAACCATAAGGGCAAAAGACGATTGTTGTTCAACAACCCTGTTCCCAGGATAAAGTTTTTCAATGATATCCAGACCCACCCTAGCTATGGCGTCATGTGCCGTCATGCAGGTACTGAACATGGTGGCAAAGGCAGCTATGGCAATTAGGAAGTACGCCCAGTTTCCTATATGGGAGGTAAATAGATTGATGACTTGATCGGCAAATGTAACGGAGTTGCCACTAAGTGCTGTTCCGCTCCCATAGAGGGTCATTGTGCCAATGGTTAAGAAAAAGAGGGCAAGAAGTGAGGTGACCATATACCCAAGGTTAAATTCCTGCAAGGCCGTTTTCAGTGAAGGGACCTCAATTGATTTTTTCAATTTTTCAATGCTCCACATACTTACCCAAGCCGAAGCCTCTACTGCTGTGGGCATCCACCCCATTAGACTGATCAAAAACAATATTCCGGTCTCGTTGAAGATGGCTGGTGGCTCAAAATTTTTGACCGGGTTTGTTTGGCCCTTTACAATGACCATGATGGTGGTTGTGACCAAGGCCACAAACAATAGCGATACTACAACTTTTAGGGAAAGTTCCAGAAAGTCATACTTTCCCAAAATAAGGATGATGCTGATCAATAGGAAAAGACCCAAAGAAACTAGATTTAGACTCACACCCGTAAGCTTCAGCCAATTGATCAGTAGTCCGGATGTTACCACATACAATGCAGCCAATAAAGTAAATATGGATACGATGGTAATACCGGCGTACAGCCATAGGTAGCCTTTTCCTTGATTTTGGTAGCCAGAGATCAACGTCTTTTGGGTAACATAGGTATAGCGGGCCCCAAATTCAAAAAAAGGGTATTTGAACAGGTTGGCCAAAACTATGGGGATGATCATGACCCAGCCATATTGGGCTCCTGCCTTGGTGGAAAGCACCAAATGTGAGGTGCCAATGGCCATAGAGGCAAACAATATTCCGGGGCCAAGAATGCGAATCAGTTTTTTTAACAAGACAAAAGTTGGTTATCGAACAGCTAAAAATACTTTTTTTAATCAGATGAAAGAAATACTATATTTAACAAACTTTACCAAAACCCATCAATACTATGCTGCGAAAAATCTTAAGAGTACTGTTGCTCATTATCGTTCTTGTTGTTTTGATCTATCAATTGGGACCTAAGGTGGAAAAGCCGATCTTGGATGGGGAATTGCCTGTGGTTACCTCGGATCTTATGGTTTTGGAGCGGGAAATCAATCAGCGTGAAGCTGCAATTTCAAATCTAAAGGAAAATAACCAGGCACGGATTGTATGGTTTGATAGTATTCCCCGAAAAACGAAATATAGCCTTGTCTACCTACATGGATGGTCAGCCAGTCAAGAAGAAGGGGCTCCATTGCACCGGGAAACAGCCAAACGGTATGGTTGCAATTTATATTTGTCGCGTTTGGCCGGTCATGGGTTACAGGAAAAGGAAGCCATGCTCACATTGACCGCAGACCAGCTATTGGACTCGGCAAAGGAAGCGATTGCCATTGGAAAGCAGCTTGGCGAAAAGGTAATCCTTATGGCAACATCCACCGGGGGTACTTTGGCCTTATATTTGGCGGGGAAAGACCCTGATATTGATGGGCTCATCCTATACTCTCCCAATATAGAAATCTATGACTCGACAGCTAAATTCCTGGACGACCCTTGGGGTCTACAAATAGCTAAGTTGGTCAAGGGAAGTGACTATCATGAATACGAGGCCAATTCTCCCGAAAAAGAACAATATTGGGTAACTAAATACCGATTGGAATCCCTGACGCAGTTGCAAGCCTTAATGGAAGAGACAATGACCCAAGAAACTTTTGCCAGCGTGGAACAGCCTGTTTTTGTAGGCTATTTTTATAAGAATGATTCCATTCAGGATAAAGTGGTGTCGGTTCCTGCAATTTTGGAGATGTATGAAGCCTTGGGCACAGCAAAGGCCAATAAAAGAAAAGTAGCTTTTCCTGAGGCAGGAGATCACGTATTGGCATCGTACGTTGTGTCAAAGGATTTGGAATCTGTTCGTGACGAGACCTTCTCGTTTTTAGAGGAAATCGTTGGATTAAAAACTGTTGTTCCCCCTACCCTTAATAGGGTTTCCGATACCTTACAACTGGTGGTTGAATAGGGGTTTGGAACGGCGGTCTATTTTTTGGCCAAGCGCAAGATTAATAATCCCAACAAAGCTGAAAGCGTTGAAGCAATCAGGATACTGACTTTTGCCACGGTTAGCATATCGTCCTTGAATGCGCTGGAGGCCACAACGATCGACATGGTAAAACCTACCCCGGCAAGGCAAGCACCACCTATCAATTGTTTCCAATCTATTTCTGAAGACAATTGTGCAATTTTTACTTTTGAAGCCATCCAACAGGCCCCGACAATGCCCAAAGGTTTTCCAATGCACAGGCCAAGAAGGATGCCCAAATTTCCAGGATCAATAAGGTTGAACTTAGCCCCGGCAATCAAAATACCCGTATTGAAAAAGGCAAAAAGGGGAAGAATGGAATAGTTGACCACTTTTTCTAGGGAATGCATTAGAAATTCACTAGGTTCCCTTAGGCGTTCAATGGCATTTTTTAAGACTTCCAATGAGCCATGGCTCATCCTTTTCTGTTTTTTATCATTGATGTTTCCAATTTCCCTTCTAAATATGATGGAGGTTTGCTGTGCGATCAAGGAAAGGTCTGCACGCCCCCTTAAGGGTATCAATATAGCCGTAATTACCCCGGCCAATGTAGCATGTAATCCACTTTTGTAGATAAAAAACCAAAGGGCAATTCCTAAAGCGACATAAATGGAAATGGTAAAAATCCTTTTCCGGTTTAAGACGTACATTATGGCAATTATGAGGATTGCCCCTATAAAGGGCAGCAAGTGAAAACCATGTCCATAAAAAAGTGCAATCACTACAATGGCCCCAAGGTCATCGGCAACTGCAAGGGCAGAAATAAAAACCTTTAAGGAAATGGGCACCCTCCTGCCCAAAAGGGCCATGAGCCCAAGGGTAAAGGCAATATCCGTTGCCATGGGTATTCCCCATCCGTTCAGTGTAGGTTTGCCCATGTTAATCAGGACATAGATCAGGGCAGGAATGAGCATCCCTCCAATAGCACCTATTACGGGCATAGCTGCACGTTTCATGTCAGATAGCTCCCCATCCAATACTTCGCGTTTGATCTCAAGTCCAATCAATAGAAAGAAAATGGCCATCAAAAAATCATTGATCCACACTTCTACGGGGAGTAAAAACCCTTCCGTCCCAAAAGAGAAGCCCAGCTTGGTATGTCTCCAATGCTCATAGAGTTCAGAAAATCCCATGTTCACCACCAAGAGGGCGGCAAGGGTGGCTATAATCAAGACAATGGCGGCAGAGGCACCCCAGTTAAAAAAGCTTTCCATGGCGATACCCATTTTTTGCCCCCCTCTTTTTCTAATGGCGGCAAAGAGCGAATCATCATCCCATGCCCCATTGTATGGC
This sequence comes from Croceivirga sp., assembly GCA_965230555.1. Lineage (GTDB taxonomy): Bacteria > Bacteroidota > Bacteroidia > Flavobacteriales > Flavobacteriaceae > Croceivirga. The sequence goes on from OZ246014.1 coordinate 1,260,631, forward strand.
ATATCGTCAATGGTGAGGCCGGGAAAAACATGCAGACCTGAGTTTTTGGAATCCTCAATGTCCTGATGCACCCTTTTCTCGGTTTTTGGATCTTTGAAATCCTGTTCAAACTGGGCCATGTCCAGCCCTAGGTTTTGCACCAAATTAAGGACACCTTCGTTGGTGTAAGCGGCTTCTCCGGCAATGTTTTGGTAAACTTCTTCCGATTTGTTCTGTCTTTCGGCAGCTACAATTGCCTTGGCGGCCAATAGGGCAGAGGGATTTTTCTCAAGATTGGGGCAGTATTTGTAACTAAAAACAATCTCTTCCTTGAACGTTTTTAGGGCATCGCGCAATGACTGTGATGATTCCCCGGAAACCTTGTGTTTTAAATCGCGATAACCCGTGAGTACGACCACCTTATTTTTTGGCATGGATCTTTGTTTTCAACCAAGCTAAAATAATCGATTTCCCATCTGGAATTCAAAGCAAAGCGTTGGGGTTGGAATAACTTATCGTTTCGGGAGTGTTAAGAACCGTTTTAAAAAGGATTGTTTTAAAGAAACTGTTGGTTGACTTGCTGAGTTCAGGATATAGTGCTCATTATGTATCAATTATATCAAATTCGGGGAGCCAAGGTGAAGCATTGGTTGGGACACATCCTTGCCTATTTTAAAAAAGCCATGGCAGCGTTTATATGCTGCCATGGCTTTCATGCAATGATGCCCTTGGTGGTTTTAAAACGGATTTGTGGCCCAAATGGTTACTTCTGGGATAAAGCCTTTATTCCGCATTTCCAAGGTTGAAATGATCGTGTGGGCAATATCTTCAGCCCCTAACTTGTTTGGTTCTTCAATCCGTTCGGCTCTGTTTTCTACAGCGAATGCAGTGGTTACTTCGCTTGGATTGATTAAACAAACCCGAATATTGTCTTTACGCAACTCTGCTTGCCATGACTGGGTAAGTCCACGGACAGCAAATTTGGAGGACGCATAGACACTACCTTTGGCAAAACCTTTTAGGCTTGCCGTAGAACCAACATTTACAATATTTCCCGAACGTTGTTTTTTAAAAAAGGGAATTATTTCTTGGGTCAATAGGATTAATCCAAAGACATTGGTGTTATAGATATCGAACAGGTTTTGTTGTGTAATATTACCTAACAATGGAAAAACACCAATTCCGGCATTATTGATCAGGACATCAATTTTCCCATCCAAAAGGGCTATGGCTTCTTCTGCTTTTTGGGGGATTGATCCTAGATTACTTATATCAAAGGGCAATGGAATTGCACCCACATCATTGGCTGTCTTCTTAAGCTTGTCAGCATCTCTTCCCGTGATGACTACCTTTGCCCCTTTTTCTGTTAGTTTTCTTGCCGTTTCCTTACCAATACCGGAACTGCCGCCGGTAATGAGAACGTTTGCATTTTTAATTTGCATGCTTATTGCTTTACCGTTATAAGGTGCTCCATTTGCAAAGCATCTTTAACCAATGCCTCTTGAATTGGCGCTACCTTGTCATTTAAGTCGATTACGCCGTAATCAATACCGGCAACAACCCTTTCTTTTCGGGTTCCTTTTTCAGCCTCTACAAGGGCTGTAATTTCATCGGATACCAATTTAGGGTCCGGGGCTTGGTCACTGGCATAAAAACCTTCAAAATTTTTAAGCATGGCGTGGGGCACATTTTTGTGGTCCCCATAGGCATTGAATACCTCCTGATCTTCTTCCTTTGGACCCGTGAACAATAGATTGGTGCCAAATGGCCCTGGTTCCACTACACAGACTTCTACTCCAAATGGGGCCAATTCATACCGAAGTGTCTGGGAATAGGCCTCAACGGCATGTTTGCTGGCACAGTAAATACCAAAATAGGGGAAGGATAACCTCCCAGCCAAAGAGGTTACATTGATGATCAGGCCATCTTCTTGTTTCCTCATGTAGGGAGCTACTGCTTTTGTGGTCCGTAAGATTCCAAAGAAATTGGTTTCAAACTGGTCTTTGGCTTGTTGAATACTGTAGGCTTCCGTAATTCCAACAAACATATACCCTGCATTGTTAATTAAATAGTCAATAGTACCATCTGCCCTAACAATGAAGTCTATGGCTTTCGATACCGAATCATCACTGTTCACATCCATATCAACGACCGAGATTTGTAGCTTTTCCTCTTGGGCCAATTTTAGGAGCTCTTCTTTCTTTGAGGCATTCTTGGTTTGACTATTTCTCATGGTAGCCCATACTTTGTATCCTTTTCGGGCCAATGAGAGTGTGGTTAGGTAACCAAAGCCACTACTACTTCCTGTAATTACTACTGTTTTGTTTTTTGAATTTTTCATTTTGATAATATTTAGAAATTAATAAATTAGACCAGTCTACTAGTGTTGATAAAAAAAATTACAATATGTACTTATCCAAATAGTGGATGAATGTTTCTATGGCGTCTGTATTTTTAGATGATTTCATTCGCAATAATGCCCCTTCCCAAGTTGTAAGAACGATGTTGCCCAAAACTTTGGCAGATTCATTGGTGGTGATAGTTCCATTCTCTTGTCCCTCTTGGATACATTTTTCAAAACACTCCTGCCATATGTTAAATTCGTTTGCGACGGATGTACTAAAGCTTTCCGAAAAATCGGATAATTCTAGGCTACAGTTCCCCAATAGGCAGCCTTCTTTATATTCTTTGGACGCATAAATATGTTGCATGTCCTTAAAAAAGGAAATAATTCTTTGTTTGTGGTCTTTGTCATCATCGTTTAAATAATGATTGAGTATGGACAAACTTTGTGCTGAATAATAGGCTATGACCTGCAATCCAAAATCTTCCTTGCTTTTAAAATAGTAATAGAACGAACCCTTAGGGATGTTCGCTTCCCTCAATATTTTGTTCAGGCCAACGTTATGGTAGCCATTCTTTAGAATTAAATCGGTTCCTGTTTCCAAAATATGTGTTACGGTATCGTTCTTCATCAATCTTATATTAGACCAGTCGTCTACAAAAGTAATGCTTATTTTGACAGTGCAAAATAATTTATGCAAAAAAAAAACAGATGATGTCGGTTTATTCTTCAGAAGCTAAGCAATTTCACTTGTGTCAACCCACATTACTATTGGATTTTGGCCATTGTTGAATGCTTCTGGATTAAGGGGGCCAAGGGTTTGCACTACTTGACCTGCGCTACCAAAAATAGTTTTTGGGAGTAGGAAAAGCACTTGACCGTTTAGGTTGATTTAATTGAGACTCCTATATTCCAACGGAGTTATCCCCGTTCTTTTCTTAAACATTTTGCTGAAATATTGCGGATATTCAAACCCCAGATTGTATGCAATTTCACTTACCGATATCGTTGAGCCCAGTAGTTCATCTTTGGCCAACTCTATTACATGGTTTTGAATGTGTTCGGTTCCGTTTTTTCCTGTTTCCTTCTTCAGCAAGTCACTCAGGTAATTGGGGGATAGGTACAATTGTTCTGCAAAATTTTTTACCGATGGAATTCCTTTGCTTTGTCGTTCTTCCGATATAAAATAATCTGCCAAGAGTTTCTCAAAATCAGCTATGATATCTTTATTGGTTTCCGTCCGCATGATAAACTGGCGGTCATAATAACGGTTGCAGTAATTGAGCAATAACTCAATGGTCGAAACAATTAGCGTTTTACTGTGCTTGTCCATGTTTTGGGAAAGCTCCAGTTCAATATCCCCAACAATTTCCCTTAGTTTGTTTTGCTCCATATCGGATAAGTGCAAGGCCTCGTGCAGGTTGTAAGAGAAAAAGTTGTAATCCTTCATTTTGGGTTTTAAAGAAGTCCCCCGAATAAATTCAGGGTGAAAAAATAGGCCCCAACCATAAACATCCTTTGTTCCATCTGGGTCTTCCAAGCTGATTACCTGATTTGGAGCAACAAAAAACAAGGTTCCTTCTTGAAAATCGTAGTAATTCCTTCCATATCGTATGGCCCCAGAAGGTAGGCTCTTTTGCATGATGGTATAATAACCTGAAGAAACCTTTACATTCCCCAGTTGTTTAAAATCCACTTTTGAGAAATCAATAACGCTTATCAGGGGGTGTTTGGGTTTGTCCTGCATGAGCATTTTGTTTAAATCACTTATGGTCTCTATCCTGATTATATCTTCCATCCTTAGTTATTTATTCTTTCCACTTCATTTTTCAATTCTTGGGTATACTCGCTTATGGATCTGTGTGAAAAACCTTCGATGATGAGTTGGCCAAGAAAAAGTATCGCTACGGCAAAAGCCACCCCTTTTAGTACTGGTGCTTTAACAAAGACAATAATGATCAAGGCTGCTAGGACAAAGGCAGCAAATGTGATTTGATACACCATGAAACCATTATCAACTTTTTCCATCCTGTCGTACTCATATTGCACAAACTCGGTGCTGTCTTTTTGATGGATGGCGGTTGATTCCCGTTTAACCTTTTCATTAAAATTAAGGTAAGAGATTCCACCAACGATTATCAGGAGCCCTGTAGCCAAAGACCCCCATTTCATTCCTATGGCCATTGGCGATTTTGCCACAAAAAGTGCAAATATTGCAGCTAAGACCAGCAAAAATGACCCTAGGATGATAAAGTTGATTCCCACCCATTTTTGGGCAGAGGTATAGGTTTCTAGCGATTGTAAAATATTCATGGTGTTATAGGTTTTTTCTAAAATTCTGAAAGTTTAAATACAGCAAAATTGGCACACTTATACAATCCACAGCAATCAAATAGGGGTCAATCTCCCATAGTGGAGAGGCTTCTTGCAGCACCAAAACCGTTGTAAGTCCAAGGGTATTTACAATAAGGGCAGGAAGAAGCAATGCTTTTCTTCCCAAGAGAAAACTGATTCCAAACAGGGTGTAAAGAACCCCAATGACCATGATGCCTAGATATTGGGCGGAATCTACTGTTGAAGCATCCAAAAAGAAAAGCAAGTATATAATGTGCACAGGCCCCGCCAGGGACAACAGGATACCTTCAAGTGTAAATAATCTCTTATGTTTTATTTTTATGGGACCTGCCATATTATTGTTCTCATTTATTTAACGTGAGTTCGATATAACTATAGTGCCAAATAAAGCTGATTGGTATCTACGAAGTTGTTTCTGAGTGATGGTTTTCTGTCCTTAAAGTTATATGCTATCAAAGCCGCAAAGATGTTGTTGAAGTAGTTTGCCACGCTCCTGTGCCTTGAGTGCTCCACTTGGCAAATATTCTTCAGTTGGTCGAATATGGTCTCTATTATTGCCCTTTTCCTCAAGTGGTAGGCATCGGCCATTGGGGTCAACAGCTTCGTTTTCATGTTCTTTCTGAGTTTTGTGACCAAGTGGACGCCATTGGAGAAGAGCTCGGTGAAGAGTTCCTTTGAGATATAGCCCTTGTCACCAAAGAGCTTGCCGAAGAGTTTCTTGACAAAGGCCTTGAAGCGCAATGGCCTCCTATCGTCCACATTGCCGGTGGTCAGCATGAAATCGATGATGCCACCTTGGTCGTTGGTAATGATGTGGAGCTTGAAACCATAGAACCATCCAAGGGAGCACTGCCCCCTCTTGGCAAGTTCCCTGAAGACCCTGTGCTGGTTGATGCGCTTTTTGTCGCACACCCGTAAAGGGGTGGAGTCCACAAAACTGATGCCCGTGCAGTTGGCAAGCCCACAGCTCTTAAGGTAGATGGCCAACGGCATAAAACTGTCCCTCTTGAGCTCTACCATACGGTTATAGCTCACCAGGTCGGGAAAGTATCCGGTCATGTACCTGGTGACGTGCCCTTTGTAAAATTCCTTGAAGGTCTTGTATCCCGAAATATGGAACAGCACCTGTATGGTCATCACCTCGGAAAGTGACATCTTGGATTTTCTGATACGCTTTTTGCCATTGGATATCAGGCTTTTTTGCCAAAAAGGAACAAATTCCTGGCAGAAATCGTCGATGGAACAGAAGATTTCGGTAATTTTAAGTGATGAAATCATAAGTGGAATGTTTTATAGTGAATTGAATATCAACACTTTAATTTACAAAATATTCCGCTTTTTTCTTGCATTGAAGACCAGTTTCTTAGGTCGAACTCACGTTATTTAATTATGAATAACCTGCCAGTAAAGGAATATAGCAAATACCGGCAGGCTTTATCATAAACCATGTTATTGTTTTTTAATAGATCATTTGGCCTGGCAACATCTTGTCCAAGAAACCATAGCCAAACCAGCGTTTCATAAATAACCCTGCTTTGGCATCTGTATTGGGATGGTAACTTCGTTTAGGCTTTTTAGATGCAGCAGCATGTAACACTACTTTTGCAATGGTATCGGGCGAAGCACCTTTATCAATTCCTGTCCCCCATTTTTCCCGGAACGTTTTCATTTGATGGGCATAAGCCGATGCGTTGGGGTGCTGTTCTGCTTTATCTAACCAAGGAAAGCTTGCGTTGTCTATATCTGAATCAATATATCCGGGTTCGATAAGTGAGACATTGATTCCAAATTCTTTTACCTCCATACGTAACCCGTGTGCCAGTCCTTGTTGCGCATGTTTTGTGGCAGGGTACCAGACAGCTCCGGGCATTGCAACATGACCTGCCACTGAAGAGGTTATAATAACACGACCTGATTTTTGCTTGCGCATGTGTGGCAGTACTGCAGAAATTGCTCTTCCACATCCTACAACATTTACATCAAATTGTTGAGATACAGCTTCGGAAGAATGAAGTTCAACCGGGCCAAGCAAACAGTAACCAGCATTGGCAAAGAGAACATCAATTTTTCCTTCATTCCCGATAATGGTGTCAACCACATTTTTGATGTCCTCATCTTTGGTGACATCACATTTCATAATTTTGGCCCCATGATCCTCCAGGTCCTTCATTAATTCTACCCTACGGGCCGTGGCATAAACGGTAAAGCCATTTTGTAGGAGCATTTTGGCTGATGCGTGACCAATACCGGTTGATGCACCTGTAATAAATACTACTTTGTTATTGTTCATGATGTATTTTTTTAATGTTCAAAGACCATTAAGAATAAGAAACTGTTCAATTTTTGAAACAGCTGGTTAAGATATTTTTAAGACATTCCTAAACCAGCTGTTTTATATTTTTTGTACAGACTTAATTGTACAGACTCATATGTCACTTTACTTTACATACTCTTTATAGAAAGTAGCAATTTCATCAGAAATTCTCTTTACATGTTCTGGCTTCCAATACAAATCGAAGTGGCCTTGACCTTCAATAACAGTTACTTTTTCAGGATTGGTCTCATTTACGAAACGAATAGCTCCACCTTTTGAAACTGCCTGATCTCCGTAAGCTACATATTTTGGTATTGATGTAAGCAACTTTGTATATTTAAAAATTGAGAAACCGTACATCGTATAAGATTCATTTAAACATCCCTTATTCTTCCAGTTTGGAACGTCACCTGGCTTTCCAGGAAGATAATAATCTCTCATTCCAATAGAAATTGGATCAGCCATCTTCATTTCTTCTTCAGTTTCTGGTACAGGTTTGATATAAAAATCTTCTCCCGATTCAAATTGAGATTGTCCCGTCTGTACAGTTGGAGCAACCAAGGTAGATCTGAAATTATCTGTACCGCCCATTAAATCAATCACCTCGTTAAGATCTAACAAGTATGGACTGATCATTGCCAAGCCTTTAATTCTGGTATCAAATGCTGTTTCATAAGCAGCCCATCCTGACCCCATGCAAATACCTAGGTTAAAAACATTATCCTTGTCTGTTTCATCAAGAGTCATCATATAGTTTACGGCATTTCTGCTATCTCGTACCTGCCAATCTGGATTAACCACAAAAGGTCTCCCTTCACTTTCTCCCCAACCTCTAGGGTCAAAGGTTATAGTCATAAATCCTTTTTGGCTAAGTGCCTCCGCATAAATACCTGCGGTTTGTTCTTTTACCCCTGTTGCAGGAGGAGAAACAATCACAGCAGGATATTTTTTGCCAGTTTCATAATCATCTGGTAAAAATAAGTGTGCTGCAACTTTTTCGCCATCGCTGGTAAAGCTAACCATGTTTTTACCTGCTTTGAAATTCTGTGCTGTTGTCATGAATAATTGTTTTTGGTTTTAAAATCAAATAGATAGGACAAATTTATATCGAAGGGTATGGTGCTTTGCCATACAATTTACGGATTGTTGTATACGATTTACCGAATGTTTTTTTGCTTGCTTGGGTTTGTAAATGAAACGAATAACTTTCTGTTGCTATCTGATGCTGAAATTGTCTGGTATGAAGTGCCTATGGGGTTGAGCAGTCTCATATTTTGTCCGTTCTACGTACGCTTTTATCCACTTCCCCGATTACAGCGAAACGTGATTTGTTGCATTGGGTTATTGAGTTCAGCATGGTTTTCTACATGGTTTATTCAACCGTTATGGGGGAGCTATGTGTTGAAATTGCTTTGATTTCCCCATTCTTTTTTATGTATACATCGGTAAAACGAAGCCTTAATTTTGTTGTGTCTGTACCAGAGCTCCCTGTTATGGCCATTACTTCTGAACCTGTAACGATTGCAATATCATTGTAAATGCGCACATCCAGTCCGTCATAGGTGATAGCTGCAAATTTGTAATCGGCGTTTGAGAATTCTTCAATGGTTGCCAATTTATTTGACAGACTCCCATCGGGAGAACCGGAATAAACCCATGTTTCGTCAAGAATTTCATTGAGTGGATTGGCATCGCCCTTTAGATAGGCATCCGTCCATTCATGAAGTAAATCAAGAGCTTCTTCTTTGGTAATGCTGTCAGTATCCAACTGGATCGTATTCTCGGTTCTTTCAGAATTCTTACAAGCGTTTATGGTCATTGCCAGCAATAGACATACTAATAATTTTTTCATCGGCTTTATTATTCCTGTTTAATTCAATTACATACAATGGTCACCCGGTTATAATTTAGTTGTGGCTGGCAGCATGTTGGAACAGAAAGCGTTGGCTTTTTGGTTCTGGCTTTCAGAGCGAGTTGAACAACGGCTTCGTTCCCAATATGATCACACTTTAAATGTAGGGAATAATCCTTGTGTTAACCTATTGTTGAGCAATGAATTATGGATATTTTAGCATTGTGCATTTTAATTTGGACATTGATTTCTATGGCTGTTCAAAAAATTTAAGCTGGTCAAAAGACTATCGTAAATATCCTTAGCATATTCTTGCTCAACGTAATACCTTCTAACACCAACTTTTTGAGCCAAATCCAAAATGTTTTTTATATCCACAAACCCGGTGCCCAGGGGATGGTCATGTTGGGGAGGTAGATACAGTTTTTCATTATATATAGGGAAATTTACGCTTGCTCCAGTTTTTAAATGGATTTGTTTTAGGCGGTTTCCCAAGGTAGATAGCAGTTTTTTAGAATTCTGGCCTGCTAACTCAGACCATAGTACATCTACTTCAAAGCCTAGGTTTTCGGGTTCTGTATTTTCAACAAGATAATAATAAGGCACAATGCCCGATTCCAATGGTTCAAATTCAAAGGTGTGGTTGTGATAAAGAAAATTCAAATTTACGTTGTGGCATTTATCCCCTATCGTATTTAAGTTATGGGCAAGCCTTTTATAGGTATCCAAGTTTTGTCTTTCCTCTGGAAGGAGGTATCCACAAACAATGGTGTCCAAACCCAACTGAAGAGCATCTTCTATGGCATGATCAATCCCATAGGACTTTGGCAACCATGGATATTGAATTTTTTCTGCCAAATCGTACCTTCCGGTTATGTGGGACCAAAGAATAAAAGAGCTCTTAACTTCAATTGAATAGCTGTTGAGCATCGACTTTATAGAACTTAAATGTAACAAATCATACCCCTCGGCATGGCAAAAACCAAGTTTGGCAATCTTTTCCAAACAACTGCCAGGGTCTTTCTCCAATTGTTCCCGAACGCTCCAAAGCTGAATACCGTTGTACTTCATAAATTTTTAGTTTGCACCATCAGATGAATGTGCTTTAACGGTTGATGTATGGTGCGGGGCTTTCTGTCATAAGAGCTATGGTTTGATACATATTCATTGCCAGCAAATTTCAATTATTTTCCAATTCATTGAACTTTATTAGTCTGAATTCAGGAGAAGCTTCAAAAAAGAAGTTGAGGAGTTGTATATGGGCAGACCCAAACAAGACTAAAATTCTATCATTTTCATCAAAATCAATATTTTGAATATTTCTATATATTCTTAAATTCCTATTAATCCAATTCATTGCCAATCCGTCCACACCTTCATAGGATTCACCCTGTTTAAAATAACCGTTAAGATATGCGCCAAATCCTCTATTTAACACTTTTTCGGAATTCATGTATTTGAATGTCTCCAATAATGGATGTTGTACTTCTAATGTGTCCTTGTATTTATAGTATTGGCTATATCTTTTAGATATCTCATCCTCTCCACCATAGAAGTTGCTCATTAGTACTTTGTCTAAGTAGTCGTCGCGGCTATTCAATGTATCATTGTTTTGACGCTGATCCCGTATCTCTAAAAGAAGAGGATAAGCATCTACACCATATAAAGTATCCAACCCGAATCTGTCCATTAGCCTTATCGCAATTTGGTCTATTTCGGATGCGCCTAGTGGTCTAGTACCGTTTTTCCACCGTTCAAACCTTCGAATTAGATAGCCACTATTTCTACCGCCTTCGACAGCAATTTTTGTTGGCTTAAATTTTGAAATGTAGTCTAACAACTCTTTGAGTTCTTTTTGTCTCCTATCATTAAAGATATTCACCTTCATATTTTCCTCGGTTTGATGCGCATCCAATCCCGGATAATTAAAATGCCAACTTCCTACTAATAGTACTTGTGGAAGCATATCACCTTTGGTTAAAATTGAATCTGGGTCAATAAATGATTTGATGTCTTGTGCTTTCATTGATGTTTGAAGGAAAATTCCCATTAATAACAGCACTGTAATTTTTATTGTCTTCATGAGGTTTTAAGTTGGTTCATTTTTCAATTGGTGAATATCTGCATTTCATTTTGTAATTACTGGTAACAGCCTAGGCTGCGGAGTAACCGTGGCTAGTGACTCCGAAAAGGGAGCGGCAATTAATAGGCTCTTTGGGCTTGGTCAAGCGCTCATTGAAGATAGGGAATTTTCTTTTTGGGGAGGAGAGAAGCAATGAATTATAGCCCTTGTTGTGCAACGTTTTTTTATACCATTGATTTGTTACAGTAAGTTGCTTTTTCAAAATCTCTGATGTTTATTGAAATAATCGGGACGTCGGGAAACATTAATTTCAATTCAGTGATGATTTTTTCTGATAAATTCTTTTTTTGGGCAACAGTTCTGCCTTCCATAATATTTGCGAAAATGTGGATAAAATCATCTTTAGTATTTCCGATATTATAATATTCAAAAGGATTGATCCTAACTTTAATATCGCCTTTGTCAAAAAGGCCTGTTGATTCTGCTGTATCATAGACTTTTTGAATAATCTCTTTTGGTGATGCTATTTTTATGATGCTTTCAGAACAATCAATTACAAAGTGTGGCATATATTATTTTACTTTCAGATGTGGGTTATAATGTTAGGTAACGGCCCGGGCTATGATTTCGTTGTGGCTCTGGCTGCGACGCGCCTGTGGCAAGCCGCACCGAAAAGGGGCAGCAATGAAATCATCCTTTGGTCTTTTTTTTAGTTCATTGAAGGTAAGGAATTTTCTTTATGGGTAGGAGAGTAGCAATGAATTATAGCCGTTGTTAATCAATGGTTTTTTTTATCCATTTTGGTTTCCAGCGTTGGCAATGATATCCTTTTTTGAAATATTAGGTCAAGCGTTGACTGGTTCGAATCGACAGTTTACGAACACCAAAAACAAACAACAACAACTGCGAGTAATTGTAAATATGTATGGCTTTAGGCGTTGGCTTCTATGAAATACTTTTTTCGTAACCAAAAAGAAATTCGAACTAATAAAATCAATGCAGGAACTTCTACCAAAGGACCAATTACACCAGCAAATGCTTGTCCAGAATTCAGCCCGAAAACTGCAATAGCGACAGCAATCGCCAATTCAAAATTATTACCAGCGGCAGTAAATGCAACTGAAGCTGTTTTGTCATATTCAGCTCCCATTGCTTTTGTAAAGAAAAAACCAATAATGAACATTAAAGTAAAATATACTAAAAGAGGAATGGCTATTATCAGTACGTCCATTGGAATTTCCACAATCAATTCTCCTTTTAACGAGAACATTACTACAATCGTAAATAGCAATGCTATTAGTGTTAATGGTGAAATCGTTGGGATAAATTTTTTGATGTACCAATCTTCTCCTTTTAGTTTTACCAATATCAATCTGCTCAATATCCCCATTAAGAAAGGAATGCCCAAATATATAGCTACACTTTCTGCAATAGTTCCGATTGAAATATCCACAATAGCTCCTTTAAATCCAAAATAGGGTGGAAGCACTGTTATAAAAATCCACGCATAGAAACTGTATGCGAACACTTGAAAAATACTGTTCAATGCTACTAAACCTGCTCCATATTCGCTACTACCCTCCGCAAGGTCATTCCATACTAAAACCATAGCAATACAACGGGCCAAACCAATTAAAATAAGTCCAACCATATATTCTGGATAATCACGTAAAAACGTAATTGCCAAAACAAACATTAAAACAGGTCCAATTATCCAATTAAGAATAAGCGAAATTGAAAGGATTTTAGTGTTTCTAAAAACCTTTGGCAATAATGAATAATTGACTTTGGCCAAAGGAGGATACATCATTAAAATCAAACCTATTGCAATCGGAATGTTTGTGGTTCCGCTGTTGAATGAGTTTATAATATTTGGGAATGTTGGTATGAAATATCCGAGCCCAACTCCTATTATCATTGCTGAAAAAATCCACAATGTCAGATTTTTGTCAAGAAAACTTAATTTTTTCATTTTGTTTGGTCATTTTTTGTAGAATCGCTATAATCACTTGCGTTCATTAGCGTATGATTTTCATCTAGATTGCTTGCTTTTATCTTAATTAGCCATCCACTTGTATAAGGTTGATTATTTACAAGTTCAGGATTGTCGTTAATTTCTTCATTAATTTCAATTATCTCACCTGCAATTGGCATAAATAAATCGCTAACTGTTTTTAAGGCCTCAATAGAGCCAAACACTTGATCTTGTTCAAATTCATCCCCAACATTTGGAAAATCCACATACACGATCTCACCTAATTGACTTTGAGCAAAATCGGAAACTCCTATAATTCCGATTTGTTCTTCAATTTTAACCCAAGTATGCTCTTTTGAGTATTTTAGATTTTTTGGAAAATTCATTAATTATTGATTTAATATCCATTTCTTAAATTATCTGCGTATACGTTTGGTAAAATGCTATCTTCTACAGCTTTTGCAGCTTTTTCGATATCATATTCAAATCTTACAAAATCTGTTGAAATCGACTCTTTATCATTGATAGAAGCATCTTGGTTAATATTTAAAATGATGTAACCGCCTCTGTTGTCTGTATCTTTAGGTTTGCCAATAGAGCCAATGTTGATAGCATGCCTATAATGGTCATTTCCATTATTATTAGTAGTTAAAATTCTATGATATGGTTTATGTGTATGCCCAAAACACATAACATCCGCATCTGCTTGTTCCATTATACGTAACATACTTTTTTCTGCTCGATCTTCAAAAAGGTATTCGTTTATACGTCTTGGGCTACCGTGAACAAAAAGTACATTGAGTTTATCATTGTTTAATTGGAATTCCAATTTTATGTGGGCAGGTAATGTTCTTAAATACTTCCTATTCTTGTTGTTTACTAAATTATTGGTCAATGAAATGGATACTGCTCCGTTTGACTTTTCTTCATCTGTTTTATAGGCACAACCGCAATCATCGCTATTTCTACCAATACCAAAATCATAATTTCCGGCTATGGTTGGTATATTACGTTTTCTTATTTCTTCAATAACTTCGTTTGGCCATATATTATAGCCAACTAAATCTCCAAGGCAATACATGGTATCGATTTCTCTTTTTTCAACATCGTCAAAAAAAGATTCCAGTGCTGGTAAGTTTGCATGAATATCACTGAATAATACTATTTTCATTGTTTGATTATTTAGATTGATTAACAACAGTCGCTTTCTTTAATACGAGCATTTGTAGACTTAATATCAGATAGTCCCACAACTCAATACGTTTATTGCGATTATGCGATTAATAAGTTCAAATTTTTTAACAGCAATTTTCTCTTTCAGTTATATCTTGATTAAGAAATACGGTCATTATAGCTTTCATAGCTGTCCAATTCTCTTTATGAATGCAGTAACAAACAGACGTTCCTTCTACATTTCCTTTAATTAAACCCAAATGTTTTAGCTCTTTTAAATGTTGTGAAATTGTAGGTTGTGCCAATCCGATTTCATTAACCAAATCTCCGCATACACAAGAGTCAATTTTAAATAAGTGTTGTAAAATTGCAACTCTTGCAGGATGTCCAAAAACTTTTGCAAAAAGAGAAATTTCATTTTGCTCATCAGTAAACATTTCGGTTTTTGCTAATCCCATCTTGATTATTCATTAATTCATTGCAATATTGCGATAAATTTTTTGATTCTGAAAGTTTTTTCATTTGTTTCCAAAAAACAGCTCTTATATTTTTTTGCGTTGAACTTTGGCGTTAAAAAAATGAATGTGCTGTTTGTGCGGCTGGTTTTCAGGTTGTGGGTAACGGTCCGGGCAATGAAATCAGCCTTTGGTCTTGTTTTTAGTACATTGAAGGTAAGGAATTTTCTTTTTGGGTAGGAGAGTAGCAATGAATTATAGCCGTTGTTGGGCGTAGTTTTTTATAGTTCTGATATTCTGTTTTTCAAGTCCATTCGCTCGTGTAAAATTCTGACAACTTCAATTCTAAAATCTGAAACCCATTGATAGAATATGATATGCTTTCCAGATTTCAATCCGAGTAAATTACTATTAATTCCGTCGTATTCTTTTCCAATATTCGGGTTTTCGCCAATTCCATTGCAAGCAAGCTTTATTGTTGCATAATATTTGTCTGCTTGTTTTGAAGACCATTTGTCAAAAGTATAGTCCCAAATGTTGTTTAAGTCATCAATGGCTTTCTGTCTCAGTATGACTTTAGCCATTCTTTTTCTTTTCAGCTTTTAATCGTCTTAGATTTTCGTCAAAGTCAAAGTCCTCAACCAATGGGCTGTTCAATCCTTCTTGAATCGCATTCCGCAAAGCAATTACTTTACTTTCTTCATTTTCCAAAAGTCGCAGTCCAGCACGTATTACTTCGCTCACGTTTTTATATCGTCCAGCTGAAACTTGGGTCTGCACGAACTGGTCAAAATAATTTCCTAACGATATTGATGTATTTTTCATTTCGTTTTAGTTTATTCAAAAATACCAAATTTTGGTAAATATTCAAATTTTCAGATGTGACTGTCTTGTCCTGAAATAGGTTGACCATTTTTTTTGGTTTTAAATGGTTAATAATTCCAGTTGATTTTTGTTTTTTCTGTACGATTTGTAGTCGTTGTTTTTGTTTAGGTGTACATGGGCCGGGGTTTTTAAATCCAAGCTCCAATGCGTTCTCAAGTTGTTGTAAATAAAGATAGCGTTTTTGGTCATTTTCTGGGCAAGTTTTGTGTTTTTGATGTTTAGCTTTAGTCCATATTCGTATTTGAGGGTTTTGTTTATTCTTTCTGCGATGGCGTTTTCATAGGGGTCGTATTGTTCAGTCATACTGATTGTCAAGCCATTTTCTTCAGCAAATTTGGTGTACATTGGATTGCAATATTGAATACCCCTATCAGAATGGTGAATGAGTTCTTGGTCGGGATATTTTCTGTTTTTGAGTGCCATTTTCAGGGCATCGAGACAGAGTTCCGTTCTCATGTTGTCATCCAGTTTATATCCCATTATTTTTTTGGAATAGGCATCGGTCACCAAAGCCAGGTAATTGTGTCCGTTTTGAGTTTTAATGTATGTGATATCACTTGCCCAAAGCTGTTCGGGCCTTGTCGGCACTTTGTCTTTGACAAGGTTTTTATACTTGTAAAATTGATGTTTGGAGTTGGTTGTAATGTGGTATTGTTTTGACTTTTTTACAAGTAACCCGTTGTTTCTTAATATTTTGAGAAACCTGTCCCTGCCAATTTTGATATCCTTTTTATTCAGTTCGTTCTTTAAATGGTCATAGAGTTTTTTGCCACCTGTCCGTTGTCCCACCTTGTTACGGCACTGTTTTACCAACTCTATGACGGTTTGTTCGTTTTTGTGTTTTATCTGATGAGATTTGAGCCTTTTATAGAGTGCTTGTCTGCTTATCCCAAAACATTGAGCTAGCCATTTTCTTTTAAACGGTCTTGCTTCTTTTTTTGAATCTCGTCTGCTAATGTTTTGGGCAATGACTTTTTTGACATATCGACGCCTGTGATCAGTTCCATATCGGCGATTACGTCTTGTTGGAAGTCTTTTATGAACTCGAGTTCCTCTATCTTCTCTTTCAGCTTTTTTATCTGGTCGTTCTTGCCCATGGCCTTATTGGTTTGTTCCAAGGTACTGTATTTTTTCATCCAATATTGGATAGAGCTTCTCGATATACCATATTTTTTAGAAGCATGGTTGATGGATATCTGACCATTGTTGATTTGGTCAATGACGAAAAGCTTGAGTTCAAAACCCGTCTTTTGGTAGGTTTTTTTTCGGCAGTGTTGTTTTTGTTGTTCTTTCATAGATGACTAAAATTGATTAAAATTTTTGTCAACCTATTTCAGGACGATGCAGACTCGGAAATTACGCCCAACGTGTTCGTGTATGAGCAGTAGCGGACTTTAAGCTAATGTTTTTCAGATTTCAATATACTTTAATTAAATGAAATAGCGGTTCAAGTATGCACTTTAACCGCTATTGCTTATACATATTGTTAGTGCCAGTATTTTCTTGTTAATTCAAACTGCGATATTCTACTGAGCTAATACCTTCAATTTTCTTAAAGATTTTCGAAAAGTACTGCGGGTATTCAAAGCCTAATCCGTAAGCGATTTCGCTGATTGATGTATTATTAGAAGTCAATAATCTATTTTTAGCTTCTTCAATCAAATAATAATGAATATGTTCTTGTGTGCTTTTGCCTGTTTCTTTTTTGAGTAAATCGCTAAGGTAATTAGTGGAAAGATTGACTTCATGAGCACATTGCTTAACAGTAGGCAAGCCTTTCTCTTTAGGTAAATCAGTCTTGAAGTATGAGCTTAAAAATTGTTCTATTGAGGCCAATACTGATTTGTTGGCTATATCCCTTGTGATAAATTGTCTGTCGTAGTATCGCATACAATGGTTGAGTAATAATTCTATTCCGGATACAATTACAGATTTGCTATGTTTATCTATTGGTCGGTTTAGCTCGGCTTCTATGCCATTGACGATATTTCGCAATTCACTTTTTTCATCTTCCGAAAGGTGTAGAGCTTCGTTTACATGATATTTGAAAAAAGAGTAATCTGAAATGGTGTGTGTCAGCGAAGTTCCCTTAATCAAATCTGGGTGGAAATATAGTCCCCAACCATACACACAGCCTGAACTTTCGAGTGAAAAAACCTGATTAGGTGACATAAAGAATAAAGTTCCTTCTTGAAAGTCGTAATATTCTCTGCCATATTTAACACTTCCTTCGTCCAATTGCTTTAATAATATGGAATAAAAACCAGTTGTATATTTTAAGTTATCTTGAGTCTTTGCTCCATTAGAAAAATTAGCCTTAGAAAAATCTACCACACTAATCAAAGGATGCTTAGGCTTGCTTTGTTTCAGCATCTCGTTAAGCACACCAATGTTTTCTATATTAATAATTTTGCTCATTTTTTTTATTGCCTTTTTAAGAGGTCAAAATAGGTTTTAATCGATTGGTGAGAATACGCTTCCACTAATAAAAACCCAACAGAGTAAATAATCACTGCAAATGCAACTCCTTGCCAAAATGGCTTTTTCACAAAAAGAATTACCAAAAGAGCCAATACAATTAGGCCTGCACCCACTGCTTGATAAATAGGATAGTCTTTGACTACTTTTTGCATTCTTTCTTTTTCCACTTGCTGAAAGTCTTTTTCGCTTTTTTGATAAAGACTTATTTGGGTTTTGCGAAGCTTGTTCTCTGTATTGTTATAGGCAAATCCACCAATTATAATAAACAAACCACAAATTAATGCCCCGGCTTTTAAACCGTTAGACAAATTACTTTTCCCAAAAATTTGGAGACATAATGCCATTACGATTAAACCCACGCCAATAACTATGAATTGAATCGCTACATTCTTTTGTGCATTTATATATGTATCGAAATGAGTAAGTAACTCCATAACATTAAAATTTGAACAAATACAGAAGAACCAAAACTGGAATCACACTATCAAGAATTGCGATAAAGTAATCAATAAATTGACCTTTACCTTTAGAAATAGATGTAAACAGCAAAGCCAATAATCCTAAAACAGGAATCACTAAGGCCGGCCATTTTACCCAGTCTATACCCTGCCAAATCAAAATACCAAAAATTGGGTAGATTAGTACAAAAGGTAATGCTGAGGTCGGGTTTGGTTCGTTTGTACGCTTTAGTTTTCTATATAAGAAAATGTGTGCAATACCATTGATGACAAATAATGCTAGTAGTAACTCTTCCATCGTAATTTTTTATAAATCTTGTTTATTGTTGTAAAACAGCCTTTCCCTCATAAAAATGATTTTGGAAAGGCTGTTCAACTCAACTACGAACTTTGCATGTGAGCATGGAAGAACTCAGCGACTTCATCCGAAATTTTTTCAACGTGCTCAGGTCTCCAATATAGGTCGAAATGACCTGCTCCTTCAATCACTGTCACCTTTTCAGGTTTAACCTCTTCAGCGAAGCGTTTAGCACCCGGGTTTGATACAGCTTCATCACCATAAGCAAGGTAGATTGGAATTGGATCGAATAGCTTTGTGTAGTTAAATATAGAGAAACCATAAAGGGAGTACTGACTGTTAGCAGCCACTTGGTTTTTCCATGTTGGCACGTCACCAGGTTTTCCTGCTAAGTAGTAGTCTCTCATTCCAACATAAATGGGTTCTGGTGCCGCTGCTATTTCTTCCTCAGTTTCTGGTACAGGCTTGATGTAAACCTCTTCTCCAGAATCGAAGCGTGCTTGTGCAGCTTCAGTCAATCCTTTGACAACCATATTGCGGTAACCTTCTGCACCTAGCACACTAAGCGGTGTATCCAGTTCGATTAAATAGGGGCTAATCATGGCCACTGCGTTAATGCGGGTATCAAAAGCGGTTTCATACATCGCCCAACCAGACCCCATACAAATACCAGCATTAAAGACGTTGTTGGTGTCAGTTACATCTAGTGTACGAAGAAAGTCTACCGCATTTCGGACATCTCTCACGAACCACTCCGGAATCAGGTAACCAGCATCTCCTTCACTCTCTCCCCATCCACGTGGGTCAAAAACCAATGCGGCAAAACCTCGTTTGGCAAAAGCTTTTGCATAATCTCCACCTGTTTGTTCTTTGACGCCAGTTACTGGTGGCGTTACGGTTGTCGCTGGATATTTTTTTCCTGCTTCATAATCATCTGGAAGAAACAGATGTGCTGCCACTTTTTGTCCTTCGCTCTCAAATTGAACGATATTTTTTCCAGGTTTAAATATTAAATCTTTCATAAATGTTATAATTAAGTCATACGATAAAAGTACAGAATGAATAATGGTTTGGATTAAAACTAATCTCTGTTTTTTTTATACAAATCTCCGTTTTATCAACGTCTTTTTTCATTGCTTTAGTTGTTCTTGAGTTGACCTTTTACATTTTTATCTTTAAAGGTATCTTTAATTGATTTATCCTCTTTCTTCTTTAGTCTTATAGGCTTAATAAGAGAAAAGTAAATTTTTCTCTTTGCGTTATTCACTTCATAATGATTTTCAGTGTTGCATTTTAGCTAATATTGATCGCACATCAAATTCAATGTCGTTCTCATAACGAGGGGCATATTTTTCATATGCTTGTACAATTTTATTTTGACGATTATTTATTCGTTCTATGTTGTAGGCATGAGAAACTATGTAAAATTGGTTTTCTTTTATTTGTCCCATTGCGATACTTGTGTATCTATCAGTGTCCATTCCAATACTCACCCCATCTCCAATTTCAGAATTAACTAAACCTGGACAGATTAAGCCTACATCTATAAAGTCAGGAGTGTCTTCTTCTAAAGCGACAGTCATGGCGTGGAGTGCATGTTTACTGGCTACATAACCAGCTGATAAAGGAGCTGCATTAAAGAAACTGTTTTCAGAAGCCACATTATAAATTGCACATTCTTCCCCTTTCTCTATCATGTATTTTGCAAAAACTCTAACACCATTCCATGCACCATGCAAATTAACATTTAGTATTTTATCAATTTCTTGCCTAGTTATTTCATAGGCTGGTTTTGAAGTAGGACCTATTCCAGCATTATTTACTAAAACGTGTACGTCTCCATAAAAATCAACAGCATAATCAAGTAAGTTTTTTACTTCATCCTCTTTGACTACATCACAGACTGCATAAGTTGCATCGATTTCTGCAGCAATTAGTTTTTCTACAGCCTCTTCCAGTCTATTTTCTCTCCTACCTGCGATAACTATTTTTGAACCTTCTTTTCCAAATTGCTTCGCAAACGAGAAACCAATTCCTGTGGCACCTCCAGTAATTACGACTACTTTATTTTTTAAAGTTTTCATTAATATTCAATTTTGCGTTTAGTTCATTTTTGTTTGCTTAAGCATCATTTTGTCAAACGAACGATCCGATAAAAGCCCCTTCATCATTATCCCTCCTTTAGAGTCCATTCCAACTGCATATCGTGTTTTAGGCTTTCTCTTTTCAATTGCTTTTACAATGGCCTTAACTACTGGTTCAGGCGTTGGAGCTTTCTTATACATGTCCTTAAAGTAGGGTAAAAACCTGTCCATAATTGGTTGATATGCTTTGCCAGGATTAACGTGTTGTAGTTCTTTAATAACCGTGTCGTCAAATCCTGTGGAAAATGCACCTGGCTCTATCATTGAAACGTGAATTCCAAACCGTTCAACTTCTTGCCTCATAGCATCTGTTAAAGCCTCAACTGAATGTTTTGAAGCAGCATAGAATCCTAAGAATGCCATGCTTACTTTTCCAACAATTGAACTAATGTTAATGATTCTTCCAGACTTTTGCTGGCGCATTATTGGTAGTACATGTTGAGAAACTTTAACCAATCCCCAAACATTTACCTCAAACATTCTTTTCATTTGTTCAACATCTGTTGTTTCTATGAAGCCATAGGCTCCATATCCAGCATTGTTTACCAAAACATCAATTCTTTTTTGCTCCTTGAAGATTTGTTGAACTCCAGCCTCAATTGATTCATCGTTTGTAACATCCATTTTTATGGCGTAACCTCCCATTTCAACTAGGTCATTCATTTGTTCAACTCTTCTGGCAGCACCGTAAACAATATACCCTTTGCTGATTAATTCTTTTGCTGTGAACTTCCCGAAACCAGATGAAGCTCCTGTGACTAATACTACTTTTTTCATACTTTTAATTATTTAAAGATTCTACTCTTTGTTTCAATTCGTTATTAAATGTGTTCTTCTTGCAGTAGCGTACTCCTTAAAACCATTTTCTAGAAGTTTTTTTGCAGAAGCGTGACCGATTCCCGTTGAAGCTCCTGTTATAAATGCTATTTTTTTGCTCATTTCACTTTGCTTTATATTGAAAACAAAGGTGAAGAGTGTTACTGGTTCTTAAATAAAACGAATCTCGGATAGTTGTATACCTTTCTCTGTTTTTATTGGCATTAACGTTTCTGTGTATGATTAGTTGCGGACTTTACCAACGGAAAATGTCCGCCTGTGATAAAGATAGTTAATTGCAAGGATTTCCATTTTGGAAAATCCGACCGCAATTAATTATACACCATGTTAGCTACAGGCATTATTTCTATTGGCTCAATTTCGAATCCTTGTAATTTCAGACTTTGAATTAGACCGCATTTGTATTTCAAATGCTCATAGCCAACGACTAAAAAACAATTTTTTCTTTTAAAAAAACTAGGAAGTATTTTTAACCAGCTATCATTTCTTTTTTTAACTAAAACGTCATTCGGACAATTCTTTTCGAAGGAATAATTCAACTCCATTCTTCTAAACTTATATTCTTCTCGACAGTCCATCGAATCCGAAACTTTGGAATTGAGCTTTTTCAGTTTCCCTAGCAGTTGCTTTTTCAATTTACGTTTTTTGATGTGTCCAAACTCTTTTTGGATTAATTCGGTTTGCTCCTCAAAAGTTTCAAGACCCATAATTTCAATCTCTAGTTCTTTTGCTAAAAAAGTCAAATAGTTATCGAAATTTGACCATTTATCATATGATTTTTTGGTTTTGCATATTTGAGTAGAAAAGTCCCTTTCTAATAAAATGATTGTTTCAATCATTGTTAACTTTCCTAGTGGATAACTCCATTGTTCTGTATAATTCATTAGGTTTTGTAAATCCTTTTTTTTTAAGTTTTTCCACCAACTATTTTTTGATTCCCTTTTTTCAAAAAACTGTGTTATATCATTTTCGGTCGCAATGTTTTCAAAAATTGCTAAATCCGATTTTTCTAGTGCTTTTTTTATTTGAGGGATTGAGTCCACAAAAGAATTTCCAAAGGCGTGAAAGGTCCCAAGCAAATATGACTGATTGCCAGAAACTGTGTCCTTAACTTTCCAAAGAATGGTGTTTTGGCTCAAGCAATAATTCAGAAAAAAAAGTTGAATAAATATGAAGAATTTGATTTTCATTTGTCTTGTCCTGAAATAGGTTGACCATTTTTTTGGTTTTAAATGGTTAATAATTCCAGTTGATTTTTGTTTTTTCTGTACGATTTGTAGTCGTTGTTTTTGTTTAGGTGTACATGGGCCGGGGTTTTTAAATCCAAGCTCCAATGCGTTCTCAAGTTGTTGTAAATAAAGATAGCGTTTTTGGTCATTTTCTGGGCAAGTTTTGTGTTTTTGATGTTTCGCTTTAGTCCATATTCGTATTTGAGGGTTTTGTTTATTCTTTCTGCGATGGCGTTTTCATAGGGGTCGTATTGTTCAGTCATACTGATTGTCAAGCCATTTTCTTCAGCAAATTTGGTGTACATTGGATTGCAATATTGAATACCCCTATCAGAATGGTGAATGAGTTCTTGGTCGGGATATTTTCTGTTTTTGAGTGCCATTTTCAGGGCATCGAGACAGAGTTCCGTTCTCATGTTGTCATCCAGTTTATATCCCATTATTTTTTTGGAATAGGCATCGGTCACCAAGGCCAGGTAATTGTGTCCGTTTTGAGTTTTAATGTATGTGATATCACTTGCCCAAAGCTGTTCGGGCCTTGTCGGCACTTTGTCTTTGACAAGGTTTTTGTATTTGTGGAACTGGTGCTTTGAGTTTGTGGTAATGTGATATTGCTTGGTTTTCCTTACCAGCAGTTTATGGTTTCTAAGCACTTTAAAGAACTTATCCCTTCCCATTTTGATGTTGTGTTTTTTTAAATCGTTCTTTAAATGGTCATAGAGTTTTTTGCCACCTGTCCGTTGTCCTACCTTGTTACGGCACTGTTTTACCAACTGTATGACGGTTTGTTCGTTTTTGTGTTCTATCTGATGAGATTTGAGCCTTTTATAGAGTGCTTGTCTGCTTATCCCAAAACATTGAGCTAGCCATTTTCTTTTAAACGGTCTTGCTTCTTTTTTTGAATCTCGTCTGCCAATGTTTTGGGCAATGACTTTTTTGACATATCGACGCCTGTTATCAGTTCCATATCGGCGATTACGTCTTGTTGGAAGTCTTTTATGAACTCTAGTTCCTCTATCTTCTCTTTCAGCTTTTTTATCTGGTCGTTCTTGCCCATGGCCTTATTGGTTTGTTCCAAGGTACTGTATTTTTTCACCCAATATTGGATAGAGCTTCTCGATATACCATATTTTTTAGAAGCATGGTTGATGGATATCTGACCATTGTTGATTTGGTCAATGACGAAAAGCTTGAGTTCAAAACCCGTCTTTTGGTAGGTTTTTTTTCGGCAGTGTTGTTTTTGTTGTTCTTTCATAGATGACTAAAATTGATTAAAATTTTTGTCAACCTATTTCAGGACGATGCGTGTGTTGATATTGTGCCTAACGTTCATGTGTATGATTAGTTGCGGACTTTTCCAGAGGAAAATGTCCACCCGTGAATAAAGATAATTGATTGCAAAGGATTCCGTTTTAGGAATCCAGCCGCAATTAATTATACACCTTGTTGGCAATAGTACTTATCTAAAATATTTGTCCAACGGTATTTTTATTCCAAAGTAACCTTTGGATCTTCTTAGGTTATCTTTTACGATATCTGTGACTGGTTGATATGTGCCAATTTCTATCCGTCCAAGATTTTCAAATTTGTAAGCCAACCCTATTTTTCCAATCACATCGAAATCTTCAACATCAACATTTTGTCCAAATTCTGGGTTGTTAAGAATATAGCCAACTCCGACTCCTAAATCTATAAAAAGATCTATGTTAAAAATATCGTAATCAATATACGCTACTAGATTTGCGGCTGAAAAGCTTAAATTTTCCAAACCCTTTGAGGTTGTCCTGTCATAAAATAGTTCAACCCCAATGTTTTGTTGTTGATTGATTTGAAAAATGGCAAATAGACCTAGTCCGAAATTCGTTTCAAATCCTGTATTGTCAGCTCCTTCTGAAATTGCTCCCGACCCTATATTAATTGTTAATTCGCCATTTGGTACGGCAAGTGTCGTCCTTTCTAAATTGAATAAAGCACCAAATTCAAAGGATTGCCCAAACATTAAAAGAGAATTGAACAATAAAATAAGAATAATAAACTGTTTGATGGTTTTCATAATGTTTTAATTAAAAATTAATTCAGCTATTTTTTCCTTGCCGTAAAACAATGTACCGTTATTTTGTTTTGCTATAAATGGGAAGAATAAGTTGATTTTTCTCTTTTTGAAATTTTTAGGCTTGAAATAAACTATATGTAATTGAGGATTTTTGATTGTTCCGTAGTTGACAGGAACTTCTAGTTTTTTGTAGCCTTCAAACGAATAATTATCAAAAGAATCTAAAATTCCTTTATCGTAATTCAAAACACCTTTGTTTGTGGTGATAGGTTCTTTTGTTAGCTTTTCAAACCCATAGTATTTTGTCAATTCCTGATACGATATGCTTAATGGTCTACTACGAACCTTATTGGTGTTATCAACCAAAGAGAATTTATTTACATCGAAAACCCTTTTTTCTCCATCAGAAGTCTCCATTTTAACTTTGATAAATACTGTTTTTAGTAAATCAGATTTTAAAATTATATCAGTTGACAGTTGGACTTTTCTCAACTTTCTCGCAAACTTTATTTCTATTAAATATAATCCTCCTTCAACTTGTTTCTTTTGACAATTGATTTCTTGAACAAGAGTAAATATTGAAACAAAAAAAATAAAGGTTAATTGCTTCATAGGATTGGTTTATTTTCAGGTCAACCCCGTTGTATTATTGCCAACGGTCTCGTATAACCGCCAGTTACGGTTTTAAAGTTAGAATTTTTTCAGGCTGGGGGAGTGTTTTTGTGGGAATTCATCGTCTTCATAACCAACTACCGTCGTAATTGCGGTTATACATTGTTGTAAATAGTGCTTTCATTTATTTTTTTTATTTTCTTTCCTACTTTGTATTTTAAATATGATTATTAAAATGGCCATTCCTAATGAAATCATATAGACCATTGGGTACAACCAAAAAATTGCTCCATATTTCGTTTTTTCATAGGATTCAGCCATTCCATATGTAGCAATTTTAAAATAAATTAATGGTGAAAAGAAAAACAAAATGTTAGCTAGACTGAGCACATTAGTTCTTTTCTTCCACGATTGTATGCCGTCCTTAACGAAAATTAAAATCAAACTAATAGCCGGTGGCAAAGCACATATCACATATAACACAGTTGAATTCATTCGATTTTTTTTCTGATTGAGTACTGATGGGGTTAGTTCAAATGAAGGTTATCCTAGCAGTAAATTATATTCTGAATTTCGAGTTAGGCATTATTTACAACGGTCCTAGCTATAAATTTCGTTGCGGAAAACGTCCAACGGACTTTTCCGCCATAACCCTAAAGTTAGCTATTTGTGTGGAATTTCAGCCATGAAATTCCACCGCAATGAATTATAGCCTTTGTTACACGTTGTAGCGACACGTTTGAGTAAGCACGTTCTGTTTCCGCTTTCCATTTTTTTCGTCAAAAAACCCAAAAGCTAAACCCTGGTTTTGCTTTTACCTTTTAAATCCCGAAAAAGTGTTTTTGAAGAAAACGCTTTTGAGTGGCACGAAACGTTCTGCCAAACAAACTCACGTCAGTTTTTCAAATCCGTTTTGATTTTCAATTCCGCCGTTTTGGAATCTGGCGTTTCCTGTCAATTCGCGTATCGGTTCCGCTAGGATTTTGTCCGTCCACAATCAGGTTTCGATTCGGTTTAAATTCCGTTCCGGATTTTTTTTCGAGCTATTACGTGTAACGGTCCGGGCTATAAATTTCGTTGCGGAAAATGTCCAACGGACTTTTCCGCCGTAACCCTAAAGTTAGCCATTTGCGTGGAATTTCAGCCATGAAATTCCGCCGCAATGAATTATAGCCATTGTTAGCTACTGTGCTTTTTTTCTTTTTGATTCAATAAATATTCGTCCGTTTAGCGGTGTCCAAATTCCAATCGCATAATCATTTTCGGTTCGGATTCTTTGTAATTCAAACACTTTGTCGCTTGTCAAGTCTCCCCAATATTTTAGAGGGATTTCCTTAATTATTCCAAATAGTAATTTATCTCCACCTTCGCAAGTAGTGTCAATGTGTAATTCGGTTGGTTCAAAAGTCAGTTCGTATTTCAGTTTTTCATTATCATCATAGATTTTCCAGAGTCCAGTCCGATAATAATGGAATTGTCGACAAGCTCCACCAGTACAACAACTAATGTAAGAACCTAACTTATAATTCCCTTCCATTTTAAGAGTTCCGTTTTCAGAGTATTCTTTCCAATACCCAACTTTTAAGTCGCTTACTCCATATTTGCTAACCGCAAGTGCTCCTTTACCCGAAACAATTCCGTCTTTTTTCAATTCAACGATTGTGTCATTTTTGGGAAGTCCATCTTTTAATTCTCCATAAAGTTTGTTGTCCGAAATATAGATAGCGTCCTCTTGTCCAATTGCTATTTGACATTGGAAAATTAATAGTGCTATGATAATTGCGATTCTCATTTTCGGCATTGTGGCTAACGGTCCAGGCTATAAATTTCGTTGCGGAAAATGTCCAACGGACTTTTCCGCCGTAACCCTAAAGTTAGCCATTTGCGTGGAATTTCAGCCATGAAATTCCGCCGCAATGAATTATAGCCCGTGTTGTACTTAGTTATTTTTCCATATTCCGAATTCTGTCCGCAACAAATCCAGTAGTTCGCAGAAGTAAACTAATTCGTCTACACTTTCATAATTCTGTAAATAACTTTCAGGATTTGAATAGTGGACTATGTTGTAAAATTTTCCAAATCGAAATTGAACATCATAACCTTGTCCATCCACGATTGTTGTTTTTTGCCAACTTAGAACTTTTTGTCCCATGTCTTCAACAATTTCAGGGTTCTTTTTAAGTTTCCATTCGATTACGGACATATTAGGTAAATCCTGAATATTGGTTTTTTGAATTCCCAACCAAACCAAGTCCATTTTACTTTTGGATTTCAGCTTTCTTTTTTCAATTTTCAGTTCCGCTTGATTAGGCACTTTTGCGTAATGATCTATTAATTCCGCTCTCCACTTTTCCGAACTATCCTGGTACATTCTAAAAATGCCCGTATAGTTTGTCATTCCCAAAGTCCTATAAATTCGGATTTCCTTTTTACTATTTAATGAATCCGTAAAACCAACATTTTTGTTTATTTCCATCAAATGTTGTCCAAATAAAGTGGGATTTGATAGAATCATCACTAAAATGAGAAGCTTTTTCATAATTAACGTGAGTTCGATATAACTATAGTGCCAAATAAAGCTGATTGGTATCTACGAAGTTGTTTCTGAGTGATGGTTTTCTGTCCTTAAAGTTATATGCTATCAAAGCCGCAAAGATGTTGTTGAAGTAGTTTGCCACGCTCCTGTGCCTTGAGTGCTCCACTTGGCAAATATTCTTCAGTTGGTCGAATATGGTCTCTATTATTGCCCTTTTCCTCAAGTGGTAGGCATCGGCCATTGGGGTCAACAGCTTCGTTTTCATGTTCTTTCTGAGTTTTGTGACCAAGTGGACGCCATTGGAGAAGAGCTCGGTGAAGAGTTCCTTTGAGATATAGCCCTTGTCACCAAAGAGCTTGCCGAAGAGTTTCTTGACAAAGGCCTTGAAGCGCAATGGCCTCCTATCGTCCACATTGCCGGTGGTCAGCATGAAATCGATGATGCCACCTTGGTCGTTGGTAATGATGTGGAGCTTGAAACCATAGAACCATCCAAGGGAGCACTGCCCCCTCTTGGCAAGTTCCCTGAAGACCCTGTGCTGGTTGATGCGCTTTTTGTCGCACACCCGTAAAGGGGTGGAGTCCACAAAACTGATGCCCGTGCAGTTGGCAAGCCCACAGCTCTTAAGGTAGATGGCCAACGGCATAAAACTGTCCCTCTTGAGCTCTACCATACGGTTATAGCTCACCAGGTCGGGAAAGTATCCGGTCATGTACCTGGTGACGTGCCCTTTGTAAAATTCCTTGAAGGTCTTGTATCCCGAAATATGGAACAGCACCTGTATGGTCATCACCTCGGAAAGTGACATCTTGGATTTTCTGATACGCTTTTTGCCATTGGATATCAGGCTTTTTTGCCAAAAAGGAACAAATTCCTGGCAGAAATCGTCGATGGAACAGAAGATTTCGGTAATTTTAAGTGATGAAATCATAAGTGGAATGTTTTATAGTGAATTGAATATCAACACTTTAATTTACAAAATATTCCGCTTTTTTCTTGCATTGAAGACCAGTTTCTTAGGTCGAACTCACGTTAATTAAGTACAACGGTCCAGGCTATAAATTTCGTTGCGGAAAATGTCCAACGGACTTTTCCGCCGTAACCCTAAAGTTAGCCATTTGCGTGGAATTTCAGCCATGAAATTCCACCGCAATGAATTATAGCCGTTGTTGTGTTTAGTGTTTTTTTATATCCGTTGTAATTTTTCAAACCAATCTTTATGATGGTCAAAAGTTCCATCTCTTAAATAAATAAAAGCGTGAGCCAACATATTATGAAAATCGTCTTCAGTACAGTTTTTAAATCGTTCGGAATAATTTTTATTTTCCGATGAGTAATTAAATACTAAAATTCCGTTGTCTATCAGTTCGATTTGTGTGTCAATTCCGTTTTTCTTTAAAACCACTACTACAGAGTTATTTGAGTCCGTTTTTTCATAGCGATATTTATAATCCATCCTGTTTGCTGAAAACCTTGCACCTAATCCGCCTTGGAATTGGTCAAACCAATGATTGGTAATTAATTCAGTTAGATTTTCATTTTTCATTTTCAGCGTTCAGAATTTTTTACATTAAACACAACGGTGAGTGTATGATTTCGTAAGGGATTGCGGGCTTCAAACCTGTCAATTTACTACCCAAATTTGATGCGTGTGATACCGCTTGAAAACCTCTAAAACCCTTATGAATTATACACATTGTTGTATGCCGTGTTTGATTAATTCTTAAATTTCCCAATCAATTCAGTTGCTAATTTCTTATAATTCTCATCTGCCGATTTTTCTGCAATTTCCGAATATTTTTCAAGCAGTTTTTTGTCAGGTGAATCCCAAATTGCAATATAATTTGAAAAGTCAGTTCGTTGCTCGTTAGTTCTCTGTCCGTACATTTCTAAAAATCCAATCGGATTATTCCGAACAGCATGAACTGTAAAATCTTGCATTGCTTGTCCTAATTCTGCATTTGTTCTTATATTTTTATCAAGTTGTATCAATCCAGATATAAAACAGGTATCAGTTTTACTCTCTTCTACCATTATCCGAAATGATTCCCAGACTAAATCATAATTCTCGTTATTCGTCAGTAAGCTTGAGAACAATGATTCTCCTGAAAAGTAATCATAATCTGAATACAGCTTCACCAAACTGTCAGACTGTGGTTTAGTAATCGTTTTTGAATTAACAATCCTTGTCATTAATGGCTTTAAATTATTCTCAATGCTTCTATATCTCTCAACCGATTCTTTGGAAGTCAATTTTTCAAGTCGCTTTATCTGCTTACCAATTCTTTCTTGGTCAGTTGTAGAATTCCACTTAAAATAGAATCTGTATAATGATACACTATCAATTGGAAAACACTCAACGGCTTTCGCAAAAGCTTTCGATATTTCAACATTTTCGATACTTTCTACGGTATCAAGTTCCGCAATAATTTTTGTCAAGGAATCAGTTTGTGATTCTTTTTGAATTGAAATCTCAGCCTGTTTATTATTATTCTTAGTCGAATTATTACAAGAATAAATAACAAAGAGAGTCAATATTATAATTCCAAAAATTTTCATTTTGCAGTATCGTTTTTGCATGGCATACAACGGTCCAGGCTATAAATTTCGTTGCGGAAAACGTCCAACGGACTTTTCCGCCGTAACCATAAAGTTAGCCATTTGCGTGGAATTTCAGCCATGAAATTCCACCGCAATGAATTATAGCCAATGTTGCCATTAGTACTTTTTCGGCCATATTTTTTTAAACTTCACAGCGACTATTAGCATTTCTTCCGTCGGTTTTTCACCACTTTCTTTTAAAAAGCTTTCAAAAAAGTCCCAATGTGCCTTTTTCCATTTTTTTAGAGGTTCAATATCCGTTCCCATATCTAATTCAGCATATTCTTTGGAAATTCTATTGAAGGGAATTGTATCAACACTCACATTTTCTATGATGGCTTTTGCTTTTCCGTCAAAGTCCGTTACTATTTGTTTTTCCCCAACACTTGGCAAATCCGCATTATAATGTTCATACAAACTATAAAGTCCAGAAGAAGCTTTCTTTTTATCTGTCAAAGTCAATTCCGCAAGTCGATTAGCATCTTGCCGATTGTTGTGAAAAAAATCGGATTCTGGAATTTCCTCTCCTTTAAATTCAGGATTTGATTCGACAAAGTCTTTCCACATTTCAGAAGGGGATTTGTCCACTCCGTTTGCACTCTCAGTTTGTTTTTCCGTAATGGTTTCCGATTTCTTTTCGTTTTTGCAACTTATAAAAACAAAAAATAAAATGAGTACTAGATGTTTCATCGAAGATTTTTTCAGTATTAATGGCAACGGTCCGGGCTATGATTTCGTTGCGGCTCTGGCTGCGACGCGCCCGTGGCAAGTCGCGCCGGAAAGGAGCAGCAATGAAATCAGCCTTTTGGTCTTGTTTTTAGTTCGTTGAAGGTAAGGAATTTTCTTTTTGGGAAGGAGAGAAGCAATGAATTATAGCCATTGTTGTGCTTTCGTATTTTTTACCAACTAGTTCTTTGAACAATTATTGACTTATTGTCGGATAGTAAAGCAACATAGAAATATATCCCTCCATCTTTGGTCATACTAAATTCCCGAGTCAATTCCTTGCCGTCAAGTTTCTTTAGAATTTTGTCCAACTGTCCGTCCGACAATTTTTGTTCATTTTCCTTAAGTCCATGTTCAAGCAAGTTTTTTGGTAGGTTATTGTAGAAATCAGACTCAATTTCTATTAATGAGACAGAAGTGTAATCTCCAAAATGGTCGGGAAAACTAGCTGTTTTATGTTTAATGTCCGCAGAATTGGGCAATTCCATTCCCGTAACCTGTTTGAAGTCTGTTTTATAAAAGTCGTCTCCAGGATAAAAAGAAATATAAATCCAATAGCCGATAAGAACTATCGGCATTAAGGACAATAGTCTCCATTTCGGATTATATTTTTTTCTTTTTATGTATCGATAAATCAATAGCGAAATCCCAATTGGAATTCCGATGATTAGAATGATTAGTAATAGAAAAAGGAGAATCAGGATTATTCCGTCCATTCAGTCCATTTTTAGAATATGAAGCACAACGTCTCGGGCTATGAGTAGTTGCGTGGGTTAGCACTTAACTTTGCAAGTACACACCAGACTTAAAATCCGCGAGGATTTTCAGAAGTAAGCGAGAACAAGCAATTACTTATAGCCATTGTTGTGCACAGTAATTTTTAATTTAATTTATTCAGTTCAATTTCCAATTGGTCAAGCGTGAATTCTTGGAAATTAGTAAGTTCAAAATCTTTATAATCAGTAAATGATTCGCCAACTGCAAGTGTCGGTTTTCCATTTGAATAACTTATTCCAATAACCTTTATTTCTTTTCCTTTTGGAATGTTCTTAAAGACTAAAACTCCATTTTCATAAGTTCCAGTCATTATGCTCTTAATATCTTTGAATATTATTTGAATTTTACTTTCGGTTGGATTGTTGGTTTTTACAATAAAATCTGTTTTCTCGCTGTCTTCAATATCCCAAAACCTATCGCAATTTATCCAGCCCATTTCTGTTGCAGAAAACATATAGTATTGTAATGTATTTTGGTCAATTTTTTGAATAGCTTGATTTGTATAATCAGAATACTGATTCCTAAATTTTTGTTTAAATCTTTTCCAATTAATTGAACGACTACTCATAATTCCGAGAGAATAATCCCAATCATTTCTTATATCTCTTTCATAGTTTTCAATATCAAAAGGTGGTAAGGATTCGAATAGTTCTCTTGCAATTTTTAAAGCCTGTTTATTATATGTTATTCCAATATCCTTATTTGGCCTTAAATTGTAGATTTTCCCTTTTTTATTGATGTAGAAATCGAAATCAGCTCTCCAGTTATTTTTGTAAAAAAGATGTGCATTTACACTATCAATATTTTTAGGATTCTCTATAAATTCTACAACTGTTTCTTCTCTATTTAATAGTTTTATTTCATCAAATGTTGCAGTTCGCAATGAAATCCAATAACCATAGTCATAAAGGTCTTCAGTTATTTCAATAGGATACTCAATTTCATATCCTATGTCTTCTCCGATTAAATCTAAACTATCAATTTCAACTACAGTTTCTGTGGTCGATTTAGTCTCAAAGAATTTATAATCAGGAATCCAAGTTTTTACACTATCATTAAGTCTAAATTCATAGAACAAATCCATTTCTTTATCCAATCCGTTCTTTGGAAATCCAATAGCAATAGCTTTGCCTTGTTTTATGGATAGTTTTTTACCATCTGCTTCTGCATTTAGATAAACCATTCCGTTGGTTTCAAGTATTTTGTCTCCGGAAACAGTGTGAAGATTTTCGAAAATCATATCTGTAAGACTAAAGCACTCTTTAATTTCGATTGTGATAGGTTCTTTTGGTTCAGTTCCATCTGTGAATTGAAATGCATTAGCAGGAATGTATATGGAAGTTCCCTTTTTGCCTTTTATAACACTTTCTTGGTTCCCTTGAATTTCGAAATTTTCAGTTATTGGGGAAAGAATAGAATCGATTTCGGTAATCGATTCGACAGGAATATTCCTATTCTTCTTTTTGTCAGAGGAACAATTTGTAAATAGCAAAGAAGCTATTAATATTCCCAAAATTATATTGATTGTTCTTGTCATTTTCTTATTGTGCACAACGGTCCAGTATATGGCTCGTAGCGTTCAAAAAGGTACGGGTTTTTCGGTTAAGCTATGAGCCGAATTTTTAAATTTTCTCTTTAATTTTCTTTTCGCAAAGAGCCAAATTTAAAAATTTGGCGGTCATTGTAAATGCGCCCAAGCCTTTGTTCAAGAACTTTACCAGCTATGGGCTATATACATTGTTACCTGTAGTGCTTTCTACGCTACTTTGAATTCCGATTCGTTCATTTCCACGCTGAACCTCACATTGGCTTTTAATGCTCGGAATACTTTCAAAATCGTTTCTATTGTCACGTTTTTTGTATTCCGTTCCAGTTTGGAAATCTGCGATTTTTGTACTCCAATCAGTTCGCCAAGTTGTTCTTGGGTCAATTTCCGTTCTTTTCGGACGGA
The DNA here is from genome assembly GCA_965230555.1 of Croceivirga sp. Classification (GTDB taxonomy): domain Bacteria; phylum Bacteroidota; class Bacteroidia; order Flavobacteriales; family Flavobacteriaceae; genus Croceivirga. The sequence goes on from OZ246014.1 coordinate 1,294,749, forward strand.
CTTTATCATTTCGCCCAGCAATTCCATTCGCAAGTCAAATTCGTATTTGTCCCGCTCTGGCGTTCCAATTTTTCCGATGTCCCTGTCCTTTAGCTGGTCAAGAGTCATCATTTTCATTTTTTTGTTTTTCGTTGCCATAATATTACTGTTCAAAGTATTCTTTTCTAATTCGTTCAGCTTTGTCAATATCCACTTTTGGTACTTTACTGACTTTTTTTACAATTCCGTGCGTTGAAATCACAAGCGTTTCGGATTTGTCAGTTCTATCCCAAAATGCGAAAAGCCTGTATTGCAGTCCGCTGTATTTTGTTCTGAATTCCCAAATGTCATCAGTCAGTTTCTTGAACAGCTTAGGGTCAAGTCCAAGTTTGGCCTTATCCACGTTGTAATAGATTTTCTCTCTTGTTTTTAAATCCAGACTTTCCAAAAAGTCAATTGCCTGTTCGAGAAAAACGACTTCAAATCTTTTGTTCATTCAGTTTCTTTGTTCGATTTACGATACAAAGATAACCAAAAAGTTGAATTATATGGAAACTTTACAAATTTTGGTTCGCATTACAGGTAACGGCCCAGGCTATGATTTCGTTGCGGCTCTGGCTGCGACGCGCCTGTGGCAAGTCGCGCCGAAAAGGAGCAGCAATGAAATCAGCCTTTTGGTTTTGTTCTAAGTTAAATGTAGGAAAAAATCTTTGTCTTAACCACCAAGGAGCAATGAATTATAGCCCATGTTAGCCAACGTTATTTCTTTTTTCAATCCAATTGGCTATCCGTTTGTAATTAGTCAAAAGCACAATTCCAAGCACTAAATTCATAATGGCAATTGTCCATTGGAAATAGTCCACTTGTCCATCATTCCCATAGCTTTCCAGCATATTTAGTCCGTTGGGAGAAACTTCACTTTTGAAAGCCAAATATGAATAGTGTAGAAAATTGGGCAAATAATCAATTACTAAAAATCCCCCAATTATAATCAGGGCAAATTTTACAATTCCCATTGCATTGAAATTTCCGATTTCAATTCGGTCATCGTCAAATCCGGTGTCAATTTTTAACCAGGCTATAATTTTGTCCGTTTTTCTAATAAGTAAAACATAAAGACCGACTGCCAAAATGGTAGCACCAATTATCCACAAAATTGCTATGGGTTCAAATTGATAAGTCACGTACCCAATGTTGGCGGGAATGAAATTAAAAACAGTCAGAATAACAGAGTAAAGTCCAAATAGTTTTAGGACAATTCTAAAAAAATCTCGTTTGGTCATTTATCGGTTTTAATGTTGGCTAACGGGCTTGTGTATGTGGTGTAGCGACAGAATGGAAGCTATGTACACATACACGTTGTTGTGCTTTCGTCATTTCTTTTCATTTAAATATTGCTCGATAAGTTTTTTCAGTGATCTTGCCTGATTATAAAACTCAACTCTAACATAATGACTATTAATTTCCCACGACTTAATTTGGCTGATATTCTCAATTAGAATGGCCTTAGTTTCTTTAAACTCAGAAGTATCTATAAAAGAAAGACTTACGGGTATAGTATTACCATTCCATCGCTCGTTAAAAGTAGATTCAATTAAAGGACTCATATTTAAACTTTGAGCATATCTATCTCTATAAATAATTACTCTAGAATTGTTCATACTTTCCTGTTTCACCACTTCTTCAAAAAACCTATAATACTTTTGTATTAAATGGCGAATGGTGTCAGATTGAATTAAATTCAGCTTACCTGAAAATTTCAGGTCTTCGAAGACCACATTCTGACCTTCGAACCATCTGAGTCCAGCGATAGTGTATAATCCTGATACTATTTCTTGCTTTTGCGATGTATAATTCAATCCATTTAACGTTTTGATTAGGGATGTATAGGTATCAAATTTAACCGTGTCTGTCGTGAAAAGTTTTTCAAGTTCAGTAATGTCATCATTAATATTTGTTTTAATACCTCTGAGATATTTAACCTCTAATTTTTGATCTTGCCTTGACTGATTCCAATTATTTATCTGTAATGCGATTAAAATTCCAATAACCACAAGAACAATTTCACCAATTGCATATATTAGATATTTTCTGAACTTATTTTCAGTTAGCAGTCTTTGTCGAATCTTTCTAAAATGTTTTATCATGTTTTCGTTGGTTGATCATGATGAAGCACAACGGTCTTGGCTATAAATTTCGTTGCGGAAAACGTCCAACGGACTTTTCCGCCGTAATCCTAAAGTTAGCCATTTGCGTGGAATTTCAGCCATGAAATTCCACCGCAATGAATTATAGCCATTGTTGTAGCACGTTATTTTTTATTTTCATAAAGTTCTATTGCTTTTAGGTATTTCATACCGCCATTCATTGTCTGGTCGTGGATAAATCCATTCAATTCAGGATGATTTTTGTCAATCCAATTTACAAGTCCATCTCTGTTTTTTACAAAAGTTGAATCGTTGAAAATCACATATTTTGTTGTTTCAACACTGGTTATTTTACCATTGTCAAAACGAATGACTTGATTGGTTACAATTGGCTCTTTGTGAAGGAATGATATTCTTTTGTCCGTTTTTGAAATTTTAGCTTTTACAATACCGTTTTCTTGTTCAATTTCGAGAATTTTATATGTAGGGTCAAATACCGAGTCCCATTCCATCCATTCAACGTATTCTTTTTTGGTAAATGTCTGTTCGTAGTCATATTCGGTTTCCTTTGTCAAAAGGCTATCGGTCAAAAAAATTTCAATTTCAGAAATATTTGATTTGTCAAGAATCTCATAATAGTCTTTGACAATTTCCAACTTGTCAATTTCCTTTTCAGAATTTTTGCAGGAAATTAATCCGATTGTTATTAAGAATGAAAGAACTGCGATTTTGTTCATTACTATCTTGGGTGGTTTTAATGTGCTACAACGGTCCAGGCTATAAATTTCGTTGCGGAAAATGTCCAACGGACTTTTCCACCGGAACCCTAAAGTTAGCTATTTGCGTGGAATCTCAGCCATGAAATTCCACCGCAATGAATTATAGCCATTGTTGGCAGCAGTTTTTAATTTAATTTATTTACGTCCTTATTCGATTCAGTAAGGTACTTCAAGAAGTCGACCCCTAAAATTGTCAGTTGAATTATACCGTCATCTTCTCTTATAAGGGTAAAACTGAACAAGAAATTCAAGTAATCCTCATAAGGGTAATTCTCGTAAAATTTCGGGTTATACTTTTTAGCATTTTCGTAATAGAACTTTAAAGAATCTCTTGTTTCTGGTTGAAGAGTATTTAGCCTCTCTAATATTCTTATTTGTGAACCAAAAATTGTGGAATAAATAGAGTCAAAATGACGCATTATATAGATTATGGTCGAATAATTTTTGAGTCTTTCAATTTTCTCATTGTCATTTTTTAGTTTTTCAACCTCCGTTTCCTGTTCTATGGCATTAACAAACGTCTCTATAGTTTCAGGTCGAAATAAACCGATTGCTCTATCAATTTCTGAAATTTCTTTTTCTTCAATTTTTTTGGTAACTGTCTGTTGGTTCGCTTCGATAGACTTGTTTCCGTATCCAACTTTAGTAACTCTATTAATCAAATTCTTAATTGGTTTGATTAGCAGTAGTATTGCGATAATTGCAACAATAGGCCATTTTATGGAGTCAATTAATTCAATCCAATTAAAGGCTTCTTCTATTACATCTTTTTCTTCCATTTCTATTTTTTAATTGCTGCCAACGTGTTCGTGTATGGCTCGTGGCGCTTTTGCGTTCGAGTGAGTTACACGGAATTTATTTAAGTTAAAGGTAAATAAATTTCAGTGTATTCAAAGCCATGAGTTATACACGTTGTTAGCCACTGGCTTTTATTCAATTTCAATTCCGACTGTGTATCTGTCAAACGTTTTAAAAAGTTCAACAATATTTTTTTCGTCCGCTTTAATTTCTTTTTCAGCTGTCATTATTTTTAAAAATACCAGATTTCTTTTTAGAATTTCAACGTCTTTTGGATTTTTGAGACTAAAGTTTAAATCGTCTCCAATCCACAATGCTTGTCCGCTTTTTAATTCACAAGTTAAAGTATTCTTTTCGTTATTAAAGTCAAATTCATAAGCATTTTTGATTTCGATAATTTCCATATCTAAATCAAATTCAACTATTTTCGGGTCAAATGTAAATGGGTCGCCTTTTAGTGGTTGTATAACTTTATATACAATTGAAATAGTCTTTTCCGTTTTGTTGAAAATATAGAAATCAGTCAGATAAGAGCAACTTGTCAGAGTCAGAAGTAATAAAATTCCAATTAATTTTCTCATTTTGTCTTGTCCTGAAATAGGTTGACCATTTTTTTTGGTTTTAAATGGTTAATAATTCCAGTTGATTTTTGTTTTTTCTGTACGATTTGTAGTCGTTGTTTTTGTTTAGGTGTACATGGGCCGGGGTTTTTAAATCCAAGCTCCAATGCGTTCTCAAGTTGTTGTAAATAAAGATAGCGTTTTTGGTCATTTTCTGGGCAAGTTTTGTGTTTTTGATGTTTAGCTTTAGTCCATATTCGTATTTGAGGGTTTTGTTTATTCTTTCTGCGATGGCGTTTTCATAGGGGGCGTATTGTTCAGTCATACTGATTGTCAAGCCATTTTCTTCAGCAAATTTGGTGTACATTGGATTGCAATATTGAATACCCCTATCAGAATGGTGAATGAGTTCTTGGTCGGGATATTTTCTGTTTTTGAGTGCCATTTTCAGGGCATCGAGACAGAGTTCCGTTCTCATGTTGTCATCCAGTTTATATCCCATTATTTTTTTGGAATAGGCATCGGTCACCAAAGCCAGGTAATTGTGTCCGTTTTGAGTTTTAATGTATGTGATATCACTTGCCCAAAGCTGTTCGGGCCTTGTCGGCACTTTGTCTTTGACAAGGTTTTTATACTTGTAAAATTGATGTTTGGAGTTGGTTGTAATGTGGTATTGTTTTGACTTTTTTACAAGTAACCCGTTGTTTCTTAATATTTTGAGAAACCTGTCCCTGCCAATTTTGATATCCTTTTTATTCAGTTCGTTCTTTAAATGGTCATAGAGTTTTTTGCCACCTGTCCGTTGTCCCACCTTGTTACGGCACTGTTTTACCAACTCTATGACGGTTTGTTCGTTTTTGTGTTCTATCTGATGAGATTTGAGCCTTTTATAGAGTGCTTGTCTGCTTATCCCAAAACATTGAGCTAGCCATTTTCTTTTAAACGGTCTTGCTTCTTTTTTTGAATCTCGTCTGCTAATGTTTTGGGCAATGACTTTTTTGACATATCGACGCCTGTGATCAGTTCCATATCGGCGATTACGTCTTGTTGGAAGTCTTTTATGAACTCGAGTTCCTCTATCTTCTCTTTCAGCTTTTTTATCTGGTCGTTCTTGCCCATGGCCTTATTGGTTTGTTCCAAGGTACTGTATTTTTTCATCCAATATTGGATAGAGCTTCTCGATATACCATATTTTTTAGAAGCATGGTTGATGGATATCTGACCATTGTTGATTTGGTCAATGACGAAAAGCTTGAGTTCAAAACCCGTCTTTTGGTAGGTTTTTTTTCGGCAGTGTTGTTTTTGTTGTTCTTTCATAGATGACTAAAATTGATTAAAATTTTTGTCAACCTATTTCAGGACGATGCATTGTCTAAAATTACAGCTAACGGTCCGGGCTATGATTTCGTTGCGGCTCTGGCTGCGACGCGCCTGTGGCAAGTCGCGCCGGAAAGGAGCAGCAAGGAAATCAGCCTTTTTGTTTTGTTCTAAGTTAAATTTAGGAAAAAATGTTTGTCTTAACCACCAAGTAGCAATGAATTATAGCCAATGTTGTAGCCAGTTATTTCTTCTTGTAGAAGAATGTATACTTTAGAGGAACTTCTTTTTCAGAATAGTCATTCAATTCCCGTAGCTGCTTTTGAACCCAAAGATTCCATTTTGATTGTAAAGAGCGTTCTGAATAGACCTCGGAATCGTATTCATCTTGTTTGAGAGATAATTCCAGTTCCACACTTTTATAAATAGAGTCGCGTTTTTCAAAGTAGTCATATTGATTGGAACAATTCTCAGTTAATTGTTTTCTCAGTTTTCTTGCGTAAAGTTCTGTAATGTCAAAATGAAGTTGTTCATGTGCAAGTACACTACTGTCCCTTTCAGATTGCTTAAAATAAGACAAGTCAGGATTAAAGTAGCTTTCCACAATCACCTTAGTTTTACCTGTCCAAACATTTACAGGATTCATTACTTTTAATCCTGAATATGTAGCTGCCTGAAAAGGTCTGTTTTCGGTACCACCCTTGAAATCAGATATTCTCAAAGGTCTGTTTTCATTCCAAAAAATCAATTTATCACTTTCACCGAGATTGTTGTTTACGATTTTAGGAGCACAGCTCGTAACTAAGAAGATGAGGAAAAAGAGTTTTTTCATTTAGTTTAATTGGCTACAACGGCCCGGGCTATGATTTCGTTGCGGCTCTGGCTGCGACGCGCCCGTGGCAAGTCGCGCCTGAAAGGAGCAGCAATGAAATCATCCTTTGGTCTTGTTTTTAGTTCATTGAAGGTAAGGATTTTTCCTTGTGTTGACCAACTAGCAATGAATCATAGCCATTGTTAGCAATAGTTTTTATCCGCTTTCCTTTTAGATTTTCAAAATTATAGTAGTTGTCAGATTTGTAAATTCTATATACATGTATAATTTCAGATGCAGTTAATACTTCTATTTCTTTTTCAATTTGCTTGTCTGTAATTGACTTATCTGCAAATATTCTCAGATGGAATTCAGAGTCAAGTTTTCTTTGGTGATGTTCATTTAATGGTTGAAGATTTTGCTTAAAATTCTTAATGTCCGCATTTATTGAACCTAGGTCATTTCCAAATTCTGAAATGACACCTGTTTTACTATTTCCAATGAATAATTTTAAACCGTATTTATCATAAAGGGGGATCGGTTGGATGTTATTTTCATTTGGTAACATGAATGGAATATTATTCTTTTTACTTAGGTAAGCAAAATAATTATCAGCTCGAATCAAGCTGAAATTCTTGTCGCCTGTCGAATCTTTTATTTCTAATCCATTCTGTCCGTCAGAAAGGACATAGTCCAAATTCATTCTGATTGTATCATTTTTTGAATTTTCATAGGGTAAGCGATTCACTAAGTCAAATTGGATTTTTGATTCATTCGCTGTCCATTTAACATTCTGAACATTTCCTTCAATAAAAATCAGGCTGTCAGGGTAGAAATATAATCTAGTGAATCCATCATTTTCCAATCCATACCACTTTCCAATTAACTTCTTTTCGTACGAATTTTGACCACAAGAGACTAGGCAAAAAACTGCGAGGGAGATGATTATGTAAATTGGATTTTTCAAAATTATTGCTAACGTCTCAGGCTATGAGTAGTTGCGTGGTTTAGCACTTAACTTAGCAAGTACACACCAAACTGAAAATCCGCGAGGATTTTCAGAAGTAGGCGAGAACAAGCAATTACTTATAGCCATTGTTGTGTAACGTTTTTTTTAGATTATTAATTGATATTTTCCTTTTATTCTCGAATTGTAAAACCTGCCAAACGAATCAGCTTTTTTAAATTCATTCCATATTTCTTTTGGTAAGTCCTTATGAATGTAGGTTTTCTTCTTTGTCTCAATTAAGAAGTATCCAGTCTTATTGTCGCAAGAGTAATATTCAGCACCTAAAATCCAAGAACTTTTACTTGTGTTACAGTTATCAGAAAATTTAAACTTTGTAGTCTCAATTGATTTCTGTGCTTGTTCATAGCTTTTGAAATCATCTTTTAATTCAGAGCAGTTTTGCGAATTACAAGAAATGGATAATAATCCGATAAGACTTAATAAAAGATATTTCTTTAGCTTCATATCAAAATTCATATTGTAAGTTATCAAATGCACTTTCTACATCACTCATTTCACTTTCCACATCCCAAACGTTGGATTGCCAATCTTCCCAAGTGAAATCATCTATTTCGCTTTTTAAATCGTCAAGTTCACTGCCTAATTCCGCTGTGTAATCTTCAAGAGATGATAACTTTTCAGTAGCTTCTTCCAGTTCGTAGTTGCAGTCATCTAATTCGGATTGTAAGTCTGCAATTTGAGAATTTAAATTATCAATTTCCGCCTGATTGCAACTACTAATAAGTAAAATGCAGAATATTACTGCAAGATTGACAAGTAATTTATTTCTCATATTTATTCAAGTTTATAGACTTTTGCTGAATAGTAATCTACTTTCATAATGCATTCCTTTGAATATCCAGCATATCCGAAATATCCATTAAATGTGACATATAAATCTGTTCCTTTTATTTCATAAAGGTCTCCATCTCCATCAGTCAATTCAATTTTATAATCTCCTTTGTCGACTTCTGTTTTTACATAAATATATTCGATTTCATCGCCATCTTCGTCTAAAGTTCCATTATCCAACTCTACTTTTTTATAGAACTCATCTACTGTGTAGCTGTCCAAGTCTTCCAAGTTTTGTCCAAACGATAGACTTGAAATGATTGCGAAAATCAAAAGCGTAAATAATTTATTCATATTCTTCAGGATTTTGTCAAAATGTTACACAACGGTTCTGGCTATAAATTTCGTTGCGGAAAATGTCCAACGGACTTTTCCGCCGTAACCCTAAAGTTAGCCATTTGCGTGGAATTTCAGCCATGAAATTCCGCCGCAATGAATTATAGCCGTTGTTGGCAACTGTACTTTTTTAATTCAATTATAATTTTTCATTCAAATCTTGTCTCCCAACGATTGTCATTATTTCAACAATGTTTTCATTGACTTTATAGTAAATACTATCAACTCCACATACGCATCGTCTATATCCTTTTTTTATAAAGTCAACCGATTCAAAGGAAAAAGGTCGTTCAGCAATAATGTCGAAATATTCAAAAAAAGACTCAAAATATTTGTCAGCTTGGGTCATTCCGAATTTTTCAACTCCGTAATGGTGAATCCGAATCAAGTCATTCTTAGCTTCGTTTGTCAGTATGTATTTAGCCATTTAGCAAAGACTTTGATTGAGCTAAAATACTTTCTTTACTGTCATTAGTAAATCCGCTATTTTCAGCTTTTTCAATTTTAGCTCGAATCCAGTCAATTTGGACTTGTTGTTTTCGGGCTTGTCTAATCAAATCGTTAACTAACTCGCTTTTACTTGAATATTCTTTATTGTCCACTTGGGCCTTTAGCCATTCATCGTTCGGTTTTGTAAATGATATACTTTGTCTCGACATAATTTTATAATTTGATGTAAATATACACCAAATTCGAATCATTTTCGTATTGTTGCCAACGGTCTTGGCTATAAATTTCGTTGCGGAAAACGTCCAACGGACTTTTCCGCCGTAACCCTAAAGTTAGCTATTTGCGTGGAATTTCAGTTATGAAATTCCACCGCAATGAATTATAGCCTTTGTTACGTATTGTGGCGACACATTTGAGTAAGCACGTTCTGTTTCCGTTTTCCATTTTTATTCAGTCAGAAAACCCAAAAGCTAAACCTTGGTTTTGCTTTTACCTTTTAAATCCCGAAAAAGTGTTTTTGAAGAAAACGCTTTTGAGTGGCACGAAGCGTTCAGTCAAACAAGCTCACGTCAGTTTTTCAAATCCACCGTTTTTCAATCCGTCATTGCTTGTCAATTTTCGATTCCACAAGAATTTTGTCCGTCCACAATTCAGGTTCCGATTAGGTTTAAATTCCGTTCCAGAATTTGTTTTTCGAGCCATTATACGTAACGTTCTCGGCTATGGGTAGTTGCGTGGGTTGGCACTCAACTTTGCAAGTACGCACCAAGCTGAAAATCCGCGAGGATTTTCAGAAGTAGGCGAGAACAAGCAATTACTTATAGCCATTGTTGTGTGTCCGTTTTTTATTCAGTTTATGATTTGAAATTTTTCCAAATCGTATATAATTCAGTTACTTCTTTTTCGGTCAAATGTTTTTCAAATAATCCGCAGTTTGCAAAATATGCCATACATTCTCCAAACTTTAAATATTGACTTTTAGGAATATTCTTTTTCGCTAAACACTTTTTTAAAATTCCAATTCGTTTTTTCTCATCCTCGACAATAATTTCGTCAATTTTTTTTATTTCCAAATCCGAATATTCATCCTGTAGGGATTTAAGTGATTTTAAGGAATTCCAATATTTTCTTGCTCCAATTCCTTGTTCCACACTTCGAAATCTGTTTTTGGATAAAGCGAACTTCAAAGGTTCTTTTCTCTCAAGATTTAATTTCTCGTTTTTAACTTCAGTCCAAAATTTTTCAGTATCAACACTTATTGTTTCATTCCAATAAGTAAGTAAATCATTTCTCAAAGACTTGATTTGGTATGAATTGATATTTTCAATTTTAGATTCATCTTTTAGACATTCCTTTATGAACTTTGAAAGTTCCAGAAAATGTGATTTCTTGTCATTGACAATTTCAGTTGATATCTCCACAATTTTTTCGTGAATTTCAACAGCTTTTAAAACTTGTTCGATATTTTCCTCTTTTGTCAATCTCACGGTTTTTCTCAAATGGCACACAACGGCCCGGGCTATAAATTTCGTTGCGGAAAATGTCCAACGGACTTTTCCGCCGTAACCCTAAAGTTAGCCATTTGCGTGGAATTTCAGCCATGAAATTCCACCGCAATGAATTATAGCCATTGTTACGTATTGTGGCGACACATTTGAGTAAGCGCGTTCTGTTTCCGTTTCCCTTTTTTCCGCCAAAAAACCCAAAAGCTAAACCTTGGTTTTGCTTTTACCGAACAAATCCCGAAAAAGTGTTTTTTCGAAAAAACGCTTTTGAGTGGCACGAAGCGTTCAGTCAAACAAGCTCACGCCAGTTTTTCAAATCCACCGTTTTTCAATCCGTCATTGCTTGTCAATTTTCGATTCCGTAAGGATTTTGTCCGTCCACAATTTAGGTTCCGATTCGGTTTAAATTCCGTTCCGGAATTTGTTTTTCGAGCCATTATACGTAACGGTCCAGGCTATAATTTCGTTGCGGAAAATGTCCAACGGACTTTTCCGCCGTAACCCTAAAGTTAGCCATTTGCGTGGAATTTCAGCCATGAAATTCCGCCGCAATGAATTATAGCCATTGTTAGCTTTAGTTTTTTCTACGATACGTTAGCCTTATTTCGAATCCATTAAATTCAACTAATTCATATTCGGTCAGTAAAACCAATTCATTTTCTGATATGGTTTCTATTTTGAAAATGTTCCTACGGATTTCTATTTCTTTTCGTGATAGAGTATCTCTAATTAAAGTGTCCTTCTCCGATTCAACATCAGGAAGAATGATAAGATTATTTGCACCGCCAATTGTCCATTTTTGTATGGATTCAATGTTCTTTTTTCGGGTTAGAATGCTGTCTTTGTTAATTCGTATAAAATCCAAAGTTGGCCACTGGTAGTCTTTGGTAAAAGGCGGATGTTGTTTTCTTAGTGTATCGCAAGTAATCAATTCCCAATCTCCCAGAAGGTTTTTTGGAGTTTCAAGATTTTTCTCTCTAAACGTGTAATTAAATTTCTGCTCGTCATGAATCGATAAATGTACTTGACCGTTTGCTAAAGAGTCAACTGTTAAGGCAATTATGTGTAGGTTGTCGAGTACTAAAAATAAATTGTCCTTAATATTAAAGCTATTCCAATGTCCTACAGAGACAGACTCGATTTCAGGTAGATAATCGATATAAAGTCCGTTTTCCAAAAACTTGGTATTGACTATTGTACTATTTCCTTGGAATTCATATGATTTGCCACTTGGATTCCAATTGGTTTTAGAATTGGGTTGATATGGCTTTTTGAAAACTTCTTTGGTGCTATTTTTTGTGTCATAACTTATAACAAGGCTGTCATTCGAAATTTGATGAATGAATATTTTTTTAAGACTTTCATCATCAGTTTCAATTCCGTCCTTAGTCCAACGGAATTTAGTTTTTATGTCCAGTGCTGCAAAATCCATTTTAGGTGCCCCAGTAGTCCTAAAAAACAGGCTGTCTCCATCTATTCTGATGAATTTTTTATAATCCGTGATTCCTAGATTCGTTTCCGTTTGAATTTGGTATGCGCTTTCCCAAAGTCCATCTAAATCCCACCTTGCGTTGGCACAACCACAAAGAAGAACGAGAACAATCATTATAGATGTAAAAAATACTTTTTTCAAAATTAAAGCTAACGGTCTTGGCTATAAATTTCGTTGCGGAAAATGTCCAACGGACTTTTCCGCCGTAACCCTAAAGTTAGCCATTTGCGTGGAATTTCAGCCATGAAATTCCACCGCAATGAATTATAGCCTTTGTTACGTATTGTGGCGACACATTTGAGTAAGCACGTTCTGTTTCCGTATCCCTTTTTTCCGCCAAAAACCCAAAAGCTAAACCTTGGTTTTGCTTTTACCGAACAAATCCCGAAAAAGTGTTTTTTTGAAAAAACGCTTTTGAGTGGCACGAAGCGTTCAGTCAAACAAGCTCACGTCAGTTTTTCAAATCCACCGTTTTTCAATCCGTCATTGCTTGTCAATTTTCGATTCCGTAAGGATTTTGTCCGTCCGAAATTCAGGTTTCGATTCGGTTTAAATTCCGTTCCGGAATTTATTTTTCGAGCCATTATACGTAACGGTTTGGCTATGCGCAGTGCGGATTTAAAGTTCGTACTTGACCACCTTGCACAAACGGTAGCCAAAGCTGTGGTTTGCGGTTATAAATTTAATCAACTTAGCCGTCAAAGCGGAGCTTTGGCGGGCTAAATGCACCGAACCTTCGTTTATCTCGTCAACCCGCATTGCGTATAGGTGTTGTTGTAGGTATGTGCTTTTTTATTCTTCAATTTCTTCAAGTCTAATTTTATAAACGTTATCACTTTTCATTTTCATAAACATCCCAAAGTCGTTTTCATTTGCAGTTTCAGAGTCCATCATAACGTCCATCACCATTTGAATATCTGCTCCAACATAGAAACCATTTTCTAAATCAAAATAGTATGTGGCGTTACCTGTCGTTGAGCATTCATATTCACCTTTTAACTCTTCAGGAATATCAAGCTTTGAAATATCAATTACACCTTTTAATACAGCACAATTTCGACCTTCAATTTCTTCATATCCTGTAAAAGTCAATGTGTTTTGACCTTTAGAATAAAGTCGAGAGCCATTTGCATTAAATGGCATTTGCATTTGGATTTCATCTGAATCACCTTTTTCCAAATTCTTATTTGGCAATGGGAAAAGCATATCAAATAGAATGTCTGTGTTGGAATCGCCAAAACTTCCATCAGGTTTCATGTCCTGCACAACATTAGTTGGAGCTTTTTGAGTCATTGTATCTCTTGGAGTTCCATCTTCATTGAACATTATCATATTCATTTCAATGTCGGTTAAACTTAAGTCGGCAAGGTTGTTTTCTTTTACACGAACATTTAAGTGACCAACTCCTGTCATATATGTTTTGTCAGCAGGTCCGCCTTTGTCCATTTTATTTTCACCGTTGACGGTTTGTGAAAAAGAGTAAATAAATTTTCTTTGCTGACTAAAATCCCATTGAAATTGAGATACACTTGAATTTTCTGTCTCAGTTGACTTTGTGTTTCCATTACCACAACTGGCTAAAATCAGAATTGATAATCCTAAAAGTATTTTTTTCATTTTTCGTTTTTGTCTTGTCCTGAAATAGGTTGACCATTTTTTTTGGTTTTAAATGGTTAATAATTCCAGTTGATTTTTGTTTTTTCTGTACGATTTGTAGTCGTTGTTTTTGTTTAGGTGTACATGGGCCGGGGTTTTTAAATCCAAGCTCCAATGCGTTCTCAAGTTGTTGTAAATAAAGATAGCGTTTTTGGTCATTTTCTGGGCAAGTTTTGTGTTTTTGATGTTTAGCTTTAGTCCATATTCGTATTTGAGGGTTTTGTTTATTCTTTCTGCGATGGCGTTTTCATAGGGGTCGTATTGTTCAGTCATACTGATTGTCAAGCCATTTTCTTCAGCAAATTTGGTGTACATTGGATTGCAATATTGAATACCCCTATCAGAATGGTGAATGAGTTCTTGGTCGGGATATTTTCTGTTTTTGAGTGCCATTTTCAGGGCATCGAGACAGAGTTCCGTTCTCATGTTGTCATCCAGTTTATATCCCATTATTTTTTTGGAATAGGCATCGGTCACCAAAGCCAGGTAATTGTGTCCGTTTTGAGTTTTAATGTATGTGATATCACTTGCCCAAAGCTGTTCGGGCCTTGTCGGCACTTTGTCTTTGACAAGGTTTTTATACTTGTAAAATTGATGTTTGGAGTTGGTTGTAATGTGGTATTGTTTTGACTTTTTTACAAGTAACCCGTTGTTTCTTAATATTTTGAGAAACCTGTCCCTGCCAATTTTGATATCCTTTTTATTCAGTTCGTTCTTTAAATGGTCATAGAGTTTTTTGCCACCTGTCCGTTGTCCCACCTTGTTACGGCACTGTTTTACCAACTCTATGACGGTTTGTTCGTTTTTGTGTTCTATCTGATGAGATTTGAGCCTTTTATAGAGTGCTTGTCTGCTTATCCCAAAACATTGAGCTAGCCATTTTCTTTTAAACGGTCTTGCTTCTTTTTTTGAATCTCGTCTGCTAATGTTTTGGGCAATGACTTTTTTGACATATCGACGCCTGTGATCAGTTCCATATCGGCGATTACGTCTTGTTGGAAGTCTTTTATGAACTCGAGTTCCTCTATCTTCTCTTTCAGCTTTTTTATCTGGTCGTTCTTGCCCATGGCCTTATTGGTTTGTTCCAAGGTACTGTATTTTTTCATCCAATATTGGATAGAGCTTCTCGATATACCATATTTTTTAGAAGCATGGTTGATGGATATCTGACCATTGTTGATTTGGTCAATGACGAAAAGCTTGAGTTCAAAACCCGTCTTTTGGTAGGTTTTTTTTCGGCAGTGTTGTTTTTGTTGTTCTTTCATAGATGACTAAAATTGATTAAAATTTTTGTCAACCTATTTCAGGACGATGCATTTGTTTGCATTACCTACAACGGTCTCGGCTATGATTTCGTTGCGGGAAATGTCCGAAGGACTTTTCCGTATGAAATCCAGCCGTGTTAATGGTTTATAAGTTGAAGTTAGCCAAAAAACCGCAATGAATTATAGCCAATGTTGTAAGCTGGCTTTATTTCCATATTTCCCACCATTTTTTTGATTCGGCTATTCTCGGTTCAAGCTTTACTTTTGGTTTAAACTCCTTTTTCGGTTTAGTCAATTTGTAAGTCTCTAAATCAATACTAAAATTCGTTTTATCATACTTGTCCCAAGCGTTATAGTCATTTAATACTCCGCTTAAAATTCCATTTTCTATTTTAATATCTTCTATAAAATCCCAACACAAATCTCTAAATCTCTCTATTTTTTCAGAACTCTCAACTATTGCAATATTTCTCGTTCCTATAAGGATAAATTTATCGTTGAATTCAATTACTTGCTTAAAATCGTAACCAAAATCGCAGATACTTTTTTCTTCTTTCCGGTCAATTATGTAACAGTCGCCATTTGAAATAACAAGTATTTCATTCGGATTTTTTAATTCATTAACGTAGTTGAAACTTTCTTGACCGTTCGCAATATTCGCAACCCATTTTGTTCCGTCGTCTTTTGTAAATTCAACGGCTAATCCTTCTGACCAATTGCCACCTGGAATTGGCACATACATTTTTCCGTATGGTGGAAGTCCTTTTAAGATTTTAAATGTTGAATTCAATTATGAAGGTTTTTTTAGCTTGCTTACAACGGTCCGGGCTATAAATTTCGTTGCGGAAAACGTCCAACGGACTTTTCCGCCGTAACCCTAAAGTTAGCTATTTGCGTGGAATTTCAGCCATGAAATTCCACCGCAATGAATTATAGCCATTGTTGTGGTGTCGTTTTTTTATGCTGATATTGGTCTAACGTTTATCTGTCCACCAATTGCTTTCAGCACTTTCATTATAGTTCCGAACTGTGGTTTTGCTCCGTCAGATAATGCTTTGTAAAGGCTCGGTCTGCTCATTCCTGTTTGTTCAGCTATTTTGCTCATTCCGATTGCTTTAGCGATGTGACCAATTGCCACGATTAAATCAGAACTGTCTCCATCTTCCAAAACAGTATTCAGATATTCAGCAATCATTTCTTCGCTGTCGAGATAGTCCGCTATGTCAAATTTCGTAGTTGCCATTTTATTTGTCTTTTATTCTGTTCCAGATTTCCTTCGCTTTTTTGATGTCCTTTTGCTGTGTCGATTTATCTCCGCCAATTAAAAGAACAACTATTTTATTGTCTCTCTCCTTAAAATAAACCCGATATCCTTTAGCGTAATTAATTCGCATTTCGCTAATTCCATCTCCAACGGATTTACAATCTCCAAAATGTTCGTCCGTTTCGAGTTTCTGAATTCGGAAAAGGATTTTTGCTTTTGCTCGTAGGTCTTTTAGCTTCCTAATCCACTTGTCAAATTCAGTTGTCTTTTCGGTAATTATCATTTAAAAAACGTATCCATTTGGATACAAAAATAGATAAATATTTTGATGAATCCAACAGGATTTTGTTTATTTCGAGATGGCTTTGAAAATGCACCACAACGGTTCTGGCTATAAATTTCGTTGCGGAAAATGTCCAACGGACTTTTCCGCCGTAACCCTAAAGTTAGCTATTTGCGTGGAATTTCAGCCATGAAATTCCACCGCAATGAATTATAGCCTTTGTTACCTGCTGGCATTCATTGTCCAAAATATATGGGAAGCCATCTATTTTACTTTAGTCAGAATGTTACATCTACAACCTTTTCATTCCCAAAGTACAGGGAATATATTTTGTCTTTTTGTTTTAGGAAAAACTTGTGAACAACAAAATACAGGTCTGCGGTAAATTTTCTTTTACTTTCTACGGTTCCAAAATATGTGGAAATCCGTTGTCCACTGGGAAATGGAAATGTTGTTTCACTCACTTGGAAATCTTTGAAATCATAATTTAGAAAGGTGTCTTCTACATCTGGATCATACTTGGCATAGAATGATATTAGTGTGTCCCCTTTTTTGTCAAAGGGCTGTTCTTTATAAAATCTTGGGACTCCAGGCCCCCCGAAAGTATAATAGGCGGAAATATCGGATAGGCGATATCTTATCTTGTTTATTGGGTCGATTAGCGAAAAGGAGTTAATGTCAAATTTATTGTCGACCGGGAATAACTTACATCTGACCATCACTCTTTTTGCATTTTTATCATGAATTAAGGTATGTGCCCTCGCATTGAAAACCTTAGACACTTTCTTGGACAATAACAATTCAATTCTAGGTTTTTTTTCTTTTGATTCATTGATGTCTTGGGCAATGGATGGATTTGCTAAAACCCAAAATAATAACAATAATAATATTCTCATTGGAGTCTGAATTTTTTTGCATTTTGTCTTGTCCTGAAATAGGTTGACCATTTTTTTTGGTTTTAAATGGTTAATAATTCCAGTTGATTTTTGTTTTTTCTGTACGATTTGTAGTCGTTGTTTTTGTTTAGGTGTACATGGGCCGGGGTTTTTAAATCCAAGCTCCAATGCGTTCTCAAGTTGTTGTAAATAAAGATAGCGTTTTTGGTCATTTTCTGGGCAAGTTTTGTGTTTTTGATGTTTAGCTTTAGTCCATATTCGTATTTGAGGGTTTTGTTTATTCTTTCTGCGATGGCGTTTTCATAGGGGTCGTATTGTTCAGTCATACTGATTGTCAAGCCATTTTCTTCAGCAAATTTGGTGTACATTGGATTGCAATATTGAATACCCCTATCAGAATGGTGAATGAGTTCTTGGTCGGGATATTTTCTGTTTTTGAGTGCCATTTTCAGGGCATCGAGACAGAGTTCCGTTCTCATGTTGTCATCCAGTTTATATCCCATTATTTTTTTGGAATAGGCATCGGTCACCAAAGCCAGGTAATTGTGTCCGTTTTGAGTTTTAATGTATGTGATATCACTTGCCCAAAGCTGTTCGGGCCTTGTCGGCACTTTGTCTTTGACAAGGTTTTTATACTTGTAAAATTGATGTTTGGAGTTGGTTGTAATGTGGTATTGTTTTGACTTTTTTACAAGTAACCCGTTGTTTCTTAATATTTTGAGAAACCTGTCCCTGCCAATTTTGATATCCTTTTTATTCAGTTCGTTCTTTAAATGGTCATAGAGTTTTTTGCCACCTGTCCGTTGTCCCACCTTGTTACGGCACTGTTTTACCAACTCTATGACGGTTTGTTCGTTTTTGTGTTCTATCTGATGAGATTTGAGCCTTTTATAGAGTGCTTGTCTGCTTATCCCAAAACATTGAGCTAGCCATTTTCTTTTAAACGGTCTTGCTTCTTTTTTTGAATCTCGTCTGCCAATGTTTTGGGCAATGACTTTTTTGACATATCGACGCCTGTGATCAGTTCCATATCGGCGATTACGTCTTGTTGGAAGTCTTTTATGAACTCGAGTTCCTCTATCTTCTCTTTCAGCTTTTTTATCTGGTCGTTCTTGCCCATGGCCTTATTGGTTTGTTCCAAGGTACTGTATTTTTTCATCCAATATTGGATAGAGCTTCTCGATATACCATATTTTTTAGAAGCATGGTTGATGGATATCTGACCATTGTTGATTTGGTCAATGACGAAAAGCTTGAGTTCAAAACCCGTCTTTTGGTAGGTTTTTTTTCGGCAGTGTTGTTTTTTGTTGTTCTTTCATAGATGACTAAAATTGATTAAAATTTTTGTCAACCTATTTCAGGACGATGCATAGGTTTTAATTGTGGCTAACGGTCTCGTATAACCGTCAGTTACGGGTTAATATGCGTTAATTTTCGGTTTGGCGCGGACGTTAGTAATTCCGAGTGGATTCGGACGTAGTCGAATCCGCCGTAATTGCGGTTATACATTGTTGCCAACAGTATTTTATTTCATTATTAATTCATTCGGCACTTCATAAGTTGCAGAATACTGTAAATTCTTTCCTCTATTTTTAAAATCCGAAAATGCTTCTCGATACCACTTTGGGTCATTTGGTTCAGCATTTAGTTGCTCGTGAACTCTAACATCGTAAAAATCTCCGTTCAGCCAAGGTTCAATTCCATAAATTCCAATTCCGTTTTTTTCCACTCTGTTCAACACGATTTCAAAGTCAGATTCTGAAAAATAGTATATCGATTCCGAGTCAAATCCGTTATTCAGATTTTCAAGTCCGAAGAATATTTTTGACTTTAAGAACTCCTCCTTTTTCAATTCTAAATTTTGAGTTTCTTTATTCAATTCCGTTTTTATTTCGTTTTCAGATTCTTTCTTTTTCTTGTTTGCACAACTTATAATTAAAAGACTAAACATTGTTACGAAAACTGCTTTTCTCATATTGTTGGCAACGGTCTTGGCTATAAATTTCGTTGCGGAAAACGTCCAACGGACTTTTCCGCCGTAACCCTAAAGTTAGCCATTTGCGTGGAATTTCAGCCATGAAATTCCACCGCAATGAATTATAGCCTATGTTACACACTTTGGCGACACGTTTCAGTAAGCACGTTCTGTTTCCGTTTCCCTTTTTTCCGCCAAAAACCCAAAAGCTAAACCTTGGTTTTGCTTTTACCTTTTAAATCCCGAAAAAGTGTTTTTGAAAAAAACGCTTTTGAGTGGCACGAACCGTTCTGTCCAACAAACTCACGTTAGTTTTTCACATCCGTTTTGATTTTCAATTCCGCCGTTTTTCAATCCGTCGTTGTTTGTCAATTTTCGATACGATTCCATAAGGATTTTGTCCGTCCGAAATTCAGATATCGAATCAGTTTAAATCCCGTTTTGGATTTTTTTTCGAGCCATTGTGTGTAACGGTTCTGGCTATAAATTTCGTTGCGGAAAATGTCCAACGGACTTTTCCGCCGTAACCCTAAAGTTAGCCATTTGCGTGGAATTTCAGCCATGAAATTCCACCGCAATGAATTATAGCCTTTGTTACGCGCTCTAGCGACACGTTTGAGTAAGCGCGTTCTGTTTCCGCTTTCCATTTTTTTCGTCAAAAAGGCCAAAAGCTAAACCTCGGTTTTGCTTTTACCGAATAAATCCCGAAAAAGTGTTTTTTCAAAAAAACGCTTTTGAGTGGCACGAAACGTTCTGCCAAACAAACTCACGTCAGTTTTTCAAATCCGTTTTGATTTTCAATTCCGTCGTTTTTCAATCCGCCGTTGTTTGTCAATTTTCGATACGATTCCATAAGGATTTTGTCCGTCCGCAATTAAGATATCGAATCTGTATAAATTCCGTTTTGGTTTTTTTTCGAGCTATTGCGCGTAACGGTCCGGGCTATGATTTCGTTGCGGCTCTGGCTGCGACGCGCCTGTGGCAAGTCGCGCCGAAAGGGAGCAGCAATGAAATCAGCCTTTTGGTTTTGTTTTAAGTTAAATGTAGGAAAAAATCTTTGTCTTAACCACCAAGTAGCAATGAATTATAGCCTATGTTGTGCAACGTTTTTATTTGGATATAAATTCTTTAATATCCTTTTCTATTTGATCAGAAAATCCAAAATACTCTTTTTGTACAATTCCGCTTTTGTCTACTAAAAAGTACCTTGGCCAACTATTGACGCCAAATTCTTTTTCCAATTCATTATTTCCAATCAAATTTTGAAAAGTTGTTTCTTTCTTTTCTACCAACTTGATTGCATTTTCGTGGTCTTCCGAGACAACTCCGATTACGTTCAATTCAGATGGGAATTTGTTTTTTAGATTTTCCACTTTAGGAAACGATGCAATACAAGATCCACACCAGACCTCCCAAAAGTCAATCAAAGTCAATTTGTCGTTATTAACCTTTATGATTTTATTCTTGTCAAATAAATCAGGTAGTTCTAATGTCGGTAATTTTTTTGCAAGTAATTTATTCGGCTTTCTTTTTTTAGGTTGAATAATTGTGTAATTCTGAAAACCTTGTTTTAAGTCCTTTATTGAATTTGTAACATTTTCGTTGATTTTAACATCGCTAAATTTTGCGATAGAAACCGATTTGTTCCCAAGTTGATTGGATGTCTGTTTAATCTGAATTGGGAAAAAGTCCGTTTTGTTAAGTTCATAGACTTTTATTCTATCTGACACATTGTAGACCGTATCATTTTCAAATTCAAACGAAAGTAAATATGAATTTTCCGTTTCTGATACTGATACTTTTTTATAGATTGAGTCAAGTTTGAAAATATTTTGATGAACCATTTGTCCACCTGGGCTTCCAATAAATCCAAAATGTCCAGGTTCTACTTCGTAGGTTTTTTCAGTTTTCGAGATTTCGAATCCATTTCCAGCATCATAAATATATTCTTTGTCAATGTCGTCTCTTTTACCATAGAAAGAAAAACCAAAAACTTTATCATTATTATCTTTTTCGATAAGGGCAATTCCAGTATTATTCCATACGGTTCCACCTTGATCAAAAGTGTCAATTCTTTGCATTCGATATTCCAATGAATTTATATTATTCGCATTCTCTTGAAATTTGGCAATGACGTAATTTGTATCGATTTTAGTTTCTTCCTTGCAACTGCAAAAAATTACTATTGTTAAAAGGACGATAAGGCTTTTTTTCATTCGTTTTCGGTTTTTTTTGGTAAATGTTGCACAACGGTCTCGTATAACCGTCAGTTACGGTTTTAAAGTTAGAATTTTTTCAGGCTGGGCGAATGTTTTTGTAGGAATTCATCGTCTTCATAACCAACTTCCGCCGTAATTGCGGTTATACATTGTTGTGCAACGTATTTTTTTATTCAACATAATGGTTGTCAGCTCCGAAGAAATAATCATTTGTTTGTCTATTGTCAAATTCTGTAATTTCTCCATTATTTGCATTCATTTTGAAGTGATATTCCACTTCCGGAAAACAACTTGGTCCCATTATACTTCCTTCCTGAATTAACGTATTAGTTGACCAAACAAACGATTCAGTTCTTTTGTCAAACCACAAGTCAATATTCAGTTTTTTGTATGGTATTTTTCTACGAATTAATTCCGAGTGCACAGAATCAATTGGTATTATATTATTCGCAAATTCTGGTTTTGGAAAATCAATGTCCTTAATCGGTTTTCCATTTCTATCAAGCATTAAATTCAGTCCGACTTTCTCAATTCCAATTTCAGGTAATTTTAATTCATAAACGATTGAATAAACTGGAAAGTCGATAATTGAGTCGCAATCAGATTTTTCTTTTTGTTGACCCAAAAGTGCTAAAATTTCACTCTCACTTTTTGTTCTCTCTATTTCAATTGGTTTATCTGATAGAACATAACCATTTTTAAATTCCAGATTTTGAAAGTTGTTTTTTCCTAATCTGTTTTTCAGATAATGGCTAAACTTTTTTTGTATATCAATTGGAATTTTATTTAGGTTCTCAAATTCAGCAGAATAGCAACTGTTTACGTATTTATAACTTTCTGTTTTAGAAGCAAATTGAGGGTATTTTTCACGAGAATATTTATCGCAAGATGCGAACAGAATAATGATTAATAAACTCAATATTTTTGCTTTCATTTCAATTTCAACGTATTGTTGGGATATGTTGCACAACGGTCCGGGCTATGATTTCGTTGCGGCTCAGGCTGCGACGCGCCCGTGGCAAGTCGCGCCGGAAAGGAGCAGCAATGAAATCAGCCTTTTGGTTTTGTTTTTAGTTCATTGAAGGTAAGGAATTTTCTTTTTGGGTAGGAGAGAAGCAATGAATTATAGCCATTGTTGTGTGTTCGTTTTTTTAGTCAAAAGTTATTTTTCCTTTCTTGATTTTGAAGCTATATAATTTAGAGCTATCCACTTTTTTACCATTTAGCTTGCCAGCTTTCCATTCGCCTAATGAATTAAATACTTCTTCAATTTGTCTGTCAAGTTCAGTACTCTTTGTTTTATTATCCATTTTGCATTGAACGACTTCTCCTTTACAATTGATTATCAGTCCAATCATTCCTTTCCCCTTAAATTTTGCATTGTCCTTTAAAAATTGAACTTCGGAATTTAATCGTTTTAGTATATCATCTTTTGAAACAGGACAAATAGCTTCTTCTTGTCCATCAAATGGAAGTAGTGCATACACTTCTTTTTCATTACATATTCCTTCTATCGGTTCTTTCACTTCCATTTTGGCTACGAATTGAGCGGAAGAACTAATGCTAAAAAAAGAAATTAAAAGTGCAAAAATTATTCTTTTCATATTGTTTGAGTTTAAATGACACACAACGGTCTCGTATAACCGTCAGTTACGGGTTTTAAGTTACTGTTTTTCGGTTTGGCACAAACTTTAGCAATTCCGAGTGGATTCGGACGTAGTCGAATCCGCCGTAATTGCGGTTATACATTGTTGGCAATAGTTTTTATTCCACTTTTTCGTAGAGTTCATAGGTATAATCTATTCCGTCAGATTCACTATCAAAAATCCATTCCATTTGATTTTCGTTTGGGAATTCGATTTTTATTTCAGCTTGACCACTCTCTGGTTCGTTAGAAGAATCACTTTCAATATTGAACAAATAATTTTCTCCGTTATTTTCCCAAGTTCCGATTAGTATTCCTGTACTTGTGCAATTTTCATCACCAGCAATTCCGCTGCTCTCACTAAACGTTTCGATTCTAAAACTACGATCATCATTGAAAGAAAAACGCCCTAACGTGACACAGAAATAGTCATATTCCGAGAATTGGTCTGTTCCGTCATCAGATACGGTTCCTTGTCCTATTTCAGTCCACGTTCCTATTATGGGGTCTAATGATTCGGAATCGTTGTTGTCATCATTATCTGAAGAACATGAAAACAGAATTAATGTAAATAATATTAATAGAGTGTTTTTCATTAAACTTGTTTTACTTGGTTAAAGTTTTTAAACGAAAATCATTGTGAGAAATTATTGCCAACGGTCTCGTATAACCGTCAGTTACGGGTTTTAAGTTAGTGTTTTTTCGGTTTGGCACAGAGCTCCAAATTACGAGTGGATTCGGACGCAGTCGAATCAGCCGTAATTGCGGTTATACATTGTTGTGTGCTGGCTTTTTATTCCACAATATTTTTATTTTCGGACTTATGATTAATAAAATCAAATAGTCTACTATTAAACTTACAATTAAATATATCCATTGATAATTTAAGTCAATTTTGTCTCCCAAATTTCCGTTAATAGATTCTCCAATTAACCAAGTTGGCACAATTCCTTTTGCGTAGTACACCATAAAATAATTCCACGAAAAACTTTGAAGTCCAGCAATTTTTGAAGTCGGTTCTGGTAAAGTCAAGTAGAGAACTAGAAAAAAGGCGATTTCAATTCCTAAAAGTAAAGTCAGCGACTTTTTTGTTTGATTAAGTCCAATGAAATTTTTACTCGGATTTTTAAATCCAAATATTATCCACGGAATTAACAAGAGAATTGAAATCATAATTTTTCAGCCGTTTTTAAAATCCGTTTTCTATAAATCAAAAGTCCAATAAATGTCAGTCCGCAAAGAATTGCCAAAATGTGAAAGGTTCTTATTGCTTTGCATAAGTCAATTCCTGAAACCAGTGAGATACAATCTGTCAATTCGCGTGTTTCGTACTTTAAACTTACCATTGAATTAAAAGCCATAAATTCAAATAATGGAATTCCGATTATTAGTAAAATCAAGGTAATTATGTAAATCGTTTTTCTCAATTATTCCCGGTTTTCAGCTTGCACACAACGGTCCTGGCTATAAATTTCGTTGCGGAAAATGTCCAACGGACTTTTCCGCCGTAACCCTAAAGTTAGCTATTTGCGTGGAATTACAGCCATGAAATTCCACCGCAATGAATTATAGCCCTTGTTGTGTGCTGGCTTTATTTTACATTATAGATTTCCCTGTCCATCTGATGCCTCAAATCTAGGATTGAGATACTGTCCTTAACTTTTTTTCCCTCGTCCAGATGAAAGAAGTCCACATAGCCTAACTTTTTGATGGTATTGAATTCTCCTAGAATATTGTCAAGATAAATCCATGCCATTGTTTTGTATTTGGCTTCATCTGAATTCATATTTCTGATGAATACCTGAATGTTCATTTTTTCAGTTCCGTTGTCGTATTCAGATAAAATTTCAATATCTGAACTTGGATATTTTAGTCCTTGAAATTCAAATTCCGAGAAGTCATCTTTTGGTTGCCTAAATTTTTGAACTACCCAATTATCAATTTCAGGTTTCGAATTAAATAGTCCTTCGGTAGCTAAAATTCCTTTTGGGTCTCCGTCAGGTGTAATTACCAGAACATATTGTCCATCGTCATCTTTCGTAACCTCAGGAAACAAATAGTCCGAGTATATTCTCATCTTTTGAGTGACCTCGTTAAAAGGTGTATAATCTGTTAAATCAGAGTCTATGAAGTCCTCGAGAGACTTCTTGTTCTCAACAAAGTAATTCCAAAACTTTTTTTCCCTGGAAATGGGTTCTTTCTTTTTAAAAAGTCCGAACATTTAATTTTGTTTTAAGCTTGCACACAACGGTCTTGGCTATAAATTTCGTTGCGGAAAATGTCCAACGGACTTTTCCGCCGTAACCCTAAAGTTAGCCATTTGCGTGGAATTTCAGCCATGAAATTCCACCGCAATGAATTATAGCCTTTGTTACACGTTGTAGCGACACATTTGAGTAAGCACGTTCTGTTTCCGTTTTCCTTTTTTCCGCCAAAAAGCCAAAAGCTAAACCTTGGTTTTGCTTTTACCTTTTAAATCCCGAGAAAGTGTTTTTGAAAAAAACGCTTTTGAGTGGCACGAAGCGTTCTGCAAAACAAACTCACGTCATTTTTTCAAATCCGTTTTGATTTTCAATTCCGCCGTTTCAATCCGTCGTAGTTCGTCAATTTGTGTATCGATTCCGCAAGGATTTTGTCCGCCCGCAATCAGATATCGATTCCGTTCCGGATTTTTTTTGAGCTATTACGTGTAACGGTCTCGTATAACCGTCAGTTACGGTTTTAAAGTTAGAATTTTTTCAGGCTGGGGTAGTGTTTTTGTGGGAATTCATCGTCTTCTTAACCAACTACCGCCGTAATTGCGGTTATACATTGTTGTAGCACGTTATTTATATTCATATTTATTCCTCCAAATTTCTTCTCCTTTCAAAAAGTCAAGAAGTATTTCAGTCATTTGTTCAACTGTTTCTAATGGTTTTACTAATAAAATATGGTCGTCGTCTGTCACAAATCCAGAAGCTAATCCGTCATCGCCTAAACTTCCGCTTACGTGCAATGCCTCATATCCATTTCCATTTTCATCTTCCAGTTGCACAATGTGAAATTCATTCCAATTTGTTGATTCCATTGTGCTTTTTATTATTTCCGCAGTTGCTTTTTCAGATATGGTTTTTGTGATTTCTCCATAGTCATAAGAGACAGTAAGTTTTAAGTCTCGTTTTTCTTGTCGGATTTCACGATTCAGAAATTCCGTCTTATTTTCCACAATTCCGATTGAATTTGAATTCCGTTTTGAATTCCAACTAATCAAAACAAATATTCCGATTAATGCTAAAACTCCGAAGATTATGTAGGTATTCATTCTTTTCACGCGATTTTGGTTTAATGTGCTACAACGGCCCGGGCTATGATTTCGTTGCGGCTCTGGCTGCGACGCGCCCGTGGCAAGTCGCGCCGAAAAGGAGCAGCAATGAAATCAGCCTTTTTGTTTTGTTCTAAGTTAAATTTAGGAAAAAATATTTGTCTTAACCACCAAGTAGCAATGAATTATAGCCATTGTTGTGCAACGGTTTTATATTTTCTTTTTCTTTGGGTTTTGTCGATTTGCAAATAAGGAAAGAATTTCAATTAAATCCCCATTAATTCTGTAATAAAGAGTATTGTATTTATCTACAACAGCTTTCCTTATTTCTTTTCTTTCAGTTGTTGAGGGAAAAATTTTTGGATTTTTGGCAGTGATTTCAATTGTGTGGTCAAGTTTGGTCGAGAAATTTCTCAACTCCTTTTCCGTCCAATTCGTTTCAAGATATTCAATTGTTTGTCTCAATTCTTTCAGAGCATGGTCGGTCCATAATATTCTATAACCACTTTCCATATATGGCCCTAGCCTTTGAATGAGAATTCAATTTTCCTTCATCCGCGTCCTTAATTCCTTCGTCAATTGATTTTTTCTCGTTTTCTGAAAGATTATTCCACCAGTCCATTCTTTCTGCATTCTTTAACTCCATCAGTTTCTCGATAACTGAGTTGTCCGACAATGTCGAAAGCCATTGAATCAATTCAATTTTCTTATGTTCAAGGTTTATTTCCATAAATCTAAATTACGGAATTTTGGCAAACTGTTGCGCAACGGTCTCGTATAACCGTCAGTTACGGTTTTAAAGTTAGAATTTTTTCAGGCTGGGGGAGTGTTTTTGTGGGAATTCATCGTCTTCTTAACCAACTACCGCCGTAATTGCGGTTATACATTGTTGTGCAACGTTATATATTTTCACTTATACAAGTTGCTCCTTTTTTTATGGCTTTTATTTTTTGTTTTGTCTTTCCTTTCGCTTTTAGGTCAACATGTTC
Source organism: Croceivirga sp. (assembly GCA_965230555.1). Lineage (GTDB taxonomy): Bacteria > Bacteroidota > Bacteroidia > Flavobacteriales > Flavobacteriaceae > Croceivirga. The sequence continues at coordinate 1,322,277 of OZ246014.1, forward strand.
TCCTTCATCAGTGTCTGGAATTCTAATAATTTCAATTTTAGATTCAGTCAAACTTTTTAATTCCGTTTTGTTTAATATAAATGTAAAAGAGTAAGCTGTAAAGTTTTTAGAACTTGTTCTGCCAAATCCGCCACCAAATCCTGGAAAAAAAGGTCCGTTGGATGAAGATGTGACACTTTCAATTTTAGGTTTAGATTTTTTAATTGTATATAAATTTATTTTAGAGCCGTTTTCAAGTTTTATTAATACTTCTGTGCCTTCATTGAATTCACGTTTTCTTTCTCCCCAATAGTTGAATTTAATATCAAATCTTATTGAGTCATTTTTTATTTCAAAATAGACAGTCTTATTGTAAAAATCGAAAGAGGTTATTTTCTCATTTGTAAATGGGTCTTTGTCCGTTTTACACTTTTGAGAATATGTTTTTATTGATATTAAGAGTAATAAGATTAGGGTGATTTTTTTTGTCATATCTGTTTTTTTTCTAATGTTGCACAACGGTCCGGGCTATGATTTCGTTGCGGCTCTGGCTGCGACGCGCCTGTGGCAAGTCGCGCCGGAAAGGAGCAGCAATGAAATCAGCCTTTTGGTTTTGATCTAAGTTAAATTTAGGAAAAAATGTTTGTCTTAACCACCAAGTAGCAATGAATTATAGCCAATGTTGGCATTTCGTATTTTATCTTTTTCGTTTATAATGATTCTGTACTATCTGGTTCAAAAAGACTTTAGTTTCCACCAGTTCAAATTTCAGTTCATTCGGTAGTTTCGAAAATAGTGGAGAACCACCACCTAACAAAATAGGAATTGTTGTAAGTACCATTTCATCTATCAAGTCCGCTTTTAAGAAATTCCTGATGGTAGTCCCGCCGTCAATGTATAATCTTTTGTGTCCTTTTTGGTGAATTTGTTCTAAAATTTGCGTCAGTGTTCCTCGAACCAAATATGCTTTGTCCTTATGGGATTCAGGTATTTCTTTTAGTTTATTGCTCAATACGAAAACAGGTTTGTCATATGGCCAATCGACATCAAATCCTAATACTGTTTCAAATGTCTTTCGCCCCATTACAAGCGCATCAATTCTGTTTGAGAATTCCAAATATCCCATATCATCATTATCGGGATTTGGAACGGAATTAAGCCAATCAATTCCGTCGTTTTTGTCAGCGATATAGCCATCTAAACTTGTTGCAATAAAAACACTGTTTTTTTTATTCATTTATATTTCGCAGAGTTTTCAGTCAATATGAATGCCAACGGTCTCGTATAACCGTCAGTTACGGGTTTATATGTGTTAATTTTCGGTATGGCACTGACTTTAGCAATTCCGAGTGGATTCGAACGTAGTCGAATCCGCCGTAATTGCGGTTATACATTGTTGGCAAACGTTTTTTTATTCATTTTATAATGTAAATTCAAAAATTTCATTCCATAAAAATTCAGATTATGGTCAGCTCTCAAAACATTTTCTTCGTCTTCGTAAACTCTAATCCATTCGTGCATTGATTTTACGAATCTTGCCCAATATTTCCCTTTTCCATTTGTCAGAGTAAAATAAAATCCATTATCCCCAAATTTTTTTCCGTCCGAGCAGAGTAGAAGTGAACCATCTTTTTCAACTTTTTTGGTCATAACCACAGAAGCATTTCCATTTGGTAATGGAAAGACTACTTTTAACAGTGGTTTGTCATAATTTGGATTTCTACAAGTTGTGTATATTCCTGAATATATTACATCATTTGTGCTTTTAATTATTCTATACCAAATTGTCCATTTGGTTTGTTTTGTCTCCTTGTTTGTTAATTTAATTATTTCGCTTTTTAGTCCTTTTGCTGTGTCTATAGAATTAAGCGGTAAATTCAGTTGTTGAAGTCTTTTGCTGAAAATCAAATAAAGTAATTTCCCAAAAGGCTTAAAAATACCTTTCCATGCGCTCCAAACTTCAAAATCATAGTCGGAAGTATTTTCGTAAAAGTCAGCAACTTTTTTATTTAAAGGATATTGGTCTTGGTCAGAGATTCCAATCTGTTCCATTTTGTCGAGAAGTCCGGAATTCGGTAAGTTTTTTTGAATTGTCAAATTCTCTTTTTCCGCTAATTCAAAAATGAACTTGTTTTTAATTATGTCAGTATTTCCAATAGGTCCGATTAACCACTCTAATTCATCTGGATTGATTCTTTTTCCAGTTGCTTTTACCCAAGTTTGTGTGATTTTATCTTGTATTGCCATTAAGTAGGTTCAAATGTTTGCCAACGGTTCTGGCTATAAATTTCGTTGCGGAAAACGTCCAACGGACTTTTCCGCCGTAACGCTAAAGTTAGCCATTTGCGTGGAATTTCAGTTATGAAATTCCGCCGCAATGAATTATAGCCATTGTTGTAGCCAGTACTTTTTTTAGTCCCACCACAACCAAATTCCGTTCATTTCTTTAATCAATAGTTTTAAGTTTTCTACTTCTCCAACACCTTGGTCAACAGAGTCAGGGCAGAATTCATAAACTTCGTCAGCAAAAGTGTCTAAATCACTTGGTAACTTTTTAAATTCCAGTTCAAGCCAATCTCGTCCGCACCCAATCACAGTCAATCCGAATTGATCATTCCATTCCGATATTTTTGCAACAATATCGTCATTTTCATAATCGTGATTAATACCGTCTGTTCTTCTATATCGCAAAATGTCAAGGTCGTTAGTCCCTTTAATAACTCCAATGCTTTTTGAATCATCTTCGCCTGTAAATACAAATATTAAATATCCTTTTTCTCTAAATCTTTCTTTTAATTTTTTTACAATCAAGTTCGCTTTCTCTTCTGATGTGGTTGAGTGAATTCCGTTATAGAATTCGTCTAAAATATCCGCAGTTTCTTGGTCGATTGCAGGCAACTGAATTAATTCACTTTTCGTCTCGTTTTTCAATTCTTTCATAAGTTCGATGTTAAAATCCAACTTATTAACTAATTCAGTTTCTTTTGGTGTTAAGTTTTTCGCTCCACACCCAAAGAATGATAAAATTCCCATAAGCATTATTATTTTTTTCATTCAGTTCGGGTTTTTTTGTCTTGTCCTGAAATAGGTTGACCATTTTTTTTGGTTTTAAATGGTTAATAATTCCAGTTGATTTTTGTTTTTTCTGTACGATTTGTAGTCGTTGTTTTTGTTTAGGTGTACATGGGCCGGGGTTTTTAAATCCAAGCTCCAATGCGTTCTCAAGTTGTTGTAAATAAAGATAGCGTTTTTGGTCATTTTCTGGGCAAGTTTTGTGTTTTTGATGTTTAGCTTTAGTCCATATTCGTATTTGAGGGTTTTGTTTATTCTTTCTGCGATGGCGTTTTCATAGGGGTCGTATTGTTCAGTCATACTGATTGTCAAGCCATTTTCTTCAGCAAATTTGGTGTACATTGGATTGCAATATTGAATACCCCTATCAGAATGGTGAATGAGTTCTTGGTCGGGATATTTTCTGTTTTTGAGTGCCATTTTCAGGGCATCGAGACAGAGTTCCGTTCTCATGTTGTCATCCAGTTTATATCCCATTATTTTTTTGGAATAGGCATCGGTCACCAAAGCCAGGTAATTGTGTCCGTTTTGAGTTTTAATGTATGTGATATCACTTGCCCAAAGCTGTTCGGGCCTTGTCGGCACTTTGTCTTTGACAAGGTTTTTATACTTGTAAAATTGATGTTTGGAGTTGGTTGTAATGTGGTATTGTTTTGACTTTTTTACAAGTAACCCGTTGTTTCTTAATATTTTGAGAAACCTGTCCCTGCCAATTTTGATATCCTTTTTATTCAGTTCGTTCTTTAAATGGTCATAGAGTTTTTTGCCACCTGTCCGTTGTCCCACCTTGTTACGGCACTGTTTTACCAACTCTATGACGGTTTGTTCGTTTTTGTGTTCTATCTGATGAGATTTGAGCCTTTTATAGAGTGCTTGTCTGCTTATCCCAAAACATTGAGCTAGCCATTTTCTTTTAAACGGTCTTGCTTCTTTTTTTGAATCTCGTCTGCTAATGTTTTGGGCAATGACTTTTTTGACATATCGACGCCTGTGATCAGTTCCATATCGGCGATTACGTCTTGTTGGAAGTCTTTTATGAACTCGAGTTCCTCTATCTTCTCTTTCAGCTTTTTTATCTGGTCGTTCTTGCCCATGGCCTTATTGGTTTGTTCCAAGGTACTGTATTTTTTCATCCAATATTGGATAGAGCTTCTCGATATACCATATTTTTTAGAAGCATGGTTGATGGATATCTGACCATTGTTGATTTGGTCAATGACGAAAAGCTTGAGTTCAAAACCCGTCTTTTGGTAGGTTTTTTTTCGGCAGTGTTGTTTTTGTTGTTCTTTCATAGATGACTAAAATTGATTAAAATTTTTGTCAACCTATTTCAGGACGATGCAGTTCGTCAAATTGCTTACAACGGTCTCGTATAACCGTCAGTTACGGGTTTTAAATTACTAATTTTCGGTTAAGCACTGACTTTAGCAATTCCGAGTGGATTCGGACGTAGTCGAATCCGCCGTAATTGCGGTTATACATTGTTGGCAGTAGTTGTTTATTAAAGTCCATCTTCTCTTTCAGACAACCAATTTTGATATTTATTTCTGTAATAGTTTTTTGTTTCTATGTCTTTTAGAACAAAATCAATTCCGCCATCATAAGGTGCTACAATTATATTTTTTTCAAAGGAAACAAAGAATGCTCTAATTCTGTCATTTGCTATTTCCTTTATTAAGTCCTTTTGTTTTTCAATATTCCAATTCGTCTCAGCAAATGCTGGTCTATAAATGTCAATCTCGTCATATTGTTCCGAGTCGATTTTAAACATATCAATTTTATCAAGTTTCACGAAAGAGTACCTTTCAAAAACTAATTCTTCTTTTGTTACGTGGGATATTCTGTCATTTCCCCAATTATATTCTCCCGTAACAATTAAAATCGGTGTGTCTATTCCAAATAAATCTGTTATTATTTCATTTTGTCGTGAGAGCAATATTTCCCAATCTTTTTCATTTTCACGATAGCGTTTGGATTTTGGTAGGCTGTGAATTCTAAACCATCTTTCCGAATAATCATTTTTAAACAAATAAGAAATCGGAACTGTGTTCGGATAATTTATTTTCCAAAGTTTCTCAAATTCTTCTTTCGTCATTCTGTTTTTTAATTACTGCCAACGTTTTACAATATGAAACGGTTGGGTTTTCGGAGTGCGTCTGTATCCACCGTTGGAAAAGTTGGATTGAAAAACAAATGCTCGCAAACCATTAAATCCCAACTGTTTTATATTGTGTGTTGTGCAACGTTTATCTTTCAAATTTATATCCTCTTTTCTCTAATTCCCAAGCCGCAGCATAAATAGCGTCATCTTCAAATTGTTGTTGATTTTCAATATAATTGAGTAATTCTTTATCACTTTTATCTCTCATTTTATTCGAGAAACTATTTTCTTTTTTGTTTAACTCTTTTAAATTATCCTGAACCGAACCTTCATCGTAAAAGTCAAAATAAACTTTTGTATCCTCAGAATAGTCGAAAATTCTGGACAAGATTTCAAATGTTACAGTATACGTTTTATCAATATCTGTATAACAATTCAAATGATAACATGGAATACCATCAAAATTCTCATGAATGAACTCTTTGTACGAATCCAATTGTTTAAATTTTTCAAAATTCAATTGATTCTCTTTAAATGAAGGGTCAAATGATATATGAATGGCAAATCCAAAATCAATGAATGATTTATCTTGATTTAAATGTAAAAATCTATATGGATGGACTAATTGTAAGTCATTATCATGACTTTTAGATATATTAAGAATATAATCATGGTTTGAATCTTTATATTTCTTTATTATCTCATTCAATTTCGTCCTAAAGTCAGAGAATTTAGTATCGGTTTGTGGCAAAGGATTATACTTGTTAAATGTCTTAGTCCATTTCTTAAATAATCTCCGACTAAAATCTGAGTTATAAGGTGAAACAGATTCACCATTAGACTTAAATATCAGTTTTGCAATTATGATTAAAAATCTTCTCATGATTACTTCAAAATCCTCTTTTAAATTATCCTCTAAAAATGCGCTGTGTCTGGTTCACTCAAAATGTTGCACAACGGTCTTGGCTATAAATTTCGTTGCGGAAAATGTCCAACGGACTTTTCCGCCGTAACCCTAAAGTTAGCCATTTGCGTGGAATTTCAGCCATGAAATTCCGCCGCAATGAATTATAGCCATTGTTACGCGCTCTAGCGACACGTTTGAGTAAGCGCGTTCTGTTTCCGCTTTCCCTTTTTTTCGCCAAAAACCCAAAAGCTAAACCTTGGTTTTGCTTTTACCTTTTAAATCCCGAAAAAGTGTTTTTGAAAAAAACGCTTTTGAGTGGCACGAACCGTCCGGTCAAACAAACTCACGTTAGTTTTTCAAATCCGTTTTGATGATCAAATCCGCCGTTTTTCAATCCGTCGTTTTCTGTCAATTTCCATGTCGATTCCGCAAGGATTTTATCCGTCCGCAATCAGGTATCGATTCAGTTTAAATTCCGTTCTGGATTTTTTTCGAGCCATTGTGTGTAACGGTCTCGGCTATGATTTCGTTGCGGCTCTGGCTGCGACGCGCCTGTAGCAAGTCGCGCCGGAAAGGAGCAGCAATGAAATCAGCCTTTTGGTTTTGTTCTAAGTTAAATGTAGGAAAAAATCTTTGTCTTAACCACCAAGTAGCAATGAATTATAGCCATTGTTATATGTTTTGGCGACACGTTTGAGTAAGCACGTTCTGATTCCGCTCTCCATTATTATTCAGTCAAAAAATCCAAAAGCTAAACTTCGGTTTTGCATTTACCGCCATATAGTGTTGTGTATTCGTGATTTTTTAGTTTAGTTTTTTCAATTCATTTCTTTTCTATTTCTATGCCCATATTTTTCAGGTCACGGAATAGCTGTTCTTCTTCCGAAATTTTCCCCATTAGGTATAAATCAGGTTTGCTAATCATACCTGCTAAATACTGCTTTAAAAGTGCAATAACAGCTTTAGCCGTCAAATCAAATCCATTATTTGACTCAAGTTTCATTTTAATCATCTTATTTTCGCCATCCTTACTTCCGGATGCAACGAGTTGCATTTCAACTCTTGGTTTCATAGCCAGATTTCCTCTAATTGCTCTGAAAAAAAGCCAACTACAGATGTTGAGACTAAGTTTCTTATTTATAAATCCAAGAAACATAGTTAATGGGAAAATGAAATTGTCAATATATGGACTGAAGCCAGCTGCATACACGCCACATTTGGTCAATCCCAGTTCTTTTTCCAATCCCATAAGCTCTCTCATTTGCAGTGGGAAGCAGACTTTTTCACCAAACTTGTTTGAGAGTAAGAAGTTTTTGGCATCTTTATAATTAGCTTTTCTCCACTCTCCTTTCTCCAAAATCATCGAATTAGATTCCATCACTTCGTACAATATTTCTTTTACGGATTCAGGTTGTTCAAAAACAGCATCCATCGCCATTCCAACTGCTGCGGTTTGGTACACGTCAAAGTTTGACTTAGCCAACCGAATAAATGGAGTAATCAATCCAGGGTGAAAACCGCATTGAGTGATGAAAATGCGATTGTTCTCAATAATTTGTTGCTTATATTTTAGAAATTTATCTACAACATCTCCCCGTACTAAAATATCCATCAAATCAGTTTGGGTTTCAAGGGCTGATTCTGCTAATAAATCAATATAATCGGGGATTGTGGCGGTTATTATCGCCAAATCAACTTCTTTGAAAGCATTCAGAAGAGAAGCTTTATCAGTTGCATCTAAGTGTATGGTTTGCAAATTGGCATTTGGAAATTCTTTGAAAAGCCAATTTTTTAGTTCTTGTGCTTTGTAAACGTTTCTGCCACCAATAATTACGTTACAACTGGTATATTGCAGCAAGCCTCGAACGAGTTCCTTGCCAACACCCCCATAGCCACCAATAACTAAAATTGATTTTGGCATGGTTAGTTTGGTTTAGTGTTCTTTAAATTGGAATAATAACCTTTATACGACAAAAAAATCCCCATGATTATCATGATGCTAAAAGTAACTATTGTAGTCGCCTCTTCCTGCATTTGTTCTGCTTCCGGAAAAAACATGCGATAGAGTCCTGCGAGTAAAACTAACCATGCAATAACTGTAAGGAGTATTTGCCAACCTTTCCAAATGTTATGGTATTGGACTATTGAAAGTCCGGCAAGGAATAAAAGTGTTCCATTTAGATAAGTTAGCATGGGTAAAGGATTATTCCAGATACCAAAGTTTTTATACTCCGAAATAGCCATTGCTATTAGTAGGGGGCCAATAATTCTGGATAATCTTATTGAGTCTTTGATACTGTTCATTTGGTTGTTTTCCCTGAATTTATCACATCGGTTAGTATATGAAAAGTAGGCGATTTAGAAGCACAAACTTTTCGTTTAAACACAAAATTCGATACGGGCCAAAAGCCTTTATTTTATAACTATTTCACCATTTTTTATATACATTGTTATAGGACGTTTTTTCTTTACCATTAATTAGCTTGTGCTTTTCTTCCTTGTAAAGATTGCAACAATTGCGGTCGTTACAATACCCATTATTAAAGCACCTATGGTACTCTGTATTATATAACTTTTCAGGTTAAACTGAGCTTTTGCGTCAGCAACGCTTTTATGGTACCCTGTCTCAACTGAATATTGTATCACATTCTTAAAATAGTCGGGGGTTATTACATTTGAAATTATCCATTGTGTTAACGGACTAAATATTGTCACAACTACTGTGATTATCAAACCCGTTATAATGCCTTGTTTATAGGTCATTGCTCCATTGAAGAAATTCTTCCTTTTGTCCAAAAGAGCAAAGACGTATAGCGCAATTGCAACAATTGAATATAGCATTGTCAAATATTGATGTTTGTCTATATACTTGTCGTGAAGCCCGACTAATCGTTCCAAAAGCATCCATAACAAAAGTGAGCCGATGAAAATAAATGCCCATTTAACTTCAATTTTAAAGTTCTTCATAATCTATCTTTTTAAATTGGTTTCGTATATTTCAATCCATTGTTTAGTTGTCATTTTTGAACAAAGTTCGCCAATCAGTTCAAACGGAATTTGGTCAGGTTTTTTAAAACGGATACAACTTTTTCCCATATCCAATTTTATTTTACAGTGTTTTGGGTACTCGTCAATAAACCATTTTAGCAATTCAGGATTGGCATAAAGTCCCATATGATAAAGGGCTACAAAGTTTTTTTGTGAGGCAATGCTGATAAAAGGCAATGGTTGTTTAGGGTCGCAATGGTAGCCGTTAGGGTAAATTGAATGAGGAACTACAAAACCAATCATTCCGTAACTTATCGTTTCAGAAAATCCTTTCGGCAAGTTATCAATAATGATTTTTCGTAATTCACCAATTGCAATTTTTCGTTCATTTGTTAGTTGTTCGATGTATTTTTCAGGTGTTTCTGTCTTTGCTTTCATAATTTTCTACTCTTGTTTTGTTGCCTTGTTTTTAAATGCCCTATAATGTTAATTAAAAGAGTGGTAGTGGGCTACGTGGCACTTTCCTGTCAAGTTACATGAAGGCTGGAGGGGACTGCAACCCTTGAAATATCTACTATCTCGCCTATTATAGGATACATTGTTGTGTGTAGGCTTTCTTCATTCTATTTTTTTAAATTCAAACGGGGCGTTTAAGTCAATTCCCGATACTGTTGCTTTTAAATGGTTGTTTTCTGTCCAGTATTTAATTCGGTTTGGGAAATCGATTGAATCATTGATACAAGTGAATGAACTTTTGTTAGATTCAGTCATTTCAAATATTACAGCGTCTGTTTCTTCGGGTACTTTTACTACAAAGTCCCAAGTTCCGTTTTGTTTTATCAGTTTCATTTTTTCCTGTTTGACGGTGTCACCGTCTTGCAGAGTAAATCCAATGCCCGAATAACTAAACTCGGCTGTTTTTTTCCAATCTTCAAAAGTCGTTTTTCCTTGTTCTTCGTTTGTTCGTTGCCATTGTCCCAAAAGCCAATCAAAGTTTTCATTGGTTTTATTATTACACGAAATAGCGAAGAGGAAAATAACAAGTGCCATTTTCGATAAGATTTTTTGAGTTTTCATAATGTAATAAGATCATTTTCTAATAAATACTCTTTCCTAATGGTTTGCTCAATTTTGTTTATTATGGAAGCTAATATTGTTTCTGATTTTTTCGGGGTTGTCGTTTTTAGAAGTTCTGCCTTAACCAACGAGTAGTAAAAGTGTCCGTTTGGCAATTCTTTTTCAATGCTTTCCAATAAAACCAAAGCTTCTTCAGTTCGGTTGGCTTGATGCAATCCGTAGCAAAGGTTCAATTTTACGATTGGTGAACGGTGGTATTCCGTAAGCAATTCATAGAGTTTGATTATATCGTTCCAATAATCGGTATCATACGAATTTGCTGTCATATACTTACTTGCAATCAATGCCTCGATGTAAAATCGGGTCAATTTTTCGGGCTTATGCAAATAACTGAACCCTAAACCCATCAATTTCTTATTCCATTTGGTTTGGTCCTGCTTGAAAAAAGAAACAAGTTTCCCATTGTCAATCTTTGCAGGTATTCTTGCGATATGAAAACAAAATAGAGCGAGTAGGTTTTTCGTTGAATCCTGTTGGTGTTTTTTGAGTAATTCTTTGGCAAGTGCCAAGGCTTCCAAACATAAATCTTCGTTGACAAAGGATTGGATGTTATCATTGAAAGAGTCAAAACCTATATTGAACACCGCATACAGGATTTCCTCAACGGTTGCGATTTCCTGTTTGCCCGTTTTTTCGGTGATTATACTTATAGGCTTGTTCTCAAATTCAAGTTTCAGATTTTTTTTTGCCCTATTGAGACTTTTGTAAACGGCTTCTTGGCTTAATAGCGTACTCCCACTTATTTCGCGAACACTAAACCCGAAAACATTTTTGAGGATGAACACTGCTTTTGCTCGGTCGGAAATCTTTTTTGAGGATGACAGGAACAAAATGGTTTCAAGTCGTAAGTCATTTTCTGCTGTTCCGTTTTCTTTGGTTTCGGTCAAAATGGGCTCCGCACTTACCTTGCTCTTTTTTTTGATTTGGTTCAAAACATCGTTTCGGGCAACAACGAAAAGCCAGTTTTCTTTATTATCGGGAATTTTGTCAGAGTGCCAGGTTTTTAAGGACTTCAAGAATGAATTTTGAATAGCGTCCTCAATTTCATTGACGTGATTCGCGCCAAACCGATTGATAAGTACAGAAAACAACTTTCCGTATAAAGCCCGGTAATTGGATTCCATTGCCGAATGCCTTTTATTGCTCATATTCATCCATTTCCATAATAGGGCGGATTTCGGTCGTTCCTCCCCATATGTGGCAAGGACATTCTTTGGCAATTTGCACGATGGCGTCCAGATTGTCCGCTTGTAATAGGTAATATCCGCCAATCAATTCTTTGGATTCCAAATAAGGGCCGTCTTTTATCACGCTGTCTTTTCCCGTGATGAGCACGCCCTTTTCGTGCAAGCCATCTCCTGAAATCAAATGCCCCGATTCAGCCAATTTTGTCGCCCAAGCCATATGTGCGTTTGCTAATTCTCCCATTTCTCTTGGGGACAAACCACTCATTTTTTCTATGTCTTCGTGTAGCAGTAGTAAGAATTTTTTCATTGTATTCTGTTTTTTATTCACCTTAAAGACATTTCAGGTGTTTGGTTTTGGACATTATTTTCAAAAAATCTTTGAAGGATGTTTTCGAGCCATTACATATAACGGTCCCGGCTATGATTTGTGGCGGCGTTGGAAATCGTTAGATTTCCAGCCGTGGCAAATCCAGCCGTTGGTTGTTTTATAGTTTGAAGTTAACGAATTGTAGCTATAAATTATAGCCCTTGTTAGCTGTAGTTTTTATTTTTTTAGAATATTTAAAATGTCCGACACTAAGTATAGTCCACAGACTGCGATTCCGAAAATTGCATGTGTGGTTTTTCCGTTTGGGAGTATTTCAGTGATACAGAAGTAGATTATTAAAACGCTTATTGGATAAAAGAAAATTCTTGTCAAAACCTTTTTTAAAGTCCATTCGTTTTCTTTTGCAATTTCTTTTTGAGGCTTTCCGACAAACTTTTCTGGAAATTTTTCCCTCTCAATTTTTTCAATGGTTTCTTTCAGTTCCTCCACCATTATTTTTTTCTCTGATTTTGATGCTTTTCTCATGATTAGAAAAAGTATAAAAGCAACAAATAGAATGAAAATAGACCCGAGCCAACCTTTTGAAAATCCATTCCCTAAAATTGGCAATAAAGCAAAAATTCCAATTGCAATTATGGCTATTTTGTCAAATAGTTTACCAAATGGATTTAATTCAGATTTAATTCCAACAAGTTTGTTTCCAGAGTCAAATTGAAGATGAAAGATTGGATACCCACCCCTTAACCAATGTGAAGAATACCATAATAAAATTTCCTTTTTCCTAATTTCTCCACTATATCTAAGGTTATTGATGAAAAACATATCATTGAAATGAGTCTTAAGATTGCTCTTTTTGGGGTCAAGCACTAATTTTTCAATGTCCGCTTTCTCAATCATTTTGTTTTTGTCTTGTCCTGAAATAGGTTGACCATTTTTTTTGGTTTTAAATGGTTAATAATTCCAGTTGATTTTTGTTTTTTCTGTACGATTTGTAGTCGTTGTTTTTGTTTAGGTGTACATGGGCCGGGGTTTTTAAATCCAAGCTCCAATGCGTTCTCAAGTTGTTGTAAATAAAGATAGCGTTTTTGGTCATTTTCTGGGCAAGTTTTGTGTTTTTGATGTTTAGCTTTAGTCCATATTCGTATTTGAGGGTTTTGTTTATTCTTTCTGCGATGGCGTTTTCATAGGGGGCGTATTGTTCAGTCATACTGATTGTCAAGCCATTTTCTTCAGCAAATTTGGTGTACATTGGATTGCAATATTGAATACCCCTATCAGAATGGTGAATGAGTTCTTGGTCGGGATATTTTCTGTTTTTGAGTGCCATTTTCAGGGCATCGAGACAGAGTTCCGTTCTCATGTTGTCATCCAGTTTATATCCCATTATTTTTTTGGAATAGGCATCGGTCACCAAAGCCAGGTAATTGTGTCCGTTTTGAGTTTTAATGTATGTGATATCACTTGCCCAAAGCTGTTCGGGCCTTGTCGGCACTTTGTCTTTGACAAGGTTTTTATACTTGTAAAATTGATGTTTGGAGTTGGTTGTAATGTGGTATTGTTTTGACTTTTTTACAAGTAACCCGTTGTTTCTTAATATTTTGAGAAACCTGTCCCTGCCAATTTTGATATCCTTTTTATTCAGTTCGTTCTTTAAATGGTCATAGAGTTTTTTGCCACCTGTCCGTTGTCCCACCTTGTTACGGCACTGTTTTACCAACTCTATGACGGTTTGTTCGTTTTTGTGTTTTATCTGATGAGATTTGAGCCTTTTATAGAGTGCTTGTCTGCTTATCCCAAAACATTGAGCTAGCCATTTTCTTTTAAACGGTCTTGCTTCTTTTTTTGAATCTCGTCTGCTAATGTTTTGGGCAATGACTTTTTTGACATATCGACGCCTGTGATCAGTTCCATATCGGCGATTACGTCTTGTTGGAAGTCTTTTATGAACTCGAGTTCCTCTATCTTCTCTTTCAGCTTTTTTATCTGGTCGTTCTTGCCCATGGCCTTATTGGTTTGTTCCAAGGTACTGTATTTTTTCATCCAATATTGGATAGAGCTTCTCGATATACCATATTTTTTAGAAGCATGGTTGATGGATATCTGACCATTGTTGATTTGGTCAATGACGAAAAGCTTGAGTTCAAAACCCGTCTTTTGGTAGGTTTTTTTTCGGCAGTGTTGTTTTTGTTGTTCTTTCATAGATGACTAAAATTGATTAAAATTTTTGTCAACCTATTTCAGGACGATGCACTTTTCATAATGTGTTACAACGTATTTGTATATGGTTTGTTGCGTGGTTTAAGCACTATACTTAGGAAATAAAAACCGAATAGAAAATCCGCGAGGATTTTCGTAAGTAGGCTAGAACTAGCAATAAACTATATACGGTGTTGGGCATAGTAATTTAGTTAAAAATAAACTTGCCCCATTTATGTTTTTTTATACCAAAATCGGTTTTGATTTTTTCAAATTCATTGTTCTTTTTATTACTTCCAAAACCAGCGATGACACTTTTTATATTTTTATTTCGCAAAATTGGTACGAGGTCATTAGGATTTAGGTGACTACAGTTAACAAATTGAAATTCATTTAAAGATTCTACATTTTCTAATTTTCTTAAATCTGTCAATCTTTTCAGATTCTCAAAATTAATTCTTCTTAACTGTTTGTTGTTTTTTAAGTCAGGAAGATTTTCAATATTCGGCAAATTTGACAAAACTAAGTATTGAAGATTATTTACTTTTGAAATGAATTCAATATTATCTAATTTCCTTAACTGAAAAATATCAAGATGTTTTAGTTTATCTATTTTCGTTAAAGCTTCTAAGTTTTTAATCTGACTGAAACTTAGTTTTACAGACCATAGTCTGTTTAATTCTGAAATAAATTCTAAATCATCAAGATTAACCGAAAGATGAAGTTTTTCCAAAAAAGATAATTTCGAAATATTTTCAATCCCTTTTTTATGTCCCCAAACTGATAAACTTTGTAGATTATTAAATCTTGAGAGAATTGACAAGTCAAATTTCTTTGATTTTGTTTTTCCAAGAATTAAATTTTTTAAAGAAGAATTTATCTTGCTCAAAAAATTAATGTTTTTAATATTAAAGACATTGATGGATAAAGATTCGATGTTTTTAAGGTTTCCAATTGAATTGATATTAGAACATTCCATATATCCACCTACTGAGAAAGTCTTTAAATTAGGAAATAATTCTAAAAATGATAAATCCCAAGGTTTATTGTGGTTTGAGTAAACATATAATTCCAATTCTGGTTTATGTGTTAATAATATTTCTTTGATATTAATCCAGACATTATTATCAGTTACAGGTTCACTAAATTGAATAGAATTGAGATTCGAATGCTTGAGTAATTTCTTAATTTCCTTTTCATTAATATTAGAACTTAAATGAAATTGTCCAGTGATTTTGTTAATTATTTCATAACTCATTTTTCTGTTATTATGCCCAACGGTTCTGGCTATAAATTTCGTTGCGGAAAATGTCCAACGGACTTTTCCGCCGTAACCCTAAAGTTAGCTATTTGCGTGGAATTTCAGCCATGAAATTCCGCCGCAATGAATTATAGCCTTTGTTAGCACCAGTTTTTATTTTTCAGATTTATAACAACTAATTCCCCAAATATTTAATTTATTCAAAGAGTAGTCTATTTCAACAGTATTTTGGTCAATAACCTTAAATTCATTTCCTTGTTTATAATTTGAGTCAAAAAGATGATTTAAATTGAGTGTGTCTTTTTTTCGTTCCGCAAAGTTTAACGACACAGTTTTTTCTTCTCCGCTCCAAGTTCCGTTCGAGTTTATTATGTCAGATTTAGGTTCAGCGTCTTGCATTGGTTCAGGATAAATACTCATATAAAAATCAAAAGTTCCATTTGGAATTAAAGTCAGTTTTATAAGAGCCAAGTCATTATCTCCACTTAAATAAACAACTGTGTCATTAAGCACTAATTTTTCAGGTTTGATAATTTCCATTTCTGTATTCGATTCCGCATTTTGAGGTTTTTCAGATTTCTTACTTTGGCAAGAAAGAATTACTAAAATCAAAACTAGAAATATTGGTTTTCTCATCGTTTTTCTCTAATTGGTGCTAACGGCCTTGGCTAAACGGCGTTGTGCGTCAAGCCTAGATCTATGTTTTTTGACAGAACTAAGCTATCAAAAAACTGCCAAAGTTCAAAAGGTCGACTTAGCACAATGACGCTTAGGTTGTGTTGCAACTTGTTGTTTTTCGTTCAGGAAACATGCTTCAACGTCTAGCGAGTCCAAAATCCCATGGCTGGACAATTTGGTCTGACCGCACCAGTTTTTAAAAGTCTGCACATGGTTGCCCGAAAACGAAATGCAGTTGTCTTTGTCACAGAAGTCCGACCAGATTTTCCAGTCAAAATATTGTATTGTTACACCTTCAAACAAGTCCAGACGTGAAATGACAAGTTGCAACACACAAGCACCACCAAACCTCAATTATAAATCTAAATCAAAGTCCCTTTTTTGCGTTTTTGGGTCATTGTTTTGCAGTCCACGAATTATTAATCTTGCGGTTGTTTTGTAAATCTATGTCCATTTGTGTTAAAGTCATGCTTTGAATTTATGTAAAATTACATTTTAGATTTTTTGTGTATACAACTAAAGCTCAAACGAGAGCCTCAATAAGTTGCAACGGTCTCGTATAACCGTCAGTTACGGGTTTTAAGTTAGTGTTTTTTCGGTTTGGCACAGAGCTCCCAATTACGAGTGGATTCGGACGTAGTCGAATCCGCCGTAATTGCGGTTATACATTGTTGTAGCCAGTTTTTTTCTTTTTTATTTTTCCCCAAGCCAGCACTTTTACTCCTTTCGAATAATGAATTTTGCTTGGTTGATCGTTTATTAATTTTTCAAATCTTGGATAATTCAATTCCAATTTCTGTATGTCAATTTCGTTAATTGGCCATTCCAAATGATGGATTTCAAATCCGTTTATCGAATCATTTGTGTCTTGGAAAAGAGCATATCTTTCAGTTAACCATTTGTCCAGTTCCGTTTTCTCAGTCAGTTCATTTCCAATTTTAAACTCAATATTTAATTTGTCGTTAAATTCCGAATTTTGGGATTGATATTTTTTGTCAGTCCGTTTAATAATTGAAAACCTATACGGAAGTTCTGAAATACCTTTTGCGACTTTACAAGATAAATTTTTTCCGCCTTCAATGCTCAAGAAGTAAACGCCAGTTTTATTATTTGACTTAACATAAGTCCGAACATTTATTTCGTCAAAATCCGATATTGGCGAAAAAGAAGGTAAGTTTTTCGGTCTTATTCTTTCCATTGTAAAAGCAACAACTGAAATCCAAGGTTTGCCTTCAAAAAGGTCAATTTCTAATTCATCTGGAACAAACTTTTTTAATTCTGTCAAGTCAACTTGATAATGAAGAAATATTGCATTATTCCACTCTTGATAAAATTTCCAACTATCAGTCGGAATTTTCCAAGGTCTATGTTTTGTAGTATTTAATATTTCTCGGATTGTCATTTCTCAAATTGGCTACAACGGTCCTGGCTATAAATTTCGTTGCGGAAAACGTCCAACGGACTTTTCCGCCGTAACCCTAAAGTTAGCTATTTGAGTGGAATTTCAGCCATGAAATTCCGCCGCAATGAATTATAGCCTTTGTTACACGTTGTAGCGACACGTTTGAGTAAGCACGTTCTGTTTCCGCTTTCCATTTTTTTCGTCAAAAAACCCAAAAGCTAAACCTTGGTTTTGCTTTTACCTTTTAAATCCCGAAAAAGTGTTTTTGAAGAAAACGCTTTTGAGTGGCACGAAACGTTCTGCCAAACAAACTCACGTCATTTTTTCAAATCCGTTTTGATTTTCAATTCCGCTGTTTTCAATCCGTCGTTGTTTATCAATTTTCGATTCGACTCAGCTAGGATTTTGTCCGCCCGCAATCAGGTTTCGATTCCGTTCCGGATTTTTTTTCGAGCTATTACGTGTAACGGCCCGGGCTATGATTTCGTTGCGGCTCTGGCTGCGACGCGCCCGTGGCAAGTCGCGCCGGAAAGGAGCAGCAATGAAATCAGCCTTTTGGTTTTGTTCTAAGTTAAATGTAGGAAAAAATCTTTGTCTTAACCACCAAGTAGCAATGAATTATAGCCATTGTTGTGTGTAGTTTTAATCAGAGATTAGTTTTTTAATTTGCGCTATTAATTTGTCAAAAGCTTCTTCGGAGTAACCTTTGGAAGTGTATCTAATAATTCCATTTTTGTCTATTAAAAAATTTTTTGGGATTGAGCCTTCAGCATATTGATGCCATATTTCTGCATCGGTGTCATAGCCAACATTAAAATTAACTCCGTATTTTTTTAATTCGGACATTTTTTGAGAAACTGTTTCCTTTTTTTGTCCTATTGCTATCGGCAAAAAAACAAAATCCTTATTGCCAAAAGGTTTCAATATTTTTTCTGGAATTTCTGAAAACTCCTTCAAGCAAGGAGCACACCAAGTTGCCCAAAAATTTACTAATACAACTTTCCCTTTTAGATCTTCAAGTGTGATTTCTTGGTTGTCAAGCATCTTTACTTTGAAATTGCTGGCTTTGTCATTCAATGTTAATATGAATTCTTTTTCGGATTCCTTGTTTTCTTGACTGTTTTTGGGAGCAATTCGTTTTTGTTCAGCACGTTCTTCTTCTGTTCTTAATTCAATTTGTACGATAAACTCTCTATCACCAATGATATCACCAAACTTTTCATAGAGTGAATTACGTTTTTCGTCAGAAACTCCTTTGTTCATCAATTTTACATAACCCAGTCTTCCTAATTCCATAAGGCTATCTTTTGTGATAATTCTATTGTTATCGACAATAATAACATATTCAGGCTTTTTAATTTCTTTTTCTTGCCCGAAGACGGTAATTCCATAAAAAGTTAAAAGTAAAGTAATAATGTATTTCATTATCAAAAATTTATTTATAGTTCGATTGTTTTTTAATTACACACAACGGTTTTGGCTATGGTTTCGTTACGGAATGGTACGCGAGTATCATTCCGCCGTAACCATAAATTTAGCAAAAAGGCTCGAAATTCCGATTAGGAATTTCAGCCGTAATGAACTATAGCCGTTGTTGGGCACTGGCTTTTTTTAATTTTAGTTGATATATTATTCCGTAAATCAATCCGATTATTCCACCGAGATAGCTGAAATTATGCATCGTTCCAGCTGTCAAAAAACTTTTTCGGTCAACCAATTCAGCTGGTAGATTCCAATTAGCATTTATGTTTGAAATAATAAACTGACCAACCAAAATTCCAACGATTCCAATTCCGATTGCGATTCCCAAAGTCCGAAGTATTGCTCCGTAAGAACTTTTCCACATAATTCTTGTAGTCGGTTGCAAAAATCCAACGATTCCGATTATCAATCCGATTAAAAGTCCAAACCACCAAGTCGAGGCAATTCCGATTAATCCTGCACTCATACGAGGAAAGTCAAGACTATATTTAACTGACCAAAATTGTTCAAATTTAAATTCAGTAAAATATTCAGTCGAGATTGAGTAGGAAATTTGGTTGTGCAAAAATCCGTAAATCGAAGCGAGAATTATCGATAAAAAAATGATTAAGATTAAAAGTCCGATTTTTTTCGCCATTCTATTTGTCTTGTCCTGAAATAGGTTGACCATTTTTTTGGTTTTAAATGGTTAATAATTCCAGTTGATTTTTGTTTTTTCTGTACGATTTGTAGTCGTTGTTTTTGTTTAGGTGTACATGGGCCGGGGTTTTTAAATCCAAGCTCCAATGCGTTCTCAAGTTGTTGTAAATAAAGATAGCGTTTTTGGTCATTTTCTGGGCAAGTTTTGTGTTTTTGATGTTTCGCTTTAGTCCATATTCGTATTTGAGGGTTTTGTTTATTCTTTCTGCGATGGCGTTTTCATAGGGGTCGTATTGTTCAGTCATACTGATTGTCAAGCCATTTTCTTCAGCAAATTTGGTGTACATTGGATTGCAATATTGAATACCCCTATCAGAATGGTGAATGAGTTCTTGGTCGGGATATTTTCTGTTTTTGAGTGCCATTTTCAGGGCATCGAGACAGAGTTCCGTTCTCATGTTGTCATCCAGTTTATATCCCATTATTTTTTTGGAATAGGCATCGGTCACCAAGGCCAGGTAATTGTGTCCGTTTTGAGTTTTAATGTATGTGATATCACTTGCCCAAAGCTGTTCGGGCCTTGTCGGCACTTTGTCTTTGACAAGGTTTTTGTATTTGTGGAACTGGTGCTTTGAGTTTGTGGTAATGTGATATTGCTTGGTTTTCCTTACCAGCAGTTTATGGTTTCTAAGCACTTTAAAGAACTTATCCCTTCCCATTTTGATGTTGTGTTTTTTTAAATCGTTCTTTAAATGGTCATAGAGTTTTTTGCCACCTGTCCGTTGTCCTACCTTGTTACGGCACTGTTTTACCAACTGTATGACGGTTTGTTCGTTTTTGTGTTCTATCTGATGAGATTTGAGCCTTTTATAGAGTGCTTGTCTGCTTATCCCAAAACATTGAGCTAGCCATTTTCTTTTAAACGGTCTTGCTTCTTTTTTTGAATCTCGTCTGCCAATGTTTTGGGCAATGACTTTTTTGACATATCGACGCCTGTTATCAGTTCCATATCGGCGATTACGTCTTGTTGGAAGTCTTTTATGAACTCTAGTTCCTCTATCTTCTCTTTCAGCTTTTTTATCTGGTCGTTCTTGCCCATGGCCTTATTGGTTTGTTCCAAGGTACTGTATTTTTTCACCCAATATTGGATAGAGCTTCTCGATATACCATATTTTTTAGAAGCATGGTTGATGGATATCTGACCATTGTTGATTTGGTCAATGACGAAAAGCTTGAGTTCAAAACCCGTCTTTTGGTAGGTTTTTTTTCGGCAGTGTTGTTTTTGTTGTTCTTTCATAGATGACTAAAATTGATTAAAATTTTTGTCAACCTATTTCAGGACGATGCGATTTTTCAGCTTGTGCCCAACGGTTCGTGTATGGCTTCGTTGCGGAAAACGTCCACCGGACTTTTCCGCCGTAGCCCCTAAGTTAGCGAATCGGGCTGGAATTTCCATTTGGAAATTCCGACCGCAATGAGCTATACACAATGTTACCTGCTGGCGTTTTGTTTTTCGTTTATAATCTCCGCAATTTTGTCGTGTAAATTTTCTTTAATCCACTTATTCAGCCCTTCTTTGCTCGTATCGTTTGCTTTATGCCAAGGACTAACTTCATTAATGATTACTTTTTTGTTTTTTAAATCATAAAGAGAATGATATAAATTCCCGCGCTCCATTATCAAAAAGTCATTTTTAATGAATATCCTGATATTTTCTAGATTTTTAGGTCCCTCATCGTAATTTGAAAGTATGAATTCAATTGATTTATTTGAATCATACTCTTCTTGAGTCAATATTTCTTTTCCATTCCAACTTTCCTTTTTCATTTTTAGAATGTCCCATTGCATATCTCCCCCTCCATTAGGTAGGAAGTAGAGTATGTAAAAATCATTATTGTATTCTACCTTTTGCAGATATAAGAGACCATTATAGTGCTCCTTATAAACGTCAAACATTATTTCAAATGCTTTATGAAATCCATCATCGTTTAGTCCAGAGTTTGAAATGGTGTCCATATATTTTGGTGCAATTGTTATGCTATCAACCAGAATATTTTGCTTTATCATTTCCTCAATCTGTAATTTTCCGACCTGTTCTAAATAATATTCAACAGTTCTATCTCCAATTCCATTCGTTTGAGACTTACAGCTTGTTGCAATAATTAAAAAAAGGATTAAAATTCTTGTGTATTTCATTTTGTGTATCGCTTGCAGGTAACGTTGAGTGTATGGTTAGTAAGGGATTGCGGGCTTCAAACCTATCAAGTTACCACCCAAAATTAGTGCGGGTGATGATGCTCGAAAACCTCTAAAACCCTTATTAACTATACACATTGTTATGTGGCGTAATTTATTCACTTTCAATAATTTTTCTTATTTCAATCTCAAAGTTAATATTATCCTCTATCCATTTGTCACAATCAGTCATTCCAATCATAATGATGTATGGTTGTCCTCCTCCATGATACTCGCTAAATGGATAAAATGCAATCCAATTTGAATCTGATGTTTTGTAATAAGTTCTCCAATTGTCGGAATCTGACGAAACTTTCTCAAGTTTGAAACTACTTATCAAATCGCTATTAAGCTCATAAACGAAATAATCCATATATGTCAAATGCGTAAAATCTTTTATTTCGTCTCTTATCATTGTTTTTGCAGCATTTCTTTCTCCTTTCCAAAATTGTCTTTTTAGAAATCCGCGAAGATGTTTTGCCCATTCACCTGAAGTTGTTAATTGACCTTTCTGTTTATGTGCCATTACATTTTTCTTAACTCAATAATAGAATCTTATCGAATTCCAATTTTCTTAAACTCTCAGGCTTAAAATCGTTAAGTTTGGATTTTAATATTTCAACATTATCAAATTTCTCTTCTTCTAATGCCCCAGAATAAAAATGCGTTAATATTCCAAATCTTTTTGAAATTGAAGAATCAATACAATCATTAATCGTATCAGACCATTTCTTTAGTTCTTCTCCAAGTGTTTCTGATTTTTCCGATTGCTTTTTTAATTCGTTTTTCTCTTTATTTTCAAGATATCTTTTAATCTTACTATCACTCCATTTCTTGCGTTTTAACTTGTTTATTTCTTTTTCAATGTCTCGCTTAGATGAATTATCAATCGAGTCATATCCAATTACAGAGCCACAATCACAGGAAGATCTAGTGGTAAATATCGCTTTCAAATCTGAACCTATGTACTTATCGAGATTAGAATTTTTAATCAATGAAAAGTATAATCCATGCTGCTCGAAAATCTCTTTAAGTTTCAAGTCGTCAGAATCAGAATCTACTATTGCTAAATTAAATTGACACATGTTTGTAGTTGTCTGTTTTTATGCCACATAACGGTCTAGGCTATGAGTAGTTGCTTGGGTTAGCACTTAACTTTGCAAGTACACACCAAACTGAAAATCCTCGTGTATTTTCAGAAGTAGGCGAGGACAAGCAATTACTTATAGCCATTGTTGGCAACTGGCTTTTTTTATTCATTACAATGTTTTTCTAAAGCTTCTAAAACCATCCAATTATCATCTCCAAGCGAAACTGCTTTATTCAAATCCGAACAGATTTTAGTTAGTTCAGATTCTGGAATTTCAGTTTCTTTTGAAGCGATTACTTGAATGTCTTTTGACTTTGATATTGTTCTTCCATTTCCAAGTTCATACTTTCTCAAAATTGCAAAAGCTCGATTGGAATAAGCGTTAGTGAAATATGGCTCAATCTCAAGAGTTTTGTTGAAATCTTTAATTGCTTCATCAAATTGGAAGTTGTTTAATTTCATTGTGGCTCTTGCAAAATATCCGTCAGCCCAATTTGGTTCTAATTCTAATGCTTTATCTAATTTCTTAATCGCTCCTTTATAGTTTACTTGTTTATACAACTCTTGAGATTCGTTGTATAATTTGAAAAGTTTGTCGTTTACCTTATCCTTTTGGTAAACACCATTGTTATAAACGTTTTTTCCTTTTATTTCTCCTGTCGAATAGTAGGAAACGGATTCTCCGTCCATTTTTCCATTTACAAAATTTGTTCGTTGTTTTAATTGTCCATTTGGATGATACATTTCCCAAATTCCAATTTCTTGTCCGTTTATAAACTCGCCTTTTTGCATCAAAGTTCCGTCTTTGTAAAATCGTTTTTCCATCCCATTGGAAAGTCCGTTTTCGTATTCAATTTCATCTGATACGTTTCCGTTCAAATGATACATTAGACGTTTACCCTTTAGTTTTCCGTTGAATAAAGTTCCTTCTCCTTGTTTTTTTCCTGTTAGGTAATAATCAATAAATCTACCCGAATATGGATTTGAGCTACCTTTTAAATACCAAGTTCCATTCTTTTTGGTCATTAATTTGGTTGTTGGAATTGCTTTTATGCTGTCAGGTCTTTTTGCATATTCTTTAGTGAAAACATAAATAATCCCATCCAAGTCTTTATATCCCGTTTTCTCAATTGCTTCTTTGTTCTTCACGACTTCAACTCTGTCAATTTCATTTTCAGTCAATGTTCCAAATCCTTCTTTCGGTTCTTCGATTACTGGAATTGAATCTACAAAGTATAAAACGTTCTCATTTTGGTTTTGACTGAATCCAATTATTGGTAAAATAGTCAGAAGTAAAATCGGTATTTTGTTTTTCATTCGTTTTTTTTTAGCTTGTTGCCAACGGTCTCGTATAACCGTCAGTTACGGCTTTTAAATTACTATTTTTCGATTAATAACTGACTTTAGCAATTCCGAGTGGATTCGGACGTAGTCGAATCCGCCGTAATTGCGGTTATACATTGTTGCCAGTAGTTTTTTTAATCATTTCCATAATTCATTATTAGCAAATCGTTAGAATTCTCAAGTATTGAAACAACCGTAAAAAAATAGTCATACCAATTAACTTCAAACAGTCTATCTTTTTCAATCAGTTCAGCATCTAAAAAATAATAAGTTCTTTTTTCAGCCGACTTTTTTTTCAATTCCACAAGTGCTATTTGATGAAACTTTTGAAATCCTTCAACGAGGTCAATCCAATTTTCATCAGTCCACTCCATTATGTAGGTTTGTATTTTTGTCAGATATGATTTGAAGTCCATCTTCACAAAATCAGAAGGACGTAAATTATCTTTAAAAATAGGTCCGTAAAGTTCGGTTTGGTCATTTTCGTCAACTTTGTAGGCACCAACCATTTTCGCATATGAAGTCAATTGGTCAAGTTGTTTTTGAGTTTCCTTTTTCTGCTCCTCTGTTGAAAAATAATTCTCATTCAATAAGTCAGATTCAATGATATTTTCCAAAGTCGGATTATTCAATTCCGATTTGAATTCATTGAGTATGAAAAACCCTTTTTCTGGGATATTCTCAAATTGATGTCTTATATGTTCGAATTCGGTTTTCAAATTACTGGCAACGGTCTTGGCTATAAATTTCGTTGCGGAAAATGTCCAACGGACTTTTCCGCCGTAACCCTAAATTTAGTCATTTGCGTGGAATTTCAGCCATGAAATTCCACCGCAATGAATTATAGCCTTTGTTACGTATTGTGGCGACACATTTGAGTAAGCACGTTCTGTTTCCGTTTCCCTTTTTTCCGCCAAAAACCCAAAAGCTAAACCTTGGTTTTGCTTTTACCGCTCAAATCCCGAGAAAGTGTTTTTGAAGAAAACGCTTTTGAGTGGCACGAAGCGTTCAGTCAAACAAACTCGCGTCAGTTTTTCAAATCCGCTGTTTTTCAATCCGTCGTTTTCTGTTAATTTTCGATTCCGCAAGGATTTTGTCCGTCCACAATTCAGGTTTCGATTCGGTTTGAATTCCGTTCCGGAATTTGTTTTTCGAGCCATTATACGTAACGTTAAGTATAAGAAACGTAAGTGATTTCGAAGCTCTTACCTGTCAATTTGCACTGAGCCAAATTTGCGTTTTGACACAAATTTAATGCTTTAAAACAACCCGTCAAATCGCAGATTTGGCGGAGCTGATTAAATGCACCAAAGTTTCGTAAACCACTGAGCCACTTATGTTTTTTATACATTGTTGTGCTTAGTTTTTAGTCCTTTATAGTCGGTTTTAATTCTAATTGTGTCGAGAAATCAAACTCCTCATTTTTAGCAACTCCCTCATTTTCAAAATCAACATACAATCTACAATCAGCTTTATATAAGTTTCTGTCAATCCGTTTAAGATTTAAATACTTAATGTCACAAGGATTATGTGCACTGCCGACATAGATAGAAACTTCTATCTCATTTTCTGGAATTGATTTTAATGTCAGATTATCTAAATTTGTTGGTTCTTCAAGGTTGAGATTTAACCACTCAATTACTATTTCGGTTTCTAGTGGTTGTGTTTCATAGTCAAGTCCAGAATTGAAAGGTTTGAGGGGAATATAGATTCTATGAAATAGTGTTTTTTCAAGTCCTACATGTTTATTTTCAAACCAATAAATTTCTATTTTTCCTTTTAGAGCTTCTGTTTTGTTCTGCAGGTTGATTTTGCTCATAATCAAATTCTTTTTACAAATTCCTCGTACAGTTCATAGAACTTTCTAATAGATTCTTCATGTTGCTCTTTGGAGGCACCCTTATCATAGTTTTCCCAATTTATCTTTTTAGGGTTTAGTCCAAGTGTAACTGCTAAAATCATATTAGGCCATCCTGCAGTAGATTCATAAAATCCTAATTTTTCAGCAATCCAGTCATTAAAACTAATTTCAATCTTATTTTCTGATTTAAGTATTCCATATTCTTCAAGGGCGAATAAATAGCCGTCCAAAAAGGTCTTAATACTTTTCAAACTATTCTCTCCTGTCCACATAGCTGGTCGAGATTCTACCTTCTTTAGTATTTGGTATAGTTCTTTCATCAAATTAAGCACAACGGTTCGTGTATGGCTTCGTTGCGGAAAACGTCCACCGGACTTTTCCGCCGTAGCCCCTAAGTTAGCGAATCGGGCTGGAATTTCCATTTGGAAATTCCGACCGCAATGAGCTATACACAATGTTACCTGCTGGCGTTTTGTTTTTCGTTTATAATCTCCGCAATTTTGTCGTGTAAATTTTCTTTAATCCACTTATTCAGCCCTTCTTTGCTCGTATCGTTTGCTTTATGCCAAGGACTAACTTCATTAATGATTACTTTTTTGTTTTTTAAATCATAAAGAGAATGATATAAATTCCCGCGCTCCATTATCAAAAAGTCATTTTTAATGAATATCCTGATATTTTCTAGATTTTTAGGTCCCTCATCGTAATTTGAAAGTATGAATTCAATTGATTTATTTGAATCATACTCTTCTTGAGTCAATATTTCTTTTCCATTCCAACTTTCCTTTTTCATTTTTAGAATGTCCCATTGCATATCTCCCCCTCCATTAGGTAGGAAGTAGAGTATGTAAAAATCATTATTGTATTCTACCTTTTGCAGATATAAGAGACCATTATAGTGCTCCTTATAAACGTCAAACATTATTTCAAATGCTTTATGAAATCCATCATCGTTTAGTCCAGAGTTTGAAATGGTGTCCATATATTTTGGTGCAATTGTTATGCTATCAACCAGAATATTTTGCTTTATCATTTCCTCAATCTGTAATTTTCCGACCTGTTCTAAATAATATTCAACAGTTCTATCTCCAATTCCATTCGTTTGAGACTTACAGCTTGTTGCAATAATTAAAAAAAGGATTAAAATTCTTGTGTATTTCATTTTGTGTATCGCTTGCAGGTAACGGTCCTGGCTATAAATTTCGTTGCGGAAAATGTCCGACGGACTTTTCCGCCGTAACCCTAAAGTTAGCCATTTGCGTGGAATTTCAGCCATGAAATTCCGCCGCAATGAATTATAGCCATTGTTACACACTTTGGCGACACGTTTGAGTAAGCGCGTTCTGTTTCCGTTTCCCTTTTTTCCGTCAAAAACCCAAAAGCTAAACCTTGGTTTTGCTTTTACCTTTTAAATCCCGAAAAAGTGTTTTTGAAAAAAACGCTTTTGAGTGGCACGAACCGTTCTGTCCAACAAACTCACGTTAGTTTTTCAAATCCGTTTTGATAATCAAATCCGCCGTTTTTCAATCCGTCGTTTTCTGTTAATTTCCATGTCGATTCCGCAAGGATTTTATCCGTCCGCAATCAGGTATCGATTCAGTTTAAATTCCGTTCTGGATTTTTTTTTCGAGCCATTGTGTGTAACGGTCCTGGCTATAAATTTCGTTGCGGAAAATGTCCGACGGACTTTTCCGCCGTAACCCTAAAGTTAGCCATTTGCGTGGAATTTCAGCCATGAAATTCCGCCGCAATGAATTATAGCCATTGTTACACACTTTGGCGACACGTTTGAGTAAGCGCGTTCTGTTTCCGTTTCCCTTTTTTCCGTCAAAAACCCAAAAGCTAAACCTTGGTTTTGCTTTTACCTTTTAAATCCCGAAAAAGTGTTTTTGAAAAAAACGCTTTTGAGTGGCACGAACCGTTCTGTCCAACAAACTCACGTTAGTTTTTCAAATCCGTTTTGATAATCAAATCCGCCGTTTTTCAATCCGTCGTTTTCTGTTAATTTCCATGTCGATTCCGCAAGGATTTTATCCGTCCGCAATCAGGTATCGATTCAGTTTAAATTCCGTTCTGGATTTTTTTTTCGAGCCATTGTGTGTAACGGTCCTGGCTATAAATTTCGTTGCGGAAAATGTCCAACGGACTTTTCCGCCGTAACCCTAAAGTTAGCTATTTGCGTGGAATTTCAGCCATGAAATTCCACCGCAATGAATTATAGCCTTTGTTACGTATTGTGGCGACACATTTGAGTAAGCACGTTCTGTTTCCGCTTTCCATTTTTTCCGCCAAAAAGCCCAAAAGCTAAACCTTGGTTTTGCTTTTACCGAACAAATCCCGAAAAAGTGTTTTTTCGAAAAAACGCTTTTGAGTGGCACGAAGCGTCCGGTCAAACAAGCTCACGCCAGTTTTTCAAATCCGCTGTTTTCCAATCCGTCGTTTTCTGTCAATTTGCGTGTCGATTCCGCAAGGATTTTATCCGTCCGAAATTCAGGTTTCGATTCGGGTTAAATTCCGTTCCGGAATTTTTTTTTCGAGCCATTATACGTAACGGTCTCGTATAACCGTCAGTTACGGTTTTAAAGTTAGAATTTTTTCAGGCTGGGGGAGTGTTTTTGTGGGAATTCATCGTCTTCATAACCAACTACCGCCGTAATTGCGGTTATACATTGTTGTAGCACGTTTTTATTTTACGCAACACTTAAATTATTTATCAATCCACCAACAGTTATTAAAATTAGCATTGTCAAATAACTTCGTTTGATTGATATTTTTTTGTTCAATAATTTCATTCCAAAATATAGGTTCACAATGCTCAATAATATATTAAAAACCAGAACCCAATCAGGATACATAAAAGCAAAAAGGATATCTGTATAATGATATTTGTAATAAAGAGATACCATTTCATAAATCCAGTATACCGATAATAATATTTGGATTAAGCCTAAAACAACGTTGATGTTCTTTTTTAACAAAGTGTTTTAGTTTATTTTTTGATTTTCCAATTCCGCAAACTTTTGTTTATCAGTTGGCAAAATGTCCACTAATTCAAATCGATTTTTGTCCAACGAATTGAAGTCAACTAGACTTAAATATAAGTCTACCACATTTCGGTCAATCATTATTTTTCCGCCTCCAGCCCAATGTCGGTCAGTTCCGTTTTTCTTTATTCCAGAAATCCAATATTCATCTCCGCTTTCAATGTCGTAGTAGTTTCCAGCAATTCCTTGGGCATTTGAGTTTTTAAGAGCTTTTCCATTAAAATAGACAGTTCGACCAGATTTTGAGAATTCCGCCATTCCAATCCAAGCAGGTTCATTATCACCAAATCCGGTTTTTAACTCAATATATTTTAATTCAGGTTTCATAGTTTCTCAAATGTGCTACAACGGCCCGGGCTATGATTTCGTTGCGGCTCTGGCTGCGACGCGCCCGTGGCAAGTCGCGCCGAAAAGGAGCAGCAATGAAATCAGCCTTTTGGTTTTGTTCTAAGTTAAATGTAGGAAAAAATCTTTGTCTTAACCACCAAGAAGCAATGAATTATAGCCATTGTTAGCAATAGTTTTTATTGGTTTTCCTCTGAGATATCCAAGATTTTGTATTTCCTTGCTCGCATATATTCGGTAGCCTTTTCCAATCTCCGTATTGTTCACTTTTTGTAGAAAGTCCATAATTTGTTTGTCACTTATTGAATTGTCTGCAAAAATTCTAAAATGTGTTTCGTGTTTTAGTTTGTCCAAGTGAAATTGGTCTTTTTGGGCAAACTTCTTTACGAATTTCATTAAGCCCGAATTTAAAGAGTCCATGGAATTTCCAAGCTCCGTAAGCCCAATCAGGGTATCGTTATCTTTTTTAATATAAATCTTGAAGCCATATTCCGAATCCAGTTCTATATGTTCGACTTGTAAATCAATCGGAAGGTTAAGTTTAACTCCATTTTTCTTGCTTAAAAAATCAATGTAACTTTTGGCTCTTAGAAAAGTAAATTTATTGATACCGACTGGGATTTGAACTTCACAAAAAAGAGAGTCTTTTGCCTTAGACAATCTATAGTTAGAGATTTTTGTTTCTGTTTTATTAATTGTGAATGGGTGTCTATAGGTATAGTCGAATTCAAAAATGGAGTCGTTTGCTGTCCATTCGACATTTTGAGAATATAACTCCCTGAATATTAAACTGTCAGGATAAAATTCCATTCTTGTAAGGCCGTCATTTTCAACACAATACCACTTTCCCAATAGTTCTTTTTCGTGCTGATTTATACCGCAAGAACCAAGGATGAAAAAGCAAAATAGATATGGATAAATTTTTTTGTTCAAAATTATTGCTAACGGTCTTGGCTATAAATTTCGTTGCGGAAAATGTCCAACGGACTTTTCCGCCGTAACCCTAAAGTTAGCCATTTGCGTGGAATTTCAGCCATGAAATTCCACCGCAATGAATTATAGCCTTTGTTACGTATTGTGGCGACACATTTGAGTAAGCACGTTCTGTTTCCGTATCCCTTTTTTCCGCCAAAAACCCAAAAGCTAAACCTTGGTTTTGCTTTTACCGAACAAATCCCGAAAAAGTGTTTTTTTGAAAAAACGCTTTTGAGTGGCACGAAGCGTTCAGTCAAACAAGCTCACGTCAGTTTTTCAAATCCACCGTTTTTCAATCCGTCATTGCTTGTCAATTTTCGATTCCGTAAGGATTTTGTCCGTCCGAAATTCAGGTTTCGATTCGGTTTAAATTCCGTTCCGGAATTTATTTTTCGAGCCATTATACGTAACGGTCTCGTATAACCGTCAGTTACGGGTTTTAAGTTAGTGTTTTTTCGGTTTGGCACAGAACTCTCAATTACGAGTGGATTCGAACGCAGTCGAATCCGCCGTAATTGCGGTTATACAATGTTGTGCAACGTTTTTATATTTTAACTTTCCGTACAATATTATACAGTTCGGGCATCAATTCTATTTTTATTCCATTTTTCCAATTCATTTCTATACAGAAGTAGAGCTAATCCAATTGCAAACACAAGACAGCTCAATAACATTAAAGTCCCTTTGTTCCAAATAAAGTATGATAGTCCAACAAATGGACCTCCAATTATTACCATAAGTGAACTTATTGGATTTGTTTTTAAAAAATTTAGAGCGTGAACTGCCAAACCTAAAAAAAGAAAAGATGGTCCAACTATGACAAAGGGATATAAAATCGATGGTGTATTACTTATTTGCTCACTTAATTCATTTCTGCTAATATCATTATCTCCGAAACTCCACATTATAAAATCAATTGTGCAAAGTCCAATGTGGGCAATAACTCCTATTGCAGTCAAAACAGAAGCTATTGAATTCAGTTTGTTTTTTGGGAATACGAAATTAAATGTGAAGAGGAATACAGCTCCAATCAGATTAAACCAATGTGCTAAGTCGATATTTTTTTGTGTACTCAAAGACCCTTGGGCAAAAAAGATATAACTGATTACAAATAAAATCAGTCCGATTAGGCATAATGTTTTTAGATTTTTCATTTTCTGGGTGACTTTTTGCAAATGTTGCACAACGGTTTGTGTATGAGCCGTTGCGTGGTTTAGCGTGAACCAATCCAAGAAAAAAACTCAGTTGGAAAATCCGCAAGGATTTACCAAAGTAGCTCTGACTAAGTAATGGCTTATACACGTTGTTACCAGCTGGCTTTATTTTTTTATTTCCTTTAAATATTTATAATCACTTCCTTGTTTTAGTAAAACATATTGATTCCAAAATTTGTCATCATTTAGATTGTCAACGGAAAAATTCCATTCGGTTATAGAACCAATTTGGTCAACAACCTTGCTTCCAAATAAATTACCTTTAATAGTTACAGGCTCAAAATAGTTCCATTCATATAATTTTTGGGAATCATTAAAAGCCAAGAAATAGTGAAGTTTTTTAATTCCTTCCTTGTCGGTTACTAACACAGGATTAATTGCTAAATCTCTGTTTTCTGAATATATTAAAGAATGAACAGATAATTTTGAATAATTGTTAGGATTATTTTCCTTTAAAATTTCATAAGCAGGGTTAAAAATGTTTTCATTTAGTTTTTCTTCAAAAGCAGTGTTTTTTGATTGTTTCTCTTTTCTTAAAGAGTCAGCAACAATTTCGTATAATCCAATGTAATTTCGATTATTAACTTCATCAGTTTTCCATATCGATTCTCCATATTTATCCCAATCTGGGTCTTTTTTTAAATCAGGGACTTTTTCAAATAAATTTGTTTCCCAAAAGTCAGGATTTAATTTTGTTGAATTTTCTTTGAAAAAATTCCATTGTTGAAGATTATTAAAATATTGTTCTTGTCCTTCATTTATTGAGTTTGCTTGAAAATAAGTAACGTTTGATTTTTCATAATACCATTTATCATTGTATTTCACAGCTTTTATAATGTAAGCATATGTTCTTGGAATTTCTTCGAGAAACTCCTTGTCCTTAATGTCATTTGGTGAAATGATTTTTACGTTTTTGTCTTTCTTATTTTTAGTTAAATCTTTAAAATCTTGAGAAGAGACTTGTTCAATAAAAAAAGCTACAAATTTTGTTTCGTCAGCATTTAGCAATAATTGAAAAGGGTTATCATAATTGTTAGATAAAATGGTTTTTAAAAATTGCTCATCAAACTCTTTTCTTAAATATTCATTTGAAAGAATATTAAATCTTTCTTGACTTAATTGTTTTTCTTTTTTTAATGTCGGACTGTTAATTGCAACTGTGTAAATAATATCGTTCAATGCTTTCGACAAAGCATTGTTAATTGTACAGTTAATTGATTCATTAGTACACGCAAACTCAAATCCTGGATTATTCCAATCTCCAATATAAGATTTATCTAAAACTATAGAGTTTGATATGTTGTCAAATAGTTCAATTTTGATTTTGGCATAACCAACATCATTCTGTTTGTACAACTCAATTTTTGAGAAATTAAGAACATACTGAAATTTCTCATTTTCGGATATACTTTTTAAATTAATTAAAGAACCATCACTTTTTTTGTCTTTTAGAATAATTAATAGATTTGGGAATTTTTCAAAAAAACGATATGCTAAAAATTGTTCGGAAATAGAACTTGCATTTTTAAAAAAATCTATGTTTTTAGTAAATTCTATTTCACTTTTTATCATCTCTCGAATGTTTTCGGGTTGTGATAAAAAATCTTCAGAATTAAGATAAGATTCTGTTTCTGAAGTATTGTTGTTTTTTTCAATACTGCTGTTGTATTCTGCTATTTCTTTCTTGAATGATTTCTCATACTTTGTTTCATTTGGGGAAAGTATTAGAATTGTTGGTTCAAATTTTTCTTGTGCAAAAGTTAAGAATGAGGCTAATAGAATTATTAAAGTAAATAATTGTTTTTTCATTTGCGTTTTGTTGGGTTCAGCTTGCTGGTAACGGTCTCGGCTATGATTTCGTTGTGGAATCATCCGCAGGATTATTCCGCCGAAATCCAGCCGTTTGATTTATACTTTTACTTTGGTGTGGCACAAAACCACAATGAATTATAGCCATTGTTAGCTATTGTTTTTATTTTGGTCATTCGTATGTTCTTCTTCTATTTTGACTTTTTTTCCATTAGATTCATATTCTATTACTCGTCTTTGTGTTCCGAAATAGAATCCTACGACAACTAGAGCAATATCTTTTAAATATCCAACTCCTTCTATTCCACTTAATGCCGCAACAACAAATCCAAATATTATTATTATTCCAATAATTGTTTGAACATTCCAATCAAAATTACCCCTACCATTCTCTAATTTGACTCCAAACTTTCTCAAAATCCATTCTACGATTAGTAGTATTATTATAAGCTGTATAAAGGGACTGAAGAAAGAAAAAATACTGATGGCAATTACCTTGATTTCAGCACTTATAAGTTTAATTTCCGTAATGTCAGGATAAACTAGAGAGGTAATTAATGCAACCAAATACATAATTCCAGTAAGTATAATAAAGAAAAGAATCCATCTAATTAAAAACCTGAGTGATAAACTTTTTGTGGACATAATATTTGTTTTTTATTTTGAATAATAGCTAACGGTCTACGGCTATGATTTTGTAGCGGTGTAGAAATCGTTAGATTTCCGGCCGTGGCAAATCCAGCCGTTGATGATTTATAGGTTACAAGTTAACTAAATTGCAGCTATAAATTATAGCCTTTGTTGTGCAACGTTTTTAAATATAAAAGAGATGAAAAAATACAGAATCGATAAAAAAGGGTGGAGGGCCATAAATCCTGATTCCGCCAAGTTTGTTCTTGAAGAGTCCAAGGAATATTTGAATTATACCATTGGCGAGTCCGAAAAGATTACAAACCGAGCATATTCATTAGTCCTTCTATTGGCAACAGTATTGTCCGCCGTGGTAGGTTATACCTTTACAAAATTGGTTGAAGGCGAAATAAAGTCCATCATTTATTTGAACTTTTACTTCTCCATAATAATCACTCTTGTTTTGGTAGTCCTTTCGAAACTTGTCTTTCCAAGAAAAATCATGGCAAAAGGTAGAAAACCTAGAGAATTAGCAAAACCTGAGTTTTTAAATCCGCCAACCTTGAAGGCAAGTGAGAGCTACCTCGCATTTTTGATACAGGAAATTGAAAACATACAGGATAAAATCGATTTCAATTTGGCTGTAAACGAAAAACGAAGAAACAGACTTGTGGTGGTAATGTATACCATTGCCTGTCTTTTGCCAGTTTTTTTACTGATAGCCTTATTTTTTGTTAGCTAATTTCAATGTCTGGTTCAGTAGTGTCAGGAGAAGGATCGCTCCCTGGGAAATCAGGAAAATCATTCTCCTCATCATCTGGGTCTTTTAAATACTCATTCATGGTCTTTTTTTTAAATGTTGCACAACGGCCACGGCTATGATTTGTGGCGGCGTAGGAAATCGTTAGATTTCCAGCCGTGGCAAATCCAGCCGTTGGTTGTTTCTAAGTTTCAAGTTAACGAATTGCAGCTATAAATTATAGCCAATGTTAGCCTACGTTATTATTTATCAATCCAGCACTTTTCATTATTTCAAGTGCTTTTTCTGTTTCTTTAGTTCCTCCCTTGAGTGAACTAGGAAGCATAATCAATCTACTTTTCTTTTTACCATCATTTTGCTCAAAATTCACTTTAAAATAACTTCGTGTTAGAAACTTTCTTTCGGGTTCAAATTGTACATCAATTATTCTATTTCTTTCTATTACTGGCGTTGTAGATAATTCAAAACTTTTAAATAAACTCACAATCATGTAAATTCCAAAAAGAATTTGAAATGTAAAAAACAACCAGTGATTTTCCATTAAACTTTTATAAGCATTGAATAGTGATATTACCGCGACAAATGAGTATATCACAATCGTTCGGTTAATTTTTTTTCCTGTTGTCAGTTCCCCAACATTTCCGATAATTCCATCGCGAGTGAGAACAATTTTGTCGGTCAAAACATGACAATATCCCTTTTTAGTTTTAAATTTTTCCTCAACTTTCATAATGTAGGCTAACGGTTCGTGTATGGCTTCGTTGCGGAAAACGTCCAGCGGACTTTTCCGCCGTAGCCCTAAGTTAGCGAATCAGGCTGGAATTTCCATTTGGAAATTCCGACCGCAATGAGCTATACACAATGTTAGCTGTAGTTTTTTTTATTTTCATTTTCTATAAACTTTCCTAGAGCTTGATTCCTATCCGATTCTCTTTTAGATAAGATGTCGCTTATGATTTTCCTAACTGTTTTCCTTTCGTATATCGCTTTGAATTCAAAATGGGTGTCGAAGACAGTCAAATAGATTTGGAATACAATTTTAACAATGACGTTTATTAAATCCTCCGTAGCTTTTAAAGTCAGTTCGGAATTCTCTATTACGGACTTGTAGTTATTATCTGTATGGGCATATAGTTTAAATCTCAAGTTACTAACTTGATTGATGGATTCCTTTTGTTTTTCTAGTTCCGTTTCCCATTCACTGATTTTCAATCCATCAACTCCTAAAGACCGATATATTCCGTTTTTTTTGAGTTTTCTCAAAAGATGATGTAGGTTGTATTTGTCAGTTTCTTTGTTATCATTAGTCAATTTGTGAAGCTCTAAAATTGTTAAACGCCAAAGCGAGTATCTGGTAAAAGAAAAGAACCCAGATTTTGTGATATATTCCAGATGTTTTTTATCTAGTTCATTGTCGTTTTTGGGATAGTTTAAATAGTAGCAGAACTCAAAAGACTGAAGAAAAGTAACTATGCTTTTAGTTATCTTATCTAAGTCTTCTTTTAGTTGTTCTTTTTTGGTCATGTCTTGTCCTGAAATAGGTTGACCATTTTTTTTGGTTTTAAATGGTTAATAATTCCAGTTGATTTTTGTTTTTTCTGTACGATTTGTAGTCGTTGTTTTTGTTTAGGTGTACATGGGCCGGGGTTTTTAAATCCAAGCTCCAATGCGTTCTCAAGTTGTTGTAAATAAAGATAGCGTTTTTGGTCATTTTCTGGGCAAGTTTTGTGTTTTTGATGTTTAGCTTTAGTCCATATTCGTATTTGAGGGTTTTGTTTATTCTTTCTGCGATGGCGTTTTCATAGGGGTCGTATTGTTCAGTCATACTGATTGTCAAGCCATTTTCTTCAGCAAATTTGGTGTACATTGGATTGCAATATTGAATACCCCTATCAGAATGGTGAATGAGTTCTTGGTCGGGATATTTTCTGTTTTTGAGTGCCATTTTCAGGGCATCGAGACAGAGTTCCGTTCTCATGTTGTCATCCAGTTTATATCCCATTATTTTTTTGGAATAGGCATCGGTCACCAAAGCCAGGTAATTGTGTCCGTTTTGAGTTTTAATGTATGTGATATCACTTGCCCAAAGCTGTTCGGGCCTTGTCGGCACTTTGTCTTTGACAAGGTTTTTATACTTGTAAAATTGATGTTTGGAGTTGGTTGTAATGTGGTATTGTTTTGACTTTTTTACAAGTAACCCGTTGTTTCTTAATATTTTGAGAAACCTGTCCCTGCCAATTTTGATATCCTTTTTATTCAGTTCGTTCTTTAAATGGTCATAGAGTTTTTTGCCACCTGTCCGTTGTCCCACCTTGTTACGGCACTGTTTTACCAACTCTATGACGGTTTGTTCGTTTTTGTGTTCTATCTGATGAGATTTGAGCCTTTTATAGAGTGCTTGTCTGCTTATCCCAAAACATTGAGCTAGCCATTTTCTTTTAAACGGTCTTGCTTCTTTTTTTGAATCTCGTCTGCTAATGTTTTGGGCAATGACTTTTTTGACATATCGACGCCTGTGATCAGTTCCATATCGGCGATTACGTCTTGTTGGAAGTCTTTTATGAACTCGAGTTCCTCTATCTTCTCTTTCAGCTTTTTTATCTGGTCGTTCTTGCCCATGGCCTTATTGGTTTGTTCCAAGGTACTGTATTTTTTCATCCAATATTGGATAGAGCTTCTCGATATACCATATTTTTTAGAAGCATGGTTGATGGATATCTGACCATTGTTGATTTGGTCAATGACGAAAAGCTTGAGTTCAAAACCCGTCTTTTGGTAGGTTTTTTTTCGGCAGTGTTGTTTTTGTTGTTCTTTCATAGATGACTAAAATTGATTAAAATTTTTGTCAACCTATTTCAGGACGATGCATCATGCAAAATTACAGCTAACGGTCCAGGCTATAAATTTCGTTGCGGAAAACGTCCAACGGACTTTTCCGCCGTAACCCTAAAGTTAGCCATTTGCGTAGAATTTCAGCCATGAAATTCCACCGCAATGAATTATAGCCCTTGTTGTAAATAGTTTTTTTTCGTTTTTCTATTCCAGAGCTACTCATTCCTTTAGGATAATCTTTTTTGTATAGAGTTCAAAATCACCTTTGTCGATTATCCTTCCTGTTACCTTAAATTGCAATGTATCTTTAGTTGGAGGTTCTTTGAATTTAAATAAAAAGTCAATTCCTTGGTCGTCTATAAGATTATTGATTTCAAAGGTTTCTCCATCAAATCCAGAAACATAATTCAAGTTAGAAACAAAAGAATCTCCAGACTTATAGTTGTTATTATAGTCAAAAAGTGTAAAAACTGTAATGGAATCTATGGCGTTGTCATAAAATCTTTCATCAGGATCATCGCAAGCATAGCCACTTTGTATTATTCCAAAATTAGTTAGAGCAACTATTTCCCTTGTAGTTGAGTCCGCTGCAACGAGTATGCCCAATTCCTCACGATTGAATTCCTCTAGAAAAGGAAAAATTCCATTTTCATCAAATGAATATAGAAGTGTTGCCGCGTTTTCAATAGTAATTTTTGTTGTAGTTCCATTATTTGGACATATACATGAAAGAACGAGTGTGATTATATAAAATAGAACTGTGAATTTTATTTTATTCATTCTAAAGGGGTGTTTAAAATTATTTACAACGGTCTCGTATAACCGTCAGTTACGGTTTTAAAGTTAGAATTTTTTCAGGCTGGGGGAGTGTTTTTGAGGGAATTCATCGTCTTCTTAACCAACTTCCGCCGTAATTGCGGTTATACATTGTTGTGTGTAGTCTTTTTTTTCCATTCGAATTTTTCTTCAATACTTATTAGTTTAAACACTTGAAAAGCAAATTCCGAAAACCTCTTGATTAGTTTATTAAACTTTTTAAAGTCTAATTCAATTAATATTTTATCAACAGATATTTTTTTTGAGTCAAATAAGAAATTGAATATTTCTAAATGATGCTCTGATTTATTTATTGTTGTTAATTCAACCGTAGATTCTTCATGAGTTATCGCGTGTCTTACTTCTGATAAGATTGTCCATAATTCCTTAAATTTCAAATCAATATTGTTGTTGGAAGAGAAGTTTTTAAACGTTTTTCCACCTACTTTTTTTAATATATCGAACAATTTGTCACCACCAGGCATATTTTTTCTTGATATTACTGAATTTTGATTCTTTGGAAGAAGTGAAATTACATATTCTTTGATTTCATCATCCCGTTCGAGTTTATCAAAGAGACAATCTTTTAGAAATCTTTCAAATGATTCAAAAGATTGAGCGTAAAGAAGACATCTCTGTCTTGATGATATACTTTTAATTTCAATCTCGTAATTTTCTTTAGTAGTTTCAGTAAAGATACCAGTATGAAAATTCAATTCCCAACCGTTGTCAGTTGGTCCAGTCCAATCGCTGATGATAAGGGCAGAGGCAAAGTGCATTATTGCATCTTCTGAACTATATACTTCAATTTCTTTTTTTAATACTTTATCAATGCGTCCACTTATATGTCGGTAATAAAGTAGTTTTTCAAAAAAAATATCAAGGTGCTTTTTATATGGATTGGTCATTTTTCAGATTACACACAACGGTCCAGGCTATAAATTTCGTTGCGGAAAACGTCCAACGGACTTTTCCGCCGTAACCCTAAAGTTAGCTATTTGCGTGGAATTTCAGCCATGAAATTCCACCGCAATGAATTATAGCCTATGTTAGGCAACGTTATTTTTTCTCCAATCCAGTTTTTAATTCATCAATTCTGTCATCCGTCATTGAGGCAGTTTTGGACATTCCATTTATTATTTCAAATGTCAAGGATAAAGCAACTTTGGGGTCAATCGCTTTTTTTGTTTGAATTAAAACATCACACATGGCATTAATAACAACTCTAAGAGTATATTGGTCGTCAACCAAATTAATTTTTTCTTCAACAAATTTTCTCGTTTCATAACCCGCATGCAAAGGCAAAATAAATGGTAGGTTGTTTTCTGGAACTGATAATTTTAGATTTCCCCATTCTGTTCCACCCACGCTTTGGGCGTGACTTTCAAAAATTTCTCGAATAGATGGAAAATGATTGCTTTCAAAGTTTGAGTTCAATTTCAATTTCATTTTCCTGAATACGCTATCAACTGATAGTTCGTCCCATTCCTCAGTTGAAACAGTTCCCGCGAGAATTTCATTTATTTTTTCTGAAAAAACTGCTGAACCAGGTTTAAAGTCATGTCCATTTAATGGAAATTCATTGGCAACTTTTATGCACCTTTCCCCTAAGATTGTGGCCATAACACATATAGCATCTTCAACTCGAACACCTTTTTCATTTTGTATTGAAGTGAAAACATGATTTACAAGTTTGTCAGTCAGTTTGGCTACTGATGGTTTTGAATTCAAGAAGTCGAAAATTCCCATAATCTTCTAATGTTGCCTAACGGTCTTGGCTATAAATTTCGTTGCGGAAAATGTCCAACGGACTTTTCCGCCGTAACCCTAAAGTTAGCCATTTGCGTGGAATTTCAGCCATGAAATTCCACCGCAATGAATTATAGCCTTTGTTCTACGCAGTTTTTATTATTTCAGGCTCAAATGCCGAAATGATGTTAATCACTTTGTCCATTCCCAAAATTACGTAGTGATTTAATTCCGTTTTAATATTTCTAATGAATGAAAAACTACGAAGCCAATCCGAATTTTTCACAATCAAACTTGTCCGTTTTTCGTCCCTAATTTGAGTATTTAATACTTTCCATTTGTCAAAGTAATGTTCCTCCGAACCTACTTCAAATATTTCCACTTGGGCCTTAACTTGGTAGATTTCCTTTTGTCCATTTTCCAAATGGATAGTTAGTACATCAACTTCATTTATGTTTAGAGCTTTTAATGCTACTGAATCATCACTTATAATCGTATTCCAAAGTTTAAATTCCAATCGAGATATTTTTTTAAAATTGCGTAGAACGTTCATGTGTATGATTAGTTGTGGACTTTTCCAACGGAAAATGTCCGCCTGTACCGAAGATAGTTAATTGCAAGGATTTCCATTTTGGGAAATCCGCCCGCAATTAATTATACACCGTGTTGTAAACCGTTTTTTATTCAAAAAATATTCTACCCGCAAAGATTAACTCCCCAAACCTTCCGGTACTTGAATCCTGATATTGAAAAGTAAATGATTCTGATGTTAATATCATTTGAGTATCGGATATTGACAAGTCAAATGTCAAATTATAGATGTAACCATTTGATATTGTCAAACGGTTAGCACTCATAATCTCCCAGTTAAAT
Organism: Croceivirga sp.; assembly: GCA_965230555.1. Classification (GTDB taxonomy): domain Bacteria; phylum Bacteroidota; class Bacteroidia; order Flavobacteriales; family Flavobacteriaceae; genus Croceivirga. The sequence continues at coordinate 1,363,211 of OZ246014.1, forward strand.
TCCAATAGTTGATTAGCAGTAGCAGTTCCAGTTCCATCAGAACTAAATTGGATAATTTGTCCGTCAAATCTTTGGTTCTCAACCGAAGATATATCCGATTCCACTAAATCAAATCCGTCATTATCAATAATGTTTTCTACTTCAAATCGCAGAAAACTCCAGGGGTTTGCCATTATTAATAGTTCTGTATTATCAGCCGAATTTTGATTTTCGTCGGAGCTGCAGGATAGTAAAGCCCATATTGGAAAAAGAAAGAGAAAAGATATCGCAATTCGGTTCATAGTTTGGTTTAAATGGTTTACAACGGTCTTGGCTATAAGTAGTGTGGGGTTTACAAGTCAAAATTTTCGGTTTGACACTAACTCAAGCGAGCTATTTTATATTTTTTAAATTCTCTAATAAATTTACAAATTGCGAGCGACTTAAAAAGTCTAAAACTTTGGCAAAACAATTCAGCCCGCATTACTTATAGCCATTGTTGTGCGTTCGTTTTTTTATTTTTCAACTCTCCCAATCAAGAGATAATTCTTTTTGTCTATTCATTTTTACAGCTAATAATTGGTCAGATATTTCATCATCTAAACAATAATCAAAAACAGTTAAATCAGAGTAGAAACTAATTGTTGTGATTTTCAATAAGCTCAATAATTTTTCCATATTTCTTATTTCAGTATCATCAAAATCAACAATGTCCGCAAATTCTTCTTTCAATTCCTCTAAATGATATGATAAGTATTCGAATGTAAGTCCGTCTTTGTTTTCAAGGTTTCCTGATATTAGACTTCTATTTTGTTTATCAAAATCAGATATATTTTCCAATACATTTTTAATAATACCAAACTGTTCTTCATCCGCAATTTGCATTTCATTTAGAAATACATCTACTTCTTTATCATTAAATTCAAATTCAGTTTCATATTCATCTTGAATATTTTGAATATCTATTTCTTCTTTAAAATATGGTAGCTTTAATTTATTCATTCTTTTTTGATTTTCAATTTTCGTCTGCGTAAATGACGCACAACGGTCTCGTATAACCGTCAGTTACGGGTTTATTTGCGTTAATATTCGGTTTAGCACTGACGTTAGCAATACCGAGTGGATTCGGACGTAGTCGAATCCGCCGTAATTGCGGTTATACATTGTTGTAAAACGTTTTTTATTCAAATTTCATTTCAAATATTACGTAGTGTTTTATTCCAAATTCCTTTCCCCAATTTTCTACATCCTTTCCGCTATTGTCGACAGCACACCACATTTTAAATCCGTCTTTTTCATAGGGTAAAATATAAGTAAAGGCGAAGAAATTTTTGCCATATTGGATGTTTTCACTTATTCCAGTATCTCGCAAACTATAGTCGTCAGACATTATTGCATCATATTTTTTATCAATTCCGAATTTTGGAAATCGAAACCATAACCTTAATTTCGGTTCGTCTGTCCGTTTAGCAAGCACTTTTAAATTCAGAGTGTCTGATTTTGATTCAGACATTTTTGGGTATTTTGAGGTATCAATTATTGTATCAGTACTTTTTAATTTCCCGTCCCACATTTCTTTAGCAATCAGCACATAATTTTTATCAGAAATATTCTTTCCAATAAACTTCACCTTGTAGAAGTCAATATTTTCGAATTGTAATAAGTCAGACACATCCTGATTTTCAGACGAATATTCTGTAGTCATTTTTACATCTTGACTGTAAATTAGATTAGTTAGAAAAAGGAAAATCAGAAAGGGTTTAATTATATTCATTCGGCTCGTTTAAATGTTTTACAACGTTTTGGCTATGCGCAGTGTCCCGAAGGGCATTGCGAATAGGTGTTGTTGTAGCCAGTTTTTCTTTCTTTACTCACCATAAGTTCTGTACCAGTTTTCTTTAATTCTCCAGTTATCGTTGGGTCTAGCTTCTATTTTTTCTTCTATCCGTTTGATTTCTTCGGGGTCATCTGTGAAAACAAAATGAGTCGAAGGGGAGTCGAAAAAATTTCGGAATACCCAAAAAGTTACTGTCGTTCGATTATTTTCTTGATTTCTAAAAATTCCTATGTCATTCCCACCATTGGAAATAACTGGAAATTCATACGGCAATTCACAAACCCATCCATTCCAACTCACATTTGGTTTTAATTCTCCGTTCTTTACTTGCTCTACTACTTCTGTCCGTTTGTTGAAGAATATGTACCAATCTGCTCTTTCAATAATCTGATTAACAGGCTGTCGAAAGAAGGTTAAAAGGAACAAACTCGAAATGACTAAAACTGAAGCAATTCTCTGTCGACTTAAATTCTTTCTCTCCTTAATCAGCTTGACGATTTGTCCAATAGACCATATTAAAAGAACCAATGAAAGGATTAGCCATTCGAGTGCGACAATGAAATATGGGACGAAGTAGTAGTTCAAAAGTGTAAGAACTACCCAAATGCTTACAATCCATATTAAAGATTTTCTATTCACTCGTCTCTTTTTTCAAATTGGCTACAACGGTCTCGTATAACCGTCAGTTACGGGTTTTAAGTTAGTGTTTTTTCGGTTTGGCACAGAGCTCCCAATTACGAGTGGATTCGGACGTAGTCGAATCCGCCGTAATTGCGGTTATACATTGTTGTGTGTAGTGCTTTTATTCCAGATTCCATTCGGTCAATATCCTTTCGACTTTTGATTTTTCAAATCCGTAAGCAGACCTATTTGGCTCAAAGTCAATCAACAAATCCTCTCCGTTTTTCATATGTGCAAGGTGTCCATATATTTCTTTGCTCCACCAGTGAGTTGAAACTTCCAACTCCTCATATTCCGCTAATACTGAATTCGGATTGATGTAGGTATCGTATTCTAAAGTGATTTCGTTTTTCCAAATCCAGTAACTTTTGGTGAAGTAGATTCTTTTACTTTTATGATAGGGTTTCAGCGTATCCGCACCTCTGTTAGTCCAGTATTGGCAATATCCCTTTTCTTCCAAAAACCTGTATTCAGAGGTCGTTCTCCAAGTACTGGGAAAACACATTACTCCTGCTATTGGTGGTTGTAAAGCAATACTGTCTAAAGTCCAATTTTCAGTAAGTGTTTCTATTCCTAGTTTTTTTCTTTCTTCATTAAATTCAATTCCGTATTTGTCAGATATGGAACTTGAGATTTTTAAAGAAAAGAGTGAATAAATGAATACGACTCCTAAAATTAAAAAGATAGAATTTCTAAGTTTCCTTTTCATTTTAAAATTTGGCGTGCATTACACACAACGGTCCTGGCTATAAATTTCGTTGCGGAAAACGTCCAACGGACTTTTCCGCCGTAACCCTAAAGTTAGCAATTTGCGTGGAATTTCAGCTATGAAATTCCGCCGCAATGAATTATAGCCTTTGTTACACGTTGTAGCGACACATTTGAGTAAGCACGTTCTGTTTCCGTTTCCCTTTTTTCCGCCAAAAACCCAAAAGCTAAACCTTGGTTTTGCTTTTACCGCTCAAATCCCGAAAAAGTGTTTTTGAAAAAAACGCTTTTGAGTGGCACGAAACGTTCTGCCAAACAAACTCACGTCATTTTTTCAAATCCGTTTTGATTTTCAATTCCGCTGTTTTCAATCCGTTTTTGTTTATCAATTTTCGATTCGACTCAGCTAGGATTTTGTCCGCCTGCAATCAGGTTTCGATTCCGTTCCGGATTTTTTTTCGAGCTATTACGTGTAACGGTCCAGGCTATAAATTTCGTTGCGGAAAATGTCCAACGGACTTTTCCGCCGTAACCCTAAAGTTAGCCATTTGCGTGGAATTTCAGCCATGAAATTCCACCGCAATGAGTTATAGCCATTGTTACCTGTAGTTATTTTTCTTTTACGGTTTCGGTATATCTAATTGGAAAAATTTTATTTATTTCCATCCACTTTTCATTATCGGATTCGCTGTCTGAGTCAATAATTTCCTGAGTTGTTTGGTTAAATTTTGCTAAAGCAAATTCGTTTCTTACTTGATTAAATGCAATGTAAATTTTATTTCTTATCTCCCTATATTTTTCATAGTCCAGTTCTTTATCAAAAATTCCTAAAACAATGATATTTTTATTTACGTCCACTTTTCCCGAATGTTTAAACTCTTTTTCAATTGTAATGGGCATTGTTTCATTTTGTGGACTGGGTATAATGAATTTTTTCAATTCATTAATTATCAGACTGTCATTGATAATCTTACCCTCAATTTCTGTAGTGCCATTTTTTTCAACGTTTATTACTACCAGATTTCTTTCTTTAATAACAATTTGCTCGGATTTATTGAATAAGTTTTTCATGTAGTTGTCAAATCCGTATTCTAATTCGACAACTTTATAATCCACTTCCAATTCCATCATTGACTTCAGCTCTTTTTTGCAAGATGTTGAGACTAATAAAATAGCCAGAAGTAAAAGATTAAGTAAATTTTTGGTCATAATTACAGGTAACGGTCTCGTATAACCGTCAGTTACGGGTTTATATGCGTTAATTTTCGGTTTGGCTCTGACTTTAGCAATTTCGAGTGGATTCGGACGTAGTCGAATCCGTCGTAATTGCGGTTATACATTGTTGCCCACAGTATTTTATTCATTAGTTTTTTCAAATCTAGCTGCTGAACAACTGTCTGGGTCTCCAACAATTATAAAAACAACTGCTTTTCCGTCTTTCTCATAAATTCTCCAAGAAGTCCAAAAGTCAGTCAAATCCGTTTTTGTACTGTCAAATTGAACATTTACATTCAGTTCAGCTGTTCCTTTGCTGTAACTCGTTTTCCATTTTCCAATTGCGTCTACAATGTCATCATTTGAGTTGTAATTACTCATAAAGTCAAAAGTCCGTTTTGGTGTATTCCGCATTTCAAAAGTTCCGTCCGATTTTATATTTAATTCCGCACTTTGGGAATTTTCGTAACCTGGAATATGTTTAACAGTTCTCTCGTCAAGTTTATATTTTCCAATCAGAAATTCATTTTTAGGTTTTTTTTTCACTAAATCTAAATCAGAATCCCAACCACAAGGAATCAAATTGCAACTTAAAATTGTTGTCAGAATTGTGATAATACAAATTCCAATTTTTATTTCAGATAGCGATTTTCTCATATTGTGGGCAACGGTCTCGTATAACCGTCAGTTACGGTTTTAAAGTTAGAATTTTTTCAGGCTGGGGGAGTGTTTTTGTGGGAATTCATCGTCTTCATAACCAACTTCCGCCGTAATTGCGGTTATACATTGTTGGCGGTAGTTATTTACCGTTTTTTTCATTTTTCTGATTCCAAATTCGTGTTACGTTCTCAATATTTTTGTGTGTCATTTGTTGTGTTCTGATTAGTGTTCTAATTCCGTGAATCATAATCATTGACGCTTTTCCTGTTTCTATAAAATATTTTAGTTCAGTTCCATTTTCAAGTTCCACAAGTCCAAATGTCAGTAAGTCGTCTTTATATCCTTTAAAATCTCCATATCCTTTATCTTTTGCATTAACTAAATTCCCAATTCTTTCAGTTCCGTTTTCACTTGTAATTAGTTTTTGACTTGTCAGAATACTATAGTTTTCCGAATCGATTACAGTCGAACATATAATCAGTTCGTTTTCCGCTAAACCAAGATTCAGTCCTGAATATGGAAAGTCCGAATTCGATTCATAAAATTTCGTCCATTTAAAATCATATGGTTTCATAGTACTTCTTTTAATTGAAGCAACTGAAATGTTATGTTTTGATTTATCGGTCTTGTTCATTCTAATTACCGCCAACGGCCCGGGCTATGATTTCGTTGCGGCTCTGGCTGCGACGCGCCCGTGGCAAGTCGCGCCGAAAAGGAGCAGCAATGAAATCAGCCTTTTGGTTTTGTTCTAAGTTAAATGTAGGAAAAAATCTTTGTCTTAACCACCAAGTAGCAATGAATTATAGCCATTGTTGTGTGTAGTTTTAATCAGAGATTAGTTTTTTAATTTGCGCTATTAATTTGTCAAAAGCTTCTTCGGAGTAACCTTTGGAAGTGTATCTAATAATTCCATTTTTGTCTATTAAAAAATTTTTTGGGATTGAGCCTTCAGCATATTGATGCCATATTTCTGCATCGGTGTCATAGCCAACATTAAAATTAACTCCGTATTTTTTTAATTCGGACATTTTTTGAGAAACTGTTTCCTTTTTTTGTCCTATTGCTATCGGCAAAAAAACAAAATCCTTATTGCCAAAAGGTTTCAATATTTTTTCTGGAATTTCTGAAAACTCCTTCAAGCAAGGAGCACACCAAGTTGCCCAAAAATTTACTAATACAACTTTCCCTTGTAGATCTTCAAGTGTGATTTCTTGGTTGTCAAGCATCTTTACTTTGAAATTGCTGGCTTTGTCATTCAATGTTAATATGAATTCTTTTTCGGATTCCTTGTTTTCTTGACTGTTTTTGGGAGCAATTCGTTTTTGTTCAGCACGTTCTTCTTCTGTTCTTAATTCAATTTGTACGATAAACTCTCTATCACCAATGATATCACCAAACTTTTCATAGAGTGAATTACGTTTTTCGTCAGAAACTCCTTTGTTCATCAATTTTACATAACCCAGTCTTCCTAATTCCATAAGGCTATCTTTTGTGATAATTCTATTGTTATCGACAATAATAACATATTCAGGCTTTTTAATTTCTTTTTCTTGCCCGAAGACGGTAATTCCATAAAAAGTTAAAAGTAAAGTAATAATGTATTTCATTATCAAAAATTTATTTATAGTTCGATTGTTTTTTAATTACACACAACGGTCTCGTATAACCGCCAGTTACGGTTTTAAAGTTAGAATTTTTTCAGGCTGGGGGAGTGTTTTTGTAGGAATTCATCGTCTTCTTAACCAACTTCCGCCGTAATTGCGGTTATACATTGTTGTAACACGTTATTTTTTATTATTTAGTGGAAATGTAATTCCAACAGCAAATGCTCCAGCGAACTGTTCAACTGATGGCTGAAAATAATAAGCTAATCCCAAATCAACATTATTATTTTTTCCTAATTCAAGTCCTATTGAGAATGGAATATGGTAAATAATTCCACTTTTGTTTATGTTATCAAAAGCTGTAAATGTTTCAAATTTCCCAATTGAAGTTCCAATTCCAATTTCTAAATAAGGTGCGACCCAAGGAATTGGCGCTCTAACTCTTGCTTTTCCTCCAAGTAAGAAGGCTTTTGATTCCGCTATTTCATTTGTTGGATTACCGTTAAGGTCTTCTCCATTTGAGTTTGTCAATATAAAACCTGCGTAAGGTCTAAATTCAATCCAAGATTTTACTTTAAGGACTAATTCTCCCTGTGCAAAAAATCCGTCATCAGCTATATCGTCTATACTGTTGTAAGGAACACTAATTCCATATCCAATTTGAGCATTTATCGATTTTTCCTTTATGAACTGTGCCTCAACTAAATTTGAAGTCAAAACAATTATTAATAATATCGGTAGTTTTTTCATAATGTGTTACAACGGTCTAGTGTATAAGTAGTAGCGGATTTCTACTCACCATCCGCCTTGGACGGATTTGCACTGATCTTTGTTTTATGTTTATTCTTTAGTTTTATAACTTAAACCGCTATTACTTATACACCGTGTTGGCAAAAGTTTTAGTTTATATTAAAATATACTGTATTCGAATTTAGAAGGTCATCGTATCCATCTATTCTTTTATTCATGGCAAGCGGTTTTTGATTAGATAAAGTCCAAGTTTTTAGTCGATTATAAATATTATAGGTAAGTTCTATTCTTAATTCTGTACGATTACTATTAAGTGAAATCTCCGATAGACTATCATTAAAAAGATACTGACTTCCATCTGATTTAACTACGAAGTCTGAAGTCAAATTTTCTCCGGTAAGTATGATAGTGTCTCCTAACGAAAAGTCAGTTTGATTGATATTTGTGATTTTCATTGTGGAGTCATCATTTATGACTTGAATATTATGTTGATAATTATATTCCTTAAAGTTGTCAGATATTCTAAACTTATATGTCCCATTTGGAACAAAATAAGGGATAACAGTTTTGATGTATGTACTTGCATTGGAAGAACCATTGTAAACATTATTGTTGAAAAAGGATTCGGTGATTTCAAGTGGGAATATACCATTTTCATTTACTAATGAAATACTTGTGTTTTCGACTGACTGTACATTGAAAGCAGAAAAGTTCAAATCACTTCCAGCGTAAACTATTAAATCTTTATTTAAGGTTTCTTGGCTAAAATCAGAAAAGGCTCGTCCAAAAAAAGTGTTTACATAAGATAGGCCTATTGGATTTATGATTTGATAAGTTTTACTAGTGCCTATTTCAGAAGTTACTGTATAATACAGTTCTTCGTTAAAGTTTTGTTGTGAGTCACTTGTAGGTGCTATGGAAGCTGCTTTACTTACTTTTATTATAGGTTTAACCTGAGAATAGTCAAAATCACCCAGCTTGATAGTTATTTGGCTTTTTGCTTGATCTACATCTGCTATGTATCGCTCTCCATCTTTGAGTACTTCAAAAGAGAGAACTTCATGTTGGCCGCTTTTTACAAAAATATCATACTTCTTAGTAGAACCATCTTCAGCAGTAACTGTATAGTAAAGGTCATCCAAAAAGTTTTGAGGAGTTAAATTTTTTGGAGAAATACTGGCTTTTTCAGAAAAATCTATTTCTGGGATTAATCTTTTATAATCAAAATTTCCTAATTCAATTTCTATGGTCTTTAAATCTTCATTTATTTTACCTTTATAATCCGTATTTTCAAAGTTGACTTTAAAAGATAATATATCTTTTTCTGAATTTTTCTCAGTGTTATTGGTATACTCAAATTCAGAAATTCTTGAATAAGATATATTATTGTTTTCATCTTTTGCCGATACCTGCCAATAATAGCTACCGCTTATTTCTATTGGAACATTGAAATTATTTTGTAGGACATTTTCGGCAACAACTTTTATAGGAGGATTTAGGGTGTCTAATCGAAAACTGAATTTTAATGATTCATCGTCAATATCTGTCGCTTCCCAAATAAAATCAATTTTATTAACTTCTAATGAATTAAATTCTGAACTCGTTTTGGGATATATTAACTCTGGAGGAAATGGGGCATAGTTGGAAACTTCATTTCCAAAACTATAAAATTTCCATTCTTCACTTTCAGCAATTGAATCCGTTTTGTTAGATTTTGATATCACATGCCATGAATAGGGTGCTCCTCTCGATAACTCTACTAGATAAGAAGTATTGTTTGTGCTATAAGTGCTTGTAGTGTTATTTTTTAAATTTTTAATTACTAAATCATATGAATTGGTATTATTGCTGACAGACCATGAAAACTCAATTTTCATTAAGGTATCTGAAGTTAACTCCCCTTCAGTACATTCAGAATTATTATTTGGAAATATTAAATTGGAAGAGGTTGGATTGTTTATTTTATTTACTGGTTCTTCATTATTAGAATTTGGATTATCATTTTCGCTACTACAGGAAAATATTATAAGTAAGAAAGTTATATAGTAATATCTCATTTTTTTATAATCTTATAAGATTTAGTTTTGTCCCCAAAATCAACGGTCAAATAGTAAATGCCTTCAGCTAAATGATTCAAATCCAAATTGACACTATTTTTATCGCTGTTAGATACTTCTCTACTGAAAAGTAGCGAGCCAGTTGCGCCATAAACATAGACAGTAAAATCTTGCTTTATTTTACCTAATAAGATGTTTAAGTTTTCGTGAAATGGATTTGGATATACTGAACCCGTGATTTCAATATTGTTTTTGTAAACCCCTTGGCAATCCTTAGTGGTCTTTACCTCAATTTTGTTATATCCATTATTTAGTTTCAAACTGAAATTGCTATTGGTGGTCGTAAATGTTCGTTCATTATGCATAATGATATATTCATCAGAACCTCTTAAGCCAAAATAAATTTGTCCACTAGTATAGTCAATTTTCGAAGTAACATTAATAGCAGTTGCCTCATTTACTACTAATTCAAAACATCTCTGGAATTCTGGATGTTCTTCTACGAAAACACAAAGATCATATTTTCCTGGTTTTAAATTGTTTACAACATATTCAGAAGAAAAGATATCCTCATATTGGTTTCCATTTAGGGAAATGAAATAATCGTATTCGACTTTATTGCTGTTAATTTGAATCATTCCATTATCGCTGTTTGGGCAGATTTCATCAATAACTTCTATTGTAAACGTTTCCTGAGGTAAACTGAAAGGGACACAACCAAATTGATTAACGACAGAATCGGGAGGGGTGTTAGGGCATTCATCAAAGTCATTTAGAACTCCATCTAAATCATCATCCAGTTGAATATTGGAACATCCATTTGAATTAGCTTCAATTCCGTTGACGGTGTTGGGACACCAATCGAGATAATTTAACACTCCATCATTATCATCATCTAAGAAGTCTTCCTCATTTATTAGGGTTGAAACGTCCATTTTAGCGATTAAAATATCTGTATCATTGTTTCCACTATTATTTCCAACTTCATTTCCTAAAATTTTGATGGGGTTTGACTCAAAAGAAGCGGTTACATATAGTTTATTCTCTTTTAATAAAATGTCAGATGACATATCACTTAAAAAACGTATTTCTTCGTTACCTTTTTCGAAATGCGTAATATAGTTAGAACTAAAATCATCCTTGTCTATGGTAAACAACAGTAAGTTTTCATGGTCTTCTTGTGTGGCAAAATCAAAATTTCCAAAATTATAGTTCCGATTGGAACTAGTAAACACTAAAATTTTACCGTAAAAATCTGTCATAAACCCGTGAGAAGGGGTATATAATCCCCAAGCCCCGCCTACTGTAATAACGCCATTCCTTGTTCCGAAACCAAACTGCCTTGACCGGAGATATTTTCCATTTGTCGAATTAAATTCCATAAGATTGGAATTCACCCAATCTCCTGATTCAAATGGAACCGAAATTTCGCTACCGTTTACAATACTTAAGTTTTGAGCCCAAAGATATAGTTTGCCATTTTCAGAATAGTAGAGGTTTGCAGGATATAAAATTCCCGAATCCTCATTCTCAATGCTAATGGTATTTGTCCAAAGCATATTGAACTCTGAATCAAATTTTGTTATAAACGAATATGATGTGGAGCAGGTTCTTCTCCCATGAATAGCTGTTAAATATATGTTCTCAGAATCGTCAATAGCAACATCTACCAAATATTCTTCAAAGTCATCACCAACCTTTTTTGTTTCCAAAAGAACTCCTATATCATTAAATTTTGCTAAATATATATCGCTGGCATACCTATATATCCATGAAATACAATCCCAAAACTGATTGCTTTCAAACGGCACTTCTCCATTTATATTTATGTGCTCATAAAATGTTCCGACCACATATATGTTTTTGTTTACATAAAATAGTTTTGCTTTACCTCCACCAAGCTTACGACACCATAAAACATCTCCCTCTTTATTTATTTTTATTAAGGACTGACCTTCAAAAAAATCTATGTTATTTAAGGAAATATCCTTATTTGAATTCAATATGGCATAAATATTATCTTTTTCATCTATAGCGATTGACTGGATTCCCACAGAAACATTAAATGAGACATCTTTAAAATAATCGAATCTCCAAATTTCCTCTCCTTCCTCGTTGTGCTTCAATATTCCTTCTGAAGATAAAGTTAAGATACCTTCAGAAGCTTTTTTGATTTCATATATCCTATCACCAGTATGGCCTCCCATATTTATTCCCCAATCAAATGTTTGACTGAAACAGAATCCAACGTGAAAAACAAGAATTATGGAAACTAAAATAGATTGTTTACTTTTCATTTTATATTTTGAGGGTTTTTAATTTTTGCCAACGGTCTTGGCTATAAATTTCGTTGCGGAAAACGTCCAACGGACTTTTCCGCCGTAACCCTAAAGTTAGCCATTTGCGTGGAATTTCAGCCATGAAATTCCACCGCAATGAATTATAGCCTATGTTACACACTTTGGCGACACGTTTGAGTAAGCACGTTCTGTTTCCGTTTCCCTTTTTTCCGCCAAAAACCCAAAAGCTAAACCTTGGTTTTGCTTTTACCTTTTAAATCCCGAAAAAGTGTTTTTGAAAAAAACGCTTTTGAGTGGCACGAACCGTTCTGTCCAACAAACTCACGTTAGTTTTTCACATCCGTTTTGATTTTCAATTCCGCCGTTTTTCAATCCGTCGTTGTTTGTCAATTTTCGATACGATTCCATAAGGATTTTGTCCGTCCGAAATTCAGATATCGAATCAGTTTAAATCCCGTTTTGGATTTTTTTTCGAGCCATTGTGTGTAACGGTCTCGTATAACCGTCAGTTACGGTTTTAAAGTTAGAATTTTTTCAGGCTGGGGGAGTGTTTTTGTGGGAATTCATCGTCTTCTTAACCAACTAGCGCCGTAATTGCGGTTATACATTGTTGTGTAACGTTTTTTATATTCCATATCCTTCGTTCATACAAGTAATACTACTTATTTCGGGCATCTTTTCAATCTTTTTATCATCTAGATTAGCTTTCCAAGCTCTTTTAATTTTAGAATAATATTCCAAGTCAAAGTCGTTTTCAGTTCTCTCAATTATTGCAAAAATTCGAGAGTCAACCTTTTCGTTATTTTGGCAAATTCCGATTGATATAAATTCTTTTTCTGTAATGTTATTCACATGTACTGTGTCTAAAATCTGATATTTCTTTTTAGGTTCTCCAGTCTCGATAATTTTTTCCAATATTATAATTCGATTGTTTTGCTTTTGCATTTCAACAAAAGCATATTCCCATTTACTGTTTTCATAATTTATGACTGTCCCAGAATTTTGCTCAAATTCTTTGAAATACTCAACATCTTCAATTTTTCTAAAAACAATGCCAAAAATTGTTTCTTTAGTTTTTTCAGGTTTAGAAACAATGATTTCCTTTTGTTCTGTCTCCAGTTTTTTAGACTCCTCTTTTTTCTTTGAGTCAGCACAACTAAAAGTCAAAAACAACAATGTATAAATCAGGATTTTTTTCATTTTTCAAATGTTACACAACGGCCCGGGCTATGATTTCGTTGCGGCTCTGGCTGCGACGCGCCCGTGGCAAGTCGCGCTGGAAAGGAGCAGCAATGAAATCATCCTTTGGTCTTGTTTTTAGTTCATTGAAGGTAAGGAATTTTCTTTTTCGGTAGGAGAGAAGCAATGAATTATAGCCATTGTTGTGCGGTCGTTTTTTGATTTTTACATATCAAAGTCAAAGAAATAAGCTTTTCCATTTTCCTTGTCGTACCAATAATATTTGAAGTATTGATTTCCGTCTGTCCAACTGTACTTTTGTAATTTTTCAATTTCTTTCTTGTCCCACCATTTAAAGTCATGTTGCATACCAAAACCATTATCTGAGTTAAGTGTATCAATTGTAAGATTATGTACTTCTATTATTTTTCTCGAAGTCGAATTGTCGCAGTTAAACGCAAACATATAATCTGCGTCAATTCCAATTGCGTCATCAAAACAGTAGATATTCGTAACGTCTGGTGTAATTTCAACTTTTAAAAAATCTTTGAATCTTTTTTTGTTGTTCTCTGTGTCTGGCTTATTGTAGTCAAATGTTGGGTTGACTTTTTCAATTACTTTTTGAGTTTGCTCCCTAAGTTCCTTTTTGGTTTTTTCTTTTACCTTTTCAGCTACGTGCTCAGACTTATTTCTGATTCGGTCGCAGGAAATCATTCCAATTGTAAGAATCAATATTATCGATATGTGAATTAGTCGTTTCATTTAAATGCCGCACAACGGTCCTGGCTATAAATTTCGTTGCGGAAAACGTCCAACGGACTTTTCCGCCGTAATCATAAAGTTAGCCATTTGCGTGGAATTTCAGCCATGAAATTCCACCGCAATGAATTATAGCCATTGTTACGTATTGTGGCGACACATTTGAGTAAGCGCGTTCTGTTTCCGTTTCCCTTTTTTCCGCCAAAAAACCCAAAAGCTAAACCTTGGTTTTGCTTTTACCGAACAAATCCCGAAAAAGTGTTTTTTCGAAAAAACGCTTTTGAGTGGCACGAAGCGTTCAGTCAAACAAGCTCACGCCAGTTTTTCAAATCCACCGTTTTTCAATCCGTCATTGCTTGTCAATTTTCGATTCCGTAAGGATTTTGTCCGTCCACAATTTAGGTTCCGATTCGGTTTAAATTCCGTTCCGGAATTTTTTTTTCGAGCCATTATACGTAACGGCCCGGGCTATGATTTCGTTGCGGAAAACGTCCAACGGACTTTTCCGCCGTAGCCTTAAAGTTAGCTATTTGCGTGGAATTTCAGTCATGAAATTCCGCCGCAATGAATTATAGCCATTGTTGTAAGTAGTTTTTTTATTTCGCTTTTAAGTTTAAAAATAAAATCAATGAAATGAGTATCGCAATTACTATTGTAATAGTAATAAATTCCTTTTTTCTTTCAGATTTTAATTTTTTCCGAATGTCACTTTTTACTTTCTCCAGTTCAGATTCCTGTAGCGATGGGAAATTATATTCAGGTTTTGAATCAGAACTTTTATAGCATGATGAATTTCTTTCAGACCTTGCTTGCCTTTTTTGGTTTCGTTCTATTTTTCTTGCTAAAGTCGCTTTAAATTGCGATAAACTTCCATCAGCCATTTTATTGTAGTTTTTTCATTTGTTTTTTTAATTCCTTATCCGAAAGCGCAGAGTATTTCTGTAATAAAGAATTTTTATAATTCTCGTCAATTTTAATTATTCTGTCGTAAAATTTTAAAACATTGGAAATAGCTAAAAATGAAGATTCGTTTTTGTCAACATTTCTGCTAATTTGATTTTCAATTTCGCTTAATGTGTAAATCATAATGATTTCTTTAAAAAACTTATATGATTTACTTGAATCCATAAACTCACTTATTCCACTTACTCGCATTTCAACTTGTGGATTGTTTGAGGCATACCATTTAAAAATGTCAACAGATTTATGAGTAAAGATACTATCAGACTCAATTTGTGGGTTTTCTATTATCCAATTTAATGATTTTTTCGCCTCTTTGGCCGAAGTTATTTGCGCAAAACTTGAGCTTAAAAAGACCATAAATAGTATAAATGTCAGTACTTTTTTAATCATTGTTTTTGGGCTTCTTAAATTACTTACAACGGTCTTGGCTATAAATTTCGTTGCGGAAAACGTCCAACGGACTTTTCCGCCGTAACCCTAAAGTTAGCCATTTGCGTGGAATTTCAGTTATGAAATTCCGCCGCAATGAATTATAGCCATTGTTAGCAGTTCGGGCTTTATTCTTAATTCATTATTTGTTTAATTCTTATTCTGTCTATTCCTCCTCCGTTTTGTGATACGTCTCCTAATTCACTTTTATTTTTTATAAAGTCGTTTTCAATAAGCACTGTTCCAATTAAGTCCTGAAAAGTGGTTTTTACTCTCGCGTATCGGAAAAATATTTTTAAGTCATTAGACTTCTTCTTTTTAATCAGTTTTATTTTTTGTTCAAAGAATGAAGGTATAGTTTCACTAACTAAATCCCGGTATTCCTTTTTAGTGAGTTTCTTACTCCCATTTTTGTTCTTTCCGTAATTTATTTTTGTATCATTGGTGTTTAAGGGAAATGGTGAAATGTCTATAATCAGAAGTCCAATTTTATTACAAATCCGAATAAATTCTTTTTTATTTCCAATCCTTGTATTTAATGTTTCTTCTAAGTCACTTCGATAAAAAAACTGAGTGTTATTTGAGTCAGGGTTGTAAATATATTTTTCACCTTTACCCCAAAGAGGTGCTTCCGCAATCATTAAATACTTTACTTTTTCAATTTTGTTGAAATTCTCAATCCAAATGTCATTTATTTTTTTGAAAGCACTCTCCAAGTATTCATTGTCCTTTTCGAAATCATTTTCACGTTCCAGTCTTTTATAAAATGATTCAATAATTTTCCTATTTTCCTCGTACTTGATTTTCATCATTTTCTACTGCAGGTTTATTTTTTCAGCCTGACTGCTAACGGTCTCGTATAACCGTCAGTTACGGTTTTAAGTTACTATTTTTCGGTTAAGCACTGACGCTCGCAATTCCGAGTGGATTCGGACGCAGTCGAATCCGCCGTAATTGCGGTTATACATTGTTGTAAAACGTTTTTTATTTAAAAATTTCATATTCTAATGTATCCCTAAGAACATATTTTATTAATCCTTTTTCTTTGTTCCAATAAAACTTTTTCAAATCAATATTGCTGGTATCATGGGTAAGATTGTCTTTTGTCCCAAAGATTAAACATTTTACTTTTTCATTTTGAAAATGTTGTAAATTAATTATTGTATCCTTTAATTCTTTATTCAAGTTACTTCCGTTAAAGTGGTAGTCAAAAACATGAATATGTTTAAAGCTTAATTCATCTTCTTTCTGTACATAAGTCATTTGAACTCTATTATTACGAGCTGAATTTTTATTATTCTTATCGTTAATTCTTATTTCAGCTTTTTGATATTGATATTCACTTAATTCAAATTTATTGCAAGGTGAATAACGTAAGTCATTTTTGTATACTATTAAAGTGTCAATATCATCGTATTGATTTTTATAATATAAAGTTTGACCAACTTTATAGCTATTGAACCATTCGAGTTCTGCTTTCGACAAATCAAGTTTCTCACATCCACTAAATATGCATGATTCAAACAATAAAGCGATTAAGAATATTATTATGTAGGATGTTATCTTCAAAATGTTTTACAACGGTCTCGTATAACCGTCAGTTACGGGTTAATATGCGTTAATTTTCGGTTAAGCACAGACGTTAGCAATTCCGAGTGGATTCGGACGTAGTCGAATCCGCCGTAATTGCGGTTATACATTGTTGTGCGTAGGTTTTTCAATTTATTTTTTCAATTTTCGGTTCAACAGTTGATACCACGTTCACAATGTGATTTAGCGATATAAATGCGTAATGCTTAAATTCTCCAGGATAGTCCGACGTTGCAAAAGTGTCCGCTTTTACATAGTCCAAAAAATTTGATTTTTTATAAGTCCGTATTTTTTCTCCAACGTATTCAGTTCCACCAAGACTTTCGTAACTTTCATTAATTACTGAGTAGGCAATATATTGGTCAAATGTTATTTTGAATATTTCACTGTTTTCATTGTGGTAAACTGGTCGTGAAGGTCCGATATCAACTCCAAGAATTTTATGGCTTTTTTCTAATTCGCCCACAATTCCCATTGTCAATTCAAATTCCAATGAGTTTTCTTCTGGCTCAAATATTTTAGTCAGAAATATATTCCTTTCGCTATTTATTCTTTCGTAGTTACTCATTTTTTCAACTTACGCACAACGTTTAGGCTATGATTTCGTAGCGGGTTGGAAATCGTTAGATTTCCCCCGTAGAAATCCAGCCGTATTAAAATTACTGAACTTTGGCAGAGCACCAAAACAAGCTATGAATTATAGCCAGTGTTGTGTTTAGTTTTTTAAGAAAATATAAGCAGAATACTCCTTGGGTTTCCATTGTCCTTTCTGTCCTTTTTTATCTTCGAACAATTCAAAAAGACCCAAATCTGACTCGACAGTCATAGTGTATTGGTTTGGATTTTTTCGGTTGAATTCATTTGCAATATAGTATGCCCGATACTGTTTTGTTGTTCTAAATTTTCCAATTTTCTTGTCTAAATACTCTGAAATCGCTTTCGGATGTCTAAATTTTCCAGTTTTTGGATAAGCAATCTCAAAGGTTCCTTCAAATTTGAAGTTTGGTTTATATACGAAAAGTAGATTCGGGTTGTTTTTTATTTCCTCATATTCTTTGTCGAACCCTTGTTGGGTAGAATAAAATCTTTTTTCCAAAGAATATCTAAATCCGTATTTTTTAGTAAGTCGAAGAATTTGACTTGCATCAAATTCATATGATTTTCCGTTTATTCGGATAAATTTATACTTCGGATCAAAAGACCAACTTTTCACCTTTTCATCTCCATTATAAAGCCAAATTGTAAATTCCTGTCGGGTAGATTGATTCATAACTTCTTTTCCTTTTACAATCACTTTGGAAATGGAATCAATTATCTTGGAATCCTCAATTAAGAAGTTATAGCTCTCATATGTCTTTTTTTCATCATAGTGCGGGTACATTCCAATCAGCCTCATTTTGTCATTCAGTTGAAAATCGTCAAAAACCAGACTTTTTTGAGAAAAGCAACTAAAGAAAGAAAGAATAAGGATTGCTGTTATTAGTTTTTTCATAGGTACTTTAAAATTAAACACAACGGTCCTGGCTATAAATTTTGTTGCGGAAAACATCCAACGGACTTTTCCGCCGTAACCCTAAAGTTAGCCATTTGCGTGGAATTTCAGCAATGAAATTCCGCCGCAATGAATTATAGCCGTTGTTGTGCTTTCGTGCTTTATTTTTTTCGTCCGTCCGTTAGTGTGAAAGCTCTTTGCAACCGCAGGAACGAGGATTGCAATGTGCTTGAACTTAGGGCTGGCATACATCTACAATTTCATTCTTTTTATAAAGGTCAGGCAAGAATTTAGACTTGATTCTGAACTGACTCCTTTTCTTGATTTTAGGCTTAGTTGACATGTTTTCAAGTTTAATACCTGGGTCGTAATAAATATTTCCTTTCGCCATTTCTGCAAGAAAAAGTTGGAAGTCTGTCCCCGTTCCTAATACTACATTATTTCCGTATTTATATTTCCTATTTCCTGCTGTTTCTGAAAGAGAAGGCACGTAACACGCTTTGTCGTGTTTACGATTCCAATGGAGAAGCATTGAAGCAAAACTCCATGAGGCAGTTTCGATTCCTTGGGTGTCTAGGAGTGCAATTCGTCCGTTGGAATTTCTAATTTTTCCTGTCTCAATGTCAAATCCTAAAAGCTTCATTTCAAGATTTGTGGTTTTATGGACTTCTCCCACTTTATGGATACCGCCAAAGTTCATCCTGTCAGGTCTGCCTAGTTTGTCAGGGTAGCCATAGTTTCTGATAAAAAACTCTGTCCCTTCGGTTTTATAAAGTCCATCCGTAGGTTCGGGAGTCATAAGGGTTATTACTGAAGCATTTATTTTGTCAAATCTGTTCACCCCAAATTGCTTAATCTCCCAACCCATGAAGTCAGGTTCTGAATATCCGTTTGGTGTTACACCAAGCTCTGCTTCAAGAGTGTATCCACCACAATTTGAAGAATTGCAAGGAAGAATATTGCTGTCTGAATCAAGTCTTTTGGAGTCAATCCAACCAAGGCCATGAATTCTACAAAGCTCATTTAATAGAACACTTCTGTTGTTGGCAACTTGAGGTAATTCAATTACTTGGAAAACGCCATGTTCTCCGAGGTTTGTCAATTGATTAAACTCATTTGTTATTTCTGAATCTGGAGCAGAAACATAGCCTAAAGTCTTACCATCTTTATCTACCGAAATAAAGAGAAGCCTGTCTGGGATTCTGTTTGCCATTAAATCAGAAGGAGCATTTTGACAACCGAGAAGAAAACCTGAAAACCGTACTTCTGGATATTTAGGATAAAGAATCAACTGAGCATGAGGTGCAATAGATTTTTCACCTTCATCATTTAACCAAGCAAAATCTAATTTAGCCTTGAATCGTTCTCTTTTCCAATCCCCTGCTTCAACTGTCTCAATGCTAGTAATAGGAAGAACATTAATGATTTCAAAGTTACCACCGAAATAAACCTGATTCTTTGAATTGTCATTAGCCGCTAGTGACTTCACATAAATTTCAGTACAGCCATTATCAGAAAACAGCGACTTTAGATTGCTTAGGTTCATTTATTCTCTGTAATTCTTTAATGATATTCTTTCCGACTGCTTGCATTAATGGAACAGCCACTGAGTTTCCGAATTGCTTATATCCTTGGTTGTCAGATACTGGGATTTCGAATGTGTCAGGAAACCCTTGAAGTCTGGCACACTCTCTAGGGGTTAATCTTCTAGGGTTTTTTCCTTTTTGAGGTATTAAAATTTCTGCACCGTCTTTATAATATCGAGCACTGAGTGTTCTTGAAACTCCGTTTAAATCAGTCAATCCAAAGCCAAATCCGTTTCCTTTGGCTTGGTGCTTTTTCTTATAATCTTGAAGATAATTCCAAAGTTTGTCTGAAAGAGTGTATTTGTCTTCAACTTCAGTTTCTAAAATGTCTTGAATTCGTAACTCAGGATCTTTAGGCTGTGGAAATTTGAATTGCTCCTGTTCGTTAAATACTTCTTTGTCGAATCCAACAATTATTATTCTCTCCCTGTGTTGTGGAACGTAGTACTTAGCATCTAGGACTTTGTAATGAATTGAATAGCCTAATTCCGTCAATGCTTCGGTAATGACTTTAAATGTTCTCTTCTTGTCGTGAGAAACAAGGTTTTTGACGTTTTCTAGCATGAAAACTTTAGGACGTTTATGCTCTATGATTCTAGCAATATCAAAGAATAATGTTCCTTGTGTTTTGTCTAAAAAACCGTGCTGTCTGCCAAGTGAATTCTTTTTAGAAACTCCTGCAATTGAGAATGGTTGACATGGAAAACCACCTAGCAGAACATCATGGTCAGGGATTTCAGATTCTGAAATTTGGGTTATATCTCCAAATGGAACTTCTCCAAAGTTTACTTCATATGTTTTCTTGGCAAAAGAGTCCCACTCGCTAGAAAAAACGCATTTACCGCCATTGTTTTGGTATGCTAAACGAATTCCACCGATTCCTGCAAATAGATCAATGAATTTAAATTTTGGTCTTTTTGGAGTTGGAAAAGGAATATCCCATTCGAAAGGAAGGTATGATTGGAAACTAGGTTCTTCAACCAATCCAAGTTCTTCGTGTAGCTGATAAAGATATTTCTCGGCTTGAGGTCTAAAGTATTGTGAAACCCCATTTTTATGATTGTGGAAATAATGGGTCAAATGAGCCATGTCATCAGTAGTCTTTTTATCAATGACAAAATTTAGCTTCTCGCGTATTTCTGAATATTTCCTTTTCATTTGAATTCGATTTGACCTTGAATTTCCCTTTTTTGCTTAATGTACTTTACATTCTGTTCAGCAACCGAAAATATTGTTTCAGAACAGCTATACTGAAAAGCTTCTCTTGCGAATTTGTCAGCAAAGTACAAGTCTTTAATAACCTGCTCTTCAATTTGAAATAGGTCGCTAAGTGCCTTTAGTTTAGACTTTGAAAATCTTTGAGATTCGTTTTCAATTCTACTGATAGCGCTTGTATTCAAGCCAATTTTTTCTCCGAAGTCAGATTGAGTCCAATTCCGTTTTTCTCTCTCTGCTCTTAAAAACTGTCCAAAAGTCGACATAGCTAACTTGACCTATTTTTAGCAAATGTAATTAGAATTTGCGATTTTATTGTCAATATCGGCTATAAATGTGGCGATGGGAAAAAGCAATGTGTACGATAGCACTCTTTGCTTGCGCGTTGGCTTTTTTCGCATGAAGCACAACGGTCTCGTATAACCGTCATTTACGGTTTTAAAGTTAGAATTTTTTCAGGCTGGGTGAGTGTTTTTGTGGGAATTCATCGTCTTCATAACCAACTTCCGCCGTAATTGCGGTTATACATTGTTGTAGCACGTTTTTATTCGAAGGTTGAATTTTTCCACGCATTCATTAATTCAGTCTTTTCTTTATCATTTAAATAATTCAAGTTCACTCCGAAATCAAGACCATTCATATATCTGCAATACAAATCTTGATATAACAAAATCTCGCCTTTTGGACCATAAACTGTTATTTTAAACAAATCAAATTCCAAATTGTCAATTATTTCTTTAGAAGAAATGGTATCTACTTTAATTCCGTTTTCTGCATAAGTATTATAAAGTAATTCTTTAACAAGTTTCTTTTGCTCTTCATATTCACCTTCATATTCAAGTTCAAATTTTTCCGAGGTTGCTGAAAACACATGTCGTCTGTCTTTTTGAAAACTTATAAGTTGTTTTAGACCGCTCGTATCGTAGTCAATTCCGTTCGCTTCGTTTAACAATTTTAGTCCTTTATCTTCTCTTTTTTGTGATTCTCCTCGTTGAGTAACATTCCAACCTTTTGGTATTTCTATTGTCCAACCAATTTCATTGCTATGATATTTATTCTCATTGACCGTTCCTTCATCGACTTGTTTATTTGGGTCAGTTTTACAAGAAACAAATAGGATTAATGTCAAAATTGCTAAAAGGTTTATTCTCATATTTTCGATTTTGTCTTGTCCTGAAATAGGTTGACCATTTTTTTTGGTTTTAAATGGTTAATAATTCCAGTTGATTTTTGTTTTTTCTGTACGATTTGTAGTCGTTGTTTTTGTTTAGGTGTACATGGGCCGGGGTTTTTAAATCCAAGCTCCAATGCGTTCTCAAGTTGTTGTAAATAAAGATAGCGTTTTTGGTCATTTTCTGGGCAAGTTTTGTGTTTTTGATGTTTAGCTTTAGTCCATATTCGTATTTGAGGGTTTTGTTTATTCTTTCTGCGATGGCGTTTTCATAGGGGTCGTATTGTTCAGTCATACTGATTGTCAAGCCATTTTCTTCAGCAAATTTGGTGTACATTGGATTGCAATATTGAATACCCCTATCAGAATGGTGAATGAGTTCTTGGTCGGGATATTTTCTGTTTTTGAGTGCCATTTTCAGGGCATCGAGACAGAGTTCCGTTCTCATGTTGTCATCCAGTTTATATCCCATTATTTTTTTGGAATAGGCATCGGTCACCAAAGCCAGGTAATTGTGTCCGTTTTGAGTTTTAATGTATGTGATATCACTTGCCCAAAGCTGTTCGGGCCTTGTCGGCACTTTGTCTTTGACAAGGTTTTTATACTTGTAAAATTGATGTTTGGAGTTGGTTGTAATGTGGTATTGTTTTGACTTTTTTACAAGTAACCCGTTGTTTCTTAATATTTTGAGAAACCTGTCCCTGCCAATTTTGATATCCTTTTTATTCAGTTCGTTCTTTAAATGGTCATAGAGTTTTTTGCCACCTGTCCGTTGTCCCACCTTGTTACGGCACTGTTTTACCAACTCTATGACGGTTTGTTCGTTTTTGTGTTCTATCTGATGAGATTTGAGCCTTTTATAGAGTGCTTGTCTGCTTATCCCAAAACATTGAGCTAGCCATTTTCTTTTAAACGGTCTTGCTTCTTTTTTTGAATCTCGTCTGCTAATGTTTTGGGCAATGACTTTTTTGACATATCGACGCCTGTGATCAGTTCCATATCGGCGATTACGTCTTGTTGGAAGTCTTTTATGAACTCGAGTTCCTCTATCTTCTCTTTCAGCTTTTTTATCTGGTCGTTCTTGCCCATGGCCTTATTGGTTTGTTCCAAGGTACTGTATTTTTTCATCCAATATTGGATAGAGCTTCTCGATATACCATATTTTTTAGAAGCATGGTTGATGGATATCTGACCATTGTTGATTTGGTCAATGACGAAAAGCTTGAGTTCAAAACCCGTCTTTTGGTAGGTTTTTTTTCGGCAGTGTTGTTTTTGTTGTTCTTTCATAGATGACTAAAATTGATTAAAATTTTTGTCAACCTATTTCAGGACGATGCATTTTCTTAAATGTGCTACAACGGTCAAGTGTATGAGCAGTAGCGGATTTCAAGCCACTAAACTGTCAGATAGCACCGACCATTGATTTATAGTTTTATGTTTCAAATTAGCACTTAAACCGCTATTGCTTATACACAATGTTGTAGCCAGTGCTTTTTTCATTTTCCGAGTTTCAATATTCTTATCGCTCCTTGAATTACCAGACCAAAAACGATTGTTCCGATTACTAAATCAGGTTTGTTCGAGTCCAGCCAATTGACCAAAACTCCCGCTGTTATTACTCCCAAATTAATTATCACATCATTTGAGGTGAAAATCATACTTGCTTTCATATGAGCTTCTTCTTTACTCTTTGACTTTTGAAGCAAGTACAGACAAATACCGTTCGCAATGAGTGCGAAAATCGAAACGATTATCATTGTCGAGAAGTCAGGTAATTTTTCTGCTCCGAAAAATCTTCTCAGAACCTCCACAAATCCAATAATCGCAAGTGTAATTTGAAAATAACCAGCAAGTTTGGCAATCCGCTTTTTTCTTGTCAAAGTTCCGCCAACTGCAAACAGACTAATTCCATAAACGAAACTGTCAGCGAGCATATCCAAACTGTCGGCAACTAATCCCATTGATTTTGAAATTAGTCCCGTTGTTATTTCGATTATGAAAAAGGCAAAGTTTATTCCGAGTACTGTCCAGAGTAGTTTTTTCTGATTATCGTTTTCTTTAAATTCTGTTCGGTCAGTTTGTTCAGTCGAGATTTTCTTTCCGCCAAGATTCAGTTCGAGAACGGACTTTTCAATTTGGTCAATTTTTCCGCTATGATAAATGGTCAATTTTCGGTTGGGAATATCAAAGTCTAAATTCGCGATACTTGAAATACCATCCAGTTTCATTCGGATTAGATTTTCTTCCGAAGGACAGTCCATTTTAGTAATCTCGAATATTGTTTTATTCATTCACGGTTTCTTTTTTCGCATTGGCTACAACGGTCAAGTGTATGAGCAGTAGCGGATTTCAAGCCACTAAACTGTCAGATAGCACCGACCATTGATTTATAGTTTTATGTTTCAAATTAGCACTTAAACCGCTATTGCTTATACACAATGTTGTAGCCAGTGCTTTTTTCATTTTCCGAGTTTCAATATTCTTATCGCTCCTTGAATTACCAGACCAAAAACGATTGTTCCGATTACTAAATCAGGTTTGTTCGAGTCCAGCCAATTGACCAAAACTCCCGCTGTTATTACTCCCAAATTAATTATCACATCATTTGAGGTGAAAATCATACTTGCTTTCATATGAGCTTCTTCTTTACTCTTTGACTTTTGAAGCAAGTACAGACAAATTCCGTTCGC
Source organism: Croceivirga sp. (assembly GCA_965230555.1). Classification (GTDB taxonomy): domain Bacteria; phylum Bacteroidota; class Bacteroidia; order Flavobacteriales; family Flavobacteriaceae; genus Croceivirga. Next base: position 1,388,076 of record OZ246014.1, read on the forward strand.
AATGAGTGCGAAAATCGAAACGATTATCATTGTCGAGAAGTCAGGTAATTTTTCTGCTCCGAAAAATCTTCTCAGAACCTCCACAAATCCAATAATCGCAAGTGTAATTTGAAAATAACCAGCAAGTTTGGCAATCCGCTTTTTTCTTGTCAAAGTTCCGCCAACTGCAAACAGACTAATTCCATAAACGAAACTGTCAGCGAGCATATCCAAACTGTCGGCAACTAATCCCATTGATTTTGAAATTAGTCCCGTTGTTATTTCGATTATGAAAAAGGCAAAGTTTATTCCGAGTACTGTCCAGAGTAGTTTTTTCTGATTATCGTTTTCTTTAAATTCTGTTCGGTCAGTTTGTTCAGTCGAGATTTTCTTTCCGCCAAGATTCAGTTCGAGAACGGACTTTTCAATTTGGTCAATTTTTCCGCTATGATAAATGGTCAATTTTCGGTTGGGAATATCAAAGTCTAAATTCGCGATACTTGAAATACCATCCAGTTTCATTCGGATTAGATTTTCTTCCGAAGGACAGTCCATTTTAGTAATCTCGAATATTGTTTTATTCATTCACGGTTTCTTTTTTCGCATTGGCTACAACGGTCCGGGCTATGATTTCGTTGCGGCTCTGGCTGCGACGCGCCTGTGGCAAGTCGCGCCGAAAAGGAGCAGCAATGAAATCAGCCTTTGGTTTTGTTCTAAGTTAAATGTAGGAAAAAATCTTTGTCTTGGGCATTAAGGAGCAATGAATTATAGCCTTTGTTGTAAAACGTTTTTTTAATTCCATTCTACATTCAGTTTTTCCAATACCGTGTTCAATTCAGCCAGTGAATTTGGGTCAATTATTTGAGTGTCAATTATAAATTCAGACTTATTTGTTTTCAGTTTATAATCTCCTGCGAATTTTTTAATCCGATTAATTTCATTCAAGTTAATATTCTTAGGAAAGAGGGTATTCTTTTTCAAAATTCCATTTTTAATTGTCAGATATTGTTTTTTCTTTTCGTAACAATAAATTGCTAAAGAAAAAATTCCCGCTCCAATCAGTCCAATACCAGCAGAGTCAAATTCAAATTCTTTAGAATCACTAAATAACATAAATGCAATTATCATTAAGACCCCAGCTATCAAAAAGTATAATCCGAGCTTGTAATTCGAGTTTAATCTTTTTTTTGAATATCTGATTTCCATTTCGCAAATGTTTTACAACGGTCCTGGCTATAAATTTCGTTGCGGAAAATGTCCAACGGACTTTTCCGCCGTAACCCTAAAGTTAGCCATTTGCGTGGAATTTCAGCCATGAAATTCCACCGCAATGAATTATAGCCTTTGTTACGTATTGTAGCGACACGTTTGAGTGAGGACGTTCTGCATCCGCTTTCCATTTTTTTTATCAAAAAGCTCAAAAGCTAAACACTGGTTTTGCTTTTACCTTTTAAATCCCGAAAAAGTGTTTTTGAAAAAAACGCTTTTGAGTGGCACGAAGCGTTCAGTCAAACAAACTCACGCCTGTTTTTCAAATCCGTTTTGATTTTCAATTCCGTCGTTTCCTGTCAATTTGCGTATCGATTCCGCAAGGATTTTGTCCGTCCAAAATTCAGGCTTCGATTCGGTTTAAATTCCGTTCCATTTTTTTTCGAGCTATTATACGTAACGGTTAGTATATGAAAAGTAGCGGAGTTTTTACACTAACTTTTCGGAAATCAATATACTTAAATTAAAGGCAAAAGCGGTTCAGATTTGCACCTAAACCGCTATTTTTTATATACATTGTTGGTAGCCGTATTTTTTATTTATGCTTATGTTTCGGTTCCCAAATTAGTCTAACGAAAGAACTTAATCTTTCATTTTCTCTACTTACAGGAATTCCCGCTACAATTCCAATCAATAAGTTATCTGCAATACCTAAACGCATTTGAGGTCGAATCGTCATATCAAAGTCACTATTGTCAATAGTTTTGTTAAATTCAACACCTATAAAATTTCTTGTACCGGTAATCATATAATGAAAACTTGTATTGATATCATAAGTCGTATGAAATTTATTGGTAACGAAATTCTGTTCAATCACTGGACCTGTATAAATCAATGAATGAAAGTTGTTTCCCCAACGTTTTGCGACAACAAAAAATGGGTTGTAGATATTTCCTTTAATGAAAGGGCTTCCAAAGTTTCTAAAATCCGAGAGTTCAAACTCGTTGATATATCCAATTGCCATTGATGTTGCCATTGGCTCACTCACAAAGAATGACCATTGAGTCGCTATTTTAATACTATTCAAACTATTGGAAGGAATTGAATCGCTTTCTATTCCGTTTTGGGGTGCATAAAAAGTAAAAGGTAATTCAACTTCTAATCCTAACCTATCAATAGGTGCCCATTCATATTCAATTAGTGCTTCATAAGAATCAAATTTTAAGTTGTCTGTCAATCCTAAACCAATGTTCCACTCTTTTTCTCCTTTTCTCGCTCCTAAATCTCGGATTAGGTCTATATAAAGTGGTTCAGCGTGTAAAACTTTGTCGGGCTCTTTATGGTCTTCTATTTGTTGGATATAAATACTGTCTTTTTCAGTCTTTGTAATTTGGGCAATTGAATATGTTGAAGATGCCAATAGAATTATCAGCACCAATGTTTTTTTTAAATACATTTTGATTTGTTTTTAAAGCATTATGAAATTATCCCACTACTATTGAATAGGTGAGAATTAGTTAAGTCAGAAAACAAATCAAATCTTGGGCGGTGGAATATCTAGCTTTTGAAAGCCGTTAGCCAAAAAGGTGTTTAAGTCAGGAAAATTTTGTCGGGTTGTTATTATCGATTCTTTATTTAAGACTACTTGTGCTGTATAATAATTGGTTAAATCAATTTTAACGTTTGTCTTTTTATTGTGTTCTTCGGTGTCGTTGTCATCATATTCTTCAATTGCATTTTCATACCCTAAAATCATCTCGACCACAATTTCTACAATACTTTCTTGGTCATTGATTGATAAGTCTTCAGGAATGTGTTCAGGATTAGGGTCTGCTGTGTCAACACTTATGTTGAGCAGGTATAATCCCATTAGTCCCCAAAGGATTTTGGTGAAAATGCTATTTCTTATTTGACTAAGCACAGTTCAAAGTTAACGTTCTTTTGTCGGTTTACTTATATGGCTACCAACGGTTAGGCTATGGCACGTGTCCCGCAGGGCATGTGCTATAGCCGTTGTTAGCGGTTTGTGCTTTTTTCATTTTCAGAATCTTGATTTTCATAGACGTAATCAAAGATTACCGAGTCTCCTCGATTTGCCCACTTGTCAAAAATGCTGGTATTTATTGAAGAGAAATCCGCTTTCAAGTTTCCAACGGTTAAGTCATTCTTTTCTGAAAGCCATGCCCCTGATGAAGAGTCAATGTACCGTTCCCTTATCGTACAGTAGTAATGAAGTCGTGGGTCATCAAAGTCTTTACACATATCAATCAGATTTAATGAAACAGCGTGCTTTGGAAAATTATCATACAAAACTCCTAACGCGTTAATACCAGTCCGGGAACAATCTTTTCCTCTCAAGATTAGTTTGGCAATGTGATCTGCATTCAGGCTATCTCCATGTTCTCTAATAAATTTAAATAGAAGTTGAGAAACTTTATTCCCCTCATGTGTTGCCCAAATAGCAGTTCCAAGTTCAATAACTCTGCTAATTAATGAATCAAGATAGTCTGGGTTATCTGTATGCTCTCGTATCTCTTCAAGATAATCGAACAACATTTTTGATAATTTATCATCGTACAGTTTTAGTGAAAGATTAGCTAAATCACGCACAGCTATATAAAGTTGGGTTGAATTCTCCCAATTTGCAATTGAAATGAGCTCTCTTTTAAGTCCTGCCGTAAAATCATTCTTCTTGTCAACTTTAACGGAAAAGGATTTAGTTTCACTTTCATTGTAAATGTTAGAAACATTCTTGGTGTCAATTAACCATTTCTGTAACCACAAAAACCAAGTTTGTGAAGTGTCTGTTGATACTAATATCAAGATTATCGGTATGCGACATTCATAAACATATCGCAAAAAAGACTTTGGCAATGCCTCAGTCAAGAAGTCTGTTTTTGAGCTAAGAGTTTTATGTGATTTGATTTGAGCTTTGATAAACTTTCCTTGTACCTGTTCTGGAGCGAATTCCAATTCTATATCAATTCCAAAATCTTCAGTTAACCCACGGGCTATCCAAAAAGGTGATTGTCGAACTTGCATTTCAACTATACTGTGTCCTAATGATCCTATTTTTTGAGACTCTGTTTGTTTAGGCATAGGTTGTCTTCATTTGCATAACCGCTAACGTTGAGTGTATGATTTCGTAAGGGATTGCGTGCTTCAAACCTATCAAGTTACCACCCAAAATTGAAGCGGGAGATAACGCTCGAAAACCTCTGAAACCCTTATGAATTATACACATTGTTGCCAGCATGTGCTTTTTAATAATGTGCGTAAATTACTTTAAAATCTATATCTGACAAATCTTTTAAATTTTCCAGAATTCGTGATTCATCATCCTTGTCCAAATCAGCAGAATAAACCGAAATAATTGATTTTGCAAATCCACTATTACCGAAATATTTTAAAGAGTTTAAGTCAGTCGTTTTATTACAACAATTAGTCTTAAAAGATAAATCTTCAAATTTTGTCTCATTGGCAGAATCCATACATTTTTGCCAATATTCCATATCTAATTGAGAATCACAAAGCGGACATATTACTTTCTCAAAGTTTGCTCCACAATCAACAAATATCATTTCCTTGTTCAGTAGAAACTCAATTTCCTTTTGTGGAAATTCAATTTTTAAATACTCAGTTATCAAACAAGCCATTTTTTTATCAATCACCACAGTTGAATTTGATGGTATAAAGCTAGTTGGGTCTCCATATACAGAGTTGTCAGGTTTAAGGTTAAGACTTAATCCCTTTTTGTGTTTTGTGTCAACTGATTTAAAATTAGGATACTCTAAAAAGTCATTTTCTTGTGTGGATTCAAATAATGGTTTAATCTCGGAATTAATAAATTCACTTGAAGGCTCTAGGTGCAAAGAAATCAAAAAAGCTTGAATTGATTCAATATTTCTTTTCTCATCTCGTAGTATATAACCTAAATCTTCTGCAATTGCTGTAGGTTCTTTTGATAAAGCAAGCCCATCTCTCAATATGCTTATACCTATCTCAGGATTGATTTTAGAATAATAAAGTTCATATACTCCGAAAGCTTCACTTGCAATAGCAGGAATCACATCTTTATCGGTCAATTCATAGGATTCTTTGTACTCTAATCCATTATCAGTTTGATATATTACATAATCAACAATCCGCTCTGGCAATGATAGATTTATGAAACAATCTGAAACAGTTTTATCCGAATCAATCATTTTAGCTCTAACAATAAAATGTGCTTCGGTATCAGGAATAAGTTTCTCTTGTCGAGGTTTAATTTTCCAATCAAGTGGATTATCAGACTTTTCTTTTACTACATCAAATATGTAAACATCAGTCTTGTAAGTTTCGATATCTTTTATTCTCATATCGGAGTTATCAGGTTTACATGATATAAAAATCAATAATATGGTTAAGTATCTTATCATACGTGACGGACTCTCAGCATTGCTGGCAACGGTTTAAATATGTGGCGTTGGGCATTTTGAAACACCTACCTGTCAAACCGCTATATGATTTATTAAATGTAACCATTTTAAATATTAGTACAATCTGCCCAATGACCTATATTTATTGTTATGCCCTGCCCATTTTTGATGTATTTGTGTAATTCTATCTATAAAAATCGGGTCTATCACTGAACCTTTTTCTTGCTTTTTCATTTCGTCTCTTGCATGTTCTGCCCAGTAATCAGATTTGATTTTATGAAAGTCTTCTTCATTATTCACAACATAGTCAATAAACTCTTGCCTTTCAGTTTCATTGTCAAAAATAACAAAGGGAAAAACAGAACTCCTTGAATGAAAATGAGTCAATTTATTGGTCATGAATTGAAGAAAAATCCCATCAAGTTCTTGTAAATCATAATAGTAGAACCAATTATCATATTCTTTTAATCTCACAATTGAAGTCTTTGGAACAGCCAACTCAATTCTCATCTCATCGCAATACATGTATTCTAATTCAAACAATGTAGTAGAATGATATTTGAAAGTCGCAGTTCCCAAATAGGATTTTTCATTTGTAAAGAAGAAACTAAAAACTTCCCAAAATTCATGTACTTCAGAAAATTCAATTCTAAATTCTGGAAAATCCAAGTGATACGCATATGGTTTATTACCAACATCCTTAAACCAATCTTGTGGTTGAAGCAACAAAATTTTCATACGCTCCAAGGGTGATAAATCCAATCCGAATCTTTGCCGCCACATTTTTTCAATTATTCCAATATCGGCCGACTTATCTATCGGAGTATTTGTATCATTAGTTCTTGAATAAATGAAATTTGCTCTGACATTTTTGTCCTTATCCCGATATTCCTCAGTTAAGTAGTATGGTTTCAATGGATTGTCAAAGATTTCTAATACATCTATTTCAGTATCACTTATTTTAATTGTATGAAGTTCTATTTCAGGTCTACAATGACCAGAAAAAGGTTTTGTTCTTAAAAAATCAATATACTCAACTTGTGACTTTCTATTCGCCTGTCCTTCCGTCAATCCAATTATTTCAGTTCCTTCTTTTGGGTCAGAAACTCCAAAAATTAGGTATCTATTCCCTCTATGCAAACTATTAGACAAACATATAATATCGTGCAATAGAGAAGCTTTGTTATCATGAGGCTCTCGTTTGAAATCCCAATAATCCCCTTCTCTTTTGGATTCAATTAGCTTTAATATTTCAGTTTCATGTTTCATATATGCAGTTCGGTTCTTGGGTTGGGCATAACGGCCCGGGCTATGATTTCGTTGCGGCTCTGGCTGCGACGCGCCCGTGGCAAGTCGCGCCGAAAAGGAGCAGCAATGAAATCAGCCTTTTTGTTTTGTTCTAAGTTAAATGTAGGAAAAAATGTTTGTCTTAACCACCAAGGAGCAATGAATTATAGCCATTGTTGGGCATAGTTTTTTATTCGTAATACATTTTAAATTTCTCAAAAGTATCTTGTCCTGGAATATTTACTGTCATTTGATAAAATCCTTCTTCTTTTGATAAAATCTGATAAATATATTTATCTCCTTTTACACTAAAATTTGACCTTGTTTCATTGTTGCTTTCCAAAAAGATTAATTCAAATTCTGTTTCATTAATCCAATTATAAGTCAGTTTTGAAAAAGTATTATTAGAAAATGAGTCCGTCCAAATTCCTTTTTCCATTTTTACTCTTGTAGTATCTCCAGCAACTTCGAAATAATAAAATTCCCTTTGGTTTTTAAATTCCTTTAGTTGCTTTTTCGAAATTTCAGGTTTTGGTTTTTCCGTTATTCTCGTTACTGCTTCTTTTGGCGGTTCCAATCTGTCCAATAAATTTCTAAATTCCACGCAATTTCTTTGAAGTCTATAATAAACTTGCTGTCCAATTATTTGAGTTTGTGATTGCTCAAATTTTCCTAAATATGGATAAAGTTCTTTTTCGTACAAAGAGTTTATTTTCAGTGTGTCATTTTTAATTTCTAAATTCTTTAGATAATCACACATTACATAAGAAACAGAATCAATTTCTGTAATCGTTTGTGAAAATGCAATATTGGAAATTCCAATTAATAATATTATCAATATTTTTTTCATTTCGTTCAAATTATGCCCAAATTTTGTTGGGCATAGTTTTTATATAATATGAGAAGTAATACATTGAGCTCCTTTTTTAATTGCTTTGGCTTTCTTTTTAACCCAACCTTTTGCCTCTGAGTCCTTATGCCCACCGTTTACATGAGGAGTCCTGATAAAAGTTATTTCTTCTTTCGCAAGCACCTCTAACTCCTCATTCGTTAATTTAAATGAAAGAAAATACGATGTAAAATTTTTATCCGGAAATGTAAATCCTCCGGGAGCTGAAGTTATATTCCTTGTATTTTCAAATGTAGGTTGGCAATCTCTATCCGATTTAATTTCAAGTATTTTACCGCTTTTAAATTTGAAAAATATACTTGTCCCTTTTTCAAAAACAAAGTCTCTTTCGCCAGAGAAATTAAACTCAAATTCGAAGCGGACAGAGTTGTTTTTTAATTCATAGAAAACCAATCTGTCCTTAAGTTTAAATTTAACCGTTTTTTCGTTTGAAAATGGGTCAACCGATTCTTCACATTTCTGTCCAAAAGCAAACGATAGAATAAAAGTAAAAGTAATTGTTAATAGAGTTTTGTTTGTCATTATAAAATGTTTAGTCAAAATTATGCCCAACGGTCCGGGCTATGATTTCGTTGCGGATAATTTCCAACGGAAATTGTCCGTATGAAATCGAGCCGATTAAAGGTAAGAAATGTTCATCGTCTTAACCAACTACCGCAATGAATTATAGCCATTGTTACCACACGTTTTTATTTTATTTGTTCAATCGGGATTTTCAATAAATCTCCATCGTAATGAACTTCGTTATTCTCAAATTCTTCTTTCGTAAACGCTTTTAGTTTTTTTTCAGGCTTTAAGTATTCGCCTAAAGGTTTGATGTCAATCAATTCGTTAAAAGTCAATTCAGTTCGAACAATCTCAAATTCCGTATTTGGAAATTTGCGTGAATACTGAAGTTCGTCAAAATATTGATCTTGTAAAAACAATGTTTCGTTTTCAGATATTTTTAGATAAAATCCAGAGCCTAAATCAAAAGTTTCTTTTCGTTTATAAACTTTGTCTGTCTTTATTTTCAAAACTTGGGCTTTTCCGTTTTTAATTTCGTTATCAACTTTTTTATTCCAATCGATTTCTCCCATCCGTTTCATTATTATCAACACAGCAATAATTGCAATGATTTGTAAAATAATGACTATTGGTAATTCCGTTTTAGGCGGTACCTCTTGAACGAATTTTTCATACAACAAAAATGGTCCAATTAAGATAAATGTGGCAAAAATCCATTTCATTCCAAAATTCTCAAAATGTTGCCAAAGAGAGTGTTTTCTACTTTTCAGTAGCTTTATTTCTTCTAGATTATATGGTCTTTCAGCTTTTTCCAAATGTGTGGTAACGGTTTGGCTATGAGCAGTAGCGTCCCGCAGGGCGCTATTGCTTATAGGTTTTGTTGGCAGCTGGCTTTTTTTTATTCAAACAGCTTGTTTATTTCGTCAAATACTTTTTCAAATCTGTCTAATGTTTCAGAGTCAAAATAGGATTCGTCAACGGCCTGTTTTACAAGTTCGTTGGCAGGGCGATAATGATTAAATCTAGGAACACCCAAATGCTGATTAATTTGAATAATTACTTGTTTTATTGAAGCATTTAGGTCAGACTCTTTTATATCGCTATGTTCTGTGAAAGCAGAATTAAATAGTTTGATATAATCGGACTTCTTGAAAAGGTCTTCTAAGTCAGCTTTGTCTTGTCCTTCCAAGAACTCATCGAAAAATCTGATTTTGTTTCTATGAATAATTTTCTCTCTAATCATTTTATCCATTTTAGCTTGACCTGCTGGGTCTGAATAAGAGTCTAGCAGACATGCGATTTCAAGTTGAGAACCCCGAAGTAGTGAAATAAATGTCGCGACTTTTTCTAGTCCACCTGTTGGAACAATTGTAATATCAGGATTGAGAAACTGACGATTATTAGATTCAAGAATCCCTGAGATTTTGGTAAGGATTATTAAATCAGAAACACCTTCAACTAGAAGATTCTTACTTGAAACAAAAAGGTTTTGAGCAATATCATACCCTAATGCTGCTTGAAGAGGGAAAAGAGTTTTAGGGTCTTTCTCTTGAATGCTATCAGATATTACTGAACCACCATCAGTTTCAAGAACCGTCCGAACTCTGTTTAGATTCCCCGGCTGAATCATAAATGGAGAGTGAGTAGAATAAATAATTTGGTAGTTTTCAGAAAGGTCTTCTAAAAATCTCAACAAATCAGCCTGAGCACTTGCATGTAAATTAAGCCCTGGTTCATCTAGTAACAGAATGTATTGGTTGTTGGCATCTTCCTGTATTCTCTTAAACCACACTAGAAATGAGAAAAACCAATTAAAGCCTTTGGAACGATTCCGAAGTGGTAAAGAAACATTTTTGCCTTTTACTCTAATATCAAGAATATGCTCGGCAATTCTTTTATTGTTTTGAGCATCAGTCTCAATTCTTTTGTCAATCCTGAATGTAATATGCAAATTAGAGTTTGTAGTCCAATAATTAAAAAGCTCATCCGAAATAATAGCTTCGGTTGCTTCTAGTTCTGCTACAAAATCTTCGAATTCTTCTGATTCAATTAATTCTTTAGTATTAATATCTGAAAGTTCAAATAAGGCTTTCGCTGTTTTGTATTCACTGTCTTGTAATTGATTTTGCTCCAATTTTTGAATGCTAATTCTTGAAGGCAGAGAATAGTATTCATCATAATAAAGAAACTTAGGAATCTTTGAATCTAAGAATACTCTAGTAATGTATTCTTCAATTGGATTGTCGAAGCTCCATTTAAATTCGAAGTACTTTTTCAAGGTTTTAAATCCGTCTACATAATTTTCATCCTTAAATGAAGCAGCTACTTCGTCAAACTCGGCTGCTGTTGTAACCTTCAATAGCTTTTCTGTGGTTGCATTACTTGAAATACCTAGTTCCTTTGTCTTATGCTCAATAAACTTTTTGCTGTCAGCAGAAATGTTCCCAAAAGTCCTTTTCTTATTATCGTATCTATAAGTAACTGTAAACTCACTCGACTTGAAGACACCTTTTCCAACTTCGTTTTCAATCTCAGACTTCAATTCGTCTGAAATTTGATAAGTACAAGTAACAGCTTTGGGATTTTCACCACTCTTTTCTACTTTTTTCTTTTCACGTCTGGGATAATCATGAGTTAGATTAAATTTAAAATCTTCATCGTCTTGGAAATAATTTGTTTTGGCGATTACTTCTAAAGCCGAAGTCTTTCCTGATTCATTCATCCCGACTAATGCAGTTACATCTGACTCTACGTCAAAACTTTGGTCTTTCTCAAAAGACTTGAATTTATGTACTGTTACTTTTGTTAGTTTCATAATTTAAAGTTTATTCATTGTAGGTCGTTTTCTTAGCTTGCTGCCAACGGTTTGTGTATGAAGCGTTGGGCATTTCAAAGTACTTCATTTTCAGTTTACAGTAATTTTCATATATAGTTCCAAATTTTATTTTAACCACTTATTGCCCAATGATTTATACACTTTGTTAGCTGCTGGCTTTTATGTTTTTAAATTTTCTAATAATTCTATTCTGTTCAAGAAATAACCTAAGTTTAAATCTCCTTCATTTCGTCCTCTGTGAATACTTTGCAGAATATCTAGAAAACTTGAATTTTTCTCTTTGTTTATTATTGAATCTATCAAAAGTTTGTTTTCGTTGGTTTCTTTATCACGTTCATATAGTTTTTTTCGATAATATCTTGATTCTACATAATTATGGTAGAAATTAACCAAGTATACTTCTAACCACATTAATTCGTGCTCTGTCTCTTCATTTTTGTTTTTAACGACTGTTTTTAGGTATTTCTCTTGTACTTCTAAAAGTGACAATTCTTTGTTCTTAATGCTATTATAAAAATCATTGTCAGTTATTTTAATAAAGGATAGAAAAAGAAATATATGTGGAACAACATAATTGTTTGGATTGAAACTCCGTAGAGCTACTCTTGCCAATCCAAAAATCTTTTCTTGTTGTCTGAGCGGAATATTTTGGTTTGTGAATAGTAATTTGGCTATTCTTAAAAAGTATTCACTATCGTTTTGTAATTCACGATATTTTTGTCGCTCAGAAGAGTTGAAAAATTCATTGAATTCGTAATACTCGAATAGGTATTTGTAAAATACATCAGCATCTGGTTCAGGAATAGAATATTCCAAATCAATAAATCGTCTTAAATATTCCTCTGAATCAATGAAGTCGCTTCCGTAAACACCTCTAATCGCATTACCTAATTGTAATTTATCAATTGATAATACAAACACCACATTTGGCACAGAAAAGAAATGTTTAATCTGTTCTAAAATTGATACTGCATAATTTGGCCGACATCTATCAAGTTCGTCAACTATGAAAATCAAGGGTTTTCCTTCATATGTGTTGGCAATAAATTCCGATAGACTTTTTTTGAAATCTTTAATACTCTTTTTCTTTTCAGCATATTCGTTTACTTCATTTTCAAAAACATCTGATAGTCCTTTAGTTAATCCTGCAATTGCATCTTTAACTCCTTTCGTGTCAATATATTTATCAGCTAGTGCTTGAGCTATTACAGGTGCAATATGTTTTGATAAATTTGCGGCTTTCTTTAAGGTTGATTTAAATTCTGGTTCAGTTGACTTTTTTGTAAGGGTTTTTAATTCTCCCATTAATGCTGTCAATGAATTATCCTCGAAGTCATTTTCCCAAGCGTTGAAATAAACTGTTTTATGTCCCTTGTTTTCTAAGTCCTGTTGCCACATTTTTACAAACGTGGTTTTTCCAGTTCCCCATTTATTATTTATTCCAAGGACGAAACCATATGTGTAGGAATTAACAATGTTTGTTAGAACATTAGCATATTTTTTTCTATCAAGTTTGCAGTTCTCAAAAGGATTCCCTTCTGATATTTCTATTTCATTATGCTTAATATTCATTTATTGTTTTTCTCGTTTTTTGAAGCTTGCAGCTAACGGTCCTGGCTATAAATTTCGTTGCGGAAAACGTCCAACGGACTTTTCCGCCGTAACCCTAAAGTTAGCTATTTGCGTGGAATTTCAGCCATGAAATTCCACCGCGATGAATTATAGCCTTTGTTACACACTTTGGCGACACATTTGAGTAAGCACGTTCTGTTTCCGTTTTCCATTTTTTTCAGTCAGAAAATCCAAAAGCTAAACCTTGGTTTTGCTTTTACCGCTCAAATCCCGAAAAAGTGTTTTTGAAAAAAACGCTTTTGAGTGGCACGAACCGTTCTGTCAAACAAGCTCACGTTAGTTTTTCAAATCCGTTTTGATAATCAAATCCGTCGTTTTTCAATCCGTTTTTGTTTGTCGGTTTTCGATTCGATTCCGCATGGATTTTGTCCGTACGCAATTCAGGTTTCGATTCCGTTTAGGAAATTTTTTTCGAGCCATTGTGTGTAACTTGTTATATCCCTACTAATTTACACTTTTATCCCTTCTCAGAATCGGCTATCGGGATATTGGATGCCCTTTTTTTAAATCTTGTTAGCTGCTCAACAGCCATGTCCAAAGGACTGCGTACCTGCAAAAGATCTTTTTGCGCAATATGGGTGTAGATCATGGTCGTTTCCGGTTTGGCATGCCCCAACAATTCCTGTACATGCCGGAGCCCAACACCATTTTCTATCAAATGGGTGGCATAGGAATGCCGTAAGGTGTGCGGACTTATTTTTTTGGAGATGCCGGCAGCCTTGCAGGCTCGGTATAAAAATTTTCGGATGCTAGAGGCGGTATATTGCTTCCCTCCAGGCCCCTCAATAAAATAGATGGCGGGCCTGTAACTGGCCAGATAATTTTGCAAAAGGGGCAAAAAACTGTGGGCAAGCACAACATAGCGGTCCTTTCGGCCTTTGCCACGCCTGATCCGTAACTGCCTGCGCCCAATGTCAATGTCCTGCAGCTTTAGGTCAATGCATTCGCCCACCCTTAGCCCGGCAGAGTAGAGTAGGGCTATGATTGTCCGGTGTTTAAGGTTTACAGTGGCCCTTATGAGCATGATCACCTCTTCCTGACTTAGGACAGCGGGCAAGATCTTACTTTTTTTAGGCCTCTTCAATCCGCTGCCATCAAAGGACGAATCCCAAAAGAGGTCGCAAAAATGGTTGAGCGCCCCAACAACTTGCCTGTGGGAACTGATACTGTACCGCCTGGTTTCCACAATATGTTCCATAAAAAGTCTAAAATGGTCCTTCTGTAGGCTTTCCATGGAAAAATCCCCCATATGGTCCAAAAAGAGTTTGGCAAATTGGGCGTATACCCGCACCGTGTTAGTGCTGAGCCGCAATCCTTTTAAGTAGGAAATGTATTCCTTAAGTCTTTTTTGGTTGGCTTCGGATAGTTTGACTTCTTGGAAAATATACGGGGGGCGGGGCAAAGTACCGTTTTCCGTGGCTTCCTTTGTTCTCAACAAATGATAATCCACATAGTACTTTTCCTTGGTCAGGTACTGGAACAGCGCATGGGTGTCTTTTTGCGTATACGGAAGGTAAAAGCTTCTTAAGGATTGGCTCCAACGCACCCCTTGGAATTTCTTTAGGTACGCCTTCAACCTAACATCATACCGAAAACCGATGCACAAAACCTCTTTGTCGTGATGCTTCGCCTTTGAAAAGAAGACAACAGGTTTTTCCATTAGGAAAATATTTTTAGGTGTAATATAATGGTTATAAATGATTTAACCGTATCTTAATCGAATAATGTTCGGATATACATTCGACTAATTTAAGGGAAGGGATGAGGATTCAAAAAGAATGTCTTTACTGCGGAAAGGAATTGGTGGGAAGGACGGACAAGAAATATTGCAATCTGCACTGCAAGAGCGCTTATCAGTACCAAAGGATAAAAGAACAGCCCCAACGGTTTTACAACAAGGTGGACAACCAATTACGGCTCAACCGAAAACTGTTGAAGGAGTACAACAAGGCAGGCAAATCGGTGGTGCGGGCATCGGTGTTGACACAACAGGGCTTCAATCCAAAATTCCACACCCATTATTGGAAGAACCAAAAAGGGGAAACCTATCATTTTGTCTATGAATATGGGTTTCTGGAGAAGACCGAACACGGAAAGCAGAAATATATTCTGGTCACTTGGCAAGAATATATGGCTCCAAGGTGATGCCAAAAAAAAAGCCGAGAAAAATCTCGGCTATTCTGTACTCGGAGCGGGACTTGAACCCGCACGGCCACAATGGCCATTGGATTTTAAGTCCAACGTGTCTACCAATTCCACCACCCGAGCCCTTGGACTTGTATTCAAAAAAAAAACTCCACTCTTGGTGACTGAGCGGAGTCGAAGTCGAGCGAAAAACGGGATTCGAATGCCGACGCTTCGGTCGGCACCTTGACAATTCGCCGAGCGAATTCGTCAACGGCCCGCGACAGCTTTTGTCGCAACATCCAGTTCAACCCATTATGAACGTCAATGAGCGAAAAACGGGATTCGAATGCCGACGCTTCGGTCGGCACCTTGACAATTCGCTGAGCGAATTCGTCAACGGCCCGCGACAGCTTTTGTCGCAACACCCAGTTCAAAACCCATTATGAACGTCAATGAGCGAAAAACGGGATTCGAATGCCGACGCTTCGGTCGGCACCTTGACAATTCGCCGAGCGAATTCGTCAACGGCCCGCGACAGCTTTTGTCGCAACATCCAGTTCAACCCATTATGAACGTCAATGAGCGAAAAACGGGATTCGAATGCCGACGCTTCGGTCGGCACCTTGACAATTCGCCAAGCGAATTCGTCAACGGCCCGCGACAGCTTTTGTCGCAACATCCAGTTCAAAACCCATTATGAACGTCAATGAGCGAAAAACGGGATTCGAACCCGCGACCTCCACCTTGGCAAGGTGATGCTCTACCAACTGAGCTATTTTCGCATGTTAAGGAACGGACACTTTTTCAAGTGCGGATGCAAATTTAATACATTTCTTTAAATCCGAAAGAATTTTCAAATCTAAAATTCCGTCGGGAATTCATTCCATAGGGGCCACAGGGCTTGCTGTTTGGTGTTGGGGCCTTCGGTCTGCCAGAAAACCAGTGGTTTGGAAAGGTGGCCAGCCCCTAAGAACTGGCCTTTTTCTTTTTGCCCAAGAGGCGTTTGATCTCGTTCAGCTTCATCAGGGCGGCCACGGGGGTAAGCGTATCTATGTCCAGATGCAGTATTTCGTCCTTTAACTCTTCCAGTAGGGGGTCGTCCAGCTTAAAAAAGCTCAACTGTAGGTCATCTTGGATTGTTTCAAGTTTGCCAGATACTTCCTCATTGGCATGGGACCGTTCCAATTTCTTCAGCACCTTTTGGGCCCTTTGGATCACCTGTTGGGGCATGCCCGCCATTTTGGCCACATGGATCCCAAAGCTGTGCTCGCTGCCGCCGGACACCAGTTTTCTGAGGAAGAGCACGGTGTCTTTCAGTTCCTTTACCGAAACGTTATAATTTTTGATGCGCTCAAAACTTTTGCCCATTTCATTGAGCTCGTGGTAGTGTGTCGCGAACAGGGTCTTGGCCCGTGAGGGGTGCTCATGTAGGTATTCGGTAATGGCCCAGGCAATGGAAATACCATCGTAGGTGCTGGTACCGCGGCCAATTTCATCCAATAGGACCAGACTGCCGTCGGAAAGGTTGTTCAGGATGGAGGCCGTTTCGTTCATCTCCACCATAAAGGTAGATTCACCCATGGAGATATTGTCACTGGCACCTACTCGGGTAAAGATTTTGTCTACCACCCCGATCTTGGCCGAAGCCGCAGGGACAAAACTGCCCATTTGTGCCAGCAGTACGATCAGGGCGGTTTGCCGCAAGATGGCCGATTTTCCACTCATGTTGGGCCCGGTGATCATGATGATCTGTTGGTCTTCCCGGTTTAGGGCAACATCGTTGGCAATATAGCTTTCGCCTAGCGGCAATTGCTTTTCGATAACCGGATGCCGGCCTCCCATGATTTCCAGTTGTGTCCCCTCTTCAATAGCCGGTTGTACGTAATGGTTCTCCTTGGCCAATTGGGCAAAACCACAAAGGCAGTCCAATTGGGCAATGTGTTGGGCATTTTGCTGTACTGGGACAATGTGTTCCTGCATCCAGACCAACAATTGTTCAAACAACTGCTGCTCCAGACTCAGGATACGTTCTTCGGCCCCCAAGATCTTGGCCTCGTATTCTTTGAGCTCTTCGGTAATGTAGCGTTCCGCGTTGACCAAGGTCTGCTTGCGGATCCAGCTTTCGGGAACCTTGTCCTTGTGGGTGTTGCGAACCTCTATATAATAACCGAACACATTGTTGGAGGCAATCTTTAGGGAGGAGATGCCCGTGGCCTCGGTTTCACGTTGCAACATCTTGTCCAGATAATCCTTGTTGGAAAAGGCCAAGTGGCGCAACTCGTCCAGTTCTTCGGAATAGCCTTGGGCAATGGTCTGCCCCTTGCCAATGTTCACGGGGGCCGTTTCATGCAGCATTTCCTTGATCTTGTTGCGTAGGTCCCCACAGTCAAAAAGTTGGTCGCCCATGGCATGTAGGGCCTTGTTCTCGCTCTGTAGGGCCACTTGCTTAACGGGGACTACGGCCTCCAAGGAGTTTTTGAGTTGGACCACCTCCTTGGGGTTGATCTTGCCCGTGGCCACCTTGGAGATCAACCGTTCCAGATCGCCAATTTGTTTGGTCCAATGGCGTATTTTGTCCAGAATGGATTCATTCTCCCTTAAATGGGCAACAATGGTATGCCGATGCCTGATTTTTTCGCTGTTCCGTAATGGAAGCGCCAACCAACGCTTTAACAAACGCCCTCCCATGGGAGAAATGGTCTTGTCTATGACGTGGAGCAGCGTTACCGCATTTTGGTGGGTACTGTGGTACAACTCCAGATTGCGAATGGTAAAGCGATCCATCCAAACATAGTCCTCTTCGGCAATCCGTTGTAGTGTGTTGATGTGCTGTAGCTGCCTATGCTGTGTTTCCGACAGGTAGTGCAGCACCGCCCCGGAGGCTATGATGCCTTGTGCTAGGTGCGAGACGCCAAACCCCTGTAGGGTCTTGGTCTTAAAATGGTTGGTCAGGCTTTCGTGGGCATAGTCTTCCTGAAAGATCCAATCTTCCATAAAAAAGTGGTGCCAAGAATCGCCAAAAGCATCCGTGAAGTCCTTTTTATGGTTTTTGGAGACCAAGACTTCATTGGGCGCAAAATTTTGCAGCAGCTTGTCCAGTTGTTCCCGGGAACCCTCGGCGGTCAAAAATTCACCGGTGGAGATGTCCAAAAAGGAAATGCCCAGTCGCTTTCGCCCAAAATGGATGGCTGCCAGAAAATTGTTCTGTTTTGCGGTAAGGATATCATCGTTTAGGGCCACTCCGGGGGTGACCAATTCGGTGACACCACGCTTCACGATGCTCTTGGTCATTTTTGGGTCTTCCAATTGGTCACAAATGGCCACCCGTTGCCCGGCCCGGACCAATTTGGGTAAATAGGTGTTTAGGGAATGGTGCGGAAAACCGGCCAGTTCGGTCTGGTCCCCTCCATTGTTCCTGTGGGTGAGTACAATGCCCAAGATCTGGGCCGCCTTGATGGCATCCTCGCCAAAAGTTTCATAAAAATCACCGACCCGAAAGAGCAATAGGGCATCGGGGTGCTTGGTCTTGATGGCATTGTACTGCTTCATCAAGGGAGTTTCTTTTTTGCTTTTGCTGCCTGCCAAGGGAATTAAAAATTAAATTTGTCCAATTTATGAAGATGGGACTGTTCTCAAGATAATTGTTGATATTTCCCAGCTAAAAGTGGATAATTTATGCGAAAGTTGGCCAACGACGAATTGAACAGGTTGGATGTTGAGGGGTTTAAAAAGGCACGGAAAACCCCCTTGATTATCATTTTGGACAATGTTAGAAGCCTGAACAATATTGGATCGGTATTCAGAACCGCCGATGCCTTTTTGGTACAGAAAATATACCTCTGCGGCATTACGGCAAAACCGCCGCACAAGGACATTCACAAAACGGCCCTGGGGGCTACCGAAAGTGTGGCCTGGGAATATGGTGAAGATACCTTGTCGCTGGTACAGAAGTTACAGCAAGATGGGGTGGCGGTGCTGTCCGTGGAACAGGCAGCAGGGGCACAGCTTCTTAATGAATTTAAGGTAGATTTGCTAAAAACCTACGCCTTGGTCTTTGGGAATGAGGTAAAAGGGGTGTCGCAGGAAGTCGTCTCAGCAAGCGATGGTGTCTTGGAAATTCCGCAGTTTGGCACCAAGCATTCCCTCAACATCTCGGTAAGCGTTGGCGTTCTGGTTTGGGATTTCTGGAACAAACACAACAACGGTTAACAATAAAAAACCTCGCTGTTTCCAGCGAGGCATAACATATAGTTTGAGTTAGTTAGTTCTTGTAAAACCGGTTGCTAATAAAACAAATGAATTTGTTTTATGCAAATAAAATCTAAAAATTTTCTTAATGTAGCAGTTGGATGATACGGTTTTCCATAAGGGCCAGCACTTCCTCGTAATCATCCTCGTGGCGCACGAAATCCATGTCTTGTAGGTTGATTATCAGGGTTTCCTGCTCTGGGTGGCTCTTAATAAAATCCAAGTATCCCCGGTGTATTTTCTCTAGGTATTCCGGGGCAATATTTTGCTCGTAATCCCGGCCGCGCTTTTTAATGTTGCCAAGGAGTTGGTCGGTATTTCGGTACAGATAAACGTAGAGGTCGGGTTTGCGGACCTCCTTGTACATAAAGTTGAAGACCTTTCGGTACAGTTCAAATTCATCCTTTTGCAAGGTTACCTGGGCAAAGATCAACGATTTAAAGATGTCATAGTCCCCGACCATAAAATTTTTAAAGAGATCAAACTGTGAGGTGTCGTCCATGAACTGCTGGTAGCGGTCCGCCAGAAAGGACATCTCCAGGGGAAAGGCATAGCGGTTTTGATCCTCATAGAACTTGGGTAAAAAAGGGTTGTCGGCAAAACGCTCCAAGACCAGTTTTGCATTATAATCTTGGGCGATCATTTTGGCCAAAGTGCTCTTTCCGGCACCAATGTTACCCTCTATGGCCAAAAATTGCAGTTGCGAAAAGAGCTCGGTGGTGCTTTTCAGGAGCTTGTGGCGGGTTTTGGTCAGTGGGTTTTTGTCCTTTGTCTCCTGTAATAGGTTTCGGGTGTCCTTGTGTACTATTGGGTGGTAGAACTGTGGGGCAATATCGGACAGGGGTTTTAAGACAAAATTCCGTTCCGTCAATTTTGGATGGGGAATGGTCAATGTCCCATCGTCCCATATTTCCCTCTCATAATAGAGAATATCGATGTCTATGGTCCGTGAAACATATGCACCGGTGGCAGACCGTTCCCTGCCCATTAGTGTTTCCAGGGCAAGAAGTTCTGCTAACAATTCCTTGGGGGGCAAGGGGGTCGTTATAAGGATACAGGCGTTTAAAAAATTACCGCCCTCAAAACCTACCGCGGCATTTTCATAAACAGCAGAGGTCTCCAAAACAGGGCCTATGTTTTTGGCAATGGCCAAGGTGCATTGCTGCAAATTCAAATAGCGGTCGCCCAAGTTGCTGCCCAGAGATAGATATGCCTTATTGCTCTTGCCCATAAACCAATGGCAAATTAACTAAAAGAAGGGCACAATGGCTATCTTTGTTGGGATACAAATTGTTTTTTTGAATGAAATTTTTACGAAATCTTTTGGCGTCCATTTTGGGGTGTTTGGTCGCCATCGCCATATTTTTCTTTATCTTCTTCGTTTTCATAGCTTTGGTGGGCAGTTCCAGTGATGGAATAACGGTAAAGGAAAACTCCATCTTGGAACTATCCTTTTCAGAACCCATCTACGATTACCTGGGCACGGACGATTCGGATCCCTTTGGGGGCCTTTTTGAAGAAGGGGTGGGATTGGATGATATCCTGCATGCCATAAAAGTGGCCAAGCAAGATCCCAAGATTACGGGAATCAGTATCACTACCGGGATGTTCATGGGCGGAATGGCCCAGGCACAGGAGGTAAGAAAGGCATTGCTGGATTTTAAGGAAGCCGGCAAGTTTGTCTATGCCTATTCGGATTACTATACCCAGAAGGACTACTATTTGGCCTCGGTGGCCGATGAGATGTACATTAACCCTCTAGGGATTTTGGATTTTAAGGGATTGGCCACAGAAGTGCTCTACTACAAAGACCTGCAGGAAAAAACAGGCCTTAAAATGGAGGTGATCCGCCATGGCAAGTACAAGAGTGCGGTAGAGCCCTATCTTTCAGACACCATGAGCCAGGAGAACCGAAGCCAGATCAAGGCGCTGTTGCAATCGGTCTGGGAATCCATGCTGACCAATATTTCGGAGAGCAGAAATGTAAGCGTACAAAACTTAAATACCATTGCCGATACCTTGGGGGGGCGTATGCCAGAATATGCTGTGGCTTCGGGGCTGTTGGATGGTTATCTGTACTACGATGAGTATGAAAACCTGCTCCGGGAAGAACTGGGATTGGATACGGATGATGGGTTGAACTATGTAGACCTGGAAGATTATACCGAAGTGTCCGGTAGAAAGAAATTGCAATCGGGCGCGGACAAGATAGCCGTAATCTATGCCCAAGGGGAAATTCTCTATGGGGAAGGGGGCAAGGAATATATTGGACAGGGGCTTTTGACAAGGGCGCTTCAAAAAGCAAAGAACAATGACAATATCAAGGCGATAGTGCTCCGGGTGAATTCCCCTGGGGGTAATGCCCTGACCTCGGACATTATTTGGCGTGAGGTGGAATTGGTCAAGAAAGTAAAGCCCGTGGTGGCCTCTTTTGGCAATATGGCCGCTTCCGGAGGGTATTACATTGGTGTTGGGGCAGATAAGATTGTGGCCGAGCCTACCACCATTACGGGTTCCATTGGTGTTTTTGGCACCATTCCCAATGCACATGAACTGTCCGCCACCATTGGCATCAATGCGGAACAGGTAGGGACCAACAAAAACGCGGTGGACTATTCCCTTTTTGAGCCCATGACCGCTTCGTTCCGCAATCTGGTCAAGGAAGGCATAGAAAAGACCTACGCCACCTTTCTGCAACGGGTGGCCGATGGAAGAAACCTCTCCATTGACGAAGTGGACGCCCTGGCGCAGGGCCGGGTTTGGAGTGGCGCGGACGCACAAGCGATGGGATTGGTGGATCAATTGGGCAGTTTGGATGATGCCATAGCCTTGGCGGCGGAACTGGCCGAATTGGACGATTACAGCATTCGAAAGTATCCCCGCTATAAATCAGATTTTGAAAGGTTGATGGAAGATTTGGGCGGTGCCGAACAAAAACTGGCCGAAAAGTTCATCAAGAAGGAAATAGGGACCGAGGCCTTTCAACTGTTGAAAGAGGTAAAGCAAATCACCGAAACCGAGGGCATACAGGCACGCTTGCCCTATACCCTCAAGATCAAGTAGCCAAATTCCTTAGTTATTCCCTAAAATGATGTAAATCAGCAGGGTAACAAAGCACAGCCCAATAGAAAGGTGCTTGGTATATTTCCATTGCTTCAAATCAAGTACTTTGGCATCTTCAAACTGGAATTTCTTCCCAGTGGGGTAATAATTGGAAACCGCGAACATGATAATGACATTCAACACAAATTCAATTCCCCAAATATGGATAAAATGAATGTTGGACGGGAAAATAAAAGTGGTCAAGATGTAGAAGGCCAATCCAAAGAACAAGGCAGCCTTGGCACCATTTGCCGTTACCTTTTTTAAAAAGAACCCAGCCAATATGATAGAGGCTATCGGAATAAAGAAAATACCGTTGAGTTGTTGTAATAACTGATAAAGTCCATCAGGAGCATTGGCCACTAGGGGAGCGGCCAAAATGGAGAATACCGCTAAAACGGCCGAGGTCAATTTTCCTATCCGCACCAATTTTTTATCACTAGTGTCTTTTCCAAAATAGGGTTTGAACAGATCAATGCTAAAGATGGTGGCCGCACTGTTCAGTACACTGTTAAAGGTGCTCAACACGGCACCCATGACCACTGCGGCAAAAATACCGACCAAGCCCACGGGCAATACCTTTTTGATCAGCTCAGGATAGATCATATCTTGATTCTCATAAAGGCTGTCGCCGTAGTAATAAAAACCGATAACACCCGGAAGGATGATAATGGCAGGAATTAAAATTTTTAGGATTCCGGTGTACAACAACCCTTTTTGTGCCTCGACTAGATTTTTGGCCCCCAATGCCCGTTGTATAATGGTTTGGTTCATGCTCCAAAAGTAAATCTGGTTGATCATGAGTCCAGTAAAAAGGACACTGAAGGGCATTACGGAATTTTCTTCCCCAATAACGTTGAACTTTTTAGGGGCGTGTTCATATACCTTGCCCAGACCACCCAGAATACTGCCATCGCCAATTTCGTACAACGCAAAAAGGGGAACGGCGAGTCCTCCGATAAGAAGGCCGTAACCGTTAATGGTATCGGAGACCGCTACGGCTTTTAGCCCTCCAAAGATGGCGTAGATGGAGCCGATGGTCCCTATGCCAATCACGGTAATCCACAAGCCCTCGCCCTTGCTTACGCCAAACACTTTGGAAATGTCAAAAATGCTCTCCAAGTTAAGGGCACCTGTGTACAGCACAATGGGCAAAAGGGTGACCACAAAGGATAGGATTAAAAAAAAGGCGACCAAGGTGCGTGTGGTCTTATCGAAGCGTTTTTCCAAAAACTCTGGAATAGTTGTCAACCCCATCTGTAAGTACTTTGGTACAAAGAAAATAGCGGCCAAGACCAGGGCAAGGGCAGAGGTGACCTCCCATGAAATGATGATAAAACCATTTTTATACGAAGATCCGTTCATGCCGATCAGGTGTTCTGTTGAAATATTGGTCAACAGCATGGATCCTGCAATGACAATTCCCGTCAAGCTTCTGCCGCCTAGGAAGTACCCGTCTTTTGATGCTAACTTCTCTTTTCTGAGTTTAAACCAAGAATAGAGGGCTACAAAGACCAAGAACGAAACAAAGGTTGCGGCAATCAACATGTTTTGGTTGGTTTCGTGTGGGCGTTATTCCATCTCTGCCAATCCAAC
The DNA here is from genome assembly GCA_965230555.1 of Croceivirga sp. Lineage (GTDB taxonomy): Bacteria > Bacteroidota > Bacteroidia > Flavobacteriales > Flavobacteriaceae > Croceivirga. Next base: position 1,411,927 of record OZ246014.1, read on the forward strand.
AGGTCTGTGTTCTTTGAGTGAAAGGGCACAGGCTTCGGCAATCTCCAAGGCCTTTAGGGCATCATTGGCCGTTGCTGGAAATGCGGAACCGTTTGTTGCGCAATGCATAAAAACCTTCACTTCTTCGGCATAGGCCGCTTGGTAACGTTCCAAAAAGAAATCCTGGACCAAACTGGAGGCGATTGCTGTGCCGGAATAGAGCATACACTGGTTTTCCTTAACGTTCCCCACCTGCACCATTCCGTCGGTACCATGGATCTCTAGGCGTTGGTCATAGCCATAGCTGCTCTTACGGCTGTTTTCTATGCTGCCAATGATGTGGTTCTCAAAGGTCAGGGTCAAGAGGGCGGTATCAATGTCTATGCCTTCCATTCCCTCCACATAGTTTACCCCTCCTTGGGCATAGACCTCGGTTACTTCACTAGAGGCCATGTACCGGGCCATGTCAAAATCATGGATGGTCATGTCCTTGAATAGCCCACCAGACTGTTTAATATAGCTCAACGGGGGCGGGGCGGGGTCTTTGCTGGTAATGCGCAACAAGGTTGGGGTGCCCACCTTATCCAATTGGGCTTTGGCACTCCTAAAATGGGGGTCGAACCTTCTGTTGAAACCCACCATAAGACGTGTGTCGATATCCGGATGTTTTTCAATGAGGGTTTTGATATCGCTGATGTTGGTGGCCAAGGGTTTTTCGCAGAACACCAATTTACCGGCTCCGAGGGCTAGATCCACCTGTCTAAAGTGTTCGTTTGAGGGGGAGCATATCCATACCGCATCAACATCCTTGTGCAAGATGAGCGCTTCATCCGTATCCATGACATGGGCAATTTGGTGTTTTTGGGCCAACTGCCGCGCCACCTCTTGGTCAATATCGGTTATGGCCACCACTTCGCAGCCTTGGGCCTGTGCAATGGCATTGAGATGGACTTTGCCGATCCTTCCCAGGCCTATGATTCCTATCTTCATCTTGTGCTTAAAATTTTCGGGACCAACTTTTGGGCCAACGTTCTATGATTACTTTGGTTTGGGTAAAAAATTCTATGGCGTGCCTTCCTTGGCCATGGAGGTCGCCAAAGAACGATTCCTTCCAGCCAGAAAACGGAAACTGGGCAACCGGGGCGGCCACCCCAATGTTGATGCCTATGTTGCCCGCCATGACCTCACTCCTGAACCTTCGGGCCGCTAGGCCGTCTTGGGTAAAGATACAGGCCATGTTGCCATAGCGTCCCTTGTTGATGAAATCTATGGTCTGGTCCAGTTGATTGAATTCGACCAAGGACATGACTGGGCCGAAAATTTCAGTACCCATGATTTCCCCATCCAAGGGCACCCCTTCCAAAATGGTGGGGGCCACAAAGTTTCCGTTTTCAAAACCTGAAATTGTAGTGTTCCTGCCATCGACCAAAAGATGGGCGCCTTCATCCACCCCTTTTTGGATCAGGCCTTCTATCCGGGTCTTGCTTTCTGGGCTGATCACGGGTCCCATTTCCACGCCTTCGTCAAGACCGAACCCTACGGTCCTGGATTTTGCGGCTTCTACCAAGGCTTCCTTGAACATGCCCTTGTCATCGCCAGTGGGAATGATGACCGATGCGGCCAAACAACGCTGTCCGGCACAGCCGTAAACGGAATCGGCAATGATCTTGGTGGTCATTTCAACATCGGCATCGGGCATGATCACCACTGGGTTTTTGGCACCGCCCTGCGCCTGTACCCTTTTGCCATATTTGGCTCCTTCGGCATAGATGTATTTGGCCACATGGGTAGAGCCCACAAAACTGATGGCCTTTACCTTGGGGTGTTGCAACAGGACATCAACGGTATCCTTGCCTCCGTGAACCAAGTTCAACAATCCCTTGGGAAGGTCCAATTCCCTATCGATCAATTCAAGGACAAACTGCATGGTCATGGGCACCTTTTCCGAAGGTTTAAGGACAAAGGCATTCCCGGTGGCTATGGCATAGGGCAAAAACCAGAAAGGAATCATCCCTGGAAAATTAAAGGGGGTAATGCAGGCACATACGCCCAGGGGTTGGCGAATCATGAACTCATCTATGCCCGGGGCAATGTTCTCAGAGAATTCGGACTGGTTCATCACATAGGTGCCGCAGGCCACTTCTACATTTTCAATGGCCCGTTGGAGTTCGCCCAAAGATTCTGCATAGGTCTTACCACATTCATTGGTGATGAGTTGGGCAATCAGTTCTTTGTTGTCCTCTAGTAAGGTCTTTAGTTTAAACAGGGGCTGCACCCGTTTCATGGCGGGTACGTCTTTCCATTCCAAATAGGCTTGGTGTGCCGTTTCAATAGCTTCGGTGGCATCTTCTGCCGTTGCTTTGCCAAAAGGGACAGTGCAGATGACCTCCTGTGTGGCCGGATTTTGCACATCAAGGGTTTCATCGCTCTTGCTGTCCTTCCATGCGCCGTTGATATAATTTTTAAATGTGTTTGCCATGGTATTGTAATCTATGGTTTGTGATAACTTCGTTGTTTCTTTTTGTTCTTTTCATATTCCGTTCTGGCCTCTTGCACCTTTTGGGAATCGGATAGTTCGGGTACGGGAACTTCCCACCACGCATAGCCGTAGCCAGCCAGTTTTCGGTCCCTGATGGTCTCTACATAGATGACCGTTGAGGTGTCGTTTTCCTTTGCCAGGGCAAGGGCTTCCTTAAATTCTTCCATGCCTTTGGGGCGGTAGACTATGGCGCCAAGGCTTTCGGCATTTTTGGCAAGGTCCACGGGTAAGTGGGCGCCATCCAAGGCTCCGGTTTTAGGGTTTCTAAATTTAAACTCGGTACCAAAGGCCTCCCCGCCGTTAGCCATGGAAAGTCCGCCGATGCTGCCATACCCTTGGTTGTTGATGAGCAGTACGGTAATCTTATATCCTTCTTGTATGGTGGTGATCAAATCGGAGGGTAACATTAGGTAGGTGGCATCACCACAGACCACATAGACTTCCCTGTCGGGATCCGCCATTTTGGTGCCCAAGCCACCGGGAATTTCATACCCCATGCAGGAATAGCCATATTCCAGATGGAAGCCTTTGGGGTTCTTGGTCTGCCATAGCTTGTGCAAATCGCCGGGGACACTGCCCGCAGCGCAGAGCACAACGTCCTTATCGTCCATAAAATGGTTCAGGGCCCCCAAATATTCTGCTTGTACGGGAGCATTTGCATCCACCGGGGCATAGGCTTTGGCCACAATCTGGTTCCATTCGTGGTGGTAGGCGGTGGCCTTTTCTTCGTGGTTGGTATCCACACGGTAGCCCTTGAGGTTTTCGGTCAGGAATTCCAATGTGCTCTTGGCATCCCCAGTCAGTGGTGTGGCCGACTGCTTATGGGCATCAAATTCGGTGATGTTGATGTTGATAAAGTGTACGTCCTCGTTTTGCCATGCTGTTTTTGAAGCCGTCGTAAAATCCCCGTAACGGGTGCCAATGCCAATCACGACATCGGCATCATGGGCAATTTTGTTGGCGCCCTTGGTGCCTGTGGCTCCGGCACCGCCCAAGTTTAGGGGGTGTTGGTAGTGCAGGGCCCCTTTGCCGCCAAAAGTTTCCGCAACCGGAATCCCCGTACTGTTCACAAAGGCTTCCAAGGCTTCGGTAGCTTCGGAATACAGAGTGCCGCCCCCGGCAATGATCATGGGTTTTTTGGCTTTTCTTATTTTTTCAACGGCTTTCCGTAACAGCGTTACATCGGGTAAGGGTCTTGGTATGTACCACACCCTTTTTTCAAAAAGTTCTTCGGGAAAGTCATGGGCCTCTGTTTGTACATCATGGGGAAGGGCTAGGGTCACTGCCCCTGTTTCCGAAGGAGAGGTGAGTACCCGCATGGCCTCCAATAAAGCCGATGCCAATTGTTCTGGTCTATGGATTCGATCCCAATATTGCGAAATGGGCTTAAAGCAGTCATTGACCGAAGTATCTTGGGATTGCCTGTGTTCCAATTGTTGCAACAGCGGAGATGCCGAACGTGTTGAAAAATAATCCCCGGGCAATAACAGTACCGGCAAGCGGTTGATGGTGGCCCCGGCAGCGGCCGTGATCATATTGGTGGCCCCTGGCCCTATGGAGGTAGTGCAGACAAAGGTCTGCAGCCTGTTCTTCATTTTGGCGTAGGCCGCGGCCGTATGCACCATGGCCTGTTCATTGCGGCATTGGTAGTAGTAGAAATCTGGGTTGCTCTTTAGGGCTTCGCCCAATCCCACAACATTTCCATGACCGAAAATGCCAAAACAGCCGGCAAAGAAAGGGGTTTCCTTTCCGTCCCTTCGGACATATTGGTTCTTTAAGAATTTAATGGTGGCCTGCGCGACCGTCATCCGTGTTGTTTCCATGTCTAAAACCCTCCCTTGGATTCGATAAAGTTGATGATTTCCCCATAATACGGGGCATAATTGCAGCAGCCTTGTTTGGTGACCAACCATGCGCCACAGGCATTGGCCAGCCTTGCGGATTTATAGGTGTCCCAGCCCTGTAAATAGCCATAGATAAAACCGGAGGCAAAGGCGTCACCAGCCCCTAAAATATTCACCACATCGACAGGGAAGCCCGGTACATCTTCCTGTTTTCCATCTTTGTGGTACACGGTAACACCTTTGGCTCCCCGTTTGAGCAGTAGGAGTTCAATGCCCGATTGCATGATTTTTTCAATGGCTTCCTCTATATCGCCCTTTACCTGTGGGTCGGTCATGGCACTGTTTTTAATTTCGAGCTGATCCTTGTCCTTTAGATAGAGGGCCAGTAATTCCTCTTCCGTGCCAATGGCAACATCGCACAAAGGCAGGAACTGCCTTAAGGTGATGCCAAAGGATCGGATGTCATGCCATGAAAGTGCCCTGAAATCTATGTCCAATACAATCTTTGCCCCAGCTTCCTTGGCCCGTTCCGCCGCATAGAAAGCAGCACTTCGGGTAGGTTCCACGGCCAAGGCCGTTCCGCTCATCAAAAAGGATCGGTACTGGTCAAAATCAACCTTGTTCACCAAATCTATGGTCATGTTATTGTCCGGGGCATTGTCCCTGTAAAATAGGATGGGGAATTTATCGGGCGGAATAATACCCAAAACCACGGCTGTACTGGTCGTGCCTTCAATGGTGTTCAGGTGTTGGGTGTCCACCCCTTCTTTTTCCAAGGTACTTTTGATAAAACCACCCACGGGATCGGGGCCAATGGCCGAAAACAAGCCTGATTTAAGGCCCAAACGTTTGGTGCCCACGGCAATGTTCAGGGGACAACCGCCGATGGAAGCTGATAATTCCTTGATGTCATTAAATTCCGCCCCAATATTTTTAGAATAAAGGTCGATGGAAGACCGTCCGAATGTCAATAGATCAAAATCTTTCATAAGTGCCTTTTATAGATTGTTCATTGCTGCTGTGACCAAGGGTAATCTGGGGTCCTTTCCGGCCCAGGACCCATAGATCCATTCGTGGTCCGTATCCGTGGTGTTGGCCAAGGATTGGTCCGTGCCCGCCAGAAAGTTGAGGTAATAGCAGTGAAACCCGTGCTCGGCAACCACGGGATGGTAGCCTCTGGGAATCAGCACCACATCGTTGTGCCTTGCCTTGACCATTTCGTCCAGCGGGTTGTCTCCACCCTTGGTGTAGACCTGTTGAATGGCATATCCTTCGGGTCTTTGAAATTTATAGAAATAGGTCTCATCCTGTTGGGGTTCCAAGAGGCTGCCGTTCTCGTCCAATGTCCTTACATCGTGTTTGTGGGCCGGAAATGAACTCCAATTTCCGGAAGGGGTGTACACTTCCCTGGAAACAATCCGGGAGCAGGGGAAGCCAGGGGGGATCAGGTCGTTGAACTGCCTTGTGGCATTGTCGCCACCAAAGATCACCACTGGGGTTTCCTCCGGGGTGATGAATCTGGGTTCAAAATCATTGTCGGCCACGCACCAGCCATAGCCAATATCCAAGGTGTCGCTCTCCGCGGTTAGGGTAAATTCGGTGTTTCTGGGGAGGTAAAGGGTGTGCGCCACCCCACTGAAGACATCTTTTCTACCATTGACGGTCTGCCAAGAACCCTTGTCGCTCACCACGGTATAGTTTCCGGACAACAATACAAGGGCCATTTCATCATTTCCGGTATGGTGTTGCCACTGTTCTCCTTTGGCCATCAGCCTTGCTTCAAAACTCAACCAGTTCCATTGGGCATTATCCGGGTTGATACTATGGTAGACGCCAAAATCTTTGTTGGGCTTAACTAAAAGGTTCATTTTTTTAGGGTTTGGATAGCAATTTTATGCTATAGGTTCAAGGTGTTTTTTAAATAATCATACCCTTTAAGGGCATATTCCAACGGATTGGCGATCGAGGGGTCTTGTTCGGCCTCAACGACCACCCAACCCTTGTATTGGTTGTCTTTTAATAAAGTTGCCAGGGGTTGCATATGCATATCCCCGTCCCCGGGAACGGTATACACCCCCAATTTCACAGCCTTTAAAAAGCTTAGGTCTTCATGGACCACCCTTTCCTTTACACTATTGCGCACATCCTTAAAATGAACGTGGGCGGTACGGGAAATAAATTTGACCAGGGCCTCTTCCGGGTCTTGGTTGGCAAAATAAAAATGCCCACAGTCGTAGTTCAACTGTACGTATTTATCATCGGTGGCTGCCAGGAGCCGTTCCACATCGGCAATGGATTCTACCATGGTGCCCATGTGATGGTGGTAGGCCAGTTGGATGCCGTATTCCTCCCAAGCCAGTTTGCCCAATTCGTTAAGGCCCAGAATGAGCTTGTCCCATGCCTCTTTGGGAGCAGGTCCGTTTTGGGAAAGGGGTTGGTGGTAATTTCCATGGATGGCGTTGCCACATTCAGCTCCGCCGATGACCTTGGTGCCAAAAAATTGGAGGAATTCCAATTGCGTTATAAAATCGGTTTTTACCTCGTCCAGGGTCTTTGTGGTGAACTCATAGGTAAACCATTGGTTGCAGATCTGCAAGCCCCTTAGGTTCAAATGATGCTTTAGCAAGGGCCAATCGTGGGTCGGAAATTTGTTGCCTACCTCACATCCTGTGTACCCGGCCAGGGCCATTTCGCTAACACATTGCTCAAAGGTGATTTCGCCGCCAAGTTCGGGCATATCGTCATTGGTCCAGCCAATGGGTGCTATTCCTAATTGAATCATCGTTGTTTTTTAAAAAGTTTCGCTTTGCCCATACATCCTAAAATGTCAAATTTTTTGGCCAGCAGTTCTTCCAGTTCGTTCATATATTGCTTTCCGGGTTTCAGGTGGTCCCATTCGCCGTTGTGGTCCCTAAAAAACTCTCTAAAAATCCGGGTCCATAACAGCCGTAGGTCTGTGGCAATGTTTAATTTGCAAACGCCGTAAGGAATGGATTTTTTGATCTCTTCCGCTGTAATGCCCTTGGCATTGTGTAACAAACCCCCACCGGCCTGGTTGATACGTTTTACCTCGTCCTGATCGATCATGGATGCCCCATGCAACACAATGGGAAAGTTAGGGACTTTCTTTTGTATGGTTTCCAGCACATCAAACCTTAAACCCTTTCCCCCGGAAAATTTATACGCCCCGTGGCTGGTGCCCACCGCTACGGCCAAGCTATCGCAATGGGTTTCGTTTATAAATTGTTCCACATCCGAAGGGTTGGTATAGAGGGCGTTCTCTTCGGCAATACTCAAGTCATCCTCAACACCGCTCAATACCCCCAATTCGGCTTCTACCGCAATATTTTTTTTATGGGCTTCTTTCACAACTGCCAAAGTGCGTTCCATGTTCTTTTCCAAAGGGTCATGGGAGGCATCGATCATGACCGAGCTATATCCTTCATCGTTTTTCAATATCTGATGGATGTGGGTCTCGTTCCCGTGATCCAAATGGAGGGCGTAAACCACATTTGGGTATATTTTTTCTGCAGCATTGATGTAATTGACCAACATGCTTGGATGGGCATACTCCCTGGCTGCTGGTGTGGTCTGGACAATAATGGGGGCTGCCAGTTTTTGCGCTGTGGCAAAGAGGCCGTGTACCTGTTCGGGATTGGATACGTTGATGGCAGGAACACAAAACTTTCCGTAGGCTTTTTTAAACAAATCGTCCGGGTTTACCTTCATGGAATTCTGGTTTGGCTGTAGTATCGTGTTCGAACACGAAAATATTAATAATTTTAATTCCAACACAGAAAAATCTATTTTTTAACCCTGTTGACTAGGAATGTTTTTATGTAATGGGGTTGATTTTAAGGGATATTTAAAGGTGTTTTGCTTGTTGGTGAATAATCGTTATCGAACACGAAATCTTTGTTTTTTATCCTTACATTCGCTTAAACTAAGGTTGAATATTGAAGACAATCAAGGAAATTGCCCTAGAGGCCAAGGTTTCGGTCGGGACTGTGGATCGGGTATTGCATCAAAGGGGCGGGGTCTCCAAACCTACCGAAGAGAGGATACGAAAGATTATAGAGGATTCTGGTTTTAAGCCCAACCAGGTGGCCCGGAGCCTAAAGTTGCAACAAGAGCTTAGGATTGTGGTACTCATGCCATCCTTTAGTGAAACCAGTCCGTTTTGGGACCAACCCAAAAAAGGGATGGAGAAGGCTATTGAAGAAGTTTCCTTTTATGGGGTTGGTGTGGAGATCATTCATTTTGATCAGTTTGATCCCCGATCCTTTACCAGAGGTTTGGAACGCATTTTTCAAATGGAAAACCTTTCTGGTATCATCATCGCCCCACACTTTACCAAAGAATTGCTGCAACACAAAAAAGGTTTGGACGCCATGGGTGTTCCCTATCTCTTTTTAAACGTGGATTTAAAAGGCTTTGATAATGTCTCTTTTGTGGGCCAAGATTCCTACCAGAGTGGTTATTTGGCGGCCCGCTTGTTCCATCTTTCCCAGTCACGAAACTCGACAGTCCTTCTTGTTGAGGTGATGGAGGATATCAAAAACTATTACGGTTTTGATAACCGGATCAAGGGTTTTTATGATTACTTTGAAGAAAACATGCCTCCCCTGACCATAGCGAAACTTAAATTGCCCAAATATGAGGATGGAGACCATTTTAAAAAGATTTTGACCCAAGCCCTGGTCACGGAAGATCAGGTTAAGGGAATCTTCCTGCCCTCGTCCACCGTGAACAAGGTGGCAAAGTATTTGGAGGAATTTGATATTGCCATGGACACTGTTGTGGGGTATGACCTTACCGAGGACAATATGGCCTTAATGCGCAAGGGGCATATTACCTTTTTGATCAGTCAGGAACCCTTTGATCAAGGCTATACCAGTATAAAGATGATGTTTGAACATCTGGTGAACGGGAAAGAGCTTGACGAAAAATACCCATCGCCCATACAGGTGGTGCTCAAGGAAAACTTGGATTATTATAGTAAAGGGCAAAAGTAGCAAACCCAATTATTTTCCAGACTTTTGTCACCCTATGGCAGCAACAAAAAAAGAAGCGTTCCGTATTTATCTGTACTTGGGTGCCCTGTTCATTACCTCTTTGGTGGTCTCCAATCTTATTTTCCAAAAGTTTTTTTATTGGAAACCTTTTGGGGATATAACCGTTTTTGGGGCTCCGCTTTTTGAACTCTCGGTGGGTATTCTTCCCTATCCCATTACCTTTTTGATTACCGATCTCATTTCAGAAATCTATGGAAAAAAGAAGGCCAACCAAGTGGTGACGGCGGGGATTTTTGCCTCATTTTTTTCCATGTTCATCATTTTGGTGGCGAATTATGCCCCTGCAATTTCCTCGTCACCTATTGGGGACGAGACCTTTACCCAGGTTTTTGGGTTGTCGCCCCTAGGGGTGTTGGCTTCCATGTTGGCCTATCTGGCCGCACAGTATATCGATATATCCATTTACCATTTTTGGAAACAGACGACCAAGGGAAAACACCTATGGCTTCGGAATAATTTTTCCACCTTTTTCTCCCAGTTTGTGGACACGTTTACCGTAGTGGGACTATTGTGCCTATTTGGTGTTCTGCCCTGGAAGCTGTTTTACGGTTTAGTCATCAGCGGGTTTCTTTTTAAGGTTTTTATTGCGTTGTTGGACACCCCTTTGCTCTATCTCTTTGTCTATCTATTCCGTAGAAGATTTAACTTAAAAATAGGGGAGGAGATTGCTCTGGATTGAAGGCAATCCCTTTATTTTGAACTAGAATCCAGTCCCATGAAAAAGAAAGTCCTTCGAATTTTTGCCATAGTCCTATTGTTGTTTGTGGGGTTGCTATTTGCCATTCCGTTGTTTTTGCAGGCCAAATTTGCCGATATCCTCAAGAACAAGGTGAATCAAAACATTAATGCGACCCTGGATTTTGAAGACGCCCAACTCAGTCTTATCAAAAGTTTTCCGAATGCCTATATGGGTTTGAAAGAGGTTTCCTTGGTGAACAAAGTACCCTTTGAGGGCGATACCTTGTTTGCGGCAGATGCTGTTGCCCTGGACATGTCCTTAACGGAATTGTTCAAAAGTGCCGATGAGCCCATTGCGATCAAGAAACTGGTCTTGGATGGCGCTAAGGTCCATATACACGTTGATGCCGAGGGAAACGCCAATTACGACATTGCCGAGGAGAGTGGAGCGGACACCGAAGCGGTGGCAACAGATGCTTCGGACAATTTTCTATTGAACTTGGAATCTTACGAGATCAACAATGCAACGATTGCCTATGATGATGTTGGGAGTGGCATGCACCTACTGCTTTCGGAAATGTACCATTCGGGTACTGGGAACCTATCCTTGGAAAAATCGGAACTGGACACCAAAACCAATGCCTATGTCTCGTTTCAAATGGACAGTATAAAATACTTGAACAATAATACAGTGGCCTTGGATGCTTTGGTTGGAATTGATTTGGCGGAAAACAAGTATTCTTTTTTAGAGAACAAGGCCATGGTGAACCAGTTGCCCTTGGTGTTTGATGGTTTTGTGAAGGTCAATGAGGACAATCAAGAAGTGGACATTACCTTTACAACACCTTCTTCGGACTTTAAAAACTTTTTGGCCGTTGTGCCCGAAGCATATGCGACCAACCTTGATGGGGTAAAGACCACTGGCAATTTCGAAGTAAATGGCGAATTCAAGGGCATTGTGGATGAGGAACACATTCCAGCCTTTGCCATCAAAATAAATTCACAGAATGCCTCTTTTAAGTATCCGGATTTGCCCAAGGCGGTTGAGCAGGTATTTATCGATGCTGAGATCAATAACGAAACGGGTATTACCGAAGACACGTATGTGGCTATTGATCGGTTAAGCTTTCAGATAGATGGGGACAGATTCAACCTAAATTCAAAGATTCAAGACCTGTTGGGCAATACCAAGGTGAACTTGCATGCCGATGGCGCCATTAATTTGGCCAATCTTTCCAATGCCTATCCCATGCCAGAAGATTATGGTCTTAGCGGGTTGTTGTCCGCAGATTTTACGACGGCTTTTGATATGGCTTCTTTGGAAAATCACCAGTATCAGAATACCCAAACCAATGGGCAGGCTAGCCTGACAGGGTTTCATTACCAAACTGAGGAATTGAAAAATCCTGTCGCTATTTCAAAAGCAGCCTTGACCTTTAACCCAACCACGGTTTCCTTGGATGCCTTTGAGGGCAAATCGGGTCAGACCGACTTTAAGGCTTCGGGGACGTTGACCAATTTATTGGGCTATGTTTTCAATGATGAAAATATTGAGGGACATTTTTCCTTGGAATCCAACACCTTTGCCGTCAGTGACTTTATGGTGGCGGAAACCTTGGAAGATGGGGAAGCGGAAACGACTCCCCAGACCAGTGAACGGATAAAAATACCTTCATTTTTGGACTGTACCATAGACGCCGTGGCCCAAACCGTGTACTATGATGACTTGATACTAAAGGATGTTTCGGGTAGACTTTTGGTGAAGGATGAAACCGTGATCTTGGAGAATTTGACCTCTTCCATCTTTGATGGCACCTTGGGTCTGAATGGTTCCGTAAGTACTAAGGAGGAGATTTCCACCTTTGATTTGGGTATGGGGATTGATGGATTCAAGATTTCTGAATCGTTCCAGGCCATGGCTATGTTCAAGGTGCTTGCCCCTGTAGCCAATGCCTTGCAGGGCAGGCTGAACTCGGATATCAAGTTTTCCGGTAATCTAGACGATGATATGACCCCAAGTTTGGGTTCGCTTTCGGGTGATTTGTTGGCGGAACTGCTTTCAGCGGAACTCAGCACCAAAAATGCCACCATGCTTACGGCCTTGGACAATCAGTTGGATTTTATCAAGTTGCGCGAACTGGACTTAAAAGATGTAAAGACCGCCCTTTCGTTTGATGATGGGAAGGTAAACGTAAAACCCTTTATCCTAGATTACAAGGATATTGCCATTGAGGTTTCGGGCAGCCATACGTTTGATATGCAATTGCAGTACCAGGCCAAATTGGATGTGCCCGCCAAATATTTGGGAGATGAGGTTACCGGTTTATTGGCCCAACTCAACGATGAAAGCCTTAACGATTTGACCCTTCCTGTAATTGCGAATATTGGGGGCACCTACACCAATCCCAAGGTGAACACAGACCTGTCTTCTGGGGTTAAGGACCTGACCAGTAGGTTGGTGGAAATTCAGAAACAAAAACTGCTGAACCAGGGCAAGGATAAGGCCAAGGATTTGATCGGGGGCTTGTTGGGCGGTGATAAGACCGACTCCACAGAAACTACTGGTTCTGGGGTGGCCGAAGCTCTGGGGAGTCTGTTGGCGGGTAAAAAAAGGGATAGCGTCCAAACCGATACGATCCAGCAACAAAACGCTGCCGAAACTGCGGCCAAAAGTATTTTGGGCGGTTTGTTGGGCAAGAAAAAGGATACGGCAAAGCAACAGTAAAGCACTTCCTTTCCTATTCGGAATTGGTATTACAGGGTAAAGTACTTTATGTATCTCTATCCATAATTTGGATCAATGACGGCAACCTTCTTTTCTAAAACGAATCCAATATTTCATATAAGTTTTCCATCGCGTAAAAAGGAATGGCCCCTTCATTTTCAACGGTTGTCCTGTGTTCTTCACGGGTATATCCGTAAACATCAAACCCACCTTTTTTGGCCGCTTGGATCCCTGCAATACTGTCTTCCACCACGGCACATTCATGGGGTGAAAATCCCATGCTTTTGGCGGCGTACAGAAAGATTTCCGGATTGGGTTTCCAACTGCCAATATCGTAGGAACTAAAGATGTTGTTGCCAAATTTTTCAATGAGGCCGGTCACGGTCAGGTTTAACCGTATTTTTTCTGGAGGGCCGCTAGAGGCCACACAATACGGGGTTGGAATCTTATTGAGCAATCCATGAATGCCCTTAATGGGTTGTAGGTCGGTTTTGAAGGCCTCAAAAGATCGTCTTCTAAATTCCTCTTCAAACCCAGTGGGTAACTCCTTTTGGGCCAGGGTCTGTATATGTTCCAATACTTTTTTGATGGAGCGTCCATTAAAATGTTCCAGGGCATAGGCCATTTCTATGTTGGCCCCCTGTTCGTTGGCCATGTTGATCAAGACCTTGTTGGCAATGCCCTCACTGTCCACCAGTACGCCATCACAATCAAAAATGATGCATTTGTATTTCATTGCCATCGAGATTTGCAGGGTTTTGTAGGAGAGGGGCGAAGATACTCAATACACATCAATCCCCACAAAATACCCTTCATTGGCCCGAACATTAAAAACGGTCTGGTCTTCAAAAATGAGGTATTGCCCTTTGATTCCCTTTAAAACCCCCTCAAAGCTAGAGGTCTTGTCCAAGTTTAGGCTCTTTACCTTTTCTGGGTACTGCAGAACAGGGAATTCAATGTTGGTCTCGGTAGTTTCCTCAATAAAATATTCGGCCACTTCATCAGGAATATAGGCCCGGAGTTTGCTGCGCCATTCCCTAAGGTCCAGGTCTTCAATGTCGTTTTTCAGCATTTTTTGCCAACTGGTCTTATCGCTCACATGTTCTTTTAGGGCCACCTCGGCAATGCCCGCCAAATAACGATTGGGCACTTCGGCAATGGCAATGGCCTCATGGGCCCCTTGATCGATCCAACGGGTGGGCACCTGGCTTTTACGGGTTACCCCCACCTTTACATTGCTGCTATTGGCCAAATACACAATATGGGGCTGTAACTGCATCTTTTTTTCATAGTCCAGATCACGGTCTTCCTTATTTAGATGTGCCGTGCTCAGTTCGGGTTTCATGATCCAATCGCCTGCCGCCGGGGTTTCATAAAAGCAGCTTTTGCAAAAACCTTGGCGGTAAATGGGCAAGTCTTTTCCGCAGTTTAGGCATTGGTATTTGATAAACTCAATTTTCAGGGTCTTGTCCAATGCTTGGTTCATGTGCATAAAATCATTGTCAAAGCACAGGAAATATTGAATGGGGGAACCCATTTCGGTCCTCATTTTTCGCAACACCCCTTCGTATAACATAATCAGATGGTTTTTGAACAAATTTGAAATAAAGGTTATTTTAGCTATTGGCCAATTGTTCGCCTGAAAATTCTGATTTTCGGTCTTGTTTTTCTTCCGTGTTTTTTGAAAAACAAATCGAAAGGATGAATTTACCTAACCATAAACAACCCGCTAAAGATACCTAAAATGCCCATACCTTTATTCAACTCCATAGCCTCTTGGCTGCTTAAAAAACGGTTTCACCAGATAGAATTGTTTTTAAAGTACCCTGTTGATGTGCAACAGGAGGTCTTGCAACAATTACAGCAATATGCAGCCCATACCGAGCTGGGCAAAACCTATGGTTTTGAATCTATGGAAACCTATGAGGATTTTAAGAATCGGGTGCCCATTGTCAATTATGAGGCGATCGCCCCCATGATTGAGCGGACTCGCAGGGGAGAACAGAATGTGTTCTGGCCCACCCACATCAAATGGTTTGCCAAGAGCAGTGGGACCACCAATGCCAAGAGCAAGTTTATTCCGGTGAGTACCGAGGCCCTGGAGGATTGTCATTACAAATCGAGCAAGGACTTTTTGTGCCTTTACCTGAACAATAACGAAAACTCACAATTGTTTACGGGAAAGAGTCTACGGTTGGGCGGCAGCAAGGAACTCTATGAGGACAATGGCAGCTTTTTTGGAGATTTGTCCGCCATCCTCATAGACAATATGCCGCTTTGGGCAGAATATAGCAGCACGCCCAGCAACAAGGTATCGTTGATGAGTGAATGGGAGTTGAAGATGGATGCCATAATTGAGGAGAGCATCAAGGAGAACGTGACCAGTCTGGCGGGGGTACCCTCTTGGATGTTGGTGCTGTTGAACAACGTCTTGGAAAAGACGGGCAAGAACCATCTTTTTGAGATATGGGAAAACTTGGAAGTCTATTTTCATGGCGGGGTGAGTTTTGCCCCTTATCGGGAGCAGTACAAAAAAATGCTGCCCAGAAAGCGGTTCAACTATTATGAGACCTATAATGCTTCCGAAGGGTTTTTCGCTATTCAGGACCAGAACAATTCCGAAGATTTGTTGTTGATGTTGGACTACGGAATCTTTTATGAGTTCATCCCCATGAATGCTTATGGAAAGGAAGGACAAGAGGCCATCCCCATTTGGGAAGTGAAAAAGGGAATCAACTATGCCATGGTCATTACCACCAATGCCGGGCTTTGGCGTTATAAGATTGGAGATACGGTACGTTTTACCTCGCTGAATCCCTATAGGATTCGCATTACCGGAAGGACCAAACACCACATCAACGCCTTTGGGGAGGAACTCATTATTGAAAATGCCGAACAGGCCTTGCGAAAGGTCTGTAAGAAGACAGGCTCTGAAATAAAGGATTATACTGCGGCTCCCATCTTTATGGAGGGCAGTGAAAAAGGTTCGCACGAATGGATCATTGAATTTAGAAAGCCGCCGGAGAATCTGGATTACTTTACCGAACTCATGGACAATGCGCTAAAATCATTGAATTCCGACTACGAGGCCAAGCGCTACAACAACATGACCCTTAAGATGCCCACGATACATGTGGCCAGAAAGAATCTTTTTTACGATTGGCTAAAGTCCAAGAACAAATTGGGAGGGCAGCATAAAATACCCAGACTTTCCAATGAACGTGGACATTTGGAGGAATTATTGGACTTAAATAGAGGGCAGCTTATTGATTGTTAAGAAGAAAGGGTGTCCGAAAACGTTTTCGGGGAATATTGCCATTTATCGACCAATCCTTAGGGTTGAACCAATAATTTGTGAAATTCACCGTTTCTTAAACAGATTTGTTTGTCAAATCCAACATTTGTAGACTACAATGGCAGAAAAATTACTCGTTCTATCAGACATGTGGGGTATAAAAAAAGGCCTCTGGATCACTTCATACTTTGGTTACCTTCAACAATATTATGACATCGATTTTCACGATTGCCAACAGTTGGCCGGGATTGATGAGGTCGTGGGTTCCAAAGAGAACCTTCACAAAGCCTTTGTACAGGGCGGTATTGCAGTTGCTGCGGAACACCTCTTAAAAAAGGTGGAAGAACCAACGCATGTTTTGGCCTTTAGCACCGGAGGGACCATTGCTTGGAAATCGGCCCTCAAAGGCTTGCCCGTAAAGTCGTTGACCTTGATCTCTGCCACACGGCTTCGTTATGAGACCGAAAAACCTTCTTGTGAACTAAACCTGACCTATGGGGAAAATGACAATTTTGCCCCAACACAGGAATGGGCCAATACATTGGGGGTTAAACTGCATAAAGTACCCAACTTTGGCCATGAACTGTATTCTGATGAAAAGATTATAGAAGGCATCTGCATGGACTTATTGGAGAAGGTGGTAAAGCAAGCTGGTAAAGCCACCTAGGAAATCTACCGAATAAAAGCTTTGAAGGATTTCCCTTGTTCATTTGGGCATATCCCTTAGGCATTTGTGGTTTTTCACGGTTTTCCCAAAAGATAGTTTTTGTCTTTTAGGACAATCCTCTTGTCTTTCTTTTTAGGAAACCGCTTTTAATTTTTTAATGGTCTCCATGGACAGTTTTTCCTCGGCATAGGCTTTTGTCACCTTAAATTCTGTGTCATCACTGCTGGGAAGACTGAACATGGCATCGGTGAAAATGGCTTCGCAAAGGGATCGTAACCCACGGGCACCCAATTTATAGGCCACAGCCTTGTCAACAATATACTCCAAGGCTTGGTCCGTGATGGAGAATGTGATGTTGTCCATGGCAAACAATTTTTCATATTGTTTGATAATGGCGTTTTTAGGTACGGTAAGGATAGAGCGAAGCGCCTTCCGATCCAAGGGGTTCATATGTGTTAATACAGGGAGACGGCCAATGATTTCGGGAATCAACCCAAACTCCTTTAAATCTTTTGGAATGATGTACTGTAAGAGGTTTTCCTGGTCAAGGTTGTCCTCTGCCTTGGAGGCACTGTAGCCAATGGCCTGCATGTTCAATCTTTTGGTGATGATGCGCTCAATGCCATCAAAGGCCCCACCGGCCACAAAGAGTATATTTTCTGTGTTCACTTCAATAAACTTCTGATCCGGGTGCTTTCTGCCTCCTTTTGGGGGTACGTTGACCACGGTTCCTTCCAAAAGCTTCAACAAGCCTTGCTGTACACCTTCGCCGGAAACATCCCGGGTTATGGATGGGTTGTCACTTTTTCTGGCTATTTTGTCAATCTCATCGATAAAAACGATTCCTCTTTCTGCTTTCTCAAGATTATAATCGGCCGCTTGTAAGAGGCGGGTCAATATACTTTCTACGTCCTCGCCCACATAACCGGCCTCGGTTAGCACGGTGGCAT
The DNA here is from genome assembly GCA_965230555.1 of Croceivirga sp. Classification (GTDB taxonomy): domain Bacteria; phylum Bacteroidota; class Bacteroidia; order Flavobacteriales; family Flavobacteriaceae; genus Croceivirga. The sequence goes on from OZ246014.1 coordinate 1,429,679, forward strand.
CCACTATGGCCAAGGGTACGTTCAGCATTTTGGAAATGGTCTTGGCAATCAGGGTCTTACCGGTACCGGTTTGCCCCACCATGATGATGTTGCTCTTTTGGATCTCTATGTCCTCATCTTTTCCCTTAGGTTGCAACAAGCGCTTGTAGTGGTTGTATACGGCCACCGACATTACTTTTTTGGTGCGCTCTTGCCCAATGACGAAGGTGTCCAAAAATTCCTTGATCTCGATTGGCTTTTTTAAAACCAGCTCGGAGGAAAGGTTGTTGGTCTTGGACTGTTTGGATTCTTCGGCCACAATGCTATAGGCCTGTTCTATACAGCGATCACATATATGGGCGTCCAGTCCTGCGATCAATAGATTGGTCTCAGGCTTTTTTCGTCCACAAAACGAGCATTCTAAATCTTCTTTTCCCATCAGCTAGTATGTTCTAAAGCGTTGCAATATACAGAAGAGTTGGATATTGCACTGTTTTGTTCGAGATTAATCGTTCTCCCTTATCAAAATTTCGTCTATCATGCCATATTTTTTGGCTTCTGGGGCTTTCATCCAAAAATCCCGGTCACTATCGTCATAGACCTTTTCAAAAGTCTGACCGGAGTGTTTTGATATGATATGGTACAGTTCGTCCTTTATTTTCAAGACTTCCTGGGCAGCAATTTGTATGTCGCTGGCCTGGCCTTGCGCCCCGGACAGGGGTTGGTGGATCATGACCCTGGAATGCGGCAATCCACTTCGTTTGCCTTTTTCACCGGCACAGAGTAAGACAGCGGCCATGGAGGCGGCTATACCTGTACAGATGGTGGCCACGTTGGGCTTTATGAACTGCATGGTGTCGTAAATGCCCAAACCGGCATAGACGCCACCCCCGGGTGAATTGATGTAGATGGAAATGTCTTTGGTGGCATCCGTACTCTCTAAAAATAGCAGTTGGGCCTGAATGATGTTGGCCACTTGGTCATTGATGCCCGTGCCCATGAAAATGATGCGGTCCATCATCAATCTGGAAAACACATCAAATACGGCAATGTTCATTTGGCGTTCTTCGATGATGTTCGGGGTCATGCCCACTGGGTACATGCTGCTGATGAGTTTGTCATAGTACATGCTGTTGATCCCGTGGTCCTTGGTGGCGAATTTTTCAAATTCTTTGGCGTAATCCATATATAAATAGTAGCTCTTGAACAATAAAAAACGGTTCTGAAAAGAAAAAATTTCAGAACCGTAAAGATACTTATTATTTAAGTTATTGGTTGTAGGCCTCTTTTACAAAGTTTTCATAAGAAACCTCTTTGGTCTTAAGGTTGCCTTGTTCTTTAAAGAGGGTCAGGAGTTTTTGGCTCATCAATTGATCGGATAGCCGCTTTACCTCATCTTGATTTCCCATGACGCGCATGGCTATGTTTTCCAGTTCTTCTTCTGAAGGGTTCATATGACCGTATTGTGCCATTTGGGATTTCATGAAGCCTTTGGCAAATTCCTTTAACTCATCAAACTCTACCTTTAAATCGTGTTCTTTGATGATTTTGCCCTCTATAAGTTGGTAGCGCAGCCCTTTTTCTGAACGCATGTACTCATCACTGGCTTCTTGTTCGGTCAATGGTTTTTCGCCACTCATCTGGATCCACTTTTTCAAGAATTCGGCCGGAAGCTCAAACTTGGTGTCCTCAATCAGTTTTTCGGTCATATCGTTCAACAACTTTTGGTCTGCCTGTTGTTCAAACTGTTTTTCGGAATCTTCCTTGATCTTGGCTTTCATTTCATCGGTGGACTTCACAACATCGTCCCCAAAAATCTTGTTGAAAAGTTCTTGGTCCAGTTCCGCCAATTTTCTTTCATTGATTTCCTCAAGGGTAAAGGCAAGCTCGTCGTTGAGTTCCTCTGCCTTGTCGGTTGTCAGACCCAAAGCGGCACTCAACATATAAGTTTCTTTAAAAAGCCCTTTGCTCTTCAATGTTACCGATTCGCCGGGTTTTTTTCCAACAAGGGCATCCAAGGCTTTTTTGCTCTTAATATTGGCCAGTTCTATGGTAGATTTGTGCTCGATCTCGTGTGCTTCATTCGTGAATGTACCGGTGACTTCAGAGATTTTGGTCGTCTCTGGCTGTGAGACCAATTGCCCGTATTGTTTTTGGATGCGTTCTACCTGATCATCGATCATTTTCTTGTCCGCCACAATTTTGTAATGGGCCACAGCTTTTTTGGTTTTCAGCTTTACCTCAAAATCTGGGGCAAGGCCCAGTTCAAATTCAAAGTCAAAATTCTCACTGTCCCAATCAAGATCTTCTTTGGCTTTGGGCAGGGGGTTGCCCAAGACATCCAGTTTTTCTTCGGTCAGGTATTTTCCCAGGTTGTCCTGCAACAGTTTGTTGACCTCATCGACCAAGACCGCCTTGCCATATTGTTTTTTGATCAGGCCAATGGGAACCTGACCCTTTCTAAAACCAGGGATGTTGGCCTGTTTGCGGTAGTCGTTCAATATTTTGTTCACCTTGTCTTGGTAGTCATCCTTGGTGATGGCCACTTTTACAACGGCATTTAACTCATCAATCTGCTCTTTGGTGATATTCATTATGTGCTACGAATTGATTAAAAAACGGCTGCAAAAGTAGTGTTTTTTACTGGATGCGGCAAGTTTTTATCTCTTTGGGAATCAAGCAAAAAGCTATTGCTTTTTATCTTCTTTTAAAATGGAATGGAAGACAGATTGCAGAAAGGACAAAAGCAGACTGAACAGCAGGGCCCACCAAATATTGGAAACATCAAAACCTGCAATAAAGGAATCGGCCAATAGGATGATGATGGCGTTTATGAACAAAAGAAAAATCCCTAAGGTTATCAGGGTGATGGGCAAGGTGAGCACAATTAGGACCGGTTTTACCAAAAAATTAAGCAAGCCCAAGACCACGGCCACCATGATGGCGGTAACATATGAGTCTATAGAGACTCCGGGGAGTACTTTGGCAAGTATGACCACGGCGGCGGCCGTTAACAACAAGCGTAAGACTAGTTTCATAATAAGAATGACAGGTGTTTTGACTGCCTATAAAAGTACGTTTCTTTTTAGGATATATCGCTCTGCGGTTTCATGTAATCCAAAGGATTTATACCAAATATGCCCTTTGTAAAAGGGATAGGGTATTGTTAGCGATTTAAAAATTCAAAGGAAATCTCAAAAAACTGTTTTGGGTTTTCGGCATGTAGCCAATGGCCTGCATTCGCCACAGTTTTCATTTCGGCCTTAGGGAAGTAGGTTTTAATGGTGGGGTAGTCGGTATCGGCTACATATTCCGATCGGTCACCCCTAATAAAAAGTGATTCTCCTGTATATAAAGAGGAGCCAAGAAGATTATCGCCAATTTCCTCCATACGGTCTTGTAACACATCAAGATTAAAGCGAAAGCCTAATTTTCCTTTTTGAACCCAATACAGGTTCTTGAGCAAAAACTGTCTAACGCCCATATTGGAAAGCTGTTTTGAGAGGGCTTCATCAGCTTCCTTTCTTGAGTGGATGGTTTTTAGGTCAAGGCTGGTGAGGGCATCAATAATGTTTTGGTGGTGTGGGGGGTAGAGCTTTGGGGCAATGTCTGCAACGACCAACTTTCTGGTTCTTTCAGGATAGGTATGGGCAAATTGCATAGCGGTCTTGCCCCCCATGGAATGCCCCAAGACCAAGGCATTTTCAATGGCGGTTTCGGTTAGATAGTCGTTGAGGTCATCGGCCAGAATCTGATAGTCAAAATCGGTGGACCAAAAACTTTTGCCGTGGTTGCGTTGGTCTATCAAGTGGACTTCAAAACCATGTTGTGCATATTGCGAGCCCAAGGTTTTCCAGTTGTCCGACATGCCCAGAAACCCGTGCAGAATGAGTAAGGGGTGCCCTGAGCCAAGAATGAGGGAATGTAGTTTTTGCATTATTTTAACCGATGTAGGTACATGTTGATTACATTTTCCAGTCCCAAATAAATGGATTCGCAGATGAGGGCATGTCCAATGGAGACTTCCAAGAGATTGGGGATCTGCTCTTTAAAATAGCGTATGTTGTCAAGATTCAGGTCGTGGCCCGCATTAATGCCCAGACCAACCTTGTTGGCCACGTTGGCCGCTTTTACAAAGGGTTCGATTCCTCCTTTTTTGCCCGCGGCAAAGGCTTGGGCATAACTTTCCGTATAGAGTTCTATACGGTCGGTTCCCGTATCTGCAGCGGCTTCGACCATCTTTGGGTCTGGATCAACAAAGATTGAGGTGCGTATACCGTTTTCCTTAAAGGTTTTGATGGTTTCGATGAGAAAATCCCTATGGGCCAAGGTGTTCCAACCAGCATTGGAGGTAATGGCATCTTCGGCATCGGGTACTAGGGTAACCTGCGTGGGTTTTACCGCTAAGACCAGGTCAATGAACTTGGGAACGGGGTTTCCCTCAATGTTAAATTCTGTGGTGACCACACTTTTTAAGTCCTTCGCATCCTGATAGCGAATATGCCTTTCGTCTGGGCGGGGATGTATGGTTATGCCTTCGGCCCCAAAAGATTCTATATCTTGGGTAGCGCTGATGAGATTGGGCATGTTGCCCCCTCTGGAATTCCGCAAAGTGGCCAATTTGTTGATGTTTACACTGAGTCTAACCATGACGGTTTTGAGATTTAGGCGACAAAAATACAAATTGGGTGCACCTTTTGCATTGGTTAATTTGTAATTTGCACTTTAAAAAATAGCCCCCATGCAGGTACAGCATAAAATAGTGAACATATTACCGGTTTTCGATATCAAGGAACCACTGTCCAAGGCTATCGATTTTTTTGTTGAAACCAAATACTCCCATGTCGCGATTACGGAAGAGGGTATCTTTGTCGGTTGTCTGTCCGAAAACGATTTGGCCTGTATGGAACCCGGGGAGCAAATAGAAAAATTTAGATATGAACTTGAGGGGTTTTATGTAAATCCGGAAATTTCGTGGTTGGACCTGCTTGAAAAGTTTGCCAGAAATGAAGCAAACCTTATCCCCGTAGTGGCGGAGGATGGGAAAGTTAACGGCTATTTTGATCTGAACGATATTGTGGCCGCCTTTATCGGCACCCCTTTCTTTACAGAACCCGGGGGGATTTTGGTGGTTTCCAAGGGAATTAAGGATTATTCGTTCAGTGAAATTTCACAGATTGTGGAAAGCAACAATACCAAGCTCTTGGGGGCCTTTATCACCGATAGCCAGAATGATGTCGTTCAAATTACCTTGAAGATAGCCGAAGCTAATTTAAATGAGGTGACCCAGAGTTTCCGTAGGTATAATTACAGCATTCTCTATGGGAACAATGATGACCTCTTTATGGAGGATCTAAAAGGGCGTTCGGATTATTTGGACAAATATCTCAATGTGTAGGATGAAGGTAGCTATCTATGGTCAAACCTACCAAGGGCAGGATACCGAAGCGGTTTTTGGACTTTTGGATGAATTGAAAAAAGTGGGGGCCCAAGTGGCGGTCGAGCATGATTTTGGGGTGTTTTTGTCCCAGTCCAGGGCACTGGAAGAATATGGTTCGTTTGATCTACACCATGGATTGGCCCCAGATTTTGATATGTTCGTGAGTTTTGGTGGTGATGGTACCATGTTGCGGGCGGTAACCTATGTACGCGATATGGACATACCCATAGTGGGCGTAAATACGGGTAGGCTGGGGTTTTTGTCCACGTTTAGCAAAGAAGAGGTGCAAAAAGTGGTGACCGAATTTTTAAACGGCGCCTTTACCATAGAGGAACGGAGCTTGGTGCAATTGGAACTGGAGGGCAATGATGATGCCTTTGGGGAGCTGAATTTTGCGCTCAACGAAATAGCCATCAGTCGTAAGGACACCACCTCAATGATTACTGTGGAGACGTATCTGGACGATGAATACCTAACTTCCTATTGGGCAGATGGACTCATAGTCTCTACCCCTACGGGATCAACAGGTTATTCCTTGAGCTGTGGTGGACCCGTAATCGCCCCCACCACAAAATCTTTTGTGATCACCCCAATAGCCCCTCATAACCTAAATGCCAGACCTTTGGTGATTCCGGACGGCACCGAACTTAAAATGAAGGTGTCCGGAAGGGAGGAGCACCATTTGATCTCCTTGGATTCCCGTATTGTCACCATACCCAATGGAACCCAAATAAAAGTGAGAAAGGCGGATTTTTCCATAAAGCTCATTGAATACAAGTCAGAAAGTTTTCTTAAGACCATTCGTAAAAAACTCCTTTGGGGCCATGATAAGCGTAATTGAGCTTGGATAGGGCAATATTTATGGGTAAAAGTTGTTTTATACCAGAACCTTTATGACATGGAAAAGAATTTTTCTTGCTTTGTTGTGGAACAATTTTTCCTCATATGAGAACATGCTTTTTAGGAGTATTTTTTCTTTTTTCAGCCCTATGTTCCCATGCGCAGACCTATGAGATTGGTCTGTTTGCTGGTGGGGCTAACATGATTGGAGATGTGGGGCGGACCAACTATGTGTTGCCTTCCGGTGTTGCCTACGGTGCAGTGTTCAAATGGAACAAGAAAAAGCGCTATGCCTTTCGGGCCAGTATACTTCGGGGAAAGGTTACTGCAGATGATGCAACATCCAGTATGGCCTCAAGGCAACAGCGGGACTATAGGGTAGACAATACGGTAATGGAGTATTCCGTTGGGTTGGAATTTAATTTTGTGGAATACAATCTTCATAGGTTGGGCCCTGCCTTTACACCCTACCTATACACGGGTTTCACCTATTTTAGGTATGATTTTAAGTATATAGATGCACTACAAGTGCAGGATATTGGCCAAAAAGATGGTAGTTTTGCAATACCCATGACAGTTGGGGCCAAATATCGATTGAATCAGTTTCTGATTCTGGGTGCTGAAATAGGGGCAAGGTACACGTTTACCGATAACCTTGATGCCAGCAATCCCAAGGGTTCAAATTATGAAGATATTCATACTTTTGGGAACATTCTTAGTGATGACTGGTATGTTTTTTCGGGTTTTACCCTCACCTATACCTTTGGCCGCAAACCCTGTCAGGATTGTTTTGAATGACAGATGTACAATTTGACAGATATTAGGCAGGAAAACCTGCCAAGGCATGTGGCCATTATTATGGATGGAAATGGCCGTTGGGCAAAACAACGTGGAAAACTGCGGGTTTTTGGCCATGAAAATGGAGTGCGGGCGGTTCGGCAAACCGTTGAAAATTGTGCGCGCCTTCAAATACAATTCCTCACACTTTATGCTTTTTCCACAGAAAATTGGAACAGGCCCCGGATAGAGGTCCAGACGTTGATGAAGCTTTTGGTCTCATCTTTGAGAAAAGAACTGAAAACCCTGCAAAAGAACAACATACGGCTCAATGCCATTGGCAACATTGATTCCTTGCCAGAAAAAGTATTCATGGAATTGAAGGAGGTCATGCAGAAAACTTCCAATAACTCAGGCATGACGCTGACCTTGGCCCTTAGCTACGGTTCACGTAATGAATTGGTAAAAGCCGTACAAAACATAGGGTTCAAAGTTAAAAATAACCTAATTTCGCCAGATTTTATTGATGAAAAAACCATAAATGACCATCTTTACACGCATGACATGCCCGATGTGGACCTGGTCATACGAACTAGTGGCGAATATCGCATCAGCAATTTTTTACTTTGGCAGATTGCTTATGCTGAATTTTATTTTATTGATGTATTTTGGCCGGATTTTAGTGAAAACCACTTGGTCGAAGCTTTGATCAGTTACCAAAAAAGGGAACGAAGATTTGGAAAGACTAGCGAACAACTCAATTAAGATTTTTGGAAGGCGTAGTGCCGCAACCCCATTGTTTATTTTTATTTCTTTGATTGCTGCAAGGACCTTTGCGCAGGATGTTTCCATGGAAAATCCGCAAAAGTATATTTTGGGCGGATTGGAAGTGAGCGGGGTCAAGAGCTACAATGAGCAGACAGTAAAGACCTATACGGGACTCAGGGTGGGACAGCCCATTACCATACCGGGAGAGGAAACCAGTGCGGTCATTAAAAAATTATGGGACTTGGATCTCTTCAGCGACATTCAATTTTACATTACCAAGATTGAGGATGAAAAGGTTTTCTTGGAACTGTCCATTCTGGAACGGCCTACCTTGACGGATGTTACCGTTTATGGGGTCAAAAGGCGAAAGGTAGAGGATATCATCAACGATACAGACCTTAAAAAAGGCAAAAAACTTACCGAGAGCCTTCTTGCCAATACAAAATCCTACTTGGAGAACAAATACAGAAAACAAGGGTATCTAAATGCCAAGGTAACCATTGCCACGGCAGTGGACACCTCGGAGACCAATGCCGAGAGCATGGTTGTTAATGTAAAAAAGGGAGAAAAGGTAAAGATAAACGAAATCATTTTTGAGGAAAACGAAAAATTCTCCGATGGGCGTTTGGCCAAGGCATTGAAAAAAACCAAAAAGAAGAAGATTTATCGGTTCTGGAAAAAATCAAAATATATAGAGGCCGATTACCTTGAGGATTTGGACAATTTGGTAGATACCTATGCCGAAAAGGGATATAGGGATGCCCGTATTGTTTCGGATACCTTTATAAGGGTCAATGATAACAACATTAAATTGATCATCAAAGTAGCGGAAGGGGACAAGTATTACTTTGGTAAGATTGATTTTGTGGGGAATACGGTGTATTCAGATAGGCAATTGGCCCAAATATTGGGAATAAAAGAGGGCGATACCTATAATGGAGTGTTGTTAAAGGAGCGTATTGCCGATGATTCTAAACCAGATGCCCAAGATTTGACCAACAAATACCAGAACAATGGCTATTTGTTTTCACGGATAAACCCCGTGGAGGTTTCTGCTGCCAACGATACCATAGATTTTGAAATCCGGATCATTGAAGGGAAGGAAACCTTTTTGAACCATGTGACCGTGGTGGGCAATGACAGGACCAATGACCATGTCATTTTTAGGGAGCTTCGTACCAAGCCTGGGCAAAAGTACAGTAAGGATAATATTGTGAGGAGTGTGCGTGAAATAGGGGCATTGGGCTTTTTTGATGCAGAGCAGATCAAGCCAGATATCGAAAACCCCAATCCTAATGACGGTACGGTGGATATAAAGTATAATTTGGTGGAATCGGGCTCCAGTCAAATAGAGTTGCAGGGCGGCTATGGTGGCGGTGGTTTCATAGGAACCCTGGGATTGTCCTTTAGTAACTTTTCCATACAGAACATATTCAATGGCAAGGCATACAAACCAGTACCCATGGGCGATGGCCAAACATTTGCCATTCGTTTACAGGGGAGCAGGACCTTTAGGGTCTATAGTTTAAATTTTTCCGAACCTTGGTTGGGGGGGAAAAAACCAGTAAGGTTTAACCTATCCTTCTCAAGGACACAGCAGTTTGCGTCCAATTTTAGCTCGCAGGGCAGGATAGAGGTGAATAAGGATAGGGGCTTCTCCATTACCGGTGTTTCCGCAGGTTTGGCAAAACGGGTACAATGGCCTGATGATTTCTTTACCATCTCGCACGCCCTTGGGTATCAGTTGTACGAATTTAATGATTACAATATTGGATTGTTCAATTTTGGAAATGGCTCGTCAAATGCGTTGAGCTATACTTTGGGCATTTCCAGAAGTTCACAGGGGCCCAATCCTATTTATCCATTACAGGGATCTAATTTCCAGATTACGGCAAAGTTTACGCCGCCGTATTCGTTATTGTTCAGCAACAAGGATTTTAAGACCCTTAAAGACCGTAGTGAGGAGTTGGAGGCATCGGCCAATGATGGTACGCCACTCACCACCCAGGAAGTGAATGAGTTGCAGGAAATAGAGGAGGAACGCTTTAAGTGGCTCGAATACTATAAGGTCAATTTTAAAGGCGACTGGTATACCAGATTGGTGGATAAATTGGTCTTGCGGACCAATGCAGAATTTGGTTTCTTGGGCAATTATAACAGTGATATTGGCGATGTGCCCTTTGAGCGTTTCTTTGTTGGGGGCGATGGTCTGGGCAATTTTACCTTGGATGGTCGGGACAACATTCAGCTTAGGGGCTATGAAAATAGTTCGTTGACTCCCTTTAGTGTCAATTCCATAACCGGGCAACAACAACAGAGCGGGGGTACCATTTATAATAAATTCTCCATGGAATTGCGGTATCCGCTTACCTTAAAACCCTCGGCTTCCATATATGCCCTTTCATTTTTGGAAGCGGGTAATTCGTACAACAATTTTAATGACTTTAATCCGTTTCAGTTAAAGAGATCAGCTGGAGTGGGGCTGCGTATTTTTATGCCAGCGTTCGGTCTCTTGGGCATCGACTTTGGATATGGTTTTGATACGGATGCAAGACCAGGTTCGGTAGGCCCAAGTGGTTGGCAGACACACTTCATCATAGGTCAACAGTTTTAACCATGAAAATACGGGTCAATAATCTTGTAAATAACCCATTTTGAACGAATTTATTTTTTTGGCACGATATTTTCTATTCAAACAATGCAGTACGGATGAAGCATAGATTCACAGTTATTGTTGCCGTTTTTGCCATCGTCATGGTTTCGGCGCAACGAACGGTAAGAATAGGGTATGTTGATATGGAATATATACTCGAAAATGTAGAAGAGTATAGAAATGCCTCAGAACAGTTAAATGCAAAGGCATTAAAATGGAAGCAGGAGATTGAGCTCATGCAGAGCAAGATCGAGCAGATGAAGAAAGACCTTATGGCAGAAAAGGTGCTCCTAACCAATGAGTTGATTGCAGAGCGGGAGGAGGAAATTGAAATCCTGGAAAAGGAAATGTTGGATTACCAACAGGATCGGTTTGGTCCCCAAGGGGATCTGATCCTACAGAAACAACTGCTGATCCAGCCCATACAAGATCAGGTTTTCAATGAAGTGCAAAAAATAGGCAAGAATAAAAGATACGATTTTATTTTTGATAGTTCTGCAGATGTTGTAATGTTGTACGCCGAAAACAGGCATGATATCAGTGATTTGGTGCTTCGAGAAATTGGCCGGACACGTAAAATAAGTGAATCGAACAAAAAGAAAGACCTTAAAAAGCGGTTGGATCAGTTTCAAGAAGAAGAGGCAGAGGTAGATAAAGAGATCAGTGAAACCTTAAAGGCTCGGCAAGATGAGGCTGCCACCAAAAAAGCAGATAGGGTAAAAGCCACAGAAGAGAAGCGGGCCCAGCAGTTGCGATTACGGGAGGAACGCAAAAAGGCCTACGAGGAAAGAAGAAAAAAATTGTTGGAGGAACGTGAAGCCAAGCGAAAGGCAAAACAACAAGAAAGAGAAAAAGAACAAACAAAGGATTCCACGAATCAAGGACAAAATAATAATTGAACACTAAAAATTAGTAAGAACTCGAATTTAAAGTTACCCAGATTATGAAAAATGTGATTAAAATTACTTTGGCCCTGGTGATGTTTGTAGCGGCCACAAGTCTTACGAACGCCCAGAGCAAGATGGCCCACATCAATGTGCAGCAGTTGTTGGCCGAAATGCCGGAAATGAAAACAGCACAGGCCGAATTGAAAAAATTAGAGGAAACCTATAGCGCCGATATTGAAAGTTCCTTAATAGAGTTGCAAAACAAATACAAGCAATACGATGCTGAGTCTTCATCTAAGACAGAAGAGGAAAATGTTAAACGAGCTCAGGAACTTCAAGTAATGGACAAGAACATTAAAGATGCCCAATCTGCCGCCATGCAAGAAATGCAGAAAAAACAGGCCGAATTAATGCAGCCCATTTTGGAAAAGGCCAATGCCGCCATTCAAAAAGTGGCCGGTACCCTAGGTTATGACTATGTGGTGGATGCCAGCCCAGGCGGTGGGATCATCGTGGCCAAAGGAAAAGATTTGTTGCCCGATGTAAAGCAAGAATTGGGCTTCTAAACAGAAAGAACAATTAGATTATGGAAACCGTTGCACATTACGCATAGTAAGTGCAGCGGTTTTTTATTTTTGGAATATGAACAGTCCCGTAGGCGTTTTTGATTCTGGTGTTGGGGGAACTTCAATTTGGAGGGAGATAACCGCCTTGATGCCCTTTGAGAGTACCCTGTACTTGGCAGACAGCAAAAATGCCCCCTACGGTAACAGGTCCAAGGAAGAGATTCTTCAGCTGAGTGTAAAAAACACCGAGATTCTCTTAAAAAAGGACTGCAAGCTTATTGTGGTGGCCTGTAATACCGCTACCACCAATGCCATAGCATACCTTCGTCAAAACTATAGGGTGCCATTTATTGGCATAGAACCAGCGATCAAACCTGCTGCCCTCAATTCTAAGACCAAGAAAGTGGGGGTGTTGGCCACCAAGGGCACGTTGTCGAGTGCTTTGTTCCAGAACACCTCAAAATTGTATGCTTCTGGTATTACCGTTTTGGAAAAGGAAGGTGAGGGCTTGGTGGAATTGATTGAAAAAGGGGAATCAACATCCGATGGGGCCAGGGCATTGCTGCAATCCTATGTTGGCCCAATGGTAGATGAGGGCATAGATACCTTGGTCTTGGGCTGTACCCATTATCCGTATTTGGTTCCATTGCTAAAGGAGGTGCTCCCATCCCATGTCCAGATCATCGATTCAGGATATGCGGTGGCCAAGCAAACCTTTGCGGTGTTGGAAAAGCATAAACTCCTTGCGCAGAACTCGGTTTCAACACATCGGTTTTTTACCAATGGTGACCCCAAAATAGTGGAAAGTTTTGTGGCTGGAGATGGGGTGGATATCAGTTTTCTTAACTTTTGAGCTTTCGCTGAAAGGTCTGATAGGAAAAATCATACCGATGTCTATCATCTTTTGGATGATGGGTTTCATTGGTCAGCGTCCATTCATTCAAGTCAATTTCAGGGAAAAAGGTATCGGCCTCAAAAGAGGCGTGGACCCTGGTCAATTCAATATGGGTGGCAAAGGGGAGGGCCTGTCTGTAGATTTCGCCTCCTCCGATGATGTAGGTAAGGACATCCTGTTTTGAATACTCCAGAGCCTCTTCAATGGAATGGAACACCACACATTCAAATTTGGGTACATAGGCCGTATCGCGGGTCACCACAATATGTTCCCGCTTGGGCAAGGGTTTCGGAAAAGTCTCAAAAGTCTTTCTTCCCATAATGATTTTATGACCGGTGGTCAAGGTTTTAAAGCGTTTAAAATCATCGGGCAGGTGCCATGGCAGGTCGTTGTTGATGCCCAAAGCGTTGTTTTCTCCGGCGGCGGCGATTAGGGTAAGGCTGTTCACGCGTCTTTTTTTTTGTTGATTTGGGATAGGGGAAAATCTGTCTCAATTTCTTTTTGGAGCTCGGCAATCCTTTTTTTCTGTTTGGCCACTAATTTTTCCCGCTGTTGGCGTTCCCACTGCTTCCCCATAAATCTATGGGTGACAAAGACATTAAAGGCATGGATGGCAAATAAAAAGGCCCAAGCCGTTATGGCCCAGATAAACCAATCGTATTCTTTGCCATACTTTAAAATTTTATTGATGAGTACCAAAAAAACGCTCCCGATCAAAAAGATGACAAAATGGGAGAACAAACGCTTTTTCTGTCCAATGCGTTTTTGGGCATTCTCGAGCAGTTCGTGTTGTTCCGCATCCACTTTAATTTTTGGTTTCTTTTTACCGAACATCTTTTGGCTATCTTTAAAGACAAAGATAATCGAACTATCCGCAATGAAGACCCCCATGAATTTATCCCAGAAATTTCCCGTGCTCAGAACGGGAATCTATGCCAATACAGCCACGTGTGGCCCACTCTCTGAAGATTTGCTGGACTGGCGACAAGAACACGATCTGGATTTTTTGGTCGGGGCCAGTAAAATGAAGGCGGGTACGGCAACACTTTTGGGTGCGACCCGAGATATGGTGGGCGATTTTTTTGGTTGTGATTCCGATAATGTGGCTTTGGTGCCCAATTTTACCATTGGCCTTAATCTTTTGTTGGAGGGATTGTCAAAGAAAGAGCGGGTGTTGTTGCTCCAAGAAGATTACCCATCGCTCAATTGGCCGTTTGTAAGTAGGGGGTTTGACCTTTTTTTTGTGTCCATGGGGAAACAGCTTGAAGAACGGATCTATGAAAAGATAATCTCGGAGAGGATAACGGTGTTTGCCTGTAGTGCGGTGCAGTGGCAAAATGGATTAAAAATAGACCTTGAGTTTTTGCAGCGTCTAAAAAAAGACTTTTCAGATTTGATGGTAATTGTGGATGGCACCCAGTTTTGCGGAATGTTCGCTTTTGATTTTGCCCATTCTGGAATAGACGTTTTGGGAGCCAGCGGTTACAAATGGATGCTTTCTGGCCATGGCAATGGTTTTATCATGGTCAAGGAAAGAATAAAGGAGCGCTTTTCTTTATGTTCATCAGGGTTTGGTTCGGGGAGAAACATAAAATCTGAATCTGCCCACCGGACTTTTTGTAAGCATCTGGAACCTGGTCATTTGGATTCCCTTTGCTTTGGGAGCCTGCAATTTTCATTAAAATTTTTGCGGGATATTGGGAAAGATGCCATTGATGCCCACAATAGGGAGCTTTCACAAAAGGTTAAGGAATTGTTCGCCGAAATGGGCCTTTTGGAGGAGTACATTGTTGAGCGAGAGGAACACAGCACCATTTTTAACATAAGTGGAGATGACCGGTCATTTCAAAAATTACGGCAAAATGGGGTGATGTGTGCCCAACGAGGTGGCGGAATCCGACTGAGCTTCCATTGCTACAATACCTATGAAGAGGTGGTTGGTATTTCAGAAATGCTTAAAAATTGACAAAAAAATAGTTTTCCCTGTATAAAACGATTTATATATCAAATAAGTCGAGATTAAGGGAAACGAATTTTATCAAATTGATAAATCGATCCTAACCTATTGACAATTAATTCTTTTATATTTTGCTTTGTCTATTAAATAAAATAAACTCTTAGACATGGCAATCAAGAAACAGTATTTAAAAAGCAAACCTATTTGCAAGGTAACCTTTACCGTACCGGCAAAGGAAGCGGATGAAGTGGCAGTGGTAGGCGACTTTAACAATTGGGATCCCAAAGAAGGCGATTTAAAGAAATTAAAGAATGGGACTTTTAAAGGTACTTTTGAGCTTCCTACAGAAAATGCTTTTGAATTTAGATACTTGGTAGATTCAAATTACGTGAATGAGGAGGAAGCGGATAGGTACCAGTGGAACGAATTTGCGGGTGCTGAAAATGCGGTCCTGGAAATTTAAACAAGCTATGGATTGCCATTGGGGAGTTTACTCCTCAATGGTGACCCCTTTCCAAAAGGCAATATAGCCTTTTATCTGTTTTGCCAGTTCACTGGTTTCTGGATAGTACCATGCTGCATCTGTATTTTCCTCTCCATTTACGTTAAGGGAGTAGTACGAGGCTTTTCCTTTCCATGGACAGTTGGTGTGGGTACTGCTTGGTTTAAAGAACTGTTCTTTAATGCTCTCTGGCGGAAAATAGTGGTTGTTTTCAATGACAATGGTTTCGTTGCTTTCGGCAATGATCTGGTCGTTCCAAATAGCTTTCATAGGATTATTTTTTTAAGATATAGTTTTTAAAGTACACTCTTTTGTCGCTAAAATGGTGTACTACTTTCAGCCCTGCTTCCTTGGCCAGCCATTCCACCACTTCGTCATCATATTTTTGGGAAATTTCGGTATGTATGGTTTCCCACGGCTTAAAAAGTACCCTTAAATCCAAATCTTCAATATCCACTTGCTGTGGTTTGGTCGCCACCAAATAACTTTTGGCAGTGCCTGTCTCTGGGTCGTATACCTCCCAATGTAGAAATTTGTCCAGATCAAAGTTACCCCCTAATTCAGTATTGATTCGCGCCAATATGTTTTTGTTGAAGTCCGATGTTATGCCAGCTTGATCATCATAGGCACTTAAAATGGTTTGGGGATCTTTCTTTTGGTCCATTCCCATGAACAAGAGGTCCCCATCGTCCATGGCATCCTTTAGTTGTCGTAGAAAACCAATGGCGTCCTTATGTAAAAGGTTGCCAATGTTCGAACCCAAAAAAAGGATGACCTTTCGCTTTGTTGTAGAAGAGGCAATGGTTGTTAAAGTCTCAAAATAAGAACCCTGTATGGGATGTATCGCTACATCGGGCAGTTCTTGTTTTAGGGATCTAACCAGATGGTCCAATGCATTTTGACTGATATCTATGGGGCGGTAATCAAACGTAAATTCATTGTCGGAAAGGTGTTTCAAAAGAATTTTGGTTTTTTTTCCATCACCTGCACCTAACTCAAAGAGGCTAAAATCGTCCACATCCTTGGAAAAAAGCATGGCCAATTCCTTTTTATGGTCTTGCAAGATTTCATATTCACAATCGGTAAGGTAATACTCCGGCATGGCCATAATGGCTTGAAAAAGTTTATCGCCATTTTCGTCGTAAAAATATTTTGAGGATAGGTATTTGGGAAAAGCGGTTAAGCCTTCGCGCACTTCTTTTGCAAAAACCGAGGTGGCTTTCTCCGTAGTATTGTCTTGCATAGTTGTATTGTCGTAGTTACTTGGCCAACCTTAATCCAGTATATTGCCAGCGCAACTGGGGATGGAAAAAGTTTCGATAGGTAGATCTGCTATGGTTGGTGGGCGTGGCTATGGAACTGCCCCGCAACACTTTTTGGTTGACCATAAATTTGCCGTTATACTCACCCAAGGCCCCATCAGCCTTTTTGTAGTTGGGGTAGGGCAGGTAGGCACTTTCGGTCCATTCCCAACGTTTGCCCCAAGGGAAAAATTCGTGGGCGGCCTCCCATTCAAATTCGGTGGGCAGGCGTTGCCCCTTCCATTGGGCAAAGGCAAAGGCTTCAAAATAGGAAATATGGGTGACGGGTGCATCAAGATTCACTTTTTGCAATCCGCCCAGCGTATAATAGTGCCATTCACCATTAATCTTGTGCCAATAGAGCGGAGCACAAATAGTGTTATGGTTTACCCAATCCCAGCCTTCGGCATGCCAAAGCTCAAATCGTTTGTAAGCACGGGCATTTATGAATTCCAGAAATTCACCATTGGTGACCAGTTTGTTGGAGATTTGGTACGTATGCAGGAACACTTTGTGTCTGCCCAATTCATTGTCATAACAGAAATCTTCGCTATCATGGCCTATTTCATGGATGCCCTCGTCTACCAAAATCCAATCCTGGGGATGGTTCTCAACCGTATGCTCTTCCAATGTTTTGGCATAGATGGGCAATAGCGGATTGTTTCCTAAAATGTATTTGATATCGGTTAGCAACAATTCTTGGTGCTGCTTTTCGTGGTGGATGCCTATTTCTAGCAACTCATTGAGTTGGGCGGTTGGTTCAGTCTTGAACAGTGTTTTGATGCCCTCGGTAACATGGCTACGGTATTCATATACTTTACCAACCGAAGGCCTGCTCAAATTACCCCTGTCCGACCGTACCACCCGTTTGCCCACGGTTTCATAATAGCTATTGAAAACGAAGGAAAAATCATCATCAAAAAGGTGATAGCCCTTTGCATGGGGTTTCAGGATAAATTCTTCAAAAAACCAAGTGGTATGCCCCAAATGCCATTTGGGTGGACTCACATCCGTCACGGGCTGTACCACATAATCTTCTATTTCTAGGGGTTGGCATAAGGCTTCGGTATGTTTTCGGGTCTCCAAAAAGAAATCCAAGAGCGAAGTTGTCAACAACATGAAAGACAATTTTTCTTAAAGGTAGTGATTCTTAAATCTTGGTCGGGACACTTAAGGGAAACTTAACGCAACTGGTACACGGGCAAGCTAAAGCTAAACGATGTGCCTTCATTGGGTTGGCTGAAGACCCGAATACTGGCGTTGTGCAACTCCATGATCTTGCGAACGATGGCAAGGCCAAGACCAGCCCCTTCCTTCTCTTTGCCTGTTTTGGTTTGGCGATACCGTTCAAAGACCAATTGTTGGTGTTCTTTGTCAATACCCGGACCCGAATCTTTAATGGTAATCTCCACATCTTTTTCCGAGGGGACTATTTTTACGATGACCTCTCCGTTGTCTGGAGTGAACTTTAAGGCATTGTCCATTAAATTCTGAATGGCACGTTCCACCAAGGAAATATCAGCAAAGACCAAAGGGGTCTTTTCTTCCATCTCCAATTTTAGGGCGATGTTTTTCTTTTTGGCCAGTACCTGATAGTTTCTGTGGATGTCATTGGCCAGTTCACTGATCAGAAAAGGTTCTTTGTTGGGCTCTATTTGATTGGCTTCCAGCTTAGAATATTCAAACAATTGCCCGATTAGTTTGGAAAGCCGTTCACTACTCATATTAATTTTGTTGGAGTAGTCCATTCTTTCTGCTTCGGTCAGGCTGTTGGCCTTCATTTGTAAGGTTTCAATATACCCTTGGATAATGGCCAGCGGGGTGCGAAGATCATGTGAGATATTGGCGATGAGTTCCCTTCGCAATTTTTCAAGGGATTTTATCTTATCCATGTCAGCGACAATGGTATCGGCCATTTCGTTAAAGGTCTGGGCAAGTCCCGTAAGGTCGGTTTTCTCATTTTCAGCAATACGATATTGCAGGTCTCCTTGTTGAAAACGTTCTGCGGCATAGTTGATCTCCCTAAGGTTCTTGGTCAGGTACCAGATGGAAAGCACGCCCAAAATGCCCGCAAACAAGAGGGTCAATAAGGAAATGCCCAAACCAAGTTTTAGGGTGTAGCCTTCAAAAAGGGAGCTTTTGGTGTTTAGGTAGTCTTCCCCGGCCAAAATAATGTAGATGTAGCCCTCATGTCCTCCCTTGCTGAACTTAGCCGCTGAAAAAACCTTTTGCTCCCCGGGGTTTCTGGGGTCATCCCCCAGTACAAAATTTTGTCCCTTGGTATTGATGAATTCCTCAATGGGGTTAAGCGATACTTTTTTTGGTTGGGCATTGGGGTCACTATGGTCAAGGACCACGGAGTATTGTACATTACCGCTTGTATCCAGCAAATAGACCTCAATGGCCCGGTTAACGGCCATCATATCGTGCATAAGGTCACCAAATAATGCTTTGTTCACATTGCCCAGACTGTCAATGGGGTTGTCGTTCAAAAACTTTTCATCGATCAAGTCTTGGGCCAAATTGGCGTGTAGGCGCTGGGTGGTCTCATTAAAATGTTGGTTGGAAAAATAGAGGGTGGCCACGGTGTACCCAATGCCTGCCAAAACCAGAATGGAAAGAAAGGCGAACATCAACTTCTTGATGAGTTTATTTGAAAACAGCTTCTTGTTCATAGTTCTTCATTGAATTTATAGCCCACGCCCCAAGTGGTCAAAATAAATTTCGGATGGGCCATGTCCGGTTCAATTTTTGACCGTAGGCGATTGATGTGCGAGTTTACCGTATGTTCGTAACCCTTAAAATCGTAACCCCAGATCATGTTCAGCAATTTGGTGCGGTCGTAACTTTTTCCAGGATTGGAAGAGAGCAGGGCCAAAAGCTCAAATTCTTTTGGGGAAAGTTCTATTCTTTCCTTATCGACCACTACTTTTCTTTTCTCCAAGTCTATGGAAAGATTGTCAAACCGCATCGGTTTTGGGTTTTCAGGATTGGGGCTTAAATCGCTACTCATTTTTTGTCGTCTAAAAATGGCCTTTGCCCTGGCAATGAATTCCCGTACGCTAAAAGGCTTGGTCAGGTAATCGTCGGCCCCCACTTCCAACCCCAGTACTTTATCTATCTCTTCAGAACGGGCGGTCAACATCATAATGGGAGAATTTACATTGTTGGCCCTTATTTTTTGGCAGACCTCTATCCCATCCATTTCGGGCAGCATCACATCCAAAATAACCAAATCGGGTTCGTGCTCCACGGCCATTCTAAGCCCGGTGTCTCCTTGGTTGGCGGTTAGGGTGGAACAGCCCAGGTCCTGTAAGTGTATTTCCAGAAGTTGGACAATTTCTGGATCATCCTCTATAATCAATACGTTCTTCATCACGGCAAAATAAAATGTAAAACCTCACGAAAAGTTCACATAGCTATACATATGTGTCACAGTTTGGTCGGTTAAATAGCACAAAAATTAAGGGAAGATATCAATTTAATGCTTAAAAAACTGAAAATAAGAAAGTTATAAAAATTGATTTTTGTGTGATCTTTTTGCAACATCTTCCCAATTACTTTGCCCCGAACCTAAAAAGATTATAACAATGAACTATTTAAAAACATTGATTTTATTAATGACACTGGGATTGTTTATCGCCTGTTCGGATGATGACGATGCCGTGGTGGAATTGAATGCGGGAACCTTAACGGGTGGCCCTTTTACCTTTACCGTGGATGGCTCGCCAGATATGGTAAGCGGTATTGCACTGGGGGGTAACATTAGCGGTGATGCGCAAACCTATGTGATTACCGATGATGCAAATACTATTTTAGGACTGCCGTCAACCTTAAGCGATCTGGAAGGTGTGGATTTTGATGGCGCTGGGGTCGGGGTCTGTTTTATCTGGCACTTGTCCTACAACCTTGGATTGACCGGACTGGATGTAGGCAACAACGTAAGCCAATTTGTGGGGGAGTATGAACTGTCCAATTCCATTACCGTGAATCGTGGCGCGCTTAATGCGGGGACCCTTTCGGGTGGCCCTTTTGAAATTGTGGTGGACGGTATTCCCGATATGATCAGTGGAATTACCTTGGATGCTGCTGAGCTAACGGGTGACAACCAAACCTATGTGATTACGGATGATTCCAAGAATATTTTGGGCTTGCCACCCACTTTGGAAGCTGTGGAAGGCGTTGATTTTGATGGCGCAGGTGTTGGATCTTGCTATATCTACCACTTAACCTACTCGGCCGATTTGGGTGGTTTGGAAGCTGGAAGCAATTTGGATGATTTGACCGGGCAATTTGACCTCTCCAACTTTATTGAGGTGAATCGTATTGGCTTGAATGCCGGTACACTATCAGGCGGTCCTTTTGAGTTTGTGGTGGATGGCACTGCAGATATGGTCAGTGGTATTTCGTTGGATGCTGCCGAGCTTACTGGTGAGAACCAAACCTATGTGATTACCGATGATTCCAAGAATATTTTGGGCTTGCCACCCACTTTGGAAGCTGTGGAAGGGGTAAATTTTGATGGTGCCGGCGTGGGTGTCTGTTATATTTACCATTTGACCTATTCGACCGATTTGACAGGTTTGGAAGCTGGTGGCAATTTGGATGACTTGACCGGGCAATTTGACCTCTCCAACTTTATCGAGGTGAATCGTATTGCCTTAAATGCCGGAACGCTATCAGGAGGACCGTTTATGATTTCGGTTGATGGCACTGCGGACATGATCAGTGGTCTTTCGTTGGATGCTACCGATTTAAACGGATCTATGCAGTCCTATGTGATTACGGATGACCAATTGAACATTGTAGGCTTGCCACCTACTTTGGATGCTGTGGAAGGCGTTAATTTTGATGGCGCCGGGGTGGGTCTTTGCCTTATCTGGCACATCACCTATGAAGAGGGTATCACCGGACTGGCTGCTGGTGAGAATGCGGCTAATCTGGACGGTTACTTTGCCTTGAGTAATTCCATTAGCGTCTACCGAAACCCAAATGCGGGAACCATCTCAGGAGGGCCGTTCACCTTTACCGTTGACGGTACGCCAGATATGGTCAGTGGTATTACCTTGGATGACAGCAATGCCAACGGGAGCAACAGTACATGGGTAATTACCGATGACCAGAACAATATTCTGGGCTTGCCGCCTACCTTGGCAGCCGTGGAAGGCGTGGATTTTGATGCAGCGGGCACCGGGGTATGCTTTATCTGGTACTTGCGCTACGAGGATGGCCTTACAGGATTGGAGGCAGGAATGAACGTAGCCGATTTGCAAGGGCTTTATGGTCTATCCAATTCCATAAGGGTCACGAGAAACTAGTCTATTGAAAAAGAAAATGATTGAAGGTTCATAGTGAGTGATTAGTTTAATTAGTAGTGAAACGCCCAAACGAAACTTTGGGCGTTTTTTCTATTGAATAGACTCCTAAAATATATAAGATAAAACCCGTGGTTCATTTTGCTGTTTTAACCTTAAAAAGATATTTAGCGTCCATATAATGTTAAAATAACAACGATTTTCGTCACCCTGAACTTGTTTCAGGGTCATATTCCATAAATCTTAGTACAAAAATCCATAGTGTGATGCTGAAACGGGTTCAGCATGACGCATTTTTCAAAAAAATCCGTTTCAAAATGCACCACGGGTATAAGATAAATTATTTGCTACACCGCCACAATCCCTTTGATATGCGGATGTGGATCATAGTTCACTAAGGTAAAATCGTCAAAGGTAAAGTCAAAGATATCCTTTACGTTGGGGTTTAGCTGCATGATGGGCAAGGGTCTTGGTTCCCGGCTCAATTGCAGTTCAATTTGCTCCAAATGGTTGTTGTAGATATGGGCATCCCCAAAGGTGTGGATAAATTCCCCGGGCGCATAGCCACAGACCTGGGCCATCATTAGCGTGAACAGCGCATAACTGGCAATGTTAAAGGGTACGCCCAAAAAGATATCGGCGCTGCGTTGATAGAGTTGACAGCTTAATTTACCGTCGGCCACATAAAATTGAAAAAAGGCATGACAGGGCGGGAGGGCGGCTTTGCCATTGGCCACATTATCTGCAAAAGAGACCGAGGTGTCCGGCAATACGCTGGGGTTCCATGCGCTTACCAACATTCTTCGACTATTGGGGTTGGTCTTCAGCGTATGGATGATTTCCTTGATCTGGTCTATTTCCTCATCGTTCCAATTACGCCACTGGTGGCCGTACACGGGGCCTAAGTCGCCATTGTCATCGGCCCACTCATTCCAAATGCGCACACCATTCTCTTGCAAATAGCCCACATTGGTATCCCCCTTTAAAAACCACAATAATTCATGGATAATGGACTTTAGGTGTAACTTTTTGGTGGTTACCATGGGAAAGCCATCCTGCAGGTCAAAACGCATTTGGTACCCAAAAACACTTAAGGTTCCCGTACCTGTACGATCCCCTTTTTGGCTACCGTTCTCCAAAACATGTTTTAAAAGGTCGTGGTATTGTTTCATAAAAGCCCTTCTTGATCTCCCCTAAGGGGAGAAACTTAGTATTCTTTCAAAATTAATAGGAATTGAATGTGGAAGGGAAAAATCCAAAGTCAGTTATAAAAAAATTATTAACGAAGTTAAAAGTCCCTTTTCCTTTGGGGAGGGGCTTTTTACCCCAAAATCATTCCCGCAATGGTGGCAGAGATCAATGAGGCCAAGGTGCCACCAAGCACGGCGCGCATACCAAATTCTGAAAGGGTCTTGCGTTGGTTGGGGGCCAAGGAGCCAATTCCGCCAATTTGGATGCCGATGGAAGCAAAATTGGCAAAGCCACAGAGCATATAGGTCGCCATGATAACCGATTTGTTATAAGTAAAGTGCGTGGTATTGGCCAAATTCTTCAATTCGGCCAATTGGATGTAGCCAACAAATTCACTGGCGGCCAGTTTAATGCCCAATAGCTGTCCCATGAGCATGATATCTTCATTGTTCACCCCTATGAGCCACATCAAGGGGGCAAAGACGGTTCCCAAAATTGCTTCCAATGAAAACGAATCGTAGGGAGAATTGACAGCAATCCAATTGTTTAAGGTAGACCAGTCGCCGACCCAACCTAAAATTCCATTGATCATGGCGATAAAGGCTACAAACACCAAAAGCATAGCTCCTACGTTTGCGGCCAACTTTAATCCTTCGGTGGTGCCATTGGCAATGGCATCGAGAAAATTGGAGCCAATTTTATCGGCAGAGACTTTGACATCGGTATTAATGGCTTCGGTCTGTGGGTACAATATTTTTGAAATGACGATGGCCCCCGGAGCAGCCATAACGGAAGCCGCCAATAAATGTTTGGCAAAGACAAGTCTAAGTTGTGGGTCGTCGCCCCCTAAAAATCCGATATATGCTGCAAGTACGGCTCCGGCCACGGTGGCCATACCACCTATCATCACCAATAAAATTTCAGACTTGTTCATCTTTTCCAGATAGGCTTTGATGAGCAATGGCGCTTCGGTTTGACCAAGAAAAATATTACCGGCAATGGAAAGACTTTCTGCTCCTGAAATGCCCAACGATTTGGTCAACAGCCAAGCCAATGCCTTGACCACTTTTTGAATAATGCCCAGATAAAAAAGAACGGAGGTCAGTGCAGAAAAGAAAACGATGGTGGGCAATACTTGAAAGGCAAAAATGAAGCCAAAAGTGTCCATGTCAACAACAAGGCCCTCAAAAAGAAATTGGCTTCCAGCTCTGGTATAATCAAGAAGTTTGACAAATTTATCTCCAATCCATTCAAAAATCAGTTTAATAAAAGGAACTTTTAAGACACCAATGGCAATCAGCAATTGGATGCCTAAGCCTATGCCCACTGTTTTCCAGTTGATGGCTTTTCGGTTTTTGCTGAAGACAAAGGCCAAGAACACTAAAAAGGCCATGCCCAACATACCGCGCCATAGGCTATTAAAGGTAAAGCCCTGATTTGGGATAATCTTGGCGGTATCATTCAATTCAGGGGCAATTTCAGAAACGGTCGCCAATGGATCAACCATTTGTGGTTCCTGTCCAAAGCCTTCAATTGTGCATAAGCATAAAAGGATGAAAGCTGTTAGTTTGAGTAATTTCATGTAGGGATGGGATTATTGCCTTTTGGAAATTTCGTCGCGAAGTTGAGCTGCTTTTTCGTAGTCTTCGCTGGCCACGGCCTTGTCCAATTCTTTTTGAAGATCTTCCAAGGTCATTTCCTTGTAGGCCCCGCTGCCCGGGTTTGTTTCCAGTTCCACGGTTTCACTTTCCTGTAGAATTTCATCGACCAGAATACTGTCATCATTTTCTTCATCTTTTTCTTTTGATGAAAATTTTAAAAAGATGCCGGCTTTGTCCAAAATGGTCTTATAGGTAAAGATCGGGGCTTCAAAGCGTAGGGCAAGGGCAATGGCATCACTGGTGCGGGCGTCTATGATCTCTTCCTTTCCATCCCTTTCAGAGATGATGCTGGAATAGAAAACCCCATCGACCAACTTGTGGATGATGACCTGCTTGATGACAATCTCAAAACGGTCGGCAAAATTTTTGAACAGATCATGGGTAAGGGGACGGGGAGGCTTGATCTCCTTTTCCAGGGCAATGGCAATGGATTGTGCTTCGAAAGCACCAATGACTATGGGCAATTTTCTGTCACCATCAACTTCGTTAAGAATTAGGGCGTATGCCCCATTTTGGGTCTGACTGTATGAAATCCCCTTTATTTTTAAACGCACTAAGCTCATGTATCCTCTTGAAAATAAAGTAAAAGACTGTTCAAAAAAGTGCCTGAACTACGGTTTGAACAGCCCCCTACAAAAGGACAAATTAACGAAAATTAAGCGTTCTGGGCCTTAAATTCCTTTAATTTTTCGATGAGTTCGGGAATGACCTCAAAGGCATCGCCAACAATTCCATAATCTGCGGCTTTAAAGAATGGGGCCTCTGGATCATTATTGATGACCACTTTGGTTTTAGAGGCACTCACCCCTGCCAAGTGTTGAATGGCCCCCGAAATGCCAATGGCGATGTACAAATTGCTGGCCACAGGTTTTCCGGTTTGGCCCACATGTTCGGAATGGGGTCTCCAGCCCAGATCCGATACGGGTTTAGAGCAGGCAGTGGCAGCTCCCAAAATATCGGCAAGTTCTTCGACCATGCCCCAATTTTCGGGTCCTTTTAATCCACGACCACCCGAAACAACAATGTCGGCATCGGCTATGGTGGCCTTGCCCGCTACTTTGTCCACTTCCACGGTCTTGGTGTTAAAATCGGCCTCAGAGACGTTTGGTTCAAAATTTTCAATCGTGGCCGATGTAGCCTTTTCAACCATGCCAAAGGCATTGTTGGACACGCCTATGATCTTTGTTTCTGCCGTTATTTCGGTATGGGCAAAGCCCTTGTTGCTAAAGGCCGTCCTTTTTACGACAAATGGGGTTACGCTATCCGGGGCGGCCACTACATTGGGAACATAGCCCGCATTTAATTTGGCGGCTAAAATTCCGCTTAAAAATTTGCTATCGGCACTGGAACTGACGATGATTACCTTGGCTCCTTCGGCCTCTGCGGCTTGTGAAAGGGCCTGGGTATAGGCTTTGGCATTGAAGGAGGCCAATTTTTCGTTGGTAATATTGAGAATTTTGGAAACCCCATAGGTTTCCAAACTGGCTGCATTTTCTGCATGGAACGCCACGGCAGTGACAGAAACCCCCATTTGTTGGGCAACTTCTGCGGCATAGGAAGCCACTTCATAGGCGTTCTTTTTAAATAGTCCTTTTTCGGTTTCTGTATAAACTAGTACTGACATAATTTCTTCAAGATTAAATGACTTTGGCTTCGTTGTGCAATAAATCGACCAATTCTGCCACATTTGTGGCATCTACCAACTTAACGGGCCCTTTGGGCGCTGGTTTTTCAAAATTGATGTCATGGGTCATGGATGGAGCATCAATTGGGTCCAGGACATTCAAGGCTTTTTTGCGTGCCATCATAATCCCTCTCATGTTTGGAATTCTAAGGTCACTCTCGTTGACCAGTCCTTTCTGTCCCCCGATGACCAAGGGCAATGAAGTTTCCAAGGTTTCCTTGCCGCCATCAATCTCCCGAACGGCTTTGGCCGAGCTGCCATCCACTTCCAGACCAATGCAGGTGTTGACAAAGTTTATATCGAGCAGGGTGGCCAGAATACCCGGCACCATACCGCCGTTATAGTCTATGGACTCCCTTCCGCAGATAACCAGATCGTATTCCCCTTTTTTGACAACCTCAGCCAATTGACGGGCCACAAAAAAACCATCGGTGGGCAAGGCGTTGATACGGATGCCTTCATCGGCACCAATGGCCAAGGCCTTTCGCATGGTGGGCTCCACCGATACGTCACCAACAGTGGCTACGTGTACAGTGGCTCCTTGTTTTTCCTTAAACCACATGGCGCGGGTTAGGCCAAATTCATCATTGGGATTGATAACAAATTGAACACCAATGGTGTCAAATTTTGAGTCCCCTTCCGTAAAGTTAATTTTGGAAGTGGTGTCGGGTACATTGCTAATGCAAACCAATATCTTCATATGTCTAGTTATTTTGCGCTTCAAATATAGGGTAAAAACTTCTATTTACTATGCATGCATAGTAAATATTTGTTGTTTTATTCCGAACAAAGTTCTAAAAGGTTTCCCATATATTTTCCTATTTTTGCGTGCATTTTTAAAAGGAAAAAAAGTCTGAAACTATATGAAGACCATACAATTTAGAGAAGCTGTTTGCGAGGCCATGTCTGAGGAGATGCGCAGGGACGAATCCATTTACCTAATGGGGGAGGAAGTGGCAGAATACAACGGGGCCTACAAGGCTTCCAAAGGAATGTTGGACGAGTTTGGTCCTGATCGTGTGTTGGATACACCCATTTCAGAATTGGGCTTTGCGGGCATAGGGGTAGGTTCTGCCATGAACGGCAACCGCCCCATTATAGAATTTATGACGTTCAACTTTTCCTTGGTGGGAATAGACCAGATCATTAACAATGCGGCAAAAATACGCCAGATGAGCGGGGGTCAGTTCAACTGTCCCATTGTTTTTCGTGGTCCAACCGCTTCTGCGGGCCAATTGGCCGCCACGCACTCACAGGCCTTTGAGAGTTGGTATGCCAACTGCCCCGGATTAAAGGTGGTGGTCCCTTCCAATCCTGCAGATGCAAAAGGATTGTTGAAAGCGGCCATCCGTGATGATGACCCGGTCATCTTTATGGAATCTGAGCAAATGTATGGCGATAAGGGTGAGGTGCCAGAAGGAGAATATACAGTGCCTTTGGGCGTTGCAGATATTAAGAGAACTGGGGATGACGTCACCATTGTTTCCTTTGGAAAGATCATCAAGGAAGCCTACAAGGCAGCCGATGAACTGGCCAAGGAAGGGATAAGCTGTGAAATCATCGATTTGCGTACTGTACGTCCCATGGATCATGAGGCTATCATCAATTCTGTAAAGAAAACGAACCGATTGGTCATTTTAGAGGAAGCATGGCCCTTTGGTAACGTGGCCACAGAGATTATTTACCAAGTACAGGACAAGGCGTTTGATTATCTGGATGCGCCTGTGGTAAAATTGAACACAGCGGACACCCCCGCCCCTTATTCACCGGTTTTGTTGGAAGCGTGGCTACCCAACAGTAAAGATGTGATAAAGGCTGTTAAGAAAGTGTTATACAAGGCATAGTACATCTAAAGTACAGTATCTTAGCCTCGTCTATCTGGATAACCATCTGGAGACGAGGTTTTTTTTATACAATAGGATTAAAAAGGGAACAATTATTGCTGGAATTTACGCTGTAATCAAAAAACGACATTCATCAGGATCAGTTATACTGTCCTGATTCTTCTCATGAAAAAGTTCCTTTTAGTTTTTTTTCTACTTCCTTTTATTGCTTTATCCCAAACCAAGATAGGAGGTGTGGTCCGTGATCTGGATGGTAATCCCATACCCTTTGCCAATGTGTTTTTCCTAGATTCCTATGAAGGCACCATTACCAATGACAATGGTCGCTTTTATTATGAATCCGACCAGGACCATAAGATCATAGTGGTTTCCTTTATTGGTTATGAGACCAAGGAGGTGGTGCTTTCGGGTAAGGTAAATTACAATATGAACATAGTGCTCAACGAGAGCTTTGAACAGTTGAAGGAAGTGGTGGTCTTTACCGGAAAGCAATCCAAAAAGAACAATCCGGCAATAGATATCCTCAAAAAGATTTGGGCCAAGAAACGGGAGAACGGCGTGCGCAAGTTCACAAGCTACCAATACGATAAATATGAAAAGGTAGAGTTTGATTTGAATACCATAGATAGTGCCCTAATAAAGAGTAAGCTCTTTAAAGGGTTGGAATTTATGTTTGACAATCTGGATACTTCCCGCATTACCGGAAAGACCTATCTGCCCATGTTCTTGAATGAAGTCTTTTCCAAGGTGTATGGGAACAATGACCTAGAATTGGAAAAGGAGGATGTGTTGGGCAATAAAAACTCGGGCTTTGGGGGCAATCAGGCCATTACGGCATTTGTGGAAGATCTGTATTCCGATTACAATATCTATGAGAACTACCTCAAGTTTTTTGACAAGAGTTTTACGAGTCCGTTGTCTCGTACCGGCATAGATGTCTATAATTATGTGTTGACCGATAGCACCTATATAGACGACAAATGGTGCTATAATATTTTTTATTATCCCCGTCGTAAGAATGAGTTGACGTTCAAGGGCGACTTTTGGGTGAACGATACCACTTTCGCCATCAAGAAAATCAATATGGAGGTCGTTAAAAGCGCCAATATCAATTGGGTGAAGGAAATCTATATTGAACAGGACTTTGATGTGGTCAACGATTCGGTCTTTTTGTTGAGGAGGGACTATATGCTCACCGATTTTGCCTTTTCCAAAAAGGAAAAGTCCAGAGGGGTCTACGGAAAGCGTACCACGGTGTTCGACAATTATCAATTTGATATGGACCGTGCCGAGTCCTTTTATAAATCAGAGTCTGATCCTTACGATCCCAGGGTCTTTCAACGGGACAGTGCGTTTTGGGCAACTTCCAGATTGGAAAAACTGAATGATGATGAGGTGGGAATCTTTACCTTGTTGGATACCCTTAAGACGGTGCCCAAGTTTAGGACCTATTATGATTTGGTGAGTATTCTAGGCTCTGGCTATGTAGAGGTGGATAAATGGAACATAGATATCGGGGATATCTACAGCACCTTTGGCTATAATGATGCCGAAGGAATCCGCTTACGGGGTGGGGCAAGGACCTATTTTGGACAGAACGACACATGGCGACTGGAGGGCTATATGGCCTATGGATTTGATGATAAAAAATTTAAGCACGGTCTTTCGGGAAAGTTTTTGTTGGATAGAAAGACCCGATTGATCCTTTCTGGCGGAAATAGAAGGGATATTGAGCAATTGGGACTGAGCCTGACCAGCACAACCGATGTGCTTGGGCGTAGCATTGCATCCTCTTCCTTGGTGACCGTGGGCAACAATAACCGGTTGAGCAACATTAACCTATCGGTTTTGGCCTTGGAAATGGAACCGGTGAAGAACCTGCGTTTTCGTGTGGGCGGAGCTTTCCGAACCTTAAGTTCCGCTTTGCCCGATGTCTTTAGTCTGGATTATATTGATCCTGATTCTCCCACGGGGGTTTCCTCAGAGATCAAGCAGTTTGACATCAACACCACACTTATCTATACCCCAGGCAAGAGGACCATAGGCTATGGTGTGGAACGGAACAGCATCAACGATGATTACAGTACCTTGGTGTTGAACTATACCAAAGGTTCAGAAGGTTTTTTGGAAAGCGATTTTAATTACCAACGCCTTCAGTTTTCCTACACCCAACCTTGGCAACTGGGCGGTTTTGGCCGTTTGACCAGTACGGTAGAACTGGGCAAGACTTTTGGTGAGGTGCCCTTGGGGTTGTTGAGCGTGGTTCCCGGCAACCAGACCTTGTTTACCCTCTACAACACCTTTCCCAACCTTGACTTTTATGAATTTGTGACCGATACCTATGCCACAGTACATTTGGAGCATAATTTTAACGGCCGTATTTTTTCCCGCATTCCATTTTTGAGAAAGTTGAACCTTAGGGAAATTGTGGGGATTCGGGGGGCTTTGGGTTCCATCAGTGATGAGAATATAGCCTTGAGTTCCCCAACGAACATTCCGTTGTTGGCTCCCAACAAAGAACCCTATTGGGAATACTCCTTAGGAATCGGAAATATTTTTAAGATTTTCCGGATAGATTTCAACTTTAGGGGAAATTATTTGGATGCGCCAGAAGCACGGCCGTTTGGAATAACCGGAAGTTTTGGCTTTAGCTTTTGAGTTTTTAAACTATTGATAACTTTGTCGGAGCAATTTCTCAGAAAAGAAATCGTTCCATTTACTTTAAATAAAAAAATAAAACCAAGTATCCATGTCAAAAACAGACGATGTTACTTTTGATGTATTGATTGAAATACCAAAGGGAAGCCGAAACAAGTACGAATATGATTTTACATTGCACAAAATACGTTTTGATAGAACGTTGTTCTCATCCATGATGTATCCGGGCGATTATGGTTTTGTGCCAGAGACCATGGCATTGGACCAAGACCCCTTGGATGTGCTTGTTTTGGGAACACAGCCCACATTTCCCATGGTGGTGATGGAGGTAAAGCCAATTGGCGTCTTTCATATGACCGATGAAAAAGGACCGGATGAAAAAATCATCTGTGTACCGGTAAATGACCCCATTTGGAGCAAAAACAATGACATCACCGACCTAAATCAGCATCGACTCAAGGAGATTGAACACTTCTTTCAGGTATACAAGGATTTGGAGGAGAAAAAAGTGGACACCGGCGGGTGGGGCGATGCCGAAAAAGCCAAGGAAATCTATCATCTCTGCGTTAGACGCTATGCAGAAAGTGACCATAAAACAAGACGTACCTTCATGATATAATCAGGGGGATATTAAACGCTAAAGCCGTATTTTTCTTTAAATTACGGCTTTTTTTATTCGTCTTGATTTCACTACTTTTGCTGGCATTGTCAACTTTGAATTAACTAAACTATTTGATTTATGGAAGCATTCGTGCCTTATTTATGGGGATTCGGAATACTGGGTCTGCTCTACGTTTTCATCAAAAATGTATGGGTGTCCAAACAAGAAGTAGGTGAAGAAAAAATGGCTAAAATAGCCAAGAACATTGCCGATGGGGCAATGTCATTTCTAAAAGCCGAGTACAAAATATTAGCCATATTCGTTGTTGCGGTGGCCATTCTGCTGTTCTTTAAGGGACAAAGTGAGGAAGGCTCCAACGGAATGGTGGCCGTATCCTTTATTGTAGGTGCCATTTGTTCTGCCTTGGCAGGTTTTATTGGGATGCGGGTGGCGACCAAAGCCAATGTGCGTACCACACAAGCTGCCAGAACTTCGTTGAGCAAAGCCCTGGAAGTGGCCTTTGCCGGAGGTTCAGTAATGGGGCTGGGTGTTGTTGGCCTGGGAGTGCTTGGATTGAGTCTTCTGTTCATGGTCTACAGTGGACAAGGTTGGAGCTTGACCGAAGTGTTGAACGTACTTTCCGGATTCTCTTTGGGAGCTTCATCAATCGCACTTTTTGCCCGTGTGGGCGGAGGTATTTATACCAAAGCAGCCGATGTTGGCGCCGATTTGGTGGGCAAGGTCGAAGCAGGTATTCCTGAGGATCACCCCTTGAACCCCGCTACCATTGCTGATAATGTTGGGGACAATGTAGGGGATGTTGCCGGTATGGGCGCCGATCTTTTTGAATCGTACGTAGGTTCCATTATCGGTACCATGGTGTTGGGTGCGGTTATAGTAACCCCCGGTTTTGATGGGTTGGGTGCGGTGTATTTGCCCTTGGCCTTGGCCGCTGTGGGTATCGTAATGTCTATCATTGGTACCTTCCTCGTTCGTGTTAAAGAAGGAGGGTCTCCTCATACAGCTTTGAATATTGGAGAATTTGGTTCGGCATTTTTGATGTTGATTGCTTCATACTTTTTGATCAATGCCTTTATCCCAGAATCAGTCGAAGGATTGCCATTTGGTGCCATGGGGGTCTTTTGGGCTACCATAGCCGGTTTGATCGCTGGTCTTTTGGTTGGCAAGGTTACCGAATATTACACCGGAACGGGAACAAAACCTGTAAACTCCATTGTCCGTCAGTCAGAAACGGGTTCTGCCACCAATATCATTGCAGGTCTGGGTGTGGGCATGATGTCCACTATGATCCCAATCATCTTGATTGCTGCGGCAATTTTGGTCTCGCATTATTTTGCAGGTTTGTACGGTATTGCGATTGCTGCTGTGGGAATGTTGGCAAATACCGGTATCCAATTGGCGGTTGATGCTTATGGCCCTATTTCTGACAATGCCGGAGGGATTGCCGAAATGGCCGAATTACCAAGCGAGGTTCGGGAACGTACCGATAAATTGGATGCTGTGGGAAACACCACGGCTGCCATTGGTAAAGGTTTTGCCATTGCTTCTGCCGCGTTGACGGCTTTGGCCTTGTTTGCTGCCTTTATGCAGACTGCTGGGGTTACGGCCATAGATGTTTCACAACCCAAGATTATGGCGGGACTATTGGTTGGGGGTATGCTTCCGTTCGTGTTCTCTGCCTTGTCCATGAATGCCGTGGGTCGTGCAGCCATGTCCATGATTGAAGAGGTAAGGAGACAGTTCCGTGATATTCCGCAATTAAAAGCTGCTTTGGAAGTAATGCGTAAATATGACGCAGATCTATCAAAAGCCAGCAAAGAAGATTTGGCTATTTTTGAGGCGGCCGATGGGGTTGCCGAATATGATAAATGTGTTGAAATTTCGACAACGGCATCGATTAAGGAAATGGTATTGCCCGGTTTGTTGGCCATTGCCGTTCCTGTGGCCGTTGGCTTTTTGGGAGGCGCCAATATGTTGGGTGGTTTGTTGGCCGGTGTTACCACTGCCGGGGTATTGATGGCCATTTTTCAATCCAATGCTGGTGGAGCATGGGACAACGCCAAAAAGACCATTGAAAGTGAAGGTCGTAAAGGTACCGATGCCCATAAAGCTGCCGTTGTTGGCGATACCGTTGGTGATCCATTTAAGGATACTTCTGGTCCTTCATTGAACATTTTGTTGAAACTGATGTCGGTTGTGGCCTTGGTCATTGCCCCAAGTATTGCCATAAGCAGTGATGATATGGCAATGGCCCAGCCCATTGAACAACAAATTTTGGTGGAAGAACAAGGCATCCAAGATATGGATACTGCCGAAGAGATTCATTATACCGATGCGGCAACTATGCTGTCTACAAAAGCCGAAGGGGAGGCTGAGGTTGACGCTACCACAGTCGTTACATCCAATGAGGGTGATGACACTATAAAAGTTATTATGGATGATGAGGTTAACGTTGAGTAACCGACGTTTAAAATCACTAGATATGACAAAAAACCACGCCATCGGCGTGGTTTTTTGTTCTTCTTGATTGGACAGGAAATTTGGACTACTGCAACCTAAACGTAATAGGTATCGAAAAAGGCACTTTAACGGGGGTGCCCCGTTGTTTGCCGGGCTGCATTTTGGGTAGTTTTGAAATAATCCTCGCGGCTTCGTCCTCCAAGATTTTATGGGGTCCGCGCATTCTAACATTTCCTATGGAACCATCCTTCTGAATGGTGAACATAACATTCACCCTGCCTTGTAGCCCTATTTCCTGTGCTTCATCGGGATACTGAAATACGTTGCGGACATGTTTTAATATCATTTCTTGGAAACAGGTATACTTATCAGAAGCATCTTCGCACCCCGGGAAGATGGGTTTTTCTTCAACATTGACAAAGATGATTTCATCGTCAATTGGAGGTTCTTCAAAATCTGGAATGCTTTCAGGTTCTGGTATTTCTGTTGTGTGGTCTACTTCTGGCATATCTATAAACGTATCAGGTTCATCAGAAGTGTCAGGAACAATCTCAATGATTGGTGGGGCAATTTTGGGTTTTGGAGGTTCAGGTGGTTTTATGACCGGTGTTAGATCATTAGGTATAAAATCGGGTTTTTCAAGTTGGGCAGTGAATTTAGGTTTCTTATCAAAACTTTTCCATTCCAATCCCAAATAGGCCAAGGCCAATACAAGGGTTAACCCCATGGCAAAATACAGTCCTGAGTTTTTCTCCAAACGTAGCTTTTCATTCTTTTTTGCTTCCATGACATCAAAATTTTTAGTTAATGTCTAGAAGGTAGGGGCAAAAACTAGGTTTTAAAACCAATAATTAGGGAAGGGGTGGTATGGTTGAGGGAAACTTGGGTTTCGAACCAATTCAATAACATCCAATACCTAGCAGCGAGGCGGCCTAAAATCCAACTTAGAACAACCCATGGATTTCGGCATCAATGCGGTTGATGACCTCACCCAAATCTTCGGGCTCATCCACAAAATTGACCTTGTCCACATCCACAATGAGCAATTTTCCTTTTTCGTAGGAATTGATCCAAGCCTCGTAACGTTCGTTCAGGCGGCTCAAATAGTCGATGGAGATGCTGTTTTCATATTCCCGGCCCCGTTTGTGGATCTGCTTTACCAAGTTTGGAATGGAACTCCTAAGATAAATGAGAAGATCCGGGGCTTGTACAAAACCTTCCATGAGTTCAAAGAGGCTTTTGTAGTTTTCAAAGTCACGGTTGGTCATGAGTCCCATGGCGTGGAGGTTGGGGGCAAAAATATGGGCGTCCTCATCAATGGTTCGATCTTGTATTACATTTTTTCCACTTTCCCGGAACTTTAAGATCTGCCTGAACCTACTGTTCAAAAAATAGATCTGAAGGTTAAAGCTCCACCGTTTCATTTGGGTGTAAAAATCATCCAGATAGGGGTTGTCCACTACATCCTCAAAATGGGCTTCCCATCTATAATGTTTTGATAACAAAGTGGTTAAAGTTGTTTT
This sequence comes from Croceivirga sp., assembly GCA_965230555.1. Classification (GTDB taxonomy): domain Bacteria; phylum Bacteroidota; class Bacteroidia; order Flavobacteriales; family Flavobacteriaceae; genus Croceivirga. Next base: position 1,465,202 of record OZ246014.1, read on the forward strand.
TCCTGCGCCAATGTTTCCAGCTACCGCAATGTGCATATCCTCATTTTCTTTAGGGGTTTTGGTAAAAAACGGAGTTTGCAATATACGAAGTATATCTATTTCGTAGAAAGCGACCCATGGCTTTTTGTGGGATTTTTTTGATTTTTATTTAACATCCAAATCAGTACATTTGTCCTTCATAACGAGGACAGATTTGACTGATTGCAACCTCAATAAAAATGCTAAAGCAGTTTATGCCAAACTTGGTTTGGCATCTCTTCAAAAAGAGATTGAACTTCTTTAGTACGCTTCATCAAATCATCTAGATTAAATTCAAATAAATGCCGTATTTGTTTACTTCGGAGTCCGTAAGTGAAGGACATCCAGATAAAATAGCCGATCAGATCAGCGATGCCCTTTTGGATAATTTTTTGGCCTTTGACCCAGAGAGCAAGGTAGCTTGCGAGACTTTGGTGACCACAGGGCAGGTAGTGTTGGCGGGTGAGGTAAAAAGCCATACCTATTTGGATGTGCAGACCATAGCCCGTGATGTGGTGAATAAGATCGGGTATACCAAAGGAGAGTACCAGTTTAGTGGGGATTCTTGTGGTGTTATCTCATTGATTCATGAACAGTCCAAGGATATCAATCAGGGGGTGGACCGTGCTTCAAAGGAAGAACAAGGTGCCGGTGACCAAGGAATGATGTTTGGTTACGCCACAAAGGAGACCGAGAATTTTATGCCCTTGGCCCTGGACATTTCCCATAAAATTTTGTTGACCTTGGCAGCATTGCGAAAGGAAGGCAATGTAATAGGATACTTGAGACCAGATGCCAAGGCGCAGGTTACGATTGAATATTCGGATCAAAATGTTCCTCAACGAATAGATACCATTGTAATCTCTACCCAGCATGATGATTTTAATGAAGATCAGGCCATGTTGGCCAAAATAAAGGAAGATATCATTACCATATTGATGCCTAAGGTCATTGCCCAATTGCCGCAATATGTCCAAGCACTTTTTAATAATGAAATCACCTATCATATCAATCCAACGGGCAAGTTTGTAATCGGGGGGCCACATGGGGATTCTGGACTGACGGGCAGAAAAATTATTGTGGATACCTATGGGGGCAAAGGAGGTCATGGGGGAGGCGCCTTTAGTGGAAAAGATCCCAGTAAGGTAGACCGTAGTGCGGCCTATGCTTCAAGGCACATTGCCAAGAATTTGGTAGCTGCAGGAGTTTGTGATGAAATTCTGGTACAGGTGAGCTACGCCATTGGGGTAGTGGAACCCACCTCAATCTTTGTCAATACCCATGGTACTTCAAAAGTGGACATGACCGATGGAGAAATTGCCCAAAAGGTTTCTGAATTGTTTGATATGCGCCCGTATGCCATTGAAGAACGGTTAAAATTGAGAAATCCCATCTATTTGGAAACGGCAGCTTACGGACATATGGGTAAAGAACCTAAAACAGTGACCAAAGTTTTTGAATCGCCCTACAACGGTCGGGTCGAGAAAGAGGTGGAACTCTTTACGTGGGAAAAACTGGATAAGGTGGATGAGGTAAAAGCTGCTTTTGGATTGTAACCGATTCGGGCACTGCGCCTATCGAAGTGCGAGGGGACAGCATCATCAAAGAATACAGAAATGTTTTTGTTGGATAAGTGGAGAACAAAACCACTGTGGACTGCAACGACATAGGTTTGATTCGCAGACTTAAGGGCAGCCACATGAAATAACACATACCCTTTGTGAAAATTTGTGTGATTCGTGTCAGAAGGTTATAGAAACTGAAGGTCTTGTACTAAAAGTGAATACCTCACTGGCGGCAAGCCAACCAGGGTTTCAACTAACGATTGAAACCAATGAAAAAAGCTTCTTTCAACCTTATTTCACCTTCTCCCTTGCATCCAGCATCCCAACATCAATGGTAATGCCATTGTTTTCACGGCTCACGGCATACACGAATTTTTCCCCCCATTTTATTTCCGTGGCCTTATAAGACGAGCGCGAATAAACGCTTTGCGAGGTAGATTCATCAAAGGCCTTCATGGCCACAATAAATTCGGCATCTTTTTCCAAAAGCTCGCCCTCTTTCAAACCAAAAAGTGGACTGTCTTTTGAAATAGGGTGTACAATGGTCCACATATAGGGCATAAATGCCACTTTGTCCCGCTCAAGGTCCAAGGCATAAAAATCACGTAATTCGGAGTCTTTTCGTTTCATGGCCAGATTAAGCTGTACTTCCAACTCCAATAAGTGGTTCTTTTGTGGGTTTACCACCCGAAACATAAGACCGGTCATGTCCTGATAGGGGCAAATAACCGCGTGCTCGCTATATAGGATCATGGTGGTTGGTCTGGAAAACCGTCCGTAGAGCAATCCCGTGGCCAAGGCAAATCCCAAAAGCCCCAACATCGATTCCACAGCGGCCACGGTATTGGCCAAATTGCCTATGGGGGCCACCCGACCATAACCCAAGGTGGTAATGGTCTGTGCACTAAAAAAGAACGCTTCGATAAAGCCTTCCAAGGGGGTCTTTGCGTCAAATCCTGTTAAGTTTTCCACTCCGATCAGGGTGTAGGCAGAAGCGAATATGAAGTTCACCACAAAATACCCCAAGAGGATTAAACCAAAAAAATGGGACCATGGCATGGTGATCAACGAATGAAAAAAGTTCAATCGTTCAAAAAAGGGAACATTTGTTTTTTTGACATTAAAGGAACCATCTTTGTTGATGGCCCTGTACCCGCCCGTATCTTCCTTGGTGCCCAGACCAAGGTCATTGAATTTCTTTCGTTTTAATACCGCCATCGCTATAGCTGATTTTTACGTGCTTACAAGATTACAACTTTTTGTTTTTAATAATTGTTCTTGGGCACTGAAGGTGGTTATCGGGCTGGGGAACAGCACTGAAGTTTAGAAATGGTGGTGTAATGGGAAATCTTCGTAGTTTTAAAACCATCAAAAATCAAATTCATGAAGCCAATATTTCGTATTTCAATTTTCGTTTTTTTAGTTTTTCTAAGTTTTCAATCCTGTAAAAAGACCGTTAAGAAAGGGGGCCTAGAAGAAAACTATGTAGCCGAAAACTATACCAAACAGGAAGTGGATATTGAGATGCGGGATGGGGCAACCCTGCATACTACCATTTATGCGCCAAAGGATACCTCAAAGGAATATCCCATCATTATGCAGCGCACCCCCTATAGCTCCAGACCTTATGGGGAAGGGCAATTTAAAAAGAAAATTGGCCCGAACATCCATATGATGAAAGAGGGTTACATTGTGGTCTACCAAGATGTGCGTGGCCGTTGGCTGAGTGAGGGGCATTATGAGAATATGCGGGCCTATATTCCCAATAAAACATCAGATGACCAAGTGGACGAAAGTTCTGATACCTATGATACCATTGAATGGTTGGTGAACAATGTGGACAACAACAATGGCCGTGTAGGGCTTTGGGGTATTTCCTATCCGGGGTTTTACGCCACCTACGGAACGATTGATGCGCATCCGGCCTTAAAGGCATCATCGCCTCAAGCCTGTATTGGCGATTTCTTTTTTGACGATTTTCACCACAACGGGGCGTATTTGTTGAGCTATTTTAGGGCGACTTCATTGTTCGGTACGCCAAGACCCAATGGGGACCAACCGATTGACACGGCTTGGTATTCCATGCCCGATATTGGCACGGAAGACCAGTACGATTTCTTTTTGGAAAAAGGCTCGCTTAAAAACCTGAACTCCTTTTTTGAATATGGTCTTAAGGATGCGCCTTCACTGGCCCCTGATGAAATGACCGATGATTTCTTTTGGAACGAACTCAAGGAGCACCCCAATTATGATGAATTGTGGCAAAGCCGTGGGTTGATCCAGCATTTGAACAGGACCAAATCGCATGTGGCGACCATGGTTGTGGGCGGTTGGTTTGATGCCGAAGACCTCTATGGTCCCTTGGAAACCTATAAAAACATTGAAAAGTACAACAAAGGGGCTTACAATACCATGGTATTTGGGCCATGGGACCATGGCCGTTGGGCACGTAGAAGCGAGCGTAATCTGGTGGGCAATTATTACTTTGGGGATTCCATCTCCAATTTTTACCAAGAACATATTGAGACCAAGTTCTTTCACCATTTCTTGAAAGGGGCAGGTGATGGCAAAACAGGCTTGCCCGAAGCCTATGTGTTTGATTCTGGAAGAAAGGAGTGGAGCGAGTTGGATTCGTGGCCGCCAAAGGAAGCCGTAAAACAGACCCTATTCTTGTCAGAAGACCAAGAACTGACTTTGGAACAAAAATCAGACGAAGGGATTAAATTTATAAGTGATGTAAACAAGCCCGTGCCTTATTCCGAAGATATCAAAAGTGTGTTCACGCCCAGAAAATACATGACCGATGACCAACGCTTTGCCGCCCGCCGTTCCGATGTGTTGGTGTTTGAAACTGAGGAATTGCAAGACGACCTGACCTTGGCAGGGGATATCATGGCCAACTTAAAAGTGGCCACCACGGGCACGGCTGCGGACTGGATTGTAAAGGTTATTGACGTACACCCCGATAATGTTGAGACCAACGAGGAAATGCAAGACCATTTAAAAATGAGCAACTACCATTTAATGGTGCGCAGTGAGGTGTTGCGTGGGCGTTTTAGAAACAGTTTCTCAGAACCTGAACCCTTTACCCCAAACAAGAAGACCGAGGTAAACATCAAATTGCAAGATGTCTACCACACCATCAAAAAAGGGCATAAATTGCAGATTCAGGTGCAGAGCACCTGGTTTCCGTTAATAGATTTGAACCCGCAGACCTATGTGGAAAATATCTTTAAGGCAGATGAGGAAGATTTTACAACCCAGACCCATACCGTGTTTACGGATTCTCGTGTGGAGTTTTCGGTGTTGAGGTAATATAAAACAGACCATATGTCAAAACAAATAGATGTTGGAGTTGAAATAGACCACATTGATTCTTTAACTAGAGCCAATGGAAAAACTGCGATTTCAGAACTAATTTGGAATTCATTAGACGCTGATGCTTCTGAAATAAATATCGAATTTGAAAAAAACAGACTTGGGGGCATAAACTACTTAACGTGAGTTCGACCTAAGAAACTGGTCTTCAATGCAAGAAAAAAGCGGAATATTTTGTAAATTAAAGTGTTGATATTCAATTCACTATAAAACATTCCACTTATGATTTCATCACTTAAAATTACCGAAATCTTCTGTTCCATCGACGATTTCTGCCAGGAATTTGTTCCTTTTTGGCAAAAAAGCCTGATATCCAATGGCAAAAAGCGTATCAGAAAATCCAAGATGTCACTTTCCGAGGTGATGACCATACAGGTGCTGTTCCATATTTCGGGATACAAGACCTTCAAGGAATTTTACAAAGGGCACGTCACCAGGTACATGACCGGATACTTTCCCGACCTGGTGAGCTATAACCGTATGGTAGAGCTCAAGAGGGACAGTTTTATGCCGTTGGCCATCTACCTTAAGAGCTGTGGGCTTGCCAACTGCACGGGCATCAGTTTTGTGGACTCCACCCCTTTACGGGTGTGCGACAAAAAGCGCATCAACCAGCACAGGGTCTTCAGGGAACTTGCCAAGAGGGGGCAGTGCTCCCTTGGATGGTTCTATGGTTTCAAGCTCCACATCATTACCAACGACCAAGGTGGCATCATCGATTTCATGCTGACCACCGGCAATGTGGACGATAGGAGGCCATTGCGCTTCAAGGCCTTTGTCAAGAAACTCTTCGGCAAGCTCTTTGGTGACAAGGGCTATATCTCAAAGGAACTCTTCACCGAGCTCTTCTCCAATGGCGTCCACTTGGTCACAAAACTCAGAAAGAACATGAAAACGAAGCTGTTGACCCCAATGGCCGATGCCTACCACTTGAGGAAAAGGGCAATAATAGAGACCATATTCGACCAACTGAAGAATATTTGCCAAGTGGAGCACTCAAGGCACAGGAGCGTGGCAAACTACTTCAACAACATCTTTGCGGCTTTGATAGCATATAACTTTAAGGACAGAAAACCATCACTCAGAAACAACTTCGTAGATACCAATCAGCTTTATTTGGCACTATAGTTATATCGAACTCACGTTACTTACTTATTAAGGACAATGGACACGGATTAAATTATCAAAAGGCTCAAGATGTATTTGGTAAACTTGGAGGTTCCGAGAAAAAATTAAACAGAACTAGTCCAAGTGGACGTCATTATCATGGAAAAGAAGGAAAAGGGAGATATAAATCTTTAGCACTTGGAGATTTAGTGGAATTCACAAGTAGATATAAAACCGGTGAATTCTATAAAGAATATACAATAACTCTAGATAGGAATCACCTATCTTATTCTAATTTTAGTGATTTAAAAACCTTATCCAAAGGCGATTATTCAACTGGTTTTGAAGTCAGAATTGACAATGTAAATCAAGAAAACGCCTCACAAGCTATTGATATAGGTTCCAGAAAAGAACTTGAGCAAAAATTCGCTTCTTATTGGATTAATTATCCAGACTTTTCAATCATTATTAATGGGCAAAAGCTAGAATTTTCTTCTCTTATAAAGCACAACGAAGAACAAGACCTACTTGTAAATGATGGAGAATTCGATTATCGTTTTAAAATCAAAATCATTGAATGGAGCTTTGACATTAAAAAGCAGACATATTTGTGCAACACGAAAGGAATTCCATTTCAAGAAACCAATTTAGGAATAAGATCCACTTTGCCAATTTCTATTTTCATTCAATCCAACTATATAGAAAAATTGCATCGAGAAAATCGTCTTGCACTAGACAGCTTGGATGATATTTTGAATAATGTTATTAAAAGCTCTAAAAAAATTGCTAGAGATTACGTGCGTAGAAGACTTCATCAATATTCTGGCAAGTTTATCAATGACCTAAAAGCAAAAGGCTTATATCCATACAAGGACAAACCAGATACAATTGTAGAAGAAAGCAAAAGACAAGTTTTTGACATTGTAGCACTACAAGTAAACGAATATCTTCCCGACTTTGAAACTCAAGATGATAAAAGTAAAAAGTTAACCTTATCTCTTATTAAAGAATCTTTAGAAAATGATACAACATCATTACAAAGAATCTTGACAGAAGTCATTGAGTTACCAGAAGAAAAAAGAAATGACCTTTTTGATATTTTGGATGAAACTTCGTTGTCGAATATAATTGACGCAATGACAGAAATAAAAAACAGATTGAATTTACTCAATGGCATCGAACAATTAATTTATGATACAGATTTAAACAAACAAGTAAAAGAGAGAAAACATCTTCATAAAATTGTAGTCAATGAAACTTGGATTTTTGGAGATAAGTACACTTATGGTGCTGATGATGTAACTCTTAAAAATGTTTTAAAAGCTTACTTGAAAAATGCTTTAGATCGCGATGATTTTCAAGAAATATTGGATTCGAAGGATATTGACGAATTAAGAACCATTCCAGACGTTTGTTTATGGCAACAATTTAGTATGGGAAGTGCTGGAAAAGAAAATCTAATCATCGAACTTAAAAAACCTAATAAAGATGCTGGTTTTATCGAAAAAAGTCAGATTGAATCTTATGCCACTAAAGTTTCCAACGACCCAAGATTCCCAAAAGACAAAACAAGATGGAAATTTTTATTGGTTACAAAAAATATAAAACCCGAAATTGAACCATTGCTGAATCAGAAAAACAGAAAATATGGGCACGTTTCGGAAGGAGATAATTTTGATGTTTATGTATTGCCTTGGGGGCATATTCTTTCAGAGGCTAGAACAAGACACGAATTTATTAGGGATAAATTAAATTTAAACTTAAAAGATAACGAACAAGGGCTTGATTATTTAAAAAATAAGTACAAAGAATATTTACCAGAAGAATTTAAATAAAAAAGCCCCAGCTATCACTACTGTTTGTCTAGTGGCGATTATAAATAAACCATAAAAGAAAAAATATGGCAAACTATATAGATGGTTTTGTTTTCCCAGTTTCCAAAGCACACTTGGCTGAATACAAAAAGGTAGCGGAAAAGGTAGCTGAAATTTGGAAAGAATATGGGGCTAGCGCCTATTTCGAATTTGTTGGCGATGATTTGAGATTGGAAGGCACAAAATCTTTTATTGAAACCGTAAATGCAAAAGAAGACGAAGAAATTGTCTTTGGCTGGGTCGTTTTTCCTTCAAAAGAGATAAGGAATTTGGCAAACAAAAAAGTTCCTACAGACCCCAGAATATCAGAATTGGTAGCGCCTTTGACGAATCCAAATAAATTAATATTTGATGCTAGTAGAATGATCTATGGTGGGTTTCGGTCTCTTGTACAATCAGATTAGTTCTAAAAACCATGATCCCCCCACCAAAAAGCAAAAAACCTTGGCCTACCAAACAAGCAATGGAGCAAGTATATGAGTTAGGGCTTTGGGGAAAGAATGGGGCAAAGTTTTATTCTGGCAACGGTTCTCATGACCCAGCACTGGTAAAACCCTATGTAGAGGCAGTAACAAAGTTCTTTAAATCGTTTGGAGCAGCTCTTTCGGTAGTTGACTTGGGCTGTGGCGATTTCAATATAGGTAAGCAGTTGGTACCTTTTACCGCTAAGTATGTTGCTGTAGACATTGTACCTGAACTTATCGAATTCAACCGTGGAACATTTCAATATCCAAATTTGGAATTTCAATGTCTGGATATTGCCACGGAAAAATTACCCGATGCCGATTGTGTGGTGCTAAGGCAGGTATTGCAGCATTTGTCCAACGCAGAGATCAAAAAAATAGTGGATAAACTCTATGATTACAAGTATGTCATGGTAACGGAACATTTGCCAGAAGGCGAATTTATGCCCAATAAAGATAATATTTCAGGTCAGGGAACGCGATTAAAAAAACAAAGCGGTGTCGATTTGCTTGCCCCACCATTTTGTTTTAAACCTGAAAAGAAAAAACAGTTGTTGTCTTTGCGTGACCCAATACATGGCGGAACCATTGAAACGACCTTGTTTACGATGTTTTGAGTTGTCAAAAGTAAATGGTTTCAATAAGCAAGAAAATTTATCAAGTCCCGAGCTATTGAAAATTTTTTCAAAAAGATTGCGATGGTAAATAATTACAACCTTATATTTGCCCCTCAAAGTTCAAACACGTATTGAATAGTTATCAAGAAAGGTGGAGGGAATAGACCCTGTGAAGCCTTAGCAACCCTCAGCTCCATATGTTGAGAAGGTGCTAAATTCTATCCTTGTCCTGAATTTGTTTCAGGATTTCTTGTCGAGTAAAACCGAACATGAGAAGGAAAAGATAGCAATCACCGATTCATCTCGGTTTTTCACTTTCTTATAACTTTTTGATTATGTCTACCCATAAGGGCAGATGTCGTGTTTTTAAATCATTTATAACTAAAAATTTAAAAAACATGAGCGATCAAAATTTTTCAAAAGCAACAAATGCCCTGCATGCAGGGCATGACACCACGCAAACCAGTGGTACAAGGGCAGTGCCCATTTACCAATCAACCTCCTATGTCTTTAAGGACACCGACCATGCGGCCAACCTGTTTTCGTTGGCAGAACTGGGTTTTATCTACACCCGGCTGAACAATCCTACCAACCAAATCTTGCAAGAGCGTTTGGCGGCGATTGAGGGCGGGGTCGGTGCCGTGGTCTTTGCATCGGGTACGGCAGCCATTTCAACCGGGTTGATGACCCTCTTAAAGGCGGGTGACCATATTGTGGCATCGAGCAGTTTGTACGGGGGCACTTTCAATCTGCTGAATGTGACCTTGCCACGATTGGGCATTACCACCACATTTGTGGATGCTTCAGATCCGACAAATTTTGGCAGGGCCGTACAAGAAAATACCCGTGCCTTTTTTGTGGAATCGCTGGGGAATCCAAAATTGGATGTGTTGGATTTAAAGGGAATCTCTAAAGAAGCAAAAACAGCCCAAGTGCCCTTTATTGTGGATAATACCGTGGCCACGCCAAGCTTGTTGAACCCAATTGAGCATGGGGCCAATCTGGTCATCCATTCCTTGACCAAATACATTGGGGGGCAGGGCACCTCCCTTGGTGGGGCAATTATAGATGCCGGTACCTTTGACTGGGCCAATGGCAAATTCCCAGAATTCACAGAACCTTCTGCCGGTTACCACGGCTTGGTCTATCACGAGGCTTTGGGGGCTGCTGCCTTTACCTTTAAGTTGATATTGGAAGGCCTTCGTGATTTTGGGGGCGCTTTGAGTCCGTTCAACGCATTCCAAATTATCCAAGGACTGGAAACCTTGGATGTACGGATAAAACAACACAGCGAAAATGCCTTGGCCTTGGCAAAATGGTTAGAGGATAGGGAAGAAGTGGCCTGGGTGAACTATCCCGGGTTGGAATCCAGCAAATACAAGGCTTTGGCCGATGAATACTTGCCCAAGGGGCAAAGTGGAATTGTAACCTTTGGCGTAAAAGGCGGATTTGAAGCGGCTAAACAACTGACCGATGCCACCAAGGTCTTCTCGCTTTTGGCCAATATTGGCGACACCAAGTCTTTGATCATACACCCAGCGAGTACCACCCACCAACAATTGACCGAAGAACAGCAATTGAGCGCTGGGGTGTCACAAGATTTGATTCGCTTATCGGTTGGACTGGAAGCCATAGAAGATTTGAAAACAGATTTAGCGAACGCTTTTGCCGCGATTGAAAATTAAATTGATTACTAATAGGTTTCCGCTCCCTTTGGGAACGGATTAAGGTGGGGAAGTACCTCCCCGTCCCAACCTTCTCCCCAAGGGAGAAGAAGCAAAAAATAGAAATGCTCCAAAAATTAGAAATACAGGACTTTACCACGCTAAGTGGCCACCAACAGAACATACAGTTATCGTATCAAATATTTGGTCAACCCTTACATTCCTCCCCCATTGTTTTGGTGAACCATGCCCTTACGGGCAACTCCAATGTTGCTGGGGATGACGGTTGGTGGTCCGATTTGATTGGGGAGGGGAAGTCCATCGATACCCAAAAATATACCATACTGGCCTTTAATATTCCCGGTAACGGTTATGACGGTTTTATCATTGAAGATTATAAGGATTTTGTGGCCGGTGATGTGGCCCAAATCTTTTTACGGGGACTTGAGGCCTTAGGGATTGAAAAGTTGTACGCCATCATCGGGGGTTCCCTGGGTGGTGGAATCGCTTGGGAAATGGCCACCTACAATCCAAGTATTACCCGGCATTTGATTCCTGTGGCTTCGGATTGGAAATCCACAGATTGGTTGATTGCCAATTGCCAGATTCAAGAACAGATCTTGAACAATTCCAGTCAGCCGGTTCACGATGCCCGTATGCATGCCATGTTGTGCTACAGGACCCCGGAATCCTTTAAGGAGCGCTTTCAGCGCAGCACCAATGAGGAACTGCAGGTGTTCAATGTGGAGAGTTGGCTGATGCACCACGGGAAAAAGTTACAGGAACGGTTTCAACTTTCTGCCTATAAATTGATGAACCAATTGTTGCGGTCCATAGATGTTACAAGGAATGGTGAGGAAGCGTTTAAAAAATTGCAGAACAGTGAGGTAAAGTTCCACATCATAGGGGTGAACTCCGATCTGTTCTTTACCGCCGAGGAGAACAAGGAAACCTATCGCCGTATTGCACAATCAAACCCCAAGGTCACTTATGGCGAGGTGCAATCCCTGCATGGACACGATGCTTTTTTGATGGAATACAGGCAATTGGAGAACCTCTTAAAAGATGTGTTTCCCAAGTCGGATACCCATAAGGCTTGGAAGGTGCTCAAGTTTGGAGGCAAATCGCTGGCCAATGGAGAAGGGTTGGACAGGGTTTTGTCCATCATTTCAGAAAAAGTTGCTACGGGGGAAAGAATTGCAGCGGTACTTTCTGCACGAGGAAAGGCTACCGATGAATTGGAAAACCTATTGGAGAAGGCTGCCAGAGGGGAGGATTACGATACCGAACTCAAGGCCTTTATCGCTTATCAGTGCGAGGCCTTGGCCGGGTTTGATATATCCAAAGAGGCGCAGCGGTTGGCCCAGAAACTGGAAGGGGTTTCCTTGTTGGGGGACTATAGTGAAAAGACCAAGGATGAGGTCTTGTCCCTTGGCGAGTTGATCTCTTGTAGGTTGGTGGCCCAAGCCCTTACGGAAAGGGGAATCAAAGCTGAATTTATCGATTCCAGACAGTTGATAAAAACAGACAGTGAGTTTGGAAATGCCAAAGTGGACGAGCCGGTTTCTAAGGTGAACGTCATCAATACGTTTTCAGGCTTTGGTACAGGGGTCGTGCCCATTATGACCGGATTTATTGCTTCGGACGAACATGGGGAAACAACCACTTTGGGTAGAAACGGTAGTAACTATTCGGCGGCCATGCTGGCCAATTTTTTGGATGCGGAAGAACTGCTCAACTACACCCACGTCAATGGGATATACACGGCAAATCCGGATTTTGTATCAGAAGCACAGATTATAGAAAACCTGACCTATAGCGAGGCCAACGAACTGGCCAACTTTGGGGCGACGATACTGCATGCCAAGACCATAATCCCGCTATTGGAAAAGAACATTCCACTTCGCATTTTAAACACCTTCAATCCCGCTTCCAATGGTACGCTGATCAGTGCGGACTCGGTCAATGGAGGCATTAAATCCCTTTCGGTCATAGATAACCGTTCCCTTATCAATTTGGAAGGGCGGGGACTTTTGGGAAAAGTTGGGGTAGATGCCCGGATCTTTGGAAGTTTGGGCAAACGCAATATTAGTGTGGGCATCATTTCGCAAGGTTCTTCCGAGCGTGGCATAGGGTTGGTGGTCGATGCCAATCAGGCCGAAGCGGCCAAACAGGCTCTACAGGAAGAATTTTCCGTGGATTATACTACCAAGGATGTAAATGCCATCAGAATAGAGCATAATGTCTCCGTTATTTCTATTGTGGGCGAAGACCTGAGTTCTTTTCACAGACCTTACAATGCGTTGATCAAAAATAAGATTGTGCCCCTGTTGTTCAACAATACCGTTTCGGGCAAGAATGTGAGTTTGGTCTTAAGGAAATCAGATTTGCACAAGGCTTTGAACGTGGTTCATGGGCAGTTGTTCGGCATTGCCAAAAAAGTGAACTTGGTCATTTTTGGCCATGGCTTGGTGGGTGGTACGTTGTTGGATCAAATTATTGCATCGAAAGATGATATTGAAAAACGAAAGGACATCGCCCTAAATGTATTTGCAGTGGCCAATTCCAGAAAAGTGTTGTTGTCCAAAGGGGGCGTAGATCACCATTGGAAGAAGGATTTGGAAGCAAAAGGAGTATCCTATGAATTGGATGATGTTGTAGCCTTTGCCCAAGAAAACCATCTAGAGAATCTAATCGCCATAGACAATACGGCAAGCCAAGACTTTGTAAACCATTATGCCCAATTGATTGAGGCAGGGTTTGATCTGGTATCGTCCAACAAGATTGCCAATACGCTAGGGTTCGATTTTTATGGCGATATCCGAAAATCGTTACGAAAAAACCAAAAGCAATATTTGTACGAAACCAATGTAGGGGCGGGCCTTCCGTTGATTGATACCATAAAATTGTTGCACCTTTCCGGAGAGAACATTACCCGGATCACCGGGGTTTTTTCAGGATCGTTAAGTTATATCTTCAACACCTTTTCCGAAGCGGATGTGTCGTTTTCCCAGGTGGTCTTGGAAGCCATGGAGAAAGGCTTTACCGAACCTGATCCCCGTGAAGATCTTTCCGGGAATGATGTTGGCCGTAAATTGCTGATTTTGGCTAGGGAGTTGGATCTTCGCAATGAGTTTGAGGACATAGCGATAGAAAATTTGATTCCCCCTGCATTGGAAACACTTTCCAAGGATGAATTTTTAAAGGAGGTGGGAACTTTGGACATCAAGTTTGAAGCTGTTAAGGGAAAACAAGAACCAGACCATGTGTTGCGTTACATTGGCGATCTGCATGGCGATTTGCAACAGGAAAAAGGTATCTTGGACGTCAAATTGGTATCGGTTCCCAAAACCAGCGCCTTGGGGCAGGTAAAGGGGTCGGATTCCATCATTGAGATTTATACCGAATCATATGGCGATAATCCATTGGTCATACAAGGTGCCGGTGCCGGTGCCGCAGTGACCGCCCGAGGTGTTTTTGGTGATATTTTACGAATTGCGGAGAAGTTATAGTTTGAGTTAAGAGTTAAGAGTTAAGAGTTAAGAGTTAAGAGGTTATCATTGCGCGTAGCGAATAGCGAATGGCGCATAGCGTAAGACGAACAGCGAAAGAAAAAGCGAATTTATATAGATGACAACAAAAGATTCCAACAAAGAGCAACGGGCACCAGGCAACCACCAGTTTGAAACCCAGGCGATACGAAGCCAATTGGAGCGGACACAGTACTTGGAGCATTCCGCACCCCTATTTTTGACTTCGAGCTATGTGTTTGAGGATGCCGAGGACATGCGGGCTTCCTTTGCAGAGGAAAAGGAGCGGAACATCTATTCACGCTATTCCAACCCCAATACTTCGGAGTTTATTGAGAAAGTGTGCCAGATGGAAGGGGCCGAGGCAGGTTTTGCCTTTGCCTCGGGCATGGCGGCGGTGTTTTCAACCTTTGCGGCACTTTTGGAGAGTGGGGATCACATTCTGTCGTCCCGAAGTGTTTTTGGATCCACCCATAGCCTGTATACCAACTTTTTCCTCAAATGGAAGATTGAAACCTCGTTTTTTGAAGCGGATGACGATGCAGAAACTATTGAGAGGCTGATTCAGCCCAACACAAAAATCATTTATGCGGAGAGCCCCACAAATCCTGGCGTTGATATATTGGATTTGGAGTTGTTGGGTAGTATAGCTATAAAACATAACCTTATTTTTATTGTGGATAATTGTTTTGCTTCCCCTTATCTGCAGCAACCCATCAAGTTTGGGGCCGACCTGGTCATCCATTCCGGTACTAAATTGATGGACGGTCAGGGTCGTGTGTTGGCAGGTATCACGGTAGGGAATTCAGCATTGGTGGAAAAGGTCTATCGTTTTTCAAGAATAACCGGTCCGGCACTTTCACCCTTTAACGCTTGGGTGCTTTCTAAAAGTTTGGAAACATTAGCATTACGGGTGGACAGGCATTGCGAAAATGCATTGAAACTGGCGGAGTTTTTGGAAGGCCATCCAAAAGTGAATTGGGTAAAATATCCTTTTTTAAAGTCGCACCCCAAATATGAAGTGGCCAAAAAGCAGATGAAGGCCGGTGGTTGTGTGGTCGCTTTTGAGATTAAGGGCGGGTTGGAAGCTGGGCGACAATTTTTCGATTCCATAAAGCTGTTATCGCTCTCGGCCAATTTGGGGGATTCTCGCAGTATTGTCACCCATCCGGCATCTACAACGCACAGCAAGTTGACGGTTGAAGAACGGTTAAAATCTGGAATAACCGATGGTGCCGTTAGGGTATCCGTCGGCCTGGAACATATAGATGATATTATAGCCGATATAGAGCAGGCGCTTGATTGTTAAATCTTAATTTTATAAAAGCAAAGTCTATTTGTTTTGGATAAAAAGCTTTTTTTGTTTTCAGTGCTAATAACTTTTAGTGCTCTTTCGCAATCTAATAAATCATTAGAAGAAGTACCTTTTGAGATAATTGGAAACCATCAGATAATAAAACTTCAAGTCAATAATTCAGATACGTTAAATTTTATTTTTGATACAGGTGTTACCAAAACAATTATGAGTAAGCGTACAGCTGAATTATTGGATTTGCCGATTCATAGGCAAACAAAAACAGGCGGATTAAACGGAAAGTTTAAGGCTGGGATTTCAAAAGGGAACAGTCTTAATATTGGAGAAATAAAATTAAATAATTTAATAATTGAAATTGCTCCACTTCAGCACTTTGAAAAAAAAATAGGTACAAGAGTTGATGGTTTTATTGGCTATTCTTTATTGAAGGAATACGTTGTTAAGATTGATAATGAAAAATCCCTAATTTCGATTTATAACTTCAAAGACTATATTCCATCTATATCAGATTTAACTATTGATATGCAAAAAGGAAAACTTTGCTTTGTTGAAGCACAAGTAGCTTTAAATGAGAGTAAAGAAATTTCAGGACAATTTTTAATTGACACTGGTTCGGGTATACCCTTAATATTGAGTAGTTCTTTCATTTCTGAAAATTCAATTAAGAGTAATATTGGGAGTGCTTTTTCAAAGAAAATTACAGGTTATGCAAAGGGTGATTTGAATGTTCAAATGGGCAAAATCGTTTATTTAAGAATTAAAAAATTCAAAGTAAATCATGTAAAAACTGCTTTGTTAGAAAATAGCACTGGAATTTTGGTAACCGATTTAGTTGCCGGGATAATTGGTAATCCAATTATGAGAAAATTCAATGTAACTTTCGATTACAAGAGAAAGAAAACCTACTGGAATCAAAATAAAGATTCTGTAGCTATCGATTTAAAACAAACTACCTTCAGATAAATTAAATTACTATCCTCTTCCTAAGCAAACCTAAGTGAATCAAGAAGTATTGTCACCCATCCGGCATCTACAACGCACAGCAAGTTGACGGTTGTAGAACGGTTAAAATCTGGAATAACCGATGGTACCGTTAGGGTATCGGTCGGTCTGGAACATATAGATGATATTATAGCCGATGTTCGGCAAGCATTGATAAATTAAGGGACTACTGCAGGGAGTCCTGTTCCTTTACCCAGGTGTAGTTCAACTCCCCCTTTGAGATGATATGCATGGATTCAATCTGGGACTGGCTATTGAAAATGCGTTTAATGCCCAAGGCATGATCGGCAAATAAGTATACCTCATACAACTGTTCATCATTGGGGGTTTTTAGGACCAGCTCTTCATTGCGGAGTTCCCATGCTCCAGAAGAGGGAAAGGTTTCTTTACTTTCTGTGACCTCTTTCTTCGTTGGATCTTCACTATGCGTAGTGGTAACCATGGTGGTATAGGTTCCAACAGAAGTATAAGTTTTTGGATCTAGGTTCAAGTTTAGCTGCAGATCAAAATCCTTGCCCACTGTGGCATAGGTGTAAGAGGTTGTATCGTTGGATGTTATGGTTGAAATCTCCCCATTTTCAGAATCAACGGCAACCATGGACCAAGTACCGCTTAAATTTTTTTCATTCAAGATGTTATGGTCATAGTTTTTACCATATTCACATGAGGTTAGGAGAGCTGTTAACCATAGTAGGGTCAGGTGTTTAGTAAAAGTATTCATGTAAAGTAAGAATTTGGCTACAGTTTTAAACTTTAATAATCAAATTATATTGTGTAGCTTGATTTTATAGTATTTTCTAATTTAGCACCATGCTCTCTAAAAAGACAAAATACGGTTTAAAGGCCCTTACCTATCTCGCTTTGCGTGAAAATCGTGAGCCTGTACAAATTGCGGAAATTGCAGAGAACGAGAACATTTCCCAAAAGTTTTTGGAGAGTATCTTGTTGACTTTGAGACGAAACGGTTTTTTGGGTTCTAAAAAAGGGAAGGGCGGCGGCTATTACCTGATAAAGGAACCCAATGAAATTCCTATGACCACGGTAATGCGCATTTTGGAAGGCCCTATTGCCATGGTCCCCTGCGTGAGCCTCAACTTTTATGAAAAATGTATTGATTGCCCCAACGAAAAGCAATGTTCGGTGTATCGTTTAATGCTAAAGGTCAGGGATGCGAATCTAGAAATTTATCGGAATACCACATTGGCCGATCTTCTTTTTAACAATGATTGATATTGTTGTTGATTCTTAAATTTTAATCAAGTTTTGTTATTAATCTATTAAATCTATAGGTTAATCTAAATTTTGGCTGTCAGGTTGTTGATCCATGGGTAAAAAACACTATGTTTGCATGGTCTACTAAATCTATAGGGTAATACATTATGATTGCTGATCAATTAATTATAGGTTCTAAAAAAGAGAAAAGAACATACAAAAAAGATAAGAGTTCTGAATCTCCTGCGAGAAGTATTGCAAAGTCAATCAGTTGGAGGTTGATCGGAACTGTGGACACTATCATCATATCATGGATAGTAACTGGGACCTTGGCTATGGCATTTTCAATTGGTGTTGTGGAGTTGGTCACCAAAATGGTACTGTATTTTTTTCATGAACGTATTTGGAACAATATAAACTGGGGTAAATAACAATACTATGTCAGAAGATCAAGTACCAAAATGGAATGCACAGTTAAAGGGGATTCCTCCTCAAGAAATCATTGCATGGGCATTGCAACATGGAGACAAACCTGTGGTGACCACCAATTTTAGGCCGTATGAAGTGGCCATCTTACATGCGGTGACCGATGTTGATCCCGATATTCCCGTAATCTGGTGTGACACAGGCTACAATACCCCACAGACCTACAAGCATGCAGAGGAACTTATTTCCCGTTTGGGATTGAACATAAAGCTATACGTTCCCCAACAGACAACAGCGCATAGGGATGTAGTCATGGGAATTCCAGATATAAATGACCCATTACATGCAGAATTTACCGAACAGGTGAAATTAGAACCTTTCAAAAGGGCAATGAATGAGCACAAACCAGATGTTTGGTTCACCAACTTACGAAAAGGCCAGACAGCTCACCGCGATTCATTGGATATATTGAGCTTGGGCAAGGATGGAGTGTTAAAAGTAAGCCCTTTCTTCTATTGGGACGATACCCAATTGGACCGTTATTTAGCAGAATACAAGTTGCCCAATGAACACAAATATTTTGATCCGACCAAGGTGTTGGAAAATAGGGAATGTGGCCTGCACACTTAAAATTTGATAAATCGAAACAAAAATTTTGAATTTGGATACGATACAACTAGAACCATTGGAAAAAACAGGAAGTACTACCGGTTCGGCAACCAATGCGCTTGAGAACGAAGCTATTTATATAATGAGGGAAGTTGCCGCCCAGTTCGAACGTCCGGTATTGCTCTTTTCTGGAGGAAAAGACTCAATTACATTGGTGCGATTGGCGCAAAAAGCGTTTTGGCCGGCAAAGATTCCTTTTCCTTTGATGCATATTGATACGGGCCACAATTTTCCCGAAACCATTGAATTTAGGGATTGGTTGGTCGAAAAACTTGGGGTAGAACTCATTGTCAGAAATGTACAGGACTCCATTGACCAGGGCAAGGTAAAAGAAGAAACGGGCAGGTATGCGAGCCGAAACATGTTGCAGACCACGACCTTATTGGATGCCATTGAAGAGTTTAAGTTCGACGCCTGTATCGGCGGTGCCCGCAGGGATGAAGAAAAAGCACGGGCCAAGGAACGTATTTTTTCGGTTCGTGATGATTTTGGACAATGGGACGAAAAAAACCAACGACCAGAACTTTTTGATATGCTCAACGGACAAATTGAGCTGGGACAGAACGTACGGGTTTTTCCAATCAGTAACTGGACCGAACTTGATGTTTGGAGCTATATTGAAAAAGAACAGATTGAGATTCCGTCGATTTACTTTGCGCATCAACGTAATATCTTTTTTAGGGACGGGCTTATCTGGTCTGCAGAAGATGGTGTTGTATATCGAGATGCTGAAGAAGTAGTCGAAGAGCGTATGGTTCGCTTTAGAACGGTGGGCGATATGTCCTGTACTGCCGCCGTGGAATCCTATGCAGATACCATTGAAAAAGTAGTGGCAGAAATTAGGGAATCCCAGATTTCCGAACGGGGTGCTAGAATTGATGATAAGCGTTCCGAGGCCGCAATGGAAAAGAGAAAACAACAAGGATATTTTTAAAATTGGTTGCTGGTTTTTGGTTGTTAGATGATAATGTCTTAAAAAGTTATACGAACAACCAAAAACCAGCAACCATCAACAAAATAAAATGAAAGTACTAAAAATAGCAACGGCAGGTAGTGTAGACGATGGTAAGAGCACCTTGATAGGAAGGTTGCTTTACGATACCAAGTCGCTGACAATCGATAAACTGGAAGCCATTGAGAAGACCAGTAAAAAACAAGGGTATGATTACCTTGATTTTTCGTTGGCTACAGATGGTCTTGTGGCCGAGCGTGAACAAGGCATTACCATAGATGTGGCCCATATCTATTTTTCAACAGCGACCAAAAGTTACATTATTGCCGATACCCCCGGCCATGTCGAATATACCCGAAACATGGTTACCGGGGCTTCTACCTCGCAAGCGGCCATTGTTTTGATCGATGCACGAAAAGGGGTGATCGAGCAGACCCACCGCCATTTTTTTATCAACAACCTGTTGCGCATAAAAGACGTGATCGTTGCCATCAATAAAATGGATTTGGTCGATTTTTCTGAAGAAAGATACAACGAGATTAAAGCAGATTTTGAAGCCTTAATGGCAAAACGGGAGTATCAAGACCAAAATATCACTTTCATTCCGGTGAGTGCCCTTAAGGGGGACAATGTGGTCAATGCTTCTAAAAACACACCTTGGTATGAAGGTCAAACCTTATTGGAGCATTTGGAAGAACTCGATCTAAAGGATATATACAATACAGGCACACCAAGGTTCCCGGTACAATACGTTATTCGGCCTAAAACCGAAGGACATCACGATTTTAGGGGCTTTGCCGGAAAGGTCTATGGTGGTGAACTTAGTGTAGGTGATGAGGTTGTTGCTCTACCATCGCAAACCCGCTCAAGAATCAAGGAAATCTATTTTTACGATAAAAAGTTTGAGACCGCTTCCCGTCGTACTTCGGTGACCATTACTTTGGAAGACGAAATAAATGTAAGTAGGGGAGACATGTTGGTAAAGGTTGGCGACCTTCCATCTATTGAAAAACAGTTTACGGCCACCGTCTCATGGATGGATTCACAAAAGCTCACTGCTGGTGCCAAATATGTTATACAGCATGGGGTAAACAAGGTTTTGGCCAAAGTAGATGTCATCCACCACAAGATCAATCCTGATTATTCGGGTACGGAAGAGGTACAAGATGGTTTAGGCATGAATGATATTGCAAAAGTGACCTTTAAGTTGAACAAGCCCATTTTTTATGATTCTTTTAAAGAGCATCGTACCAATGGCTCCTTTATTTTAATTGATACCCAGTCCAATACCACAGCCGGTGTTGGGTTTATAGATTAATCAAAAAAAATAAATAACACAGATTAAGTTTTTTTGTATTAAAATCTAGTTAATAGATAGGAAAAATAGGATAATGAAAAGTTTTAGAACCGAAATAGAGAATCCCCTTGTTGAAAAGGACATCATTGAACTGGAGAAAAAAATCCGCCTCTTCAAGGAAGGGAATATAGACGAGGAAAAATTCCGCAGTCTACGGTTGGCCCGTGGGGTGTATGGGCAGCGTCAACAAGGCGTACAAATGATTCGTATTAAGTTGCCCTACGGTAAGGTGACCTCAAAGCAATTGCTGCGTATAGCCGATGTGGCCGATGAGTATTCCACAGGGCGTTTGCATATTACCACGAGGCAGGACATTCAGATCCATTATGTGGATCTGGAGCGTACCCCAGAATTGTGGGCCCAATTGGAAAGGGATGAGGTTACCCTTCGTGAGGCCTGTGGCAATACAGTGCGTAACGTAACGGCTTCTGAAACCGCGGGTATTGACCCAGAGGAACCCTTTGATGTGTCGCCCTATGCCCATGCCGTTTTCGAATACTTTTTAAGAAACCCCATCGGTCAGGAAATGGGAAGAAAGTTTAAGGTCTCCTTCTCTTCCAGTGATGCCGATACAGGGCTATCCTATATGCACGATTTGGGCTTTATTGCCAAATTAAAGGATGGTGTTCGGGGCTTTAAAGTTTTGTTGGCTGGCGGATTGGGCTCACAACCGCGACATGGCGATGTGTTGTACGAATTTCTTCCTACAGATAAAATCGTTCCCATGATGGAAGGGGTGGTCCGGGTATTTGACCGGTATGGGGAACGTAGAAGCCGGGCCAAGGCACGCATGAAATTCTTGTTGAAGGATATTGGATTGGACGGGTTCAAAGTATTATTGGAAGAAGAACAATTGGCAATTCCCATCAAAACATATCCCATTGATGCCGATTCTTATCCCAAAGTAAGCCTTACCGAGCTTAAGGCACCAATGGTCACCATAGAAAATGAAGAGGCCTATCAACAATGGAAATCGACAAACGTAATTTCTCAAAAACAGGAGGGTTATGCAGCCATTGGCATTAAAGTGTTGTTGGGGGATTTTTATACGGACAAGGCGAGGCAGCTTGCCAAATTGGTAGAAGCGTACGCAGCGGGGGAAATACGTTTATCGTTGCGCCAAAATATCCTAATTCCTTATGTGAAGGAGGAACTACTTCCGTATTTCTATCAAGAATTGTCCAAATTGGGCTTTGCGGAAACGGGGTACAATAAAGCTTTGGACATCACGGCCTGCCCTGGAACCGATACTTGTAATTTGGGGATTGCCAGTAGTACGGGCATTGCCACGGAGTTGGAACGGGTAATAAAGGCCGAATATCCCCAATACGTAAGCAATCCAGATGTGGTCATCAAGATAAGTGGGTGTATGAATGCCTGTGGACAGCACAGTATGGCTAACATCGGTTTTCAGGGAATGAGCATCCGTACCAAGGATAAATTGGTGGCCCCGGCACTTCAGGTGCTGTTGGGCGGTGGAAATTTTGGTGATGGAAATGGTCGTTTTGCAGACAAGGTGGTGAAGATTCCGAGCAAGCGGGGTCCCCAAGCATTGCGTTTGATCTTGGATGATTTTGAAGCCAATGGCAAGGGTCAAAAGTTTGAGGACTACTACGCAGAAAAAGGGGAGCCTTATTTCTATGATTTTCTCAAGCACTTATCGGATGTGGACAACTTGGCCGCAGATGACTTTATTGATTGGGGCAATGAGGAAAAGTATAAAAAGGAGATTGGTGTTGGCGAATGTGCTGGGGTAATCGTTGATTTGGTGGCCACACTATTTTTTGAAAGCCAAGAAAAAATTGAAAATGCCGAAGCGGCACTGCGAGAAGAAAAATGGGCCGCCAGTATTTATTATGCCTACCAGTCCATGGTCAATTCGGCCAAGGCCTTGTTAACTGCAGAGAAGACCAAGGTGAATACCCATGCCAGCATTATCAAGGATTTTGATAGGCTGTTTGTAGCGGAGGGCAAAATAGATTTTGATGGCAGTTTTGAGGAGTTGGTGTTGCAGTTGAACAAAAAAGAACCTTCAAAAGAATTCGCCAGCCAGTATTTGGCGGATGCAAAATTGGTTTTGGAACGGTTTGAAGCCTACAGAACATTGGAATTACAAGAGGTATAGTGATGTTGGATAAGGAATTTATCCCCCTTCCGGGGAACGGAAAAACAACCGGTAAATTAACGGTTGTAGGGGCAGGGCCGGGTGATGTGGATTTGATAACTCTAAAGGCGGTCAAAGCTTTACAAACTGCAGATGTGGTGTTGTACGATGCCTTGGTCAATGCCGATCTATTGGCATACGCCCCTGGGGCAGAGCATATTTTTGTAGGCAAGCGTAAAGGTTGCTACCGCTACCAACAAGCGCAGATCAACGACTTGATCGTGCAACGGGGCCAAGAGGGCAAACACGTGGTTCGGTTAAAAGGGGGCGATTCCTTTGTTTTTGGCCGAG
Source organism: Croceivirga sp. (assembly GCA_965230555.1). Lineage (GTDB taxonomy): Bacteria > Bacteroidota > Bacteroidia > Flavobacteriales > Flavobacteriaceae > Croceivirga. Next base: position 1,488,807 of record OZ246014.1, read on the forward strand.
GTGCCGAAGAAATGGAATTTGCTGCACAACATGGCCTGGATGTTGCCATGGTACCCGGTATTTCATCAAGTTTGGCAGTCCCCGCCCATCAAAACATACCTGTGACCAAAAGGGGCTCGTCAGAAAGTTTTTGGGTCATTACCGGTACGACCAAAGAGCACAAACTGTCCAATGATGTGGCATTGGCCGCTAAATCTTCCGCCACGATTGTGATTTTGATGGGCATGGCAAAGCTTTCAGAAATTATGGAACTCTTTAAGAACGAAGGAAAATCAAAAACACCTGTGGCCATTATCCAAGAAGGTACTACCAAAAACGAAAAAATAGGGGTGGGCACGGTGGCGACCATAGAAGCCAAGGCAAAGGAACGGCAATTGTCCAACCCGGCCATCATCGTTATTGGAGAGGTGGTGAACCACCGAAACCAAATCATGGCGATTCAAAAGCAATACAGGAACCAAACAGTGGCAGCGTAATGGAAGAACGGAACAATTTATATCCTATTTTCTTGAAAACGTCACAGTTGCAGATCCTTATCGTGGGGGGTGGTTTTGTGGCGGCGGAAAAATTGCATTTTTTGACCAAATCGAGCCCTGATGCCAAAGTGGTCATGGTGGCTCCCATGTTTCGGGAAGACACGCTCAAGTTGGCAAATAGCTTCAATGTGCAACGGATTGATGATGTATATGATCCCAAATACCTGAAAGGAAACCATATGGTTGTTGCTGCAACCGATAAACCAAAAGTGAATATGCAGGTCTATACCGATTGCAGGGCCATGGACACCTTGGTGAATGTGGCGGATAATCCGCCGTATTGTGATTTCTATATGGGGGGCATTGTGACAAAGGGCCATGTAAAAATAGCCATATCCACCAACGGAAAATCACCGACCACCGCCAAACGGTTACGACAATTTTTTGAAGAGGTATTGCCAGATGATATCAACAAAATGGTATTGAATCTCAATAAATTCAGAAAAACAATAAAAGGTGATTTTGAAGAAAAAGTGAGTAAAATGAACGAAATCACCCAAAAATTGGTGGAAGAAGTATAAAATCAAACTAAAAATCCCTCGTAAAAATTAAGAACAGATTTCCACATAGGGAAATACTAATACGAAAAAAAAGCTATGATCAAAACAGACATCATTATAATAGGTGCGGGACCTACAGGATTGTTCACCGTTTTTGAGGCAGGATTGTTAAAAATGAAATGCCATATCATCGATGCGCTTGCACAACCAGGGGGGCAATGTGCCGAAATTTACCCTAAAAAGCCTATCTATGATATCCCCGCTTATCCAGAAATCTTGGCGGGCGATTTGGTGGATAGGCTCATGGAACAGATTAAACCTTTTGAGCCTGGTTTTACATTGGGTGAGCGGGCCGAAACCTTGGATAAGCAAGAAGATGGGACCTTTATCGTGACGACCAATAAAGGCACGCGGCACCATGCACCTGTTGTGGTCATCGCCGGGGGATTGGGTTCTTTTGAACCCCGAAAACCACAATTGGGGAATTTGGCCCAATTTGAGGATAATGGGGTGGCCTACATGATTAAGGATCCTGAGGTCTATCGGGACAAAAAGGTGGTCATCGCCGGAGGAGGTGATTCCGCTTTGGACTGGGCCATCTTTCTGGCCGATGTGGCTTCTGAAGTATCCTTGGTTCACCGAAGAAACGAGTTCAGGGGAGCCTTGGATTCTGTGGAGAAAGCCAGGGAGTTGGCCCAGTTGGGAAAAATAAAACTCTTTACCGAAGCTGAGGTAAAGGAATTGCATGGCGATGAAAAACTAAATGCCGTGGTCATCAACTACAACAATGCCGAAAAAGAAGCGGCCTATCTTGAGGTGGACCATTTTATTCCCTTGTTTGGATTATCTCCCAAATTGGGACCCATTGGTAACTGGGGATTGGAAATAGAGAAGAACGCGATCAAGGTCAACAATGCCAAAGACTACCAAACCAATATTCCTGGGGTGTTTGCCATTGGCGATGTGAATACGTACGAGGGCAAGTTAAAATTGATCCTTTCTGGTTTCCATGAGGCTGCGGTGATGTGCCAGTACGCCTATCAGGTCATCAATCCCAACAAGCGCTTTGTAATGAAGTACACAACGGTCGGTGGGGTTCAAGGATTTGACGGCAGTAAGAAGGAAGCCAAAAAGGAAGTGGTACAAAGTATCGCATAAAACAGGATTTGCATTCCAACAAAACCTTTCTACATAGATTTTAGGAAGGTTTTTTTGTTTTTCATGGATTTGCACCGTTAATTTGCCGACCAGTTCATTAAAAGATTGAAAGTTATCAGGAAAGGTGGAGGGAATAGACCCTATGAAACCTTAGCAACCCTTGGTCCTGCTTTAAACTTTAAAGTGACTAAGAAGGTGCTACATTCTACCCTTGTGCTGAACTCGTTTCAGAACCTCTTGGTGGTTTAGACCAAACTCGAGTAGGGAAGGATAACAGAAGGAAGCGCTATTCATCATCCCTATTCTTGATTTCTTTTTTTTTATTGCTATCATATTGAATAAAGCATAGGTAAAAGCAAATAGTGGGGTATGTCAAAAATTGAAGAATTATTACAGGAACGTATTTTAGTGTTGGATGGGGCCATGGGCACCATGCTGCAACGTTATAAATTTACCGAAGAGGATTTCCGTGGGGAACGGTTTAAAGATTGGCCAATTCCCCTTCAGGGAAACAACGACCTGCTTTCCCTGACCCAGCCCCAAGCCATTGCCGAGGTGCATCGGAAATATTTTGAAGCCGGGGCAGATATCGTTGAAACCAATACTTTTTCTGGGACCACCATTGCCATGGCCGATTATAAAATGGAGGGCTTGGTCTATGAACTCAATTATGAATCGGCACGAATAGCCAAGGAGGTAGCTGAAGAGTTTACGGCGAAGGAACCCCATAAACCAAGGTTTGTGGTGGGTACCATGGGGCCAACCAATAAAACGGCAAGCCTGTCCCCCGATGTAAATGATCCAGGGTATAGGGCCGTTACCTTTGAGGACCTTCGGGTAGCCTATAAGCAACAGGCCGAAGCTCTGTTGGATGGGGGTGCCGATTTTTTGATGGTAGAGACCATTTTTGATACGCTGAATGCCAAAGCGGCATTGTTTGCCATTGAAGAGGTGATCGAAGAGAGAGGAAAAAAAATACCCATTATGGTGAGCGGGACCATTACCGATGCCAGCGGGAGAACCTTATCTGGGCAGACGGCAGAAGCCTTTATGATTTCCGTTTCGCATTTGCCCCTTTTATCCGTGGGATTCAATTGTGCTTTGGGAGCCAATCAATTGACGCCCCATTTGGAAGTGATTTCGGGAAAATCCAACTTTTTCACCTCAGCACATCCCAATGCGGGATTGCCGAATGCGTTTGGGGAATATGATCAGACTCCAGAAGAGATGGCATCGCAAATCAAGATATATTTAGAGAAGGGCTTGGTCAATATCGTTGGAGGTTGTTGTGGAACCACTCCAGAACATATCAAATTGATTGCAGATTTGGCTGTTGACTATAAGCCTCGAAAATTTGACATTTCTTTATAGGTGGTAATCAATTTATGAGTAGTAAAGAACCTAAATATCTTAAATTAAGCGGTCTTGAGCCTTTGGTCATTACCCCAGAAAGCAATTTCGTGAATGTGGGGGAACGTACCAATGTAGCTGGTTCACGAAAGTTTCTTCGTTTGATCAAGGAAGAAAAATTTGAAGAAGCTTTGGAGATTGCGCGTCACCAAGTAGAGGGTGGGGCACAGATCATCGATATCAATATGGATGATGGCTTGATCGATGGCAAGGAAGCCATGGTCAGGTTTTTGAATTTGGTCATTGCGGAACCCGATATTGCCCGTGTACCCATCATGATCGATTCTTCCAAATGGGAAATCATCGAAGCTGGATTGCAAGTGGTTCAGGGCAAATGTGTGGTCAATTCCATCAGTCTAAAAGAGGGCGAAGAGGAGTTTGTTCATCACGCAAAAATGATAAAGCGATATGGTGCGGCTGTCATTGTGATGGCGTTTGATGAGGTTGGGCAGGCAGATAATTTGGAACGCCGAATTGAAATTGCCGAACGTTCCTATCGGGTTTTGGTGGATAAAGTCGACTTTGCCACAGAAGACATCATTTTCGATTTAAATATTTTTCCCGTCGCCACGGGTATGGATGAGCACAAACGAAACGCACTTGATTTTATAGAGGCAACGCGTTGGGTGCGCGAAAACCTGCCCCATTGCAGTGTAAGTGGTGGTGTGAGCAACGTTTCGTTTTCTTTTAGGGGCAATAATCCAGTACGGGAAGCCATGCACTCCGTCTTTTTGTACCATGCCATTAAAGCGGGGATGAACATGGGGATTGTAAACCCCACTATGTTGGAAGTGTACGATGACATTCCCAAAGATTTACTGGAGCATGTAGAAGATGTAATCCTTAACAGAAGGGAAGATGCCACGGAACGCCTGTTGGAGTTTGCCGAAACCGTTCAGGGCAAGGCCAAGGAGAGCAAGGTGGATCTATCATGGCGAGAAGAGCCCTTGCAAGATCGTATTACCCGTGCCTTGGTCAAGGGAATAGACCAATTTATTCTAGAGGACATAGAGGAGGCCAGACAATCGGTTTCCAGACCGCTTGAAGTGATAGAAGGAAATTTGATGACCGGTATGAATGTGGTGGGCGATTTGTTCGGCAGTGGAAAGATGTTTCTGCCCCAAGTGGTCAAATCGGCGCGGGTCATGAAAAAGGCCGTGGCATATTTAACCCCTTACATAGAAGAATCCAAGGATTCAACCACCCAATCAGCTGGGCGCGTGCTCATGGCTACGGTAAAAGGCGATGTGCATGATATTGGCAAGAACATTGTTTCTGTTGTATTGGCCTGTAACAACTATGAGATTGTGGATATGGGGGTTATGGTGCCTCCAGAAAAAATTATTGATAAGGCCATAGCGGAACAGGTAGATATTATTGGCCTGAGCGGTTTGATTACCCCTTCCTTGGATGAGATGGTCTTTCTGGCAAAAGAGATGGAACGGCAAAACTTTACAGTACCCTTGTTGATCGGCGGGGCAACCACGAGTAAGGCCCATACCGCCGTAAAGATAGATACGCAGTACAGTCAATCAGTGGTGCATGTCAATGATGCTTCCCGGGCGGTGACCGTGGTGGGCGATCTGTTGCACAAGGAGGCTTCGGATAGTTATAAGCAATCCATCAAATTGGATTATGAAAGTTTTCGGGAGCGGTTTTTAAGCCGAAGCCGAAAAAAAGAATACCTGTCTTTGGAAGATGCCCGTAAGAATAAGTTGAAGATTGATTTTAAGGAAGAGGACATCAAAAAACCAAATCAGTTGGGCCTTCGGGTTTTGGAAGATTTTGATTTGAATAAATTGGTCGATTTTATCGATTGGACACCTTTTTTCCGAAGTTGGGACCTGCACGGAAAGTATCCCGGAATTTTGCAAGATGTGGTGGTGGGCGATCAGGCCAGGGAACTGTTTGATGATGCCCAGGCCATGTTGCAGAAAGTCTTGGATGAAAAATTACTGAGGGCAAAAGCGATTTTCGGATTATTTCCAGTAAACTCAGTTGGAGATGATATTGAGGTCTCCTCCTTGGGGGGAGATGTAGAGGGGACTGTTTTTAGGACACTTCGGCAGCAACTCAAAAAGCGGGCGGGTGTGCCCAACATTGCCTTGGCAGATTTTATTGCGCCAGCTACAACCGGTATACAGGATTATATGGGGTGTTTTTGCGTGACCGCTGGTTTTGGAACCCAAGAATTGGCGACCGAATTTGAAAAAAACCATGATGATTACAGCGCCATCATGATCAAGGCATTGGCCGATCGTTTGGCTGAGGCACTTGCCGAATATTTACATAAAGAAGTTAGAACCAAACATTGGGGGTATGCATCTCAAGAAAATCTGGATAACGAGGCCCTGATTGATGAAAAATATAACGGAATCCGCCCAGCTCCAGGCTATCCCGCTTGCCCGGATCATTTGGAAAAACTGACCATTTGGGAATTATTGGGGGTAGAGAAAAAAATTGGGGTCAAACTAACCGAAGGTTTGGCCATGTGGCCGGCGGCTAGTGTAAGTGGGTATTATTTTGCGCATCCAAAGGCCAAGTATTTTGGCTTGGGTAAAATAGGGCAAGACCAAGTATCGGACTTTGCCCAAAGAAAGGGAATAGCATTGGAGAAGGCCCAGAAGTGGTTGGCTCCTAATTTGGTCGAATAATAGCATGAAAGTTACCGAACATATAAAAAAGGCAAATGGGAAAACCTTGTTTTCCTTTGAGTTGATTCCCCCGGTAAAAGGGAAGAGTATACAAGAACTGTACAACAACATCGATCCCTTGATGGAGTTTGATCCTCCCTTTATAGATGTGACCACCTCACGGGAGGAATATGTGTACATTGACCGTGATGGGCTGTACGATAAGAAATTGACCCGTATGCGTCCCGGGACATTGGGAATCTGTGCCTCGATCAAGCATAAATACAATGTGGATACCGTACCGCATGTGTTGTGCGGGGGCTTTACCCGGGAGGAAACGGAATACTTGTTAGTGGATTGCCATTATTTGGGCATAGATAATGTGATGGCGCTACGCGGCGATGCCCGCAAGGAAGAAAAATATTTTGAACCCACGAAGGGTGGAAACCATTACGCTTCCGATTTGGTTCGGCAAATTCGAAAGTTAAGCTCTGGCAACTACCTGCACGATGTTATCGAAACCGATAATTGCCCTGATTTTTGCATAGGGGTAGCCGGGTATCCTGAAAAGCATATGGAGGCTCCATCCTTGAAATCCGATCTGAAACGATTAAAGGAGAAAGTGGAGCTTGGAGCTGATTATGTGGTGACCCAGATGTTTTTTGACAACAAAAAATACTTTGAATTTGTAGATGCTGCCCAGGCATCGGGCATTAATGTGCCCATTATTCCCGGAATAAAACCCATAGCGGTGAAAAGGCACTTACAGTTGTTGCCCCAAGTGTTTAAGATTGATATCCCGGAAGATTTGGTGGATGCCGTAGAAAAGTGCAAGAACAATAAGGAAGTTCGTCAAGTTGGGGTGGAATGGGGTATTCAGCAATCAAAAGAACTCATGGAGGCCGGAGTGCCAGTATTGCATTATTATTCCATGGGCAAATCGGATAATATCAAAGCTATTGCAGGACAGGTTTTTTAGAGGTGCTTATTTTTTTGATTTTGGGGCTCAAAATTCTTCATTCAACATGAGTGTTACGTCTAAAATTGCAAGTCAAATGTCTCAAGCCAAACAGTCTATGGCTTAGGGCAATTTGCACTTGAACTTCATTCTTGAATTTTGAGTTTGATAACATACCTTTGCCCGCAATGAAGTCCATTCTTGTTATTTCAGTGTTTTTAAGCTGTTGTTTTGGGCATTGCCAAAACAAAGAACCCAAGAAATTTACGTTGGATGCCAGTATGTATTATGGCTCCATCCTTTTGCATAACCCAGATATTTCGCATTTGATCACCGGCCACCCTGCCGGGCTGATCTTGGGGTTTAACCGTAAGCGGTATGGCCATAAGGATTGGGAGGCCGATCTGGGCTATCCCGATACCGGCTTCACCTTTGTATACCAAGATATGGGTAACGCGGTATTGGGCGATAATTTTTCATTGTACGCCCATTACAATTTTTATTTCTTTAAGAGAAACCTACAATTTCGGATTGGTCAGGGGTTGGCATACAATACCAATCCGTATGACAAGGGCACCAACTTTAGGAACAACGCCTACGGGAGCCATGTTCTGAGTTCTACCATGGCCATGTTCAATTATCAAAAGAACAATCTATTCAAAGGCTTGGGCATAAAGGCCGGAATTGCCTTGATCCATTACTCCAATGCCAATGTTCGTGCACCCAACACCTCTACCAATACCTTTGCGCTGAATATGGGCTTGACCTATGACCTAGACCCAGAGGTGGATTATGACTTCATTCCTAAGAAAGAAAAACAAAAATTTACAGAACCCATTCGTTATAATTTGGTCCTTAGAATGGGGGTGAATGAAAGTGATGTGATCGGTTCTGGGCAGTATGGGTTCTGGATCGCATCGGCCTATGCCGATAAGCGTTTGGGGAAGCGAAGTGCTATTCAGTTGGGAGCGGATTATTTCTCCTCTAACTTTTTAAAGGAATTGATTCGTTTTCAAAGTATCGCATTCCCAGAATTGGATGTGGAATCTGATGCTGATTTTAGAAGAGTAGGTGTTTTTTTGGGTCATGAACTGTTTGTGAACAAACTTAGTGTCATAACGCAATTTGGCTACTATGTCTACTATCCTTTTGACTTTGAAGGGAGAACCTATAATAGAATTGGTTTAAAACGTTATTTTGGAGATAAAATTTATGGGACTGTGACACTAAAATCGCATGCCGCAAAAGCAGAAGCAGTAGAATTTGGGATGGGAATAAGACTATAGATAAAAGATGCTAGAAGTTAGAAATAGAAAAATCAGAAGTGTTGTCATATCGAGCGCAGTCGAGAAATATCTTTGTTTTTGTGCATGCTTATTTTTTATTTTTTCCTGTAACTCAGAAAACGCCCCCGATTGTTTTCAAACGGCGGGCGACCTTACCCGAACAGTGGTTTCGGTTCCCGAGTTTACAACCATTACCGTCTTTGAAAACCTGAACTTGGTCTTGAAGCAGGGCGATGTTCAAAAAGTGGAATTGGAATCTGGGGAAAACCTGATCAATGAAATAGCTGCCGAAGTGGAAGAGGGAAGGTTGGTACTGCGAAACGACAACGGTTGCAATTTTATTCGAGAGTATGGGCTTTCAACAGTTTATGTAACCGCCCCAAATTTAACCCAGGTGAGAAGCAGTACCGGTGGGTTGGTTTCCAGTGATGGGGTCTTGGGCTATCAAAACCTATCCTTGGTTTCCGAAAGTTTTACGGAACCAGATGCAGAAACTACCGACGGCTCATTTGACCTAGCGCTAGACGTTGGAACCATAAGCATTGTTGTGAACGGCATCGCCTATCTAAAATTAACGGGCAGGGCCACCAATTTTTCGGTAGCTGTGGCAGCGGGCGACAGCCGTGTGGAAGCAGAAAATCTGATGGCAGAAAATGTAAGCGTAAACCATAGGGGCACCAACGATCTTTTTGTAAACCCCCAACAAAGGATTTCCGGGGTAATCAGAAGTTATGGCGATGTGATCAGTTACAATCGTCCACCAGCGGTTGCGGTTGAAGAACAGTTTGACGGAAAATTAATTTTTAGGGACTAAAAAGTTGGAACGATGTTGTTCCGATGGAGATTCGATTTTATGGAATCGATGAGGAATCTTTAGATTTCCCTCTGTGCCTGTCTGCGACAGGCAGGTTTGAAATGAAACTACAATCATGTTATCATACATTAAAAACCTATTTTCATCCAAGCCAAAGACCAAATCTTTAAAAGGGTTGGAAGGAGTGGCAAAGGCCGATGCCGTTTTTCATAACCTGGTTGCAGAAAAAAAAGTCCCGGGCATCTCGGCAACCATTTTAAAGGAAGGGCAAAAAGTGCTTCAAAAAGGATATGGTCATGCCCATTTGGATAAAAAAACACCGATCTACCCAACAAAGACCATTTTTAGGATAGCCAGTATATCCAAGTGCATCACGGGTTTAGCTTTTGGTAAAATGGTAGAGGAGGGCATTTTGGATTGGGACGACTCCTTACATCAACACCTTCCCTATTACCCAAAGAAAAAATATGGTTTTACGCTTCGCCAGTTGGCAGGCCATACAGCGGGTATTCGTGGGTATCGAGGTAAGGAATTTGCCCTGAACCAACCCTATTCCATTAAAGAGGGCATCAAGGTTTTTAAAGACGACCCTTTGGTTTTTGAACCAGGCAAAGGGTATGGTTACAATAGTTTTGATTTTGTACTGCTCAGCCTGGCCATGCAGGAGGCCAGCGGAATTCCTTTTGAGAAATATGTTAAGGAAAAAGTGCTCGAACCTTTGGGGATGGACAATACATTTACCCCAAATGAAGGGAGTCGGTCATTTCGGGCAAAGCGAGAAATTTTATATTCAGAATTCTATAGCAGATTTCGTTCAGGTTTTAGAAAAGCCATCCCTGTGGATAATTTTTATAAACTGGCAGGCGGGGGGTATTTGTCCACCAGCGAGGATATTGCCAGATTGGGGCAAGGAATCTTGGAACAAAAGTTGCTTCGGCCAGAAACCTATCAGCACTTGTTGACCTCGCAGACCATCCATGGAGAACCCACCTATTATGGCCTCGGATTTGAGGTAAGTAGCGATGCCCGGGCCAGACCTTTTGTGGGCCATGTGGGAAACGGTGTGGGGGCGTACACCAATTTCTATGTGTATCCTAAAGAGAAACTGGCCGTATCCGTTTTGATCAACTGTACCGATCCCAAAGTGCAAGAGGAGTTGGACATGGCCATTGATGGAATGTTACCCCCTTCTTTTGCATAAGTTGACTACCTTACTGCATTTGGTGGTATAGGCCATTTCAGCCTTGGTCAGTTACTTCTTGTTTACCCGGCCAACTGTTCACACAACGCCAACGTTTCCTTTACATCGTCCAAGGTGGTCCTTGGGTTAATGAGACACATTCGCAATACGGTGTGGCCGTTTAAGATGGTGGTCACCAACAAAGCTTTGCGCGAGGCCATGACCTTATCGGATAGCTGTTGGTTAAGGACATCCAATTCTTTTTCGCTGTATTGGCCATCAAAGGGATGATATCTAAAATTGACCACCGCTAGCGTGGCAGGATAGATGACTTCCCAGTACGGACTTTCCCTAAGATAGTCCTCCACTTGTTCTGCCAGTTCTAGGTTATAGGTAATGGCTTTTCTAAATTCTGACAGTCCAAATATTTTGATTGACATGTAGAGTTTTAACGCCCGGAACCTTCGCGTCAATTGAATGCCATGGTCGTAAAAGTTGATTTCCGAAGTATTCCCCTCAACATCCTTTAAATATTCGGGAGTTTCGGTAAAGGTATAGCTCAAGGTCTTGTGGTTCCTTACCAAGAGACAGCCCATCTCATAGGGTTGGAACAGCCATTTGTGGGGGTCTATGGTCAGTGAATCTGCTTTTTCAATACCCTTAAAAAGGGGTTTTGCCTTGTTGGATAGGATGGCTGCCCCACCAAAGGCCCCATCTATATGGAACCAAAGATCTTCTTTCTTGCAAATAGCGGCTATGTCGTTCAAGGGGTCTATGGTGCCGGTATTGGTCGTGCCCGCAGAAGCAATGACACAAAAAGGCTGCAACCCTTGTAAGCGGTCTTTGGCAATGGCGTTTTTTAACTTGTTCAGGGCAAACTTAAATTCGCTATCGGTAGGGATAATGCGCACTTGTTCTTTTCTAAACCCCAAGACCCTTATGGCTTTAATGTTGGAAGAGTGGGCTTGGTCCGAAAGATAGATGATGCCTTTTGAAAAGTCTTCCCCGCATTTGACCCGTCTGGCCGTGGTCAGGGCAGTGAGGTTGCCCATAGATCCCCCACTGGTAAAAATTCCCCCTCCTTTTTTTAGGGGAAAACCAAAGATCTTCAACAACCATTGAATCGTTAAAATTTCCAGTTCGTTGGCTGCGGGCGATGCTTTCCATAGGCCAGAAAAGATATTGAAACCAGTGGCCAGACTATCGGCCATGACACTCACATAATTATTGGGTCCCGGCACAAACGAATACATTTTTGGGTGGGAAAGGAGGGTGCTGTTGCTCATGACCTTATCAACCACAAAATTCAGTACGTCACCAGGGTCAGAACCTTGTTCAGGGGCCTCCTCCAAAAAGAGGGAGTCCATCTCTTCCCGAGAGCCTTGGGCCACGGGTAATTTTTTGTCTTGGATCAGGTGGTGGTCAACAATGGCATCGACAATGGTATAGCCAAAATTCTTCATTTCTTGCTCTGAAAGCTCTAGGCGTGCCTTGTTTTGCTGCATAAATGGGTGATTGGAAATTGGTGCAAAGATATTTCTTATCCATAAGAATGAATCTGATTCTTGTCAGGTAATTTTTTAGAATCAAGTACTTGTCAACTCTGTGAACAAGGCTTCCAGGTTTTTGTTCTTTCTGCTTAATTGAAGTGTTTTTAATTGGTTGTCATGGGCAAAGTCAAAAACAGTGGGGCGCATATCCTTTTGGGTCGTAAAGGTCAATTCATAGACAAATCCACCTATGTTTTTCACTTGCGAAATGTTCGGGATCTGATGCAGCATCTCTTCCTCTACCCGATAATCAAATTCCACTTCAATGATTTGTTCCTCTGCCTTTCTAAGTTCCTCCAATCTTTTGTCGGCCACCATTTCCCCTTTGTTGATGATGATAACACGGTCACAGACTGCTTCCACCTCTTTCATGATATGGGTGGACAGTAAAATGGTCTTGTCTCGCCCAATGTTACGAACCAGTTTTCGTATTTCTATCAATTGGTTGGGGTCAAGTCCGGTAGTGGGTTCATCCAAAATAAGCACCTCAGGGTCGTGCAGTAGGGCTGCGGCCAAACCTACCCGTTGTCGGTATCCTTTGGAGAGCTGGCCAATTTTTTTGTGGGCTTCCTGTGTCAATCCAGTTTGTTCTACCACCTCTGCAATCTTGTGTTTTGCTATGTTGTGCAGATGGGCGTTGAATGTAAGGTATTCCCTAACGTACATCTCAAGATAGAGTGGGTTGTGCTCGGGCAGGTATCCAATACTTTTCTGGACATGGCGCTGCTCGTTCAAGACATTGTACCCATTGACCTCCGCATGGCCCGAGTCGGCTTGGTAATAGGTGGTCAAGATGCGCATCATGGTCGATTTTCCAGCACCATTGGGACCCAAGAACCCAACAATTTCCCCCTTTTCTATGGAAAAAGAAATATCGTTCAGCACTCTTTGTGCGCCAAACGATTTAGTGATATTCTGAACTAAAATGGACATCCATACTGATTTGAATTCAAAAATAGGGAATTATTGTTCCTACAGGGCTTGGGCTTCCATGGTCATTTTACAGGAGCCCCAATACTAATCGACCAGGGAGGTGGTGCCGTTTAAACCCCCAATACGACTTCCACTGTGCCAAGTCTGGCGGTTCGGGGATGACAAAAGAACAATGCTTCATTTTGAGTGGGGAAGGCAACAAAATATATATTTCTGATTATGAAGCTGTAAAAAGTGATAATTTTTTATCAGAATGGGGGATTTGTCCATAAATCAAAAAAAAATAAAAAAATATTTTTGATATGTCATCTGAAAACTCAATCTTAGCCGGGAATTTAAGAAAATGAACCATACGTATTTCTTTAGCAGTTTTTATTTCTACTTCTTTTTTAGGAGCGGAGCGGGACTGTTATAGTGATACGATACGTATATAACGAACATAAAGTCCCGAAGTTGAATCGGGGCTTTTTTTTTGTCCAAAACTGTTGTGCTGGGCAGCCCTGATCAGAGAAGAGGGGTTTTAAAAAATGTGAGCAATGTTAAGAGTAGCCATACAGGGAGTCAAAGGAAGTAACCACCACCAAGTGGCCAAGGAGTTTTTTGGGAATGCCATTGATCTGGTCGAGTGCCTTTCTTTTGACAGGATGATAGATGATCTCTTGGCCGGTAATGCAGACAAGGGGGTGATGGCCATTGAGAATTCCATTGCCGGTTCCATTATTCCCAATTACAATTTGGTGTACCACAACAACATTCACATCATAGGGGAGCATTATTTGGGCATACACCACAATCTCATGGTGAAAAAAGGACAATCCATTGAAGCCATCAAAGAGGTGAGGACCCACCCCATGGCCCTATTGCAGTGCAAAGAGTTTTTAAAACAGTACCCGCACCTAAAATTGGTGGAAGATGTGGATACGGCAGAAACAGCTAGGCAAATTCAGGTCAATGATCTAGAACATGTGGCCGCCATAGCGCCAAAAGTTGCCGCAGAATTATACGGGCTGGAGATTATTGCCTCAGAAATACAGACCATAAAGAACAATGCAACCCGGTTCATTATCCTAAAAAGGCAGAACAAGGTCCTGCCAAAGGAAGAGATAGACAAGGCATCGCTTCGGTTTATTACCGATCATAAGCGGGGCAGTTTGGCCACGGTCTTGAACGTAATGAGCGATTGCAATCTGAATTTGACCAAAATACAGTCGTTGCCCGTTATAGAAACCCCTTGGAAATATGCTTTTTTTGTTGATGTCACTTTTGATACTTACGAGCATTTTGCCAAGGCAAAGGCATTGTTGGAAATAATGTCTGAAGATTTTAGGGTGTTGGGAGAATATAAAAATGCATTGTCATGATAACAGCAGCTAGGTTAGATAGCGTTCAAGAGTACTATTTTTCAAAAAAACTCCGCGAGGTCCGACAGATGATTGCCGAGGGCAGGCCCATTATCAATATGGGTATCGGAAGTCCGGATCTGGCACCTTCGCCAAAGGTTCTGGAAACCCTAAAAGCTTCCATAGCAGATAGCGGGGCACACCAATATCAGAGTTATCAGGGACTTCCCCAATTAAGGGAGGCAATCTCAACTTTTTATAACGATAAGTTTGGGGTAGAGGCCAACCCAGAAAATGAAATCTTGCCCTTGATGGGGTCAAAGGAGGGCATCATGCACATTAGTTTGGCCTTTTTAAACCCGGGGGATGAGGTGCTCTTGCCAAACCCGGGCTATCCTACCTATGCTTCGGTAAGTAATTTGGTGGAGGCCGTTCCCAGATATTACGATTTGACTGCAGAAAATGGTTGGTTCCCAGACTTGGAAGAATTGGCCGGGCAAGACCTGTCAAAGGTGAAACTGATGTGGGTGAGTTATCCGCACATGCCTACAGGGGCCACGGCCACCACAGAACAGTTGCAGCAATTGGTGGCGTTTGCAGCATCGCACAATATCCTTTTGGTCAATGACAATCCGTATAGTTTTGTGCTGTCCAAGAACCCAACCAGTATCTTGTCCGTCCCTGGGGCCAAAAACCATGTGTTGGAGTTGAACAGCTTGAGCAAGACCTTTAACATGGCCGGTTGGCGTGTGGGAATGGTGTTGGGCAGTGAGCAGAACATCAATGCCATTTTAAAAGTGAAGAGCAATATGGATTCGGGCATGTTCTATGGAATCCAAAAAGGGGCCATAGCCGCTTTGCAGAGCGGTAAGGAATGGTTTGAACAATTGGATGAAATCTATACCCAGCGTAGAAACTACATCTTTGAGTTGGTCGATAGATTGGACTGTACCTATGACAAAAATGCCGTGGGCATGTTTGTCTGGGCCAAGCTGCCCAATGGGTCAAAACCTTCGGAAACCTTTATTGATGGGGTACTTTACAATAACGATATTTTTATTGCACCGGGAACTATTTTTGGTAGCAATGGCGAAGGTTACATTCGTTTTTCCCTATGTGTGAAAGAGGAAAAGATCAAAGAAGCTATAGATAGGTTTTAAAAGCATAGAATGAAAGTAATTGTTATAGGGATTGGTTTGATTGGTGGTTCTTTTGCGAAGGGCGTCAGTCGTTTGTATGAAGATTCCAAAATTATGGGCATGGACAACAATGAAGCCAATCTTAAAGAAGCCATACAATTGGGGCTGATTGATGGTGCTGCGGACGACACCTCGCTTGAAGAGGCAGATATGGTCATTGTTTCCATTCCCGTGGATGCCATGGTCACCGAGCTTCCAAAAATTCTGGATAAAGTGAATGATGATTGCGTGGTACTGGATGCAGGATCTACAAAATCATTGATATGCAAGTCGGTGGAGAACCACCCGAAACGAAGAAATTTTTTAGCGACACACCCCATAGCAGGAACAGAATTTTCTGGACCTTCCGCAGCATTTGATGGTTTGTACGAGGGCAAGACCAATATTATCTGTGAGGTGGAACAAACGGCCTTTAAACTGCAGGAACGCGCCCTGGCCCTGTTTCAAAAATTGGGCATGCGCATCCGGTACATGAATCCAGAAGCGCATGATAAGCATATTGCCTATGTTTCGCACCTATCGCACATCAGTTCCTTTATGTTGGGCAAGACGGTTATAGGGGAAGAACAGAACGAACGCGATATTTTTGATATGGCGGGCAGTGGTTTTGAAAGTACGGTGCGTTTGGCCAAGAGTTCTCCGGATATGTGGACTCCCATTTTTGAACAGAACAAGGAAAATGTGGTCAAAAGCTTGGAGGAATACATCAAGAATTTGGAATCCTTTAAAACCATGATGGAAGACAATGATTTTGAAGGAATCCATAACCAAATGAATAACACAAACAGAATAAAACAAATTTTAAAGGGAATACCCGTAAATAAGACATGAGAAACATGACGTAGGGCAAATAGGGAATGATTTTTTCGGTTATTGGAGGCAGAGTGCAGCAGGAAAAACCCATGACATAACGCTTAAAGCCAAGAAATCGTAAAAAACTAATGCAATACGTTTATAACAAACGTTGAATCAAAAAAAATAATCAAAAAAATAATACGTAATTAAAGATGGAAAATTCAAAAGAGTTGAGAACATGGTTGGATGATTTGCAATTGCCACATCCGTTGGTCATTGCAGGGCCTTGTAGCGCGGAAACGGAAGAACAGGTGATGGACATTGCCCATGAACTAAAAGATTCTGATGTTAGCTACTATAGGGCTGGTATCTGGAAGCCCCGTACGCGCCCTGGAAATTTTGAAGGGGTAGGGGCCATTGGCCTAAAGTGGCTGCAACGTGTAAAAGAGGAGACAGGTCTAAAAACGGCGACCGAAGTGGCCAATAGGGTTCATGTTGATCTGGCCTTGGAGCACGATATAGATTTGTTGTGGATCGGGGCTAGGTCTACGGTGAGTCCATTCATTGTTCAAGAGATAGCCGATGCTTTGGAAGGAACCGATAAAGTTGTGTTGATCAAGAACCCCGTAAATCCAGATTTGTCCTTGTGGTTGGGTGCCGTAGAACGATTGCACAAGGCGAACATTAAAAAGTTGGGGGTAATCCACAGAGGATTTTCCACCTACCAAAAAACGAAGTACCGCAACATTCCCGAATGGCAAATGGCCATTGAATTGCAGACCAAATTTCCGGATCTGCCCTTGATCAACGACCCAAGCCACATAACAGGCAAGCGGGACATGGTCTTTGATGTTTCCCAAACGGCTTTGGACCTCAACTTTGACGGATTGATGATCGAGACGCACCACGACCCTGATAACGCTTGGAGTGATGCCGCACAACAGGTGACCCCAACTACCTTAAAGCAAATGTTCAAAGACCTGCGCATACGTAAAGAAACCGATGAAGAGGCCGGATACAACGCGAACCTTGCCAATCTACGGGCACAAATAGACGTAATCGACAACAAGATGATTGAAATGTTGGGCGAGCGTATGAAGGTGTCCGATGGTATTGGTCAATTAAAAAAGAAGAAAAACGTTGCCGTGTTACAGACCAACCGTTGGAACGCCATTTTGGGCAGAATGATTTTAGAGGGAGAACAGCACGGGCTGAGCGAAGAGTTTGTGCTCCGTATGTTCAAGGCCATTCACCAAGAATCCATCAACCACCAAGAGAAGATTCTTAACTCGTAACATTTTTGCACTTAAGATTTATTGAAATAAAAGAGGGTGTCTTGACTTTTTAGACACCCTCTTTTTTTTTCAGCTGTAACAATTTGTAATTTCATTCATCTTTAAAAAAATAAAAAGCACTATCATGAAAATAAAAATTACCCTCCTATTTGCCTTGTTTGCCACTTTGGCCCATTCCCAAAGAATCGTGGACAAACAAGTTGGGGACTTTAATGAAATAAAGGTTTTTGACTTGATTGAAGTCAATATGATCCAATCGGATGAGAACAGGATTCTCATTAAAGGAGAAAATGTGGACGACATTAAATGGGCTAACAAAGACGGTGTGTTAAAGTTGCGCATGCAGTTGGATAAGAAGTTTACCGGCGAACATACCCTTATTGAGGTGTATTATACCGATATTGATGTGATCGATGCCAACGAAGGGGCATGGATTACCTGTAATGAATTGGTCCAAAAGAATAAAATTGAATTGAGGGCCCAAGAGGGGGCAAAGATCCATATTGGCATGGATGTTTCTGTTGTGGATATTAGGGCCGTCACCGGTGGCATCATAGAGGCTTCGGGCTTGGCCGAAAACCAAACCATTGTACTGAATACAGGCGGAGTCTTTGAGGGAAGTGACTTAAGGACCGCCATCGCAGATGTGAAGATACAGGCTGGGGGTGAGGCTGAGGTTTTTGCCTCAGAGAGAATCGATATAAATATAAAAGCTGGGGGTGATGTAACGGTTTATGGCAACCCAAAAGACGTCAATAAAAAAACATTTGCTGGGGGACGTATAAAGGTAATGGATTAGAATGAATATTTGAACCAAAAAAAAGCCTCAGGAAAATAATATCCTAAGGCTTTTTTTGAGTAAATTATTTTTCTT
Organism: Croceivirga sp.; assembly: GCA_965230555.1. Taxonomy (GTDB): domain Bacteria; phylum Bacteroidota; class Bacteroidia; order Flavobacteriales; family Flavobacteriaceae; genus Croceivirga. The sequence continues at coordinate 1,507,268 of OZ246014.1, forward strand.
TGGTATAGGCTAATCTTCTTGAAGCTTTTCTCATTAATGTATTTATTAAGTCATCTGGGCTACTTCCAAGACTTCCTCGAACTTTTTTATTATAGTTCCACAGCAAAATGCCGTCAGTAGCATTATGAACGCTCATATTTACTACTGCGGTATTGGTTGATCCCCAAAAGCCGATTAACAATCCTAAAGCGACCGAGGCTCCTTCAGACATAGGTTTGTCAGTTTCATAGTCCCCCATAATAATGGCATCAACGTTTAAAATTTCGGCTAACTCTATGGGTGTATATTCGAGAAGATTGTCATAGTTGATTTCTTGTTTGCCCAAAAGAGCATTTGTGGTTTTTGGGTCTTGTACTTCGATTCGTTGGAGCTTTCCTCTCTTTTTTCGTTTTAAAAACCAAGAATAAATAGCAGTTTGAATACTCTCGCCTTCAGATTTTTCCAAACGATCAAGCTGTTCGTCTGTCATGTCTTTCATTTGCTTTGGTCTCAATTTTACCTGTGTTTTAAAAGGAACAACAGCGATTATTTTATGCGTAGCTGCTAATTCATCAAAATTTGGATTTTCATAAAGGCTTGTTTGTCCAATGAGCATAATTGGAAGCAATAAAAAAAATAGGTTTTTCATAAAAATGGTTTAGGTTAGTGAAAACAGACTTCTTTTAACAGAAATTACATGGAAAACGTACAAGAATTCGATTTAGTGTTTGATATATTATTTTGTGTTAATACATAGTGGTTTAAAACAAAAAACCTTGGAATTTTCCAAGGTTTTTTGCTGTGTTTAAGAAACGATCGTCTACTTCTTAAAAATATATCTCGTAATAAAAATACCTTTGCCATCACCTTTGCCACCTTCGCTCTCCACGGCACTGGTAACAAATTCCAAACTCCATCCATCGGCGATCATGGTATTGATCATAGATGTGATCAGGGCATCATTGGCCGCAATGTTTTGAAAACGGATACCGCCTACATTGTAAAAGTTCAACAATTTGGTTTCCTCAAAATTTTTGACCCTGATATCGCCTCGTTTGGACTTGTTACGGGTATTGTCCTCTTCGGTTTGTACACTGGTGTACTCCTTGTAATCTTTGGCTTCAAGGGCATTTACAATTCTAGAACGGCCCAAACCGTTGGGTACAATAGACTCTACGCTGGTTACCACCTTGTACTCTTGGGCATTGGTTTCAAGGATTGCCGCGATGGTGACCAGTGCCACGAATAAAATTCTTCTCATGATAAAAATGTGTTTGTTGTTAACTATGCATCAATGTTAAAACGATTTTGTAAGAAAAGAAAATTGTTTCTTTGCTATTCTATGAATTGTTATCAACAGGGTTATTAATGCAGGGAATTGTCTACAAATCAACGGGAAGCTGGTACACGGTCAAAGGGGACGATGGTGTGTTTTATGAGTGCCGGATCAAGGGAAAGTTCCGGATCAAGGGAATCAAAAGCACCAACCCCGTAGCCGTGGGCGACAAGGTGGTCTTTGATTTGGAAACTGTGGATAATGCAACCCATGGAATTATAACGGCAATAGGGAATCGAAAAAACTATATCGTCAGAAAATCGGTCAATCTATCAAAGCAGGTGCATATTATTGCCGCCAATGTGGACCAGGCTTTTTTGATGGTGACGTTGAACAACCCCACAACGTATACCAGCTTTATAGATCGCTTCTTGGTTACGGCAGAAGCCTATGATATTCCAGCGATATTGCTCTTCAATAAATTGGATGTTTACGACGGGGAAGAAATGGTAGAGGTAGACTATCTCATGGATCTTTATGCCAATATAGGGTACCAGGTCCTTGGAATTTCTGCAAAAAGTGGAGAAAATGTAGGACGTGTCAAAGCCATGATGAAAAATAAAACGAGCATGTTCTCGGGCAATTCCGGTGTAGGCAAGTCTACCCTGATCAATTGTCTGGAACCTGATCTGGAGTTGAAGACGGCTGAAATTTCAGAACAACATCTACAGGGACAGCACACCACCACTTTTGCAGAGATGTACGAACTGTCTTTTGGAGCCAAGATCATAGATACCCCGGGGATTCGCGGATTTGGTATTGTTGATATGAAAAAGGAGGAAATAGGCGATTATTTTCCAGAGTTCTTTGCCTTAAAATCGGAGTGTAAGTTTCATAATTGTTTGCATTTGGACGAACCCAAATGTGCGGTTAAACAAGCACTTGAAGATAACAAATTGGCCTGGAGCCGCTACCGAAGCTATGTGCAGATGTTGGAAGAGGATGCGCAAGAAAATTACAGGGCCGATATTTATAGGGAACGATAGTGAGAGCAGTGATTCAAAGGGTTTCAAGGGCCAGTGTAACGGTTGATGGGGATAAAATTTCCCAAATAGAGAAGGGATTGTTGATTTTGCTGGGTGTCGAAGATGCAGACAATCAGGAAGATATTGAATGGTTGTCCAAAAAAATTGCCAACCTTCGCATTTTCAATGACGAAGATGGCGTAATGAACCGTTCCGTTTTGGATTTTGGTGGAGAAGCAATTGTGGTGAGCCAGTTTACCTTGCATGCTGCCACAAAAAAGGGAAACCGGCCATCCTACATCAGAGCCTCAAAGCCTGATGTTGCCATACCGATTTATGAAAGTTTTGTCGCCCAACTGGAAAAGGATTTGGGGAAAACTGTGGAAACTGGAATTTTCGGGGCCGATATGAAAGTTGAATTATTGAATGATGGTCCGGTAACGATATATATGGATACAAAAAACAAAGAATGATTTATGTCAGGTTTGGCGGAACAAGAAAAATGTAATTTTCACGTTGATTAATAGACCAATAGCGCTAAACATTGAAAACCATTACTATCCTATTGCTGTTTGTAGGGCTTTATTTCTATCCGCAAGAACAGCCCAATTACAATGTAGACAACATTCCAGAAGAGTTAAAAAAGAGTGTTAATGCAGTTGTTAGACTGGATGCGACACATATAGATATTGTGGGCATTGATCGGATGCACCAAACCGTTAAACGGGTGGTCACCGTCTTTAACAAGGCAGGGGATGATTTTGTTAGGTCATCCGTAGGGTATGATAAGGAACGGAAAATAAAAACGCTCGAGGCTAAAGTCTATGATGCATCTGGTGAGGAACTGAAGAGAATTAAAAAGAAGGAATTCAAGGATTTTGCCGCAGTCGATGGTTTTTCGCTCTATGTGGACAATAGGGTGCTATCTTACCATCACATTCCCGTTACCTATCCCTATACGTTTGAGATAACCTATGAAATTGAAACATCCGATACCGGGAGTTTGCCCAATTGGTACTTTTTATCGGGATACGATCTTAGCGTTCAGGAGAGCGATTTTTTGATCAGCTATGCTTCGGAAAGTTTAAAACCTGTTATCAAGGAATCAAATTTAGAAGGGCTTTTGGTGGAAAAAGAGGAAGCCCAAGGGAAAATAAGGTATAGGGCCAGCAATATACAATCAATGGAGAAAGAAATGCTGAGTCCTTCCTTTTTAAGTTTGGTTCCAAGATTATTGGTAAGGCTGCCCAATTTCACCTATAAGGGAATCAAGGGCCGTATCAATGATTGGAAGGATGTTGGGGATTGGATGAAAAATCTATTGGAGGGGCAGGATAAGTTGTCCGAAGCCACGGTGCAAATGGCAAAACAATTGGTCAGCGGCGTTGATGACGATTTGGAAAAGGCCAAGATCATCCATAAGTATGTCCAAGAAAACACAAGGTATATAAGTGTCCAGGTAGGTATTGGTGGGTTAAAACCGATTAGTGCCATTGAAGTGGATAAGGTAAAATATGGAGATTGCAAGGGGCTCTCCAATTACACCATGGCATTGTTAAAGGTAGTGGGTGTTCCGTCGTACTACGTTGTCATTGAGGCAGATAACAGAAAAGTGGATTTTTATGAAGATTTTGCAGACCTATCACAGGGCAACCATGTGATCATCACAATCCCTTACAAGGGGCAATACTATTGGGTGGACTGCACCTCGCAAATACATCCGTTCGCCTTTATTGGTGATTTTACCGATGACCGTAAGGCTCTTGTGATAAAGCCGGAAAATAGCGAACTGGTCAAGACAACGGCCTATTTGAACAAAGACAACCACCAGCACATCCAGGGTTCTTACACCATTACCACCAGAGGTGATTTAATAGGAGATGCATCCATTGTAACGCAGGGAATCCAATATGACCAGCATTTTTATCTGGAAGATCAAGATGATGAGGATATAAAGGATTATTACAAGGCCTTTTTTGATAAGATCAATAATCTGGAGGTGTTCGAATATAGCTTTGAGAACAATAAGGATGATGTAACCTTTGGGGAAACCGTGGAAATGGGAGCCGCCAAGTATGCCACTATAACCGAAGATAAGATCATTTTTGTTGCCAACGCCCTCAACAACAATCAATTTATACCGAAACGATATCGTAATAGAAAATACCCTTTTGTAATCCAAAGGGGGTATTTTGATGAGGATGAATGCTTGATTAAGATTCCTGAAACGTATAAGGTGGAATATGTGCCAGAGGCCAAGGAATTTAATACTGAGTTTGGGGACTATTCAATTCGTTTTGAAACACAGGAAGATGGAATTCTTTTAAAGAGGAGCCTGTTTATAAAGCAAGGCGAGTACCCTAGTGATCAGTATGGCCAATACCGGACCTTTAGAAGAAACATTGCAAAAAGTGATAATTCTAAGATAATCCTCACCTTAAATACACAATAATGAAAACCACCAATGTAGTGTTGGGTATCCTCATGCCCTTCATCATGGTCTATTCCCAAGAAGTCAAATTTGGGAAAGTTTCCATGGAAGAACTAAAAGAGACACAGTATATAAATGACCCCGAAGCCGATGCAGCTATTCTGTACAAGGAATTGAGTACATATATCGTTTCCAGAAATGGTATGAATAGTTTGATTACCGAAGTTCATGAACGGATCAAGGTCTATACAAAAGATGGGGCCGATTATGCCACGGAAGAGCTTTTTCTCTATAAAAACAGAAGCGATGGAGAAAGGGTTGGGAAGATAAAGGCCTTTACGTATAACTTGGTCAATGGTAAAATAGAAAAGACCGAACTGGATAAGGAACAGGTCTTTGAGACCGAACATAGCTATTACTATGACAAGGTAAGTTTTACCATGCCCAATGTACAGGAAGGTTCAGTCATTGAATTCAGCTATAAGATTACTTCCCCATTTATTTGGAGTGTGGATGATTTTGTGTTCCAATACGAGATTCCGGTCAAGAAAATGGTGGCCCGACTCAGTACCCCCAAGGGGTTTACTTATAAAAGGATTCCCAAGGGGAATTTGATGTTCTTTCCAAAGACCACCACAAAAATGGACAATCGCCTTGGGATGTTTGTTGAGGTGCATACCTACTATATCAATAATGTCCCCGCCCTTAAAGAAGAGAATTTTGTGGATAATATAGACAACTATAGAGCTGGGGCATCTTTTGAATTGATGACCATTAGTATTGATGGATATTTTAAAAGCTATTCCCAGACTTGGCAAGATGTGGCGAAACACATTGGTAGTACTTCAGATTATAAAAATGAATTGGATAAGACCCGTGCCTTTGATGATGAGCTAGACGCGCTTTTGGCCAAACATCCTACTCCGTATGATAAGATGGCGGCAATATTTGGCTATGTAAAGGAGAACATGACTTGGAACGGAATAGATGGCTGGTATTTTTTTAACGGAATCAAAAAGACTCTTAAAGAAAAAAAGGGAAATGCAGCGGATATTAATCTGACCTTGGTGGGGATGCTCCGTTATGCGGGCATCAATGCACATCCAGTGGTCATAAGTACCAAAGACAATGCCATCCCTTTTTTTCCGACCATAGATAGGTTGAACTATGTGGTCGCTTATGTTGAGATTGAGGATAAACCCTATTTTCTGGATGCCACTGAGGAATATAGCGACATCAATATTCTACCCATAAAGGACTATAATTGGCAGGGTATTCTGATCAATAACCCCGATAAAAAATGGAACACGGTATATTTTACCCAACCCAAAAAGTCAAATCAAATGTACTCGATCCAGGGAGAATTGGCCGAGGACGGTAGTTGCACGGGCAGTGTAAATACCAGATATACCGATCATAGCGCCCTGGATTTTAGAAAGAGCTTTAACAAAATGGGAGAAGAAGGCTATGTAAAGCAAATGGAAACGAATTATCCGGATGTGGAAATTTCAAACTATCGGGCAAAAAACGCTAGTGTATACTCAGGCCCTGTATCTGAGTCATATGATTTTTACATGGATTTTGGAGCAGAGGAAATAGAGGATAAGCTCTATTTTAATCCCCTCTCATTCTTAAAGATGGAAGAAAACCCGTTCAAATCAGAAAAAAGGGAATATCCCGTAGATTTTGGCCATCCATTCAAGAACACCTATATGGCCAAATACAAGATACCGGAAGGTTACCAAGTGGCCTCCTTACCACAGCCGGTTAAAATTTCCCTGCCAGATAATAAGGGTTCGTTTAGATATACCATTGCCGATCAAGGGGGTATGTTGAATTTGGTGGTTTCATATGAAATTGACGAAGCTATTATTCCGGCAGACTATTATCCCTATTTAAAGGAGTATTACAAACAGATTATAGCAAAGGAAGAAGAGCCTGTTGTGTTCTCAAAACTGTAAATGCTTGCTTTTATGAAAAAAGGACTACTACTGTTAGTCATTCTTAAATGCTGTCTAACATTCTCCCAAGAACCCAAATTTGGGGAACTTACCCCTTTTGAAAAGGAATTTGTAGGGTATAAAAAGGATACCACGGCAATGGCTGTGTACCTCTATGAGCGTGGAGACAATTATTTTGATATTAGGAACGATAGAATATGGTTGATCACAGAATACCATGCCAAGATCAAGATTCTAAAAAAGGATGGGTACGATAAGGCCAATGTTGAAATTCCTTATTATCATAGTGATGATGCTACGGAAGCTGTTATCAATATTAGGGGCATCACCCATAACGGCGTCCAAAGGAGTGGGCTTCATAAAGATAAAGTATATAAGGTAGATATCAATGAGCGTTGGTCGGCAAAAAGATTTACGTTGCCTAATGTGCAGTTGGGATCTATTGTGGAATATACTTATGAAATTCAATCTCCTTTCTTCTTTAATTTAAAGGGTTGGGATTTTCAAGAAGATATACCAAAGGTGTATACGGAGTATCATGCCAAGATACCCGGCAATTGGGTATATAACCGAACGCTTATTGGCGAGTTGGGGCTGGCGGTAAACGACGCAAAGGTCAAGAAGAATTGCTTTAGTGTACCGGGAATACCAAATTCGGCATCATGTGAGGTTTTGACCTATGCCATGAAGGACGTCCCCGCCTTTGAGGAAGCGGAGGATTATATGCTTTCGGGCAAGAACTATCGAGCTGGGTTAAAATTTGAACTATCAGAATACCATAGGTTTAGAGGAGGAATCAGCAAATACACAAAATCGTGGAAGGATGTGGACAAGGAATTTCGAACGGATCGGGATATCGGAAGTCAACTTAAAAAAAAGAACTTTTTTGAGAAAAACGTACCCGAAGGTTTGTTGCACAACGATGCTGATGAATTAACAAGGGCAAAGAACATTTATGCTTTTGTAAAGGAACACTATACCTGGAATGAAAAATATGGGTTATGGCATGACAATAGAGTGAAAAAGGCATTTGATGAACATCAAGGCAATGTGGCGGAGATTAACATAACCTTGATCAATCTGTTGAATGCCGCTGGTATTAAAGCGGATATGACATTGTTGGCTACCAGGGGATATGGATTGCCCACGATGACACATCCGGTCATGTCAGATTTTAACTATATCGTGGCCAAGGTGGATATTGATGGCAAAACGTATTTATTGGATGCAACCGTAAAGGACCTGCCCTTTGGCATGTTACCCTTTAAATGCCTCAACTATTACGGAAGGGTGATGGACTTTGATAAGGAGAGTTATTGGATGGATATTGAGCCAGAACCAAAGAACAGCAAGGTGGTAAGGACCCAAATGTCGTTTGATGTGGAAGAAGGAAAGGCAATGGGCCTTTTTAGTGTGGTGAGCTCTGGATATGAAAGCATTGATATTAGGGGAGAACTAAGATCAAGCACAGAAGAAGAATATTTAGATGACCTGGAGGAGAAAATAGGGGATGATTTCTATATAACCTCTTATGAGGTTCAAGAGGAAAATTCCAATGAGAAGAGATTGTCCCAAAAGTTTGGTTTTGAAATTGAGAATGTACTGCAAGGGGACAGAATCTACCTTGATCCTTTTGTGGTTAAATTCTTTGGCAAAAACCCGTTTACCACCTCCAAAAGATATTATCCCATAGATTTTGGTTACCTGAGAAATTACGGATACAGTTTAAATCTTATCGTTCCAGAAGGATATACGGTAAAATCCTTGCCAGAAGAGAAATCCATGGCCCTCCCCGGTAATGCGGGATTTTTACGATTTCAGTTTAGGCCAAATGGTAACGGGATGGTCAATGTTTTTTTTGATTTACGGTTGAATGCAACACAATATAGAAGTGATGCCTATGACATTATAAAAGAGTTTTTTGCCCATGCAGTGCAGGCCCAGACCAAATCCTATGTAGTTCTGGAAAAAATTTAGGTTGTTGTTTTTTTTACATTTGTCAAAAATGAAAAAATGAACATACAAAACGCCCAAAAGGCCGTTGACGAATGGATCAAAAACCACGGGGTACGCTACTTTAACGAGCTCACCAATATGGCCCAACTGACCGAAGAGGTTGGTGAGGTGGCTCGTATCATTGCTCGCCGTTATGGGGAACAGAGCGAGAAGGAATCCGACAAGGACAAGGATTTGGGGGAAGAACTGGCCGATGTGCTCTTTGTGGTACTCTGTCTGGCCAACCAAACCGGGGTGGACCTACAACAGTCCTTTGAAAAAAAGTTGGATATAAAGACCAAACGCGACCACGACCGGCACCACAATAACGAAAAGCTCAAATAAGCCTATATTTGGCCTTTATTTTTTAGGTTTAAGAAATTCTATTTTGAAACTCCACATAGCTTCTCCGCCATCAAAACAGCTGAAAGCCTCCATTCAGATAACCGGCTCCAAGAGTGAGACCAACCGGCTTTTATTGTTGCAGGCATTGTACCCCAATTTAAAAATTGAAAATCTTTCCAATTCAGATGATGCGCAGGTCATGCAAAAGGGATTGGCGGTTTCAAATGGAGAGGTAGACATTCACCATGCGGGGACGGCCATGCGGTTTTTAACCTCCTATTTTGCTTCACAGGAAGGGAAGGAAGTGGTGTTGACCGGTTCTGAACGTATGAAAGAGCGTCCCATAAAGGTTTTGGTGGAGGCACTTAGGCAATTGGATGCTGAGATTGAATATGTGGGGAATGAGGGTTACCCTCCCTTAAAGATTACGGGCAAACAGTTGGTAAAGGACAGGGTTAGTCTTCCGGCCGATATCAGTAGTCAGTACATTTCTTCATTGTGTTTGATTGCCCCTGGGCTTAAAAATGGATTGGAAATAGAATTGGTGGGCAAAATAACATCGGTCCCCTATATCAAAATGACCTTGGGCCTGTTGAACGAGGCCGGCATAGAAACCCAATTTGAGGCCAACACCATCAAGGTTTTTCCAAAGGAAAGTGTGGATTCAAGGACCATGGTGGTCGAATCGGACTGGAGTTCGGCCAGTTATTACTATAGTGTTGTTGCCGTATCTGAAGTAGGGACCAAGATAGAATTGTCCTCCTACAAAGAACATTCTTTACAGGGCGATAGTGTTCTTACGCAGATTTATAAAGATTTTGGGGTTGAAACTTCTTTTAAGAATAACAGCATCACCCTTACTAAAGTGGGCTCTCCATTTGGGAATGGGGATTTGAGGATGGGTTATGACCTAGCAAACGCCCCGGATATTGCCCAGACCATTGCGGTAACCTGTTTGGCACTGGGTGTGGGCTGCTGTTTGACAGGGCTTCATACGCTGCCCATTAAAGAGACGGATAGGCTTGCGGCCATGAAGATAGAATTGGAAAAGTTTGGGGCATCGGTGGGAATCGATCATGAAAGTCTCACTTTGGCACCTTTTTCTGGAAAACTCAATAGTGGGGTGGTCGTTTATACCTACCACGATCATAGAATGGCCATGGCCTTTGCTCCCTTGGCCATGAAGGTTGGTTTTACCGTGAACGAGGCAGACGTGGTTTCTAAATCGTATCCGGATTTTTGGAAAGATTTCACCACTATTGGCTTCAAGATGGAAGAAGTGTAGTTTTTTATCTTTTAAATACTTGACAACCCCTATCGCAGCATTGTATCTTTGCTGCCTTTCAGAAAAAATCAAAACCCAAATATGAAATTATCAAACTTCAATTTTGAGCTACCAAAAGATTTATTGGCAGAATATCCGGCAGAGAACAGGGATGAGTCCAAACTCATGGTCGTCCACAGGGATACGGGTAAGATTGAACATAGGAAGTTCAAGGATTTGATCGAGTACTTTGATGAAGGTGATGTCATGGTCTTGAACAATACCAAGGTATTCCCGGCACGTTTGTACGGTAACAAAGAAAAGACCGGGGCCAGGATTGAAGTCTTTTTGCTCCGTGAGCTGAACGATGAGCAGCGGCTTTGGGATGTTTTGGTAGACCCGGCAAGGAAGATCCGTATTGGAAACAAACTCTATTTTGGGGATGATGAAAGCTTGGTGGCCGAGGTAATAGACAACACCACATCGCGCGGTAGGACCCTTCGTTTTCTTTACGATGGTTCCTATGCCGATTTTCGCAGAAAGCTAAGGGAGTTGGGAGAGACCCCACTTCCAAAATATATCAAAAGGGAGGTAACGCCAGAGGATGAAGAGCGCTACCAGACCATATATGCAAAGCACGAAGGGGCAGTGGCCGCGCCAACTGCCGGTCTTCACTTTTCAAAACATCTTTTGAAGCGTCTGGAAATCAAAGGGGTGGATTTTGCCGAGGTTACCCTGCACATTGGGCTGGGGACCTTTAACCCGGTTGAAGTGGAAGACCTTTCCAAACATAAGATGGACAGTGAGGAATTGGTCATTGATGAAAAAGCAACAGAGATTGTCAACAGCGCCAAGGCCAACAAAAAGAAAATCTGTGCTGTGGGTACAACGGTCATGCGTGGTTTGGAAAGTGCGGTTTCATCGGAACGCAGCTTAAATACCTTTGAGGGGTGGACCAACAAGTTTATTTTTCCTCCATACGATTTCAGCATTGCCGATTGTATGATCACCAATTTTCACTTACCAAAATCGACCTTGTTGATGATGATTTCTGCGTTTGTGGGACACGATTTGATGAAGAAAGCCTACAAACAGGCCATTTTGGAACAATACCGTTTCTATTCGTACGGAGACGCCATGCTGATCCTGTAAACAACCTTATATTCCCGAGCGGTCGGGAATGCAGAAAAAATCCCGATTTCGTTTCGGGATTTTTTCTTTTCTAACTTTGCCTTCATGGGTTCTAAAAAAGATATTCGTGCATTGACCAAAGAGCAGCTCCGGGAATTTTTTGTGGCCCAGGGCGATAAGGCATTTCGTGGCAATCAGGTTTATGAATGGCTTTGGCAGAAAGCCGCCCATTCTTTTGGGGGCATGACCAACCTTTCCAAGGGAACACGGCAAATGCTAGAGGACAACTTTGTCATTAACCACATTCGCGTAGACCAGATGCAGCGTAGCTTGGACGGCACCATCAAGAATGCCGTAAAGCTTCATGATGGCTTGGTGGTGGAATCGGTGTTGATTCCCACGGAAACAAGGACCACAGCCTGTGTTTCAAGTCAGGTGGGTTGTAGCTTGGATTGTAAATTTTGTGCTACGGCCCGCTTAAAACGGATGCGTAATTTGAATCCTGATGAGATTTACGACCAAGTGGTGGCCATAGACCAGCAGAGTAGATTGTACCATGACCGTCCTTTGAGCAATATCGTTTTTATGGGCATGGGAGAACCCTTGATGAACTACAACAACGTCCTCAAGGCGATTGATAAAATAACTTCGGAAGAAGGGTTGGGCATGTCGCCAAAACGGATTACGGTCTCTACATCGGGGGTGCCCAAGATGATCAAAAAGATGGCTGATGATGGGGTAAAGTTCAATCTGGCGGTATCCTTGCATTCCGCCCTGGATGAGGTTCGTACCTCGATTATGCCTTTTAACGCCACATTTTCCTTGAGCGATTTACGTGAGGCTCTGGAGTATTGGTATGGCAAGACCAAAAACAGGATTACCTATGAATATGTGGTCTGGAAGGGAATCAACGATACCCAAGATGCTGTTGATGCCTTGGTTAGGTTCTGCCGTTTTGCCCCTTCCAAAGTGAATTTAATTGAATACAACCCCATTGATGATGGCGAGTTTCAACAAGCGGGAGAGCAAGCCATACAACGGTATGTGGATACTTTGGAAAGCAAAGGGATCACCGTTACCGTACGCCGTTCCCGGGGCAAGGATATAGATGCGGCCTGTGGCCAGTTGGCCAATAAATCATGACCATTGGTCTTGCAATGGGGGGCAAAAATCTAAAAGAAAAACAAAGAACGGAAGACTCCCCAACTTTTCCCTACATTTGGTCAAATAACTAAACAGGCACTGCCATTCCCATTTGAAAAAAGAAGTCGCTCAAATACGACAGCCCATTTTGGAGGAAATGGAACTTTTTGAACGAAAGTTCCGTGAGTCAATGGCCTCAAAAGTGGCTCTCTTCAATAGGATTACCTATTATATTGTGAACAGAAAGGGCAAACAAATGCGGCCCATGTTTGTCTTTTTGACCGCCAAGATGTTGAATGGGGGCAAGGTGGCGGAGCGTACCTATACCGGTGCATCGATCATCGAATTGATCCATACGGCGAGTTTGGTTCATGATGACGTGGTCGATGACAGCAATAAGCGCCGTGGTTTTTTCTCTGTCAATGCCCTTTGGAAAAACAAGATAGCCGTGCTTGTTGGAGATTTTTTGTTCTCCCGTGGGCTATTGGTGGCCTTGGAACGTGGCGATTACGATTTGTTGCAGATCATTTCCAATTCCGTTAAGGAAATGAGCGAGGGGGAATTGCTACAGATTGAAAAAGCCCGGAGGTTGGACATCACCGAAGACGTTTACTATGAAATCATCCGGCAAAAAACGGCCACGCTTATTGCAGCGTGTTGTAGCATGGGGGCAGCATCGGTAAAGCCTGATTCCCCTGAAGTGGAAGAATTCAGAAGGTTTGGGGAACTCTGTGGTATGGCTTTTCAGATTAAGGACGACCTTTTTGATTACGGTTCGGAACGCATAGGCAAGCCTACAGGAATCGACATCAAGGAACAGAAGATGACCTTGCCCCTAATTTATGCCCTCAATGCCAGTACCAAAGAAAGGAAGCGATGGCTGATCAACTCCATCAAAAATCATAACAAGAACCAAAAAAGGGTAAAGGAGGTCATCGCTTATGTGAAGGAACAAGGTGGGTTGGAGTACGCCGTGACCAAAATGTTGGAATTTAAGGATGAAGCCCTTGCCCTCTTGGAAACCTACCCAGACTCTCCCTACAAGGAAGCCCTTACCCTAATGGTCAACTACGTGGTGGATAGGAAGAAGTAGGTTTGTTAAAAGTTAAAAGTTAAAAGTTAAAAGTTAAAAGTTCGGACAATGGGTTTTGTTGTTTATCATACCCAACACCCAACACCCAACACCCAACACCCAACACCCAACACCCAACACCCAACACCTAACACCCATAACCCATCAACCCCTGTGTCGGGTAGAATCCAGGCCATCGATTGTTAACTTTTTTCCACCTTGGGCAACGCTTTTATATTTTCCAACGTCTATATTCATAGAGAATAAACCAAACAACCACAATTGAAGATTATTTCGCTCTATGGCAATGAAAGGCTGCTGATCAAAAAAGCCAAAAAAGGGGATCGGTTGTCGCAAAAGGCAATCTATGAAAGCTATGCTCCAAAGATGTTGGGGGTTTGCCGGCAGTATATCAGGGATATCCATTATGCCGAGGATGTCATGGTGGGTGGTTTTGTCAAGGTGTTTAAGTATTTAAAAGATTTTGAACATCGGGGAAGTTTTGAGGGCTGGATTCGGAGGATAATGGTCCGTGAGAGTATTTCCTATCTGAGGCAGCGTCAGTTTGTGGTCTATGATGATGAAGTCCTTTCAACAAAGGCAAGCATAAAAGATGACCTTGGTGATTTGGAAAATGTGGAGCATATACAGGCTTTGATAGATCAATTGCCCCAAGGGTACAAAATGGTGTTTGTCCTGTATGCCGTGGAAGGCTATAAACATCATGAGATTGCAGCCCTGTTGAACATTTCTGAAGGCACCTCAAAATCACAGTTGAGCAAGGCCCGAAAACAATTGCAGGAAAATTTGAAATTAAAGGATATTGCCCTAGATACGGCAAGCAAGTAAAAGGTAGTATGGATAAATTGGAAAAACATATAAAGAACAAGCTGGACCAACGCAAGTTGGGCCCTTCGCCCCAGGCTTGGGAGCGTATTGAAGCCGAATTGGGTGAAGAAAAGCAACTAAAACCCACAAAATACTACTGGATAGGAACCGCAGCCGCCATACTATTATTACTGATGCTTTCCGTTTTTCTTTTTACGGAAGAACAGGTTGCCGGTGAGATTGATCCAAAGGCTATAGTTAAGGGTAATGTGGAGGGGCAAAAAGAACAAGAAGCCAAACTGCCGGAAAGCACAGTTGAGGTAGTTGGTACGGAAGATAGTGAGCAGCCAAAGGAAGAAAGTAAAAAGGCGGAGGATACGGAGCTTTTTATTGATGCGCCTAGCAAAGATGAAACAGCAGTGGTCGCCGTTGAAGCTGTATCAAATCCCGACCAAGAACTTTCAGATTCGGTTGCATTGGTTGCGGATCAACTCATAGCTGATAAGCTTGATGAGGTCTTGGCCATGGTCAATTTAATGGAAACCGACTCCATTTTGGTCACCGATGCCGAGATAGATTCGCTACTGCTCATGGCAGAGCGGGAAATATTGAAGGAACGTATTTTTCAGGATTCCTCCAAAGTGGATGCCTTGGCACTTCTGGATGAAGTGGAAGTGGAACTGTATGACGAATCCAGATATCCCCTGTTCATAAGATTAAAAGAAAGCTTTATAAAACTGCGAACGGCCGTCGCAGACCGTAATAATTAATAATCATCAATCAAAACCAGTCTTTATCCGTGCTCCCTATTCTAGGGGAGCCGATAAAGGACGGTCTAAAACCTAGATCAAATGAGAAAAACAATTACACTATTAGTGATGCTGTTCATGCTGCAAGTGGGATATAATACCACCTTTGCCCAAGAAAGTAACCTAAAAGGGAAAATAGAACAGTTAAAGGAGCAAAAGGATAAGATAGCCAAACAAGAGAAAAGAGCACTAAAGGAAGAAGTAAAAGCCATTAACGCCAGATTGGATAAGGGAGAGATAACCGAGGAAGAAGCCCAAGAGCTTAAAGAGGCGGCGGCCAAGGTTAGGGCTTTGAACATTGAAAACCGCATGGCCATTATAGACAACCAGATTGCTTTGTTGGAGCGGAACAATGGGGAGGTCAGAGAGTTGGATACCTTGAGCTATAAAACTCGCTTACAGTTTGGGCTTGGGGCAGAGGATGACCATGGCACTACATTATTTGGAGTACGGCTTGATAAAAACCCAAATAGAAGACGCATAAAATATGATCGTAGAACTTATACCGATTTTGTTGTGGCCTTTGGTTTGAACAACGCGATTATTGAAGATCAATCCTTGGACGATTCACCATATAAAATTGGAGGAAGCCGATTCTTTGAATTTGGCTGGCAATGGCGTACCCGGGTCTTTAAAAATTCGAATTGGTTACGGTTTCATTATGGGCTTTCATTTCAGTTTAATGGCCTAAAACCAGCTAACAACCAATACTTTGTCCAAAATAGAGACCAGACCGAGTTGCAAGAGTTTGATTTGGAACTGGACAAATCAAAATTGCGGATGGATAATCTGGTTTTTCCCATATTCTTTGAATTTGGCCCATCCAAAAGGTATGAATATGAAGAAAAGATCCGTTATTCCCTAAGGCGTCAATTTAGAATGGGGATCGGTGGGTATGGTGGCTTCAATATTGGTACCCGGCAAAAGCTAAAATATCAATTTGAAGGTGAGCAAATCAAAGAAAAGCTCAAAAGGGACTATAACACCAATGAGTTGGTCTATGGGTTGAGCGCATACGTTGGTTTTGATGATACGGTACTCTATTTCAAATATGACCTTAACCCCATTTTTAAGGATGCCCCAATAGAACAACGAAACATTTCATTAGGACTTCGTTTTGATTTGGATTAACATTTAAACTCCCCTCCTTTTAAAGGGAGGGGTGCCTCGACCTAGTGTTGAGACTGGGTGGGTTTTTTGTCAATCAAATCTTATATCTCATCCCATTAGAAAACTCATGTTCATAAAACACCTTTTTACAATGGGAGCATTCCACAAAACGGTTGGTCTGGATCTTAAAAAGTTTGATCCAGAACAGATGGAAATATATGTCCTGTTCCACCATCTCCAAAGTATTGGTCTGTTGGCAATGGGGGCAGGACACATTGGATAATTGCCGCTGAATGGCCTTTCCGGGCCGTGTGCCAAAAAAAAGAATCATTTAGGTGACTTTTATCAAAAGTAATTCAAAAACCCAAATTGCTCCCTCTCTTGGGGGAGGGGGTTATTTTTCCATATTTTTACGGGCCTTATGATCTCAAAAACCACCATAGATCGTGTATATGAAACTGCCCGGGTAGAGGAGGTTATTGGTGATTTTGTGCAGCTTAAGAAGTCGGGATCCAATTTTAAGGGGCTGAGTCCGTTTACCGATGAGCGCACCCCCAGCTTTATGGTATCGCCAGTTAAGCAGATATGGAAGGATTTTTCCAGTGGCAAGGGGGGCAATGTCGTTGCTTTTTTAATGGAGCATGAGCATTTTAGCTATCCGGAGGCCATTCGGTATTTGGCCAAGAAGTACAATATTGAAATTGAGGAGACCGAGCAGACCGATGAGCAAAAAGAGCAGGCCAATGAACGTGAAAGCATGTATTTGGTCTCTGAATATGCCCAAAAGTATTTTGCCAAAACGTTATGGAAAACCGAACCGGGCAAGGCCATTGGGCTCAGTTACTTTAAGGAGCGGGGCTTTGCCGAAGAAACCATTAAAAAATTTGGCCTGGGCTATGGTTTGGACGAATGGGAGGCCTTTACAAAAACAGCTTTGGGCGATGGATATCAATTGGATTTTTTAGAAAAGACAGGATTGACCATTGTAAAGGAACAGATTGGGGGGGACAAAAAAACTTTTGATCGTTTTAAGGGTCGCGTCATGTTTCCCATCCATTCCATGAGTGGTCGGGTCTTGGGCTTTGGGGGCAGGATCCTGACCAATGACAAGAAGGCCGCTAAATACTTGAATTCCCCCGAAAGTGAAATCTACCACAAGAGCAAGGTACTTTACGGAATATACTTTGCCAAACAGGCCATTGCCAAAGAGGATAACTGTTATTTGGTAGAGGGCTATACCGATGTGATCCAAATGTACCAAAAGGGGATTGAAAACGTAGTGGCCTCCAGCGGAACGGCTTTGACGCCCGAACAGATTCGATTGATCAACCGTCTCACCAACAATATCACGGTACTCTTTGATGGCGATGCCGCTGGGTTGAGGGCTTCCTTGCGTGGGATCGATCTGATCTTGGAACAGGGTATGAACGTAAAGGTATGCTCCTTTCCCGAAGGGGAAGACCCGGACAGTTTTACCAAGAACAATGCCTATGAAGATGTAGTGCTCTACCTAGAGGAAAATGCCAAGGACTTTATTCAGTTCAAAACATCATTGTTGGCCAAAGAAGCGGCCAATGACCCCATAAAAAGAGCAGAGACGGTTCGTGATATTGTCAATTCCATCGCCAAGATTCCAGACCGTATAAAACGGGAAATCTACATTCAAGAGTGTGCCAAGATGATGCAGGTGTCAGAAGGGACCCTCTACAATACCTTGGCTCAGTTGGATAAGAAAGGCCTGGATGATTCCATTAAAAAGGCAAGGCAACAACAAAAAACCTTTACGGTTGTAAAAGACGAGGAACCTGTACAAAAAGTGGATCCCCAGTATGAGTTGGAACGAAAGATCATAGAGTTATTACTGCTCTATGGGGACAAGAAAGAGTTGTTTGAAGACTTGGTATTGAAGGAAAATGACGATGGGGAATTGGTCTTGGAACCGGAAACGTTTGAGGCCAAGGTCTATGAAAAGGTATATTTGGATCTTCAACAGGATGAGATAGAACTGGCCAATGAAAATTTTAGAAAGATATATACGCACTTAATTAAGCAGCTGAACGAAGAGGTTGAGTTTTCCATCCAGAAATTTTTGGCCACTCTTGATCAGGATCTTGTTACCGAGGTTTCCAACATTTTGATGGAAGAGGAAAAATACACACTGCACGATTGGGAACGAAAGGACATCTATCTCAAGGAAAAAGAAGATGGAATTTCCCAATTGGTCTCAGAGACCATTTTGAGCTTTAGAAGTTTGCTGATCAGGGCCAGAATTGCAGAATTGCAAGCGAAAACCATGGGAGAAAATCAGGACAACACCGAATTATTACAGGACGCGGTTAATTATCTACAACTCAACAAATTATTGCACAATAAGCTGGCTAGGGTCATTGCATAAAAAAAACCCCAATAAAACTAGGGTTTTTCTCCAATATAACTAAGATTTGTTTAGTATAACTCCAAGGCTTTGGCCTGTTGCAAGAGGTCAACAAGGTTGTCAACATTCAATTTTCGCATCAATCTCGCCTTGTAGGTACTTACTGTTTTTTCGTTTAGGTTCAGTCCTTCGGCCACTTCTTTGTTTCGCTTTCCGCTGGCCAAAAGTTTAAGGACCTCAACTTCCCTGGTAGATAATTTTCTAAAGAACCTTCTTGGTTTTTGGGTGCCTTCATCAAAGGCCAATCGTTGCGCAAGTTCATTGGTGATGAACATGTTTCCTTCAGCAACTTTTTTCAAGGCCGATAGAATATTTTCAATGTCAGCAGTCTTTGATAGGTAACCGAATGCACCAGCCCTAATGGAACTCAAGGCATAAACATCTTCACTTTGCCCGCTGAACATCAAAACTTTAGTTCCGGGAAAATCATTTTTAATCTTGCGTAAAGTGGCAATTCCGTTGATTTCGGGAATGTCCATTTCCAACATGACAACATCTGGGGATACTTTGGATAAACTGTCAAAAAGTTCAGTGGTCGTAGACACGTCACCAACAACTTCAAAATCCTGATGGGCATCTAAGATTTCCTTGGCGCCCAATCTCACAATAGGGTGACTGTCCGCAATTAAGACTTTAATCATAGTAGTAGGGTTTTAACTTTAGTTATGTTTGTTTTTTAGTAGTCTGTTGCTTACAAAAAAGCAAGGCAATATAAACATTTATTTACACAAAAATGAGACTTTTTATGTAAAACCACAGAATTTGTATGGTTTTTCTCGTTTTATGTATGTAAAAATGGGTTGAAAGGCTATTTTAACGCTTCAGGGATTTCGCAAACGGGTATAGGAATCATCTTATGCCTGTTGAGAGAATTGTATTTTTTGTAGATTTTGAATACTTCTTTGTCCCTGTCGGAAAAGTCCCCCAATGTTTTTCCCAGACTCTCCATTTTCATGGCCCACTCCAATTCGGGATAACTGGCACCAATTTGATCTTCATCGGTTCTATGGTCGCCCCAGAGACCATCTGTGGGAGGGGCTATCATAATTTCTTGGTTCACGCCCAAGACCCTGCCCAACTCATAGACCTCGGTTTTTAGAAGGTCTGCAATAGGGCTTAGGTCTACACCGCCATCACCATATTTGGTATAAAAACCTATACCAAAGTCTTCAACCTTATTGCCTGTGCCGGCAACCAGATAGCCCTTAAGTGCCGCAAAATAGTAGAGGGTGGTCATACGCAATCGCGCTCTGGTGTTGGCCAAGGACATCATTCTGGATTCTTCATCGGCAACTGTTGGCAGGGCATCGATCAGGGCGTCAAAAACAGGGGTGAGGTTAACGGGTTGTCTATGGGTGTTGGGGAAGTTTTCCATTAACCACTCAATATGTTTGGCTGCCCGTGTCACTTGATTTTCTCCTTGATGTATGGGCATTTCAACACAGAGTAGGTCCAACCCGGTTTTGGCACATAGGGTAGAGGTCACGGCAGAGTCTATTCCGCCAGAGACACCTATGACAAATCCTTTGCAGTTGGCCTTTTCTGCGTAATCCTTTAACCATTTTACAATGTGTTCTATAACCTTTTCTGTCTGCATCCTGTTCTATTTGTTTTCTAAAAATTACCTTTGCACCTTGTAAATTTATACGTTGGAGCCCTAAAAATGAAGTTGGTGCGAAAATACTTTCCCATACTGTTGTTTACTTCATTGATTTCGTGTTCGGAAGACAAAAAAGAAGCGGAAATAGCCAAGATACCCATTGACCTAAAGGTTGTTCGGTTTGACAGTGTCTTTGCAGCGGCCACAACAGATGACCTTCCAGAGTTGAAGACGGCTTTTCCTTATCTGTTCCCGAAACAGTTTTCAGACAGTCTATGGTTGTACAAAATTGAAACCGATACCCTCCAAGCCCAATTGGAACAAGAGGTGGCCAAGGTTTTTCCCAACTTTGATAATGAAACGCAAGAGCTAAAGCGTTTTTTTCAGCATGTACGGTATTATTTTCCCCATCGTTCGGTACCCAAAGTGGTAACCGTGATCTCTGAAGTGGAATACAACAACCGGATCATTTTTGGAGATTCACTGCTTTTGATAGGTTTGGACAATTACCTTGGGGCCGAGCATAAGTTCTATGGGGGGCTGCCCAATTATGTGTCCAAAGGCTTGCAAAAGCAATTTTTATTGTCCGATGTGGCCAATGCTTTTGCAAAGAGTGTGGTAGATTACCCAAGAGATCGCTCCTTTCTGTCAAGAATGATCTATTATGGGAAGGAATTGTATCTAAAGGATCAATTGCTGCCCCAGCAGACAGATGCCCAAAAGTTAAATTACCTGGCTGAGGAAATGGATTGGGCCAGAACCAACGAAGAGCAGATTTGGCGCTATTTTATTGAGCAGGAACTCTTGTACAGTACAGATACCGGGCTGGACCGTCGTTTTTTGGACCCAGCCCCCTTCTCAAAATTCCGGTTGGAGTTGGATAGTGAATCCCCCGGGCGTTTAGGAAGATTTATGGGATGGCAGATGGTTAGGGCATTTGCCCGAAAAAATCCAGAGGTCCCGTTGGATGAAGTTTTGGCAATGCCTGCAGATGAATTATTTAAAAAAGCTAACTACAAACCTAAAAAGTAATGGCAGTAGCACATACCTCTGAAATACAATTGAAAGTTGGATTGGATGAAAACCGGGTGCCCGAAGAACTGACCTGGTCGGCCGAAGACGGAGGAGTGGACAACGAAGAGGCAAAAGCCATGTTGCTCTCTGTTTGGGATAGTAAGAACAAGGAATCGCTTAAGATTGACCTTTGGACCAAAGATATGCCCTTGGAGGAGATGAAACTTTTTTTTCATCAGACCTTGGTCACCATGGCAGATACATTTTTTCGCGCCACCCAAGACGAGAAGATGACGGCCACCATGAAGGATTTCTGCGAATACTTTGCCGAAAAGATGGAATTGAACAAATGACCTTAAGGACAGGGTTCGTCTTCTTTTTTAAACTGATTTAAAAGTTCTCCCTTCAATTCCAACTCTTGTTCAAGTTTCTGTTTTGTGGGCCTAAGCCAAGTAAGGTATATGACCAAGGTGGCACCAACAGCCAGAAATAAACTGTTGCCTGTGTTGCCAAACCAGACAATATTGAGTAAGGCAGGACCTTCGATCAAGGCCCAACGGATCAAACAGGCGGTTTGATATCCCATAAGTTTTTTGGAGAGCAGATCTTCGGTTTTTAGTTTGGGGAGCATCTGTTTAAAAATAATGCTGCCTACAAATATGCCCATTAAGCCAAAGACGGGAAAAAGATAGGTCATGGCATCATTTTCCTGATTGGGAGAAATAGCGGTTTGCAAAAAATTAACCAAACCAAGGGCCAATACTCCAGCCACCAAGGCATAATGAATAATGGAAATGGTTTTCATAAACCCCTTTGGGGTAAGACGGGTACTCGTGTTATGGTCCATGGATTAGATTGCTAAAATATCGGAATTTAGATAGGTCCAGTACAGGCAGCTTAAATGTATAAATTGGTCAAAGCCTATGATGGGGAAATAGATTCTCGGTTTATCAATATGTCTGGCCGATAGCTTGCTGGTGAAAAAATCGGTGACCAAGTGCAGCAAACCATTGATGACGGCAAAGCCCAGGGCCACCTGCCATGAGAAAATAAGACTGGATAGAACCAGAAGAACGGCGGTATAGGTGAGTACATGCAGCCCCAACCATTTTAACGTCTTACTCTTGTTCAGGGCCATGCTGGAGGTCTGGAGTAAAAAATCGCCGACCCAATGCGCAAAAAGGATGATGACAAAATCCATGGGCATAAGATAAGGATTATGGGGCGTAAATTGAATTTGTTAATACAGCCTTAACCTAGGGCAATAAAAGAAACTATACCTTTTCACGTCTATTATAAGCGGTAGTTATGTTCCGGACATTCAGGCATCGGCTGTTGTTTTGGTTTTTGGTCTTTATTGGCTTTAGTTTGGTGACCATTGTTTTGGCGTTATTGTATTTGAACAAAAGGGAGGCCATTCAGCATGAGACGGAGACCATTGAGCAAGCCTATATCCAGCTCTTAAAAAGTGTAGAATCCCAACAATATTTCTTTGGTTACGAAACCAAGAACCAAGACTATTTTCAAACGGGCAACAGTCTTTATCTGGAGGATTACCGTATTCAGGTAGATAGCACCCTTGGTTTGCTCAATAGTATTGGAAAGCAATCGAGGCACCAACTATTAGATAGTATTTCGGCATTGCAAAGAGAGATAGAACAGATAGATTCGCTCTTCCTGTTCTTGACCGGAAAAGTAAAGGAGCGGGGTTTTAAGGATTTTAGCCTAGAGGGGGCCATGCGCGATCATGTGCATTGGTTGGAAGCCATTGATGAGATACCCACCCAAGAGATTTTGTCCTTGCGTAGGCATGAAAAAGACTACATTATTAGAAATGAGCCGGAATATGTAGACAAGCATGCCCGCTTAATGGCTGTGTTGAAGGACAGGTTGGAAAACACTATTTATTTGAGCAGGGCAAGGCGCGATAGTATATGGTACCACTTGAGTGGCTATGAAGAAAAGTTCAAGCAAATGGTTGCCTTGGACAAGTTGATAGGAATCAAGGACAATACAGGGCTAAAACAACAATTGGATGCCCAGATTGTGGCTTCTGGGGCAAGTTTTAGTGATTTGGTCAACCAAACAAAACGTTGGGCCAAGAGCGAATTTAGGAAGTTGACCCTTTATTTTGTATTGATGGGACTCGTGTTGCTGGCCTTCAGTATTTTTTTGAGCACCTTGATCGCCAAGAAAATTACGTTGCCCCTGACCGAGCTTACTGAGCACATTACCCGTTTTGTGGACAGTAATTTTACCTTGGAAAGTGAGCATCCCGTGGTTAGGACCAAAGACGAGATTGGCAGTCTTACCCAAAACTTCTCCCACTTAAAGGATGAGGTCATCAACCGTTTGAGGTTCTTTAAACAAAAAGTTGATGAACGTACGGCAGAGTTGGCGCAGGCCAATGATCGTCTGTACAAATTGAGTGAGGCCAACAGTCGTTTTGTTCCCAATGCTTTTTTGGATAATCTGGGAAAAAAGGGCATAGAGGACATTCAGTTGGGAGATCATGTGGAACGGCACATGACCGTGGTGTTTACCGATATTAGGGAGTTTACCAAGATTTCCGAAGCCTTGAACCCACAAGAGAATTTTGAATTTATCAACACCTATTTGGCCGGAATTGTGCCCATCATCCAAAAGCATGGCGGATTCATCGATAAGTTTATTGGCGATTCCGTTATGGCCTTGTTTCCAGATGACGCGGCCGCTGCCATAAAAACGGTTTTTGAGTTTGAGGATTTTCTGGTGGAATTCAACAAAATCCAAAGGGAAAAGGGCAAGCACATGGTCAGGATAGGTACGGGGATCCATACCGGACATATGATTCTGGGCACCATTGGCCATAGTGACCGATTGGAAACGACCGTTGTTTCAGATGCTGTAAATACAGCCTCAAGAATTGAAGGACTGTCTAAATACTACGGGGCCAAGGTCATTGCCACAGAGGCTACCTTGGTCCACATTAAGGGTGAAAATGGATTTAATTACCGTTTTTTGGACAAGGTGCAGGTAAAGGGAAAATCAAAATCGGTAGAGGTATATGAGTTTGTTTCAGAAAGGGATACGGTAAAGCTTTCCTATTTGGAAGACTATAAGGAAGGTATCGAGTTGATTCGGGAAAAGAAGATTGACAAGGCGGCAAAGATTTTCTCCAAATTGGCAAAACAATTCCCAGAGGATAGGGCGGTGGGCATCTTTGCCGAACGTTGCACCAATTATTTGGAACATAAAACAGAACATTGGACCGAGATAACTGAGATGTCAACAAAATAACCAAGATGTCAATTTTGGAACGGGATACATGGCATCAATGGCAAGATCTAAATTTCCTCTGTCGTTGCATTCCCGAGCGTATCGTAAGTGGGCGGTTCAAAATGACTGAATAGACCATAAGTAGCATGAAAAAATTTGACTTGATCGTCATTGGTTCCGGACCTGCTGGGGAAAAAGCTGCGGCCAAGGCGGCTTATTTTGGCTACAAGGTGGCCCTCATAGAAAAAGAAGAAAAGTTTGGGGGTGCCGGGGTACAAACGGGAACCTTGCCTTCAAAAACCTTAAAGGAAACAGCGCTCTATCTTTCGGGCATTTATCAAAAAGGAGTATTTGGTATCGACAAAAAAATAGGTCGAAAAACCGGGGTCAATGATTTTCTCTACAGAAAGAAACTGGTGACCAACCATATGGATAAGGTGGTGGAACACAATATGGAAAAACACGGCATTACCATTTTTAAAGGCTTTGCCAGTTTTGTGACCCCTCATGAGGTAAGGATTCTGGGAGAACTGGAACAGACCATCCAAGGGGAATATATATTGATTGCCACAGGTTCCTATCCGTACCACCCCCCGAACATTCCTTTTGGGGACCATCGTGTACACGATTCCGATTCTATTTTGGAGATCCAACGTTTTCCAAAATCCATATGTGTGCTGGGGGCCGGGGTCATTGGTTGTGAGTACACCACCATATTTGGGGCCATGGGCGTAAAGACTTTTCTGGTGAACGACCGGGATAAGATATTGGGCTTTTTGGATGATGAGATCTCAGAGGCCTTGGTGGAGCAGATGGACAAAAACGGCATCAAGATTCTTTTTAACAATTCTGTGGTCGATTTTGAGGTTCCCGATGATTCAGAAGAAAACCTACGGCTGAAATTGAAAACGGGAGAAACGTTGAATGTGGATATGTTCCTGTTTGCCGCAGGCCGAAGCGGTAGCATCAAAGGCTTGAACCTGGAAGGGATTGGTGTGGAAACGGGCAAGCGGGAAACCGTGGTGGTCAACGAGCACTACCAGACCAATTTGCCCCATATCTATGCGGTGGGGGATGTCATTGGATTTCCGGCATTGGCCAGTACCAGCATGGAGCAGGGACGGGTGGCCGTGACCCATATGTTCAAAACCAACGATTTGCATGCCCTGGCCGAGATTTTTCCCTACGGCATTTACACCGTGCCCGAAGTGAGCATGGTGGGCATGACCGAAGAACAGGCCAAAAAAGAGGAACAGACCTATGAGATCGGAGTCAGTTTTTACCGGGATACCGCCCGCGGAACTATCATGGGCGATGCCGATAATGGATTTTTAAAACTGATTGTGGCCAAAGGCAGTAAGCAGATCCTGGGGGTGCATATCATTGGCCATCTAGCCACGGAATTGATACACTACGGGATGGAATTGGTGCGCGATAAAAAGAGTTTGGACCAGATTATTTCTACGGTATTTAACTATCCAACCCTGCATGGGCTCTATAAATATGCCGCCTATGATGCTTTGGGGAATTTGGCGGGCAAAAAGGTAAAAGAGGCTGGGGAACGGGTTTAGTCAGCCTCGAGCACTAAGCCTGTAGAAGGGTGAGGGGTGGAGTAAGGCTTTGTTTTTTAGGGGTAATTTCAATTCCTCTATTTTTCTAATGTTTCAGCTTCGGGTTATCAATGCAATAAGTCATTATCCGAAAGCACAAAATGTCATTTTGAACCAGCCTGCGGAAGGCAAGCGCAGTGAAAAATCTCAATTCAGACAACACCAAGGTGTCATAAGTTTTAAAGATTCTTCATTTCATTCAGAATGACATTTTAGGTGTTCCAGTATGTAGAAGTAAATCAACCCCCAATCCTTGGCAAGGCCATGGGCACGTCCATCAACAATACCCTGCTAGGGGAAGTGGCGGTAAACTCCAAAGTGTCCGTTTCCCAAACACCATAACCATCACGGCTGGTTAGTTCTTGTCCGTTGATTTTCACCTCTCCTTCAATGACAAAGGCATAGACGCCGTTACCTTCTTTCTTTATCTTGTAGGTATCGGATTTTCCAGCTTCAAATTTCCCCAAGTGGAACCAAGCCTCTTGGTGGATCCAAACCCCGTCATCCTCAGGATTGGGAGATAGCACTTGGTAAAATTCATTATCCTTTTCAATATCCCTGATGGAAATCTGGTCGTAGCGGGGTTCCACGTTCCGTTGGTTGGGAAAGACCCAGATCTGTAGGAACTTGACGGGTTTATCGGGGTTTTTGTTGTATTCGCTATGGAAAATTCCAGTACCGGCACTCATCACCTGTACATCGCCCTCGCGAATCACGGCCACGTTGCCCATGCTATCCTTGTGTTCCAAATCGCCTTCCAGCGGAATGGAAATGATTTCCATATTGTCATGTGGATGGGTGCCAAAGCCTTTGGATTCCGACACTTGGTCATCGTTCAGTACACGCAGCACCCCAAAATGGTTGCGCTCGGGGTTTCTATAGCCCCCAAAACTAAAGGTGTGGTTGCTTTTGAGCCAGCCATGATCGGCAAAGCCCCGCGTTTCTGCTTTATGTAAAACGGTTTTCATAGTACTTGTTTTTTGTTTGGTACAAATTTCGGTGCGGGGCAAGGATTATGGAATATGAAAAAACGGGAAGGATGTATAAAAACCCGATTTACGCGCCCTCTTTTTCTGGAAGGGATTGGGAAGGGGAGGCTTTGGACTGTTGTTTAAACTGGGAAGGGGAAATCCCCGAACATTTTTTAAAAAATGCACTGAAGTTCCCTGGTTCTGAGAATCCCAGTTCATAGGCTATCTCTTTGTTGGAAAGTTCGCTAAAGTACAACAATCGCTTGGCTGCCGTGGTAATCCTGCTCTGTATGTGGTCTTTGGCGGTTTTGCCGGTCAACGATTTCACCACACGGTTCAGATGGTCCGGGGTAATGTTCAGGGCATCGGCATAGGCTGTGGTCCTGTGCCACTGGTGGTAATGTCCATGGACCATCTTTTTGAACTTGCGCAATAAGTCACCACCCGATTCCTGGGTCTGGATATCCAAATTGTTCAAAGAGCAAAGATTGTGGCAGTGGATGAGCAACAATTTGAGCAGGGCGCCAATGGCCTCAAATTTAAAGGGGAGGTCCGATCTAAACTGTGTCAATAATGCTTCGGCATACGATTCTATGGTAGATGAAGTAGCGGGGTCCAAAGGCAAGGGGGGCGTACTCCCAAAATCTTGAAAAAGGTTAATATCAGCTATAAAAGCTATGGGGATATGGTTCAATACCAAAAATTGTTCTGAAAATACCATGGAATATCCAAAGGTTTTTTTCGTTTCAACTAGTTGGTGCACTTGCCCTGGACTTAAGAAATAGATTTGGTTGGCATTGATTGGGTAGGAATTAAAATCGATATGATGTAGCCCTTTTCCCTTGCTGATGATGAGGATGGTATAATAATTATGCCGATGTGGGGCATCGGCCTGTCCGTTTCTCTTGTCGTAAATATCCTCCATTCGCGAAATGCCAAAACTGAGGTTGGCATCAGCCCTATTGACATGCTGGTAGGTCTTTAGTGAATCCATCAACGAAATTTACCCTTTTTGTCAATTTTGAGAAAGTAGGAATCCACTTTTATGGGTTGTGCCTAACCTGCTGGTTGACTTCCTGAATGTAGGCCAACAGTTCCTCGCGCCCCATAGGCTTGGCAGACGAGGTCACAAAGTGGGGCGGAGCTTCTTCCCAGGCACCTTGGCGCAAAATGTCTAGGTAGTCGTTCACATGGTTTTCAATGGTTCCGGGCTTCAATTTGTCGGCTTTGGTAAAGACAATGGCAAAGGGTAGGTTGTTGGTGCCCAGCCACTCCATAAACTCCAAATCTATGGGTTGGGGAGTGTGGCGAATATCGACGAGGACAAATCCGCAGACCAATTGCTTGCGCTTTAAAAAGTATTCGGTAATGTATTTCTGGAAAGTTTTTTTGTCTTTTTTGGAGACACGGGCATAGCCATAACCGGGCAAATCTACCAGAAACCAATTATTGTTGATCTTAAAATGGTTGATGAGTTGGGTCTTTCCCGGTCTGCCAGAGGTTTTGGCCATATTTTTGTTGTTGACCAACATATTGATGAGCGAAGACTTCCCTACATTGGAGCGTCCAATAAAGGCATATTCGGGCAATGGCTCTTTTGGACACTTGGCCACATCGGAATTGCTCATCACAAACTCAGCAGAAGTAATTTTCATATTTAAGAGGTATTTAGACTATAGATTAGGCACCATGGAATTAAAGCTAATACTTTGTTTTGAAAATAGCTTTATTTTGATGAAAGAAGGATAAAGACAGATAAAAAATAGTTGTAGTGAATAGTACTTAGCACTGCAAGAATCATAAATCCAAACAAACCCTTCCATTGGTTTTCAGTGCGAATTTCTAACGCCTAAAATCTATAGGCTAATTCAAAACCCCCGTTGCTCCAACCAGGCATCAAGAATATCGTTGAATTTATCAGGGTGTTCCATCATTGGGGCATGGCCACATTTATCAATCCAGAACAAGTCGGAATCGGGAAGCAGTTCGTGGAATTCCTCGGCAACATTTGGCGGGGTCACGCTATCCTGTTTTCCCCAGATAATGCAGGTGGGTGTTTGCATACTGGGCAAATCTTTTGACATGTTGTGGCGAATGGCACTCTTGGCAATGGCCAGGGTCTTGACCAGTTTTATACGGTCGTTTACCGTGGCAAAGACCTCGTCCACAATTTCCTTGGTGGCTACTTTTGGGTCATAGAAGACATCTTCGGCCTTCTTTTTTATGAATTCGTAGTCGCCACGCTTGGGGTATCCATCGCCCATGGCACTTTCATAAAGCCCAGAACTCCCGGTAATGACCAAGGCCTTTACTTTTTTTGGGTACATTTTGGTATGGAGCAGGCCAATATGGCCGCCAAGGGAATTTCCTAAGAGAATCACCTTGTCAAAGCCTTTGTGTTCAATGAATTCTTCCAAAAACTTAGCAAAGTTCTTAACCGTGGTCTTGAGCATGGGCATGTCGTAAATGGGAAGCTCGGGTACAAGAACTTTATACCCCTTTTTGGGAAAGTGGTCGGTGACCCCGCGAAAATTGCTCAGTCCACCCATAAGACCGTGCAAAATAATTATGGGGGTACCCTCACCGTGTTCTATGTAGCGGTATTTACCGTCTTTGATAATCTCGTCTTCCATCTTAGGCTTGCTTCGGCATCGAGCGGCAAATATAGGTAATTCGCTAGAGACCAATTTTACAAATTGAGGTGTAATTGTGGTTGAAAACTGCAAAATGAAGTATGAATAAGTGGAAAATTTATTAACAATGTGGAGTTTTGTGGAGATTTCTGTAAAATATTTCTCATATTTGAATTGGTAATTATATCTAAGACCCAGTCAAGTGACATCAATTGTTGGACAACATGATTGTAAAGCCGATGCAAAAGGGCGCATAACCTTGCCTACATCGCTCAAAAACAAGCTTATCCCCTATATGGGTGAGGAGTTTGTGATTAAGCGTTCGGTGGATTATGAGTGTTTGGAGTTGTATCCAAGGGTCATGTTCGACGATTTGATGAAGCAGGTAATGTCGCATCCCAACAAGGGTAAAAAATTTAGGCAGTGGTTGCGAAAGTTTACGGCAGGACTTAAAGATGATGTAGCCATAGATAAAGAGACGGGACGGTTGCAGATACCCAAAAACCTGTTCGATTTTGCGGGAATCAACAAGGAAGTGGTGTTGAATGCGGCGCATAACTTGGTAGAGATATGGGACAAGGCCAAATATGAGGCTAATCTCAATGCCATGAGTGACGATGAGTTTGATGATTTCTCTGAAGAGATTTTTAATGGATCCGGACAAGAGTTACCATAATCCGGTCCTGTTAAAGGAATCGGTAGACGGTCTAAACATAAGGGAGAGCGGTGTTTATGTGGATGTCACCTTTGGTGGTGGCGGACATTCCAAGGAGATTTTGAAAAGGTTGGGCCCATCGGGTAAATTGATTGCTTTTGATCAGGATGAGGATGCGCTGGTCAATGTGGTTGATGATGAAAGATTTCAACTGATCAATGAGAATTTTCGCTTTCTAAAGCGGTATTTAAAGTTCTATGGCATTTCTGAAGT
The DNA here is from genome assembly GCA_965230555.1 of Croceivirga sp. Lineage (GTDB taxonomy): Bacteria > Bacteroidota > Bacteroidia > Flavobacteriales > Flavobacteriaceae > Croceivirga. Next base: position 1,538,085 of record OZ246014.1, read on the forward strand.
TGATGGGATTTTAGCAGATTTTGGAGTGTCTTCGCATCAGTTTGATGAAGCTGATCGGGGGTTTTCCACCCGATTTGAGGGCAAGCTCGATATGCGTATGGATGCCCGGCAGGAAAAGGGGGCGTATGAAGTGGTCAATCAGTATACCGAAGAAGACTTGGTCAAACTCTTTTTTGAGTACGGGGAACTGCGTAATGCCAAAGCTATGGCGGGTGCAATTGTGGCAGCTCGCGGCCATAAAGAGATCGCGACAACGGAGGAGCTTAAGGCGGTTTTGGGGCGAATGCTTCCCAGGGGCAGGGAGAACAAGGTTTTGGCACAGATCTACCAAGCCATCCGCATTGAGGTTAATGAGGAGTTGGATGTCTTGAAAGAGTTTTTGCAGCAAGTTCCGCAAGTTTTAAAAAAAGGGGGCAGGTTAAGTATGATCAGTTATCATTCCCTTGAAGATCGTTTGGTGAAAAGGTTTGTCAGGGATGGAAAGTTTGAAGGTGAGGCCGAAAAGGATTTTTATGGCAATAAGGATGTGCCCCTTAAAAAAATAGGGGGTTTGGTGGTTCCATCGATAGGGGAAATTAAACAGAATAACAGGGCGCGTAGCGCCAAACTGAGAATAGCAGAAAAGCTATGAAAATGAAAAAAGGATTGTTGGACATATTAAAGGGCAAGTTCTTGGTCAGTGGAGACGCTCCCAAGAACTGGCGTTTTCTATTGTTTGCTTCCTTGTTGGCCGTGCTCATGATCTCAAGTGGGCATCAGGCAGATAAAAAGGCCCATAAAATTGAGGGTTTAAAAGAAGAGGTCCGGGGGCTTCGAAGTGAGTTCTTTGCCAAGCGTAAGACGGTCCAACAATTAAGGATGGAGTCGTATTTGACCGATATCGTGCTACAGCGGGGGCTGCAGCGTTCGGATGAACCGCCCAAAAAAATCATCATAAAATCCGAACAATAGATGGCAATCTCAGAAAAACATATCATGAGCAGGTTGTACCTGATTGCTGCTTTGTTGCTGATTTTTGTTTCGGTCTTGGTGATGCGTCTTGTCAACATACAGCTAATTGACGGCGAAGCCTATAAAAAAGTGGCCTTGAACAAGACTCAAAAGCGAACTGACATACCACCGATCCGAGGAAATATTTTTGCAGACGATGGTAGTCTTTTGGCATCATCCGTTCCAAAGTATACCCTTCATTTTGATCCCACGGTGGTAAGGGATACCATTTGGAAAAGAGATATCGCAGCGCTTTGCGATTCCATGGGGGCCATGTTCAATAGGCCCTCATCCTATTATTCCCAAAAGTTTAGAAAGGCAAGGGCAAACAGACAGCAATACCTTAAGCTGGCCAGTAACAGGGATTACCCAGAATATGTGAGGATGCGGAAATTCCCAATTTTTAAGCAGGGAAGAAATCGCGGTGGACTTATTGTAGATTACAAAGTGGTCAGGGAACATCCATTGGGGGAAATGGCATGGCGGAGCATAGGTTATGAGCGTATGGATGGTCAAGGAATATTTGCCAGGGTAGGGATAGATGGAGCTTATGGCCGTGATTATCTGCGGGGCACAGTAGGGAAAAGATTGGTGCAAAAGACCAGTGGTGGTGTCTGGAAACCAGTTACCGCTGCCAATATTGTGGAGCCTTCGGACGGGGTGGATATTGTAAGCACACTAAACACCAATATTCAGGATATCGCCCATACCGAGCTAAAGAAGCAGTTGGAGGAATACAATGCCGATCATGGTTGTGTGGTGGTGATGGAGGTTAAGACCGGTGAGGTTAAGGCTATTGCCAATCTGGGGAAGGACAAAAAAGGAAATTTCAAAGAGCTTCGAAATTATGCGGTCTGGGAGGCCCATGAGCCCGGTTCCACTTTTAAGTTGATGTCCTTGCTTGCAGCCTTGGAGGATGGCATGGTAGATACCACGGATGTATACGACACCCATAAGGGGGTGTGGAAGGTCTATGGGAAGCCGGTTCGTGATTCTAAACGGGGGGGCTATGGAAAAATTTCGATAGCAGAGGGCTTTGCAGTTTCGTCCAATACGGTCTTTGCACAGTTTGTGCATGATAATTATGCGGAACAACCCGATAGGTTTGTGGATCGTCTGCGCAACTTTAAACTTCATGAGCCCTTGGGATTGCCCATAGTGGGCGAGGGTCTTCCGAAACTCCGTTATCCAGGTGAAAAAGGATGGTCGGGACTTTCACTCGCATGGATGTCACATGGCTATGAAGTAGCACTGACCCCGTTACAAACATTAACCTTCTACAATGCCATTGCCAATAACGGCACCATGGTGAAGCCACGGTTTGTAAAACAGGCCAGGGTGGGCAATAGGGTTGAACGTGATTTTGAAACCGAGGTGATCATAAAAAAGATAGCCACGGATGAAAACTTGGGGAAGGTGAAAAAGTTGCTCCAAAATGTAGTGGAAAAAGATAATGGTACGGGCAGTGATCTGTATGACCCCAATTTTTCAATGGCCGGGAAGACGGGAACCTGTTGGAAAAACTACTGGGCCATAGCCGGGGAGCGAGATTACATATCTTCCTTTGTTGGGTATTTCCCTGCTGATGAACCCAAATATTCCTGTATTGTGGTCATTCATGAGCCTGATCAAGAAAAAGGGATTTATGGGGCCGATGTGGCCGGGCCGGTTTTTAAATCGATGGCACAAAAGATCTATTTGACCTCGCCGGTTGTTGAAGAGGTCTCCCCCAATGTTGATTTGGGGAGGCAACTGGAATCCAACTTTGAAAAGTATTACGCAGAAATGCGAAAAGAATACCACACCATTCCAGATGTACGGGGAATGAGTGGTATGGATGCCGTTTCAATTTTAGAAAACCTTGGACTCAATGTAGAGGTGCGGGGAAATGGTAAGGTAAGGGAACAATCCATTCCCAAAGGAGCACAAATAAAGGATGTGGAAAAAATTGTCTTAAAACTATCATGACGTTGTTAAAGGACATATTGTATGGGGTAAGCCTATCTGCGGTAAACGGAGAGACCAATGTTATGGTGAACCAACTTCATTTTGATTCGAGAAAGGTTGAAATGGATGATGCTTTTGTGGCCATCAAAGGCTTGGTCACAGATGGGCACCAATACATACAAAAAGCGGTTGATTTGGGTGCCAAGGCCATTGTCTGTGAGGAGTTTCCAGAATTGATCATTGAGGGGGTCACCTATGTAAAGGTTGATGATAGTGCCGCGGCCTTGGCGATAATGGCTTCCAATTTTTACGGCAACCCATCAAAAAACCTAAAGTTGGTCGGGGTTACGGGCACCAACGGCAAGACCACCATCACCACATTGCTCTATAGGCTGTTCAAGAAGGCAGGGTACAAGGTGGGGTTGATTTCAACCATCAAGGTTTTGATCGATGATAAGGAATATGCAGCGACCCATACCACACCAGATTCGTTGACCATTAACCAGAGGTTAAAAGAGATGAGCGATACCGGAGTTGAATTCTGCTTTATGGAGGTGAGTTCGCACGGCATCCACCAGAAAAGAACTAAGGGACTTAGGTTTGAAGGAGCGGTCTTTACCAATCTTACCCATGACCATCTGGATTACCATAAGACCTTTGCGGCTTACCGCGATACCAAAAAAACACTGTTTGATGAATTGCCGGCACAGGCATTTGCCCTGATCAACCTTGATGATAAGAACGGTATGGTCATGCTGCAGAATACCAAGGCCAAAAAATATACCTATGCGCTAAAATCCTACGCAGATTACAGGGCGCAGCTATTGGAACACCAAATAGATGGGCAGCTGTTAAAGGTAGATGACAGTGAATTGTGGACCAAGCTCATTGGCGATTTTAATGCGTACAACGTTTTGGCCATTTATGCCGTGGCCATGATTTTAGGACAGGAAAAAATTGAGGTATTGCAACTGTTGAGTCAATTGGAAACAGTGGATGGCAGGTTTCAATACTACATATCAAAAGGGAAGATTACTGCTATTGTTGATTATGCCCATACACCGGATGCACTGAAAAATGTGTTGAACACTATCAGCACATTGAGGACTGGAAATGAAAATGTCATCACCGTAGTGGGGTGTGGTGGTGACCGTGATAAGTCAAAGCGTCCGGTTATGGGTCATATAGCTTCGGAAATGAGCAATCAGGCCATATTTACATCAGACAACCCACGTAGTGAATCGCCAGAGAAGATCATTGAAGAAATGGAGGCTGGAGTGGAGCCCCAAAACACCCGAAAGGTACTTTCGATAGAAAATAGGCGACAGGCAATACGAACCGCCTGCAAGATGGCATTGTCCAATGATATCATCTTGGTTGCGGGCAAGGGGCATGAAACCTATCAAGAGACCCAAGGGACAAGAACGGAATTTGACGATTTCAAGGAAGTGAAATCGGCATTATTGGAAATGGACAAATAAAGGAACATGTTATACTATTTGTTTGAATATCTGGAAGAGGCGTACCAACTACCTGGGGCATCGTTGTTTCGTTTCCTAACATTTAGGGCGGGCATGGCGGTATTACTGTCATTGCTCATAGCCATGGTCTACGGAAAGCGCATCATAGTGTTGCTTCAAAAAAAACAAATAGGCGAGAGTGTTCGCGATTTGGGCCTGGAGGGCCAAAAACAAAAGGCGGGCACCCCTACCATGGGAGGAATCATCATCATTATGTCAACCTTGATTCCGGTCCTGTTGTTTGGCGATCTGGGGAATGTGTATGTTGTCTTGCTGATCGTGGCCATGGTTTGGATGGGCATCATCGGTTTTATAGATGATTACATCAAGGTGTTCAAAAAAGACAAGCAAGGATTAAAGGGCAGGTTTAAGGTCATGGGGCAAGTTGGCCTGGGCCTCATTGTGGGGGCTGTCATGTATTTCCATCCACAGGTGACCATTAAGGAAAAGGATACAAGCCACGTTACGGATCAATTTGCGGTAGAAAAGGTATATGGGGAAGAGTTGAAAACCGTACGTACCAACATTCCCTTTTTTAAGAACAATGAACTGGATTATGCCGAGTTCATCTCTTGGATGGGAGAAGGGGGCGCAGACTATGCATGGCTAATATTCATCCCTGTGGTGATTTTGATCGTGACCGCCGTTTCAAACGGAGCCAATCTGACCGATGGGATTGACGGTCTCGCGGCAGGTTCCTCGGCCATAATTGTGTTGACGCTTGGCATTTTTGCCTGGGTATCGGGGAACATACAGTTCTCGGATTATCTGGATATTTTTTACATCCCCCGTGTGGGGGAATTGGTGGTGTTCATTGCCGCGTTTGTGGGTGCGCTGGTCGGCTTTCTTTGGTACAACGCCTATCCTGCCCAAGTCTTTATGGGCGATACGGGTAGTTTGACCATTGGAGGGGTCATAGCCGTGATTGCCATTATGGTGCGTAAAGAATTGTTGATTCCGGTTTTATGCGGAATCTTTTTTGCCGAATCCATTTCAGTGATGCTGCAGGTAGGATATTTTAAACATACCAAGAAAAGGTACGGAGAAGGAAGACGTATTTTTTTAATGGCACCGCTCCATCACCATTATCAAAAGAAATTGTACCACGAGAGTAAGATTGTCACCCGATTTTGGATCGTCGGTATTTTGCTGGCCATTGTGAGCATTGTCACCTTAAAAATCAGGTAAGGTGAAAAGACTGGTGGTGCTTGGTGCGGGTGAAAGTGGAGTGGGAACAGCCATTTTGGGAATAAAAAAAGGATTTGAGGTCTTTGTTTCGGACAAGGGGAAGATCCAAGAAAAGTATAAAGAAGTTCTTGAACATGTTGAGATTGAATGGGAAGAAGGAGGGCATACTGAAACCAAGCTGTTGAATGCCGACCTGGTGATGAAGAGTCCGGGAATACCCGATACGGTGCCCTTGGTCCGGAAAATGCAGGAACAGGCGATACCCGTGGTGTCTGAAATTGAGTTTGCTGCCCAGTATACCAAGGCTATAATTATTGGAATTACAGGAAGCAATGGCAAGACCACCACGACCATGCTTACCCATCATTTGATAAAGAGTGATGGTGCAGTTGTGGGTATGGCCGGTAACATCGGGGATAGTTTTGCCAAGATGGTGGCAGAGCGGGATGCTGGATATTATGTATTGGAGATCAGTAGTTTTCAGTTGGATGGCATCGTGGACTTTAAACCCCATATTGCCATACTGACCAATATTACGCCCGATCATTTGGACAGGTATGACTATCGATTTGAAAACTATATCGCATCAAAATTCAGGATTGCCATGAACCAAACTTCAGATGATTACCTCATTTATGATGCAGATGATGAGGTTATTGTGAATTGGCTAGAAGCACATCCCGTTCAATCGAGATTAGTCCCTTTTTCGCTGACAAGACCACAGCAATTTGGGGCCTATGTTGAAGATGGAATTATAAAAATGAATGTTGAATTAAAAACCTTGGAGATGAGTACAGATATTTTGGCCTTGGATGGCCGGCACAATGTAAAAAATGCCATGGCGGCCAGTTTGGCTTCGCTGTTGGTCAACGTGAGAAAGGAAACTATTCGTCAAAGTATCCAAACCTTTCATGGAGTACCGCATCGATTGGAAAAGGTTTTGAAAATCAACTATGTGGAATATATCAATGATTCTAAGGCAACCAACGTGAATGCCACTTATTATGCCTTGGACGGCATTAAAAAACCCCTTGTGTGGATTGTGGGTGGCGTAGATAAAGGGAATGATTATTCTTCCTTAATGCCCTTGGTTCGTGAGAAGGTCAAGGCCATTATTTGTTTGGGAATGGACAATACCAAGCTTAAGGAGTCATTTGGGAACGTCATAGATGTTATGCTAGAGGCCTATTCCATGGACGAGGCTGTAAAAATGGCCTATAAAATGGCAGAGCGCGGCAATTCGGTTTTGCTGTCACCGGCTTGTGCCAGTTTTGACCTTTTTCAGAATTATGAAGATAGGGGGGATCAATTTAAAGAAGCGGTTAGAAGGTTATAAAGATGGTTAGATTACTGCAAAGTTTACGGGGAGATAAGGCGATATGGGGCATTCTGGCCCTGTTGGCCCTGTTCTCGTTTTTGCCCGTATACAGTGCAGCGGCCAGCCATGTCTTCAATGGGGGCAAATCATTTGCTTTTTTAATGAGCAAGCAAATGGCGTTGTGGGTCTTGGGCTTTGCCATTGTCTATGTGGTGCACCGTACGCCAACCCATTATTTTAAGGGATTGTCCCTGATAGCCATGCCCATTGTTTTGGTATTGTTGGCCTATACGCTTACCATAGAGACCAATATTGGTGGTGCCAGTGCCAACCGGTGGATTCCCCTTGCCTTTGGGGTCAGGTTTCAGACCTCCACATTGGCCGCTGTGGTCCTTATGGTCTGGATTGCGCGCTATTTGACAAAAATTCGGGATAAAGAGGTCACGTTCAACGAAAGCTTTCTACCGCTATGGATGCCCATTATTTTGGTGGTTGGACTCATACTTCCGGCCAATTTTTCCACTGCGGCCATTGTGGGCTGTTTGGCCTTTCTACTTTGTTTTTTGGGTGGGTATCCGTTAAAATACCTACTTCGTATTTCTGGTGCTGGTTTATTGGTGATCGGTCTTTTCTTTACCGTACTGTTTACCAAACCGGAATTGATACCGACAAGTCGTTCGGTGACCTGGAAAAACAGGATTGAGAATTTTTTGGATAAGAAAGATACTCCCCTTGATGAGAAAAAAGAACTGGAACAGGTAGATTATGCGAAGATGGCCATCGCCGAAGGCGGAATCATAGGAAAAGGAGCGGGAAAAAGCGTGATGAAGAATGTGTTGCCCGAGAGTGATTCCGATTTCATATTTGCCATCATTCTTGAAGAATATGGTTTAATCGGTGGTTTAGCCTTGCTTTTCTTCTATTTGCTGCTCCTATTTCGGATAGTTGTGGTGGCAAATTCGGCGAAAACGGTTTTTTCAAAATTGGTGGTAATCGGGGTAGGATTGCCCATAGTGATCCAAGCCTTTGTACATATGGCCGTTGCCGTGGGTCTTTTTCCCACAACAGGGCAGCCCCTGCCGTTGATCAGCCGTGGGGGCACTTCCATTTGGATGACCTGTGCGGCCATTGGTATCATTTTGAGTGCCAGTGATAAAAAGCAGGATGAAACTGCTGCAGTAGATGAAAGTAACCCATTGGAAGTATTGAGTGGACAATTATAGATTCATAGTATCAGGAGGAGGAACGGGAGGTCATATCTACCCGGCCGTGGCTATTGCCAATGAGCTAAAGGAGAGGTATCCCAATGCCGAGTTTTTGTTTGTCGGGGCCCGGGATAAAATGGAAATGGAAAAGGTGCCCCAAGCCGGATATAAGATCAAGGGCCTTTGGATAAGTGGATTGCAACGGAAACTGACGGCAAGGAACCTACTGTTTCCCCTAAAGTTGATACAGAGTCTGGTAAGGGCACAGAACATAGTAAGACGATTTAAACCAGACTTGGCCATAGGGACAGGGGGCTTTGCCAGCGGACCAACCATGAAGGCCGCAGATTGGGCAAAGGTTCCCTATGTACTCCAAGAGCAGAATTCCTATGCGGGTATCACCAACAAGCTCTCGGCAAAGAACGCCCGTAAAATTTTTGTGGCCTATGACAATATGCAACAGTTTTTTCCAAAAGAAAAAATTGTAAAAACAGGAAATCCTGTCCGGGCAGGTTTGGTGGGCTCGGAAAATGACCCCAACAATGCAGCCCAATTCTTTGGGTTGGATGCCAAAAGACCAATACTACTTGTTTTAGGAGGTAGTTTGGGTGCTAGAAGGGTGAATCAGTTGATAGAGGCTGAACTTGGCTTTTTTCAGGTCTTGGGGCTTCAACTCATCTGGCAATGTGGTAAGCTTTACTATGAGGACTACAAAAAATACGAATCTAAACAGGTAAAGGTCAAGGCTTTTGTGAACCGGATGGATATGGCCTATGCGGCCGCCAACATCATTGTGTCCAGGGCAGGAGCGGGTTCGGTTTCAGAATTGTGCATTGTGGGAAAACCAACCTTGTTCATACCATCACCCAATGTGGCAGAAGACCACCAGACCAAAAACGCCCAAGCCCTTGTTGAAAAAGAGGCAGCGGTCATGATTGCCGAAGAAAACCTTGATGCTGATTTTGAAAGGGTGTTCAAAGAATTTTATAGGGCCAAGGAACAACAAGAAACACTTTCACGGAACATGAAAAAATTGGCCTTGCCCAACGCCACCCAACATATTGTGGATGAAATAGAGAAATTGCTAAAGTGAGTTTAAAAGACATACATAACGTTTATTTTATCGGTATCGGAGGTATTGGTATGTCTGCGCTGGCACGTTATTTCCATTGGTTGGGCAAATTTGTTGCAGGTTATGACAAAACCCAGACGCCGTTGATAGATGAACTCATGGCCTTGGGGATGGATATTCATTTTAAAGATGCTGTGGATAGCATCCCCAATCAATTTAAGGACAAGCGTAATGTCTTGGTAGTGTATACACCGGCCGTACCAAAATCCCATGCAGAATTGCAGTTTTTTCAAGAAAACGGGCATGTGATCAAAAAGCGCTCTGAGGTACTCGGGCTCATTACCAAGGATACCTTTTGTCTTGCTGTGGCGGGAACCCATGGGAAGACCACCACATCTTCCATTCTTGCCCATCTGCTAAGCGAGTCTGGAATGTCCATGACGGCTTTTCTAGGGGGTGTTTCGGAAGATTTTAACAGCAACTTTGTGTTTAAGGGGAATGAAATATCAGTAGTGGAGGCCGATGAGTTTGACCGTTCCTTTTTGCACCTTTCACCCAATGTGGCCTGTATCACTTCCATGGATGCCGACCATTTGGATATTTACGGTAGCCATGATGAACTGGTCAGGACGTTTGAGGCATTTACAGGCTGTTTAAAACCCGACGGAAAATTGATTGTCCGCAAGGGATTGCCCATTTCTGGAATCACCTATGGAATAGAGGATGGGGCCGATTACTGTATAGAGAATGTAAAACTTCTGAATGGCACCTATCATTTTGATATGGTGACGCCAAAAGGCGTTTTTAAAGCGGTTCAATTTACCAAGCCGGGAGCACATAACTTGCTAAATGCGTTGGCAGCCTTTGCCATGGGGGTAGAAGCTAATGGCCCTGCCAATGCCCTTGCCAAGGCCTTGGCCTCATTTACGGGGGTGCAACGAAGGTTTTCGTACCAGATCAAAAAGGATGATTTTGTTTTCATTGATGACTATGCCCACCATCCCACAGAGATAGATGCCGTACATCAAGCCATTCGGGAAGCCCATCCCAACCGTAAAGTGACCGTGGTGTTTCAACCCCATCTGTACTCACGGACAAAGGATTTTGCAGATGATTTTGCCATAAGCCTTTCCCGATTTGATACGGTGTTCCTGTTGGAGATTTATCCAGCAAGGGAAGAACCCATTAAAGGGGTAGATGCATCGTGGTTGTTGGAAAAGATAGCCAATCCGAATAAGGAACTCATTGCCAAATCCCATCTTGTGGACAGGCTAAAAAAATGTAAAACAGAGGTTTTGGTCACTTTGGGGGCTGGTGATATCGGTCTAGAAGTACCCAAACTCAAAAAAGCTTTGGTCTATGCGGATTAACTGGACATTGTTAAAGGTTTTGGGACTTGTTGTGGTCCTGGTGCTTCTCTATGGATTTTCAAACCATAGGAACGAAGGCAAAACAATTACCGGGTTTCAAATTGTTTTTTTGGACGGAAATGACCTATACCTGACGGAGGAAGCGGTTAATAAATTGTTAATACAAAATTATGGCAGCGTAAAAAACAGCCTTAAAGAAACGATAGTTTTGAATACTATAGAAGAGGTGATCCAATCCAATCCTATGGTCAAAAGTGCCCAAGTCTATCTTTCTTTAGAAGGGGAGCTTATCTCAAGAATTAGACTGAGGAAACCTGTTGGCAGGGTTGAGGGGACGTCCCAATTCTATTTGGATGACTCGGGTGAGCGCATGCCACTGTCAAGGTATCACTCTGCCAGGGTGCCGATCATTACCGGTAAGATTACCGGGCCGGCACTGCAAGATGCCTATAAAATATTGACCTATGTGAATTCAGATGAATTTCTTCAAAAGAATGTGATAGGTGTTCACATCCAAGATGAAGGGAATTATATACTGAAGTTGAGGATTGAGAATTTTGCGGTTCGTTTGGGAAGCGCGGAAAATCTGGATGAAAAGTTCAAGAATTTCATGGCATTTTATGTAAAGGCATCCAAGGATAACTCTTTGGATTCTTATGCAACGGTAAGTTTAGAATTTGACAATCAAGTGGTCTGCACCAAAATTTAAAACAATGGAAGCAACAAATTATTCGGTAGGACTCGACATTGGAACGACCAAAATAGTGGCCATCATCGGTCGTGAAAACGAGTATGGGAAAATCGAGATTTTAGGCTCAGGACGTAGTAAGAGTCTGGGGGTTCACCGTGGCGTGGTGAACAACATTACCCAGACCATAGAATCCATCCAGATGGCTGTTGAGCAAGCCGAATTGGATGCTGGACTAAAAATTGGTTCGGTGGTCGTCGGTATTGCGGGGCAGCACATCAGGAGTTTACAACATAGCGACTACATCACCCGGTCAGATGCCGAGGAGGTCATCAATGAGGATGATGTGGACCGTCTTTGCAATCAGGTATACAAACTGGTCATGCTGCCAGGAGAGGAGATTATACATGTACTGCCTCAGGAATACCGTGTGGATGGGCAATCAGAGATCAAGCATCCCATGGGAATGTATGGTGGTCGTTTAGAGGCCAATTTTCATGTGGTGGTTGGGCAGGTTTCCTCCATAAAAAACATTGGGCGCTGTATCAAAAGTGCAGGATTGGATTTGGGAAGCATCACCTTGGAGCCCTTGGCTTCTGCCGATGCGGTACTGAGCCAAGAAGAAAAAGAGGCTGGCGTGGCCCTTATTGATATAGGTGGGGGCACTACGGATCTGGCCATCTTTAAGGATGGGATCATCCGCCATACAGCTGTTGTTCCCTTTGGGGGCAACGTCATTACCGAGGATATCAAGGAAGGCTGTTCCATTATTGAAAAACAGGCCGAACTGCTAAAAATCAAGTTTGGTTCCGCTTGGCCCGGCGAGAACAAGGATAATGAGATTGTTTCCATACCAGGACTACGGGGACGTGAACCCAAGGAAATAACCTTGAAAAACCTGTCAAAGATAATCCATGCCCGTGTGGTTGAGATTATAGAACAGGTCTATGTGGAGATCAAGAACTACGGTCATGAGGAGCAAAAGAAAAAATTGATTGCCGGAATCGTTTTAACGGGTGGTGGCAGTCAATTGAAACACTTGAAACAGTTGGTAGAGTACATTACGGGTATGGATACGCGAATTGGATATCCCAATGAACATTTGGCCGGCGATTCAGATGAAGATATTGCCAGTCCGTTGTATGCCACGGCCGTAGGTCTTTTGATGAAAGCCATAGATGGCAAACGAAAAAAACAACAGCAGGATGCTGTTGAATTGGGACAGGAAGAACACGTATTGGTAGAGGATGAGCAGAAAATGGCCACGGCCACAGTTTCACATGACCATGAGCGCAAATCCATTTTTGACAAATGGTCAGAGAAATTAAAAGAGTTTTTGGATAACGCAGAATAAAGAACACACACACTATAAATAGCATTACAATGAGCAACAATAACGAATTTGAAAACATCGCCTTTGATCTTCCAAAGCACCAGAGCAATGTGATTAAAGTGATTGGAGTTGGTGGTGGGGGCAGCAATGCCATCAACCACATGTTCATGGCGGGGATCAACGGCGTAGATTTCGTCATCTGCAATACCGATGCCCAAGCTTTGGAAAACAGTCAGGTACCCAATAGGATCCAATTGGGGGTTTCATTGACCGAAGGACTGGGTGCTGGTGCCAATCCTGAGATTGGCGAACAGGCAGCCATTGAAAGTTTGGAAGAAATAAAAGCCATGTTGGAGCACTCGACCAAAATGGCCTTTGTGACTGCAGGAATGGGAGGCGGAACCGGAACTGGAGCGGCCCCCGTCATTGCAAAGTTGGCCCGGGAAATGGATATTTTAACCGTTGGCATTGTCACTACGCCATTCCAGTTTGAAGGATCCATGCGGTTAAGACAGGCCCAGTTGGGTATCGAAAAATTGCGGGCCAATGTAGATTCATTGATCGTGATCAACAACAACAAACTTAGGGAGGTATATGGCAACCTTGGTTTTAAGGCTGGGTTTTCAAAGGCAGATGAAGTCTTGTCCACAGCCGCCCGTGGTATAGCAGAGGTAATTACCCATCACTATACACAGAACATAGACCTTAGGGATGCCAAAACGGTACTGTCCAATAGTGGTACGGCCATTATGGGTTCTGCCCAGGCATCCGGTTCTTCAAGGGCCCATGAAGCCATCATCAAGGCCTTGGATTCCCCTTTGCTGAACGATAATAAGATCAATGGGGCCAAAAATGTGTTATTGCTCATTGTCTCCGGCGCCGAAGAGATCACCATTGATGAGATTGGGGAGATCAACGACCATATTCAGGTAGAGGCCGGTCACAGCGCCAATATCATCATGGGAGTCGGTGAAGATGAAGCCTTGGGAGAATCCATTGCCGTTACGGTGATTGCAACAGGTTTTCATGCCGACCAACAGGATGAGATTGTAAACACCGAGAGCAAAAAAATCATCCATACCCTAGAGGACGAACAAAGGGCGGTGCACGATCTTACAGACCAGAAAGCAGTGCAGAAACTGGATATTAACAAGCCATTGGAAGCGAAAGAGCCCTTCATTAAACATCAATTGGAGGAGGAAAATGAATTGCCCGAGTCAGATTTGATTCCAACGTCCAATTATATCAGAAACTTCAATGTGTTCTATGAGGAGGTAAAGGTAGAGACAGCTCAAGTAGAAGAGAAGATAGCAGCAGAAAAGTTCGATGATTTCATTATCATTCCATCAAAGGATATTCTGAACATTGAGGTGGTGGAACCAGAGGAGATTTCGCCGGTTGAAATCCAAGAGGAGCAATTCACGCTTTCTTTTGACCTGCCGATCAATGAGGTGAAGAAAGAAAAAGAAACGGATAGCTTGGTATTTGATTTAACGGACGAGATCAAGGAAATGGAGGTCAAGGAATATGTTGAGGTAGAGCCTGTGTTGGATTTTCAGACCCAGGGTGGCGAGACACGCTATAATCTGGAAGAATACATGGAGCTTGAAAAGAAGTTGACCGGAGCACAATCGGTAGCCGAAACCCATGATCCGGTTTTGTTGGAGGATGAGCTCGTTTTTGAGAAGAAAACCATTAAGACAGAAGCAGCCTTGGGGGACGATAGTGAAAATTCGGGGACATTGGATCCCGTTAACAGTTCGATCAGTGATATGCTCAAAGAAAGGGCAGATGCCCGTAGAAGGACCATGAAGGATTTCAATTATAAGTTCAAGAGCAGTATCAACAGTATAGACGATATAGAAAAGGAACCGGCCTATAAAAGGCAGGGGGTCGATTTGGAAGATGGACCAAGGGATAAAAAGGTTTCGCCCACTTCCTTGAGCGAGGATAGCAATGATGAAATACAGATTAGAACCAATAATTCCTTTTTGCACGGTAATGTAGATTAGTAGTGTTTAGTGTGTGTTCTACGCAAGTGGAATGTTAGACCCGAAAGCCGATGAGCTTTCGGGTTTATTTTTTATCTTCGCGTCCCAATTTGATTAAAGATGTCATTAGAATCTAAAGTAATGGAAGCCATGAAGGCGGCGATGAAATCGAAGGATTCAGTCGCCTTGGAATCGTTGCGTGCCGTTAAATCGGCCATTTTACTGGCCAAGACCGAAAAAGCCGGGGTCACGGAACTGGCAGGGGAAGATGAGATCAAGTTGGTGCAGAAGTTGGTAAAACAACGTAAGGACAGTGCCGCCATATACAAGGAACAGGGAAGGGAAGACCTTGCCGAACCAGAATTGGCGCAAGTAGCCGTGATTGAGCAGTTTTTGCCAGAACAATTGTCTGAGGAAGCGATTGAAAAAGTAGTGGAACGTACCATAGAAGCCATGGGTGCTTCAGGGATGCAGGATATGGGCAAGGTCATGGGCACGGTCTCCAAGGAATTGGCCGGCCAAGCCGACGGCAAGACCATATCGACCATTGTTAAGGCAAAATTGAGTTCATAAAATAATTGGCCCAGTAGTTCAACTGGATAGAATATCAGATTTCGGCTCTGAGGGTTGGGGGTTCGAATCCTCCCTGGGTCACTTTTAAGGAAAAACAAAAGCCGGTAAATCATTTGGTTTACCGGTTTTTTTTGATTGTACGATTAATTGGAGAGGATATCCAATATTTTATGGTTCAGCTCATAATTCTGATATATTCCCTGAAAGGATGAGGCCCCTGGACCATAGGCAAAGATTGGGACCAAGCAACCGGTATGGTCATTTGTAGTGAAGTAACCTTCCATGGTCTGGTTTTCCAAATCGGCATCTAGTAGCGATAAGCCACCGGTTTCATGATCGGCAGTGATCAAGACAAGGGTTTCGCCATCCAAATCGGCAAATTGGAGCGCTTCGGCCACCATGGCATCAAAATCAAATAACTCTTCAACCACACCTTCCATGTCATTGCCATGTCCGTAACTGTCTATTTTTGCCCCTTCAACCATGATAAAAAATGGTTTTTCCTTGGCTTTTAGATAAGGCAATACCTTACGGACCAATTGGGGCATTATATTGCCTCTTCCCAATTTTGCGGGAAGCAGGTTTTTTTCAGAAAGGAAGAGTCCAATTCTTTCGTTGTCAGGAAATTCAAGGGATGTCGTGAAGTCTAAAACCTTGTATTTATTTCCAAGCTTGGTTGAGTAATTTTTAAATTTCCCGTTTCCGGCAGCAGCAAAAAAATCGAGTTTACTGTTTGCCAGATCTTGGAGAATGGTTTTTTCATCATCCCGCTCCTTTACGTGGGCGTAAAAAGCAGCAGGAGTGGCCCCCGTAATGTTATCTGTAGTGATTATCGCAGTAGAATACCCTTTTTGGGATAGGATTTCAGTGATGTTCGCCAGTTTTTTTTCCTGGCTATCGGTGCCGATTGCCCGATTATTGGTCTGCACTCCAGTAGCATAGGCTGTGGCGCCAGCTGCACTGTCCGTGCCAAAATTATCGGCAGCTTGGGTACGGATCAACCCGATGGAATTCAGTTGGGTGATGTGAAATTTGTTGTGGGCCAATAAGTCACCTGCCGATATCTGTGAGAGCCCCATTCCATCTCCAATAAGTAGAATGACATTTTTAACTATTTTGGCCGTGGGGTCGTGGGCAAAACTGGGCCGATACGATAAGGTGTCTTGAGCTTTACCTAGATAGGTGTTTTTGGTCAAGCTCTTGATATAGGATATCGTTTTTTCTGGAACATCGGTATTGATGTAGTCCACTCCTAGTTTGCTTAAGTTTTTCCAAGCGGTTTTGGTGTCTGGAGTTGCCCAAAAACGGATAGGTTTATGGTGTTCTCTTGCTTTTTCAATAAAGGTTTTTACCCTTTCCCGGTCTTCCTTGACCATCCGGCCAAGGCCATTCCACCACGAAAGATTTTTAAAGGAGGTGCTGATCATGGCCACTTTTTCCCATGCTTCATCTGGAGTTTGGTGCATTTCTTGGCAATCGAAAAAGATATGGTCAGGATAGTTTTTGTAATCTTTGGCAGCGGGTCGGTGGCCTGAAATGGTTATGGTCACTCCGCTAGGGTTTAAGGGTTGGCAGAGCATTTTATAAGGCTCCAATGTTTTGATGATCTCCCTTAAGGTAGTCTCTGCCTCCGTTTTTACATCAACCAATAGCTGAAAGTTTAGCCTAGTTTCCGCATGCAATTGTTTTACCCTTTCTAAGGGCTTTAGGTAGAGTTCTTCAAAGGTGTGATTGGGTTTGATGGTGGCTTCCTCATGGGCCACGTATAGTTTGCCATCCTTTAAGATTAAATCCACTTCAATGGAGTTGGCCCCCGCAGCAAATGCCCTCCAAAAAGGAATGTCCTGTTTGTAATCATTGTGGGAGTGCACCATTACAGGGTGCTGTGCCGATAAGAACAGGTGGATGGTGGAGAAGAATAAAAGTAAGGAGGTTCTCATTTTGGTCTTTTTTTTGGTTACGTGGTTAAGGGCAATGGTCTGGGAAAAAAAGGGCGGCAATAATTCATTGCCGCCCTTACCTGAACAAATAAACTAACTCAAACTAAACTATATTTTTAGTAGCCTTGATTTTGTTCTAAGAAACCTTCAATACCGGAAGCGGCATCAACAGCACTTTGTGGGATTGGAAACAATCTATGGTTGATGTCCGTATCAGTCTTTTCGGTCCAAGTGTCCTCATAATGACCAAAACGTATTTGGTCCACTCTTCTGAACCCTTCCCAATACAATTCAAAACCACGCTCTCGGTACATCACGTCCAAATCAATGGCGGTCAAAGCTGCAGGTGTCTGATCAGGACGTGCAGTTCTTGAGGTTCTTACGGCATTTACATCGGCTAGAGCTCCGGCAGTATCCCCATTTCTCAATTTGGCTTCGGCACGCATCAAGTAAATTTCGGCCAAACGCATCAATACCAAATCAACACTGCTGTAATTGTTTCCGTTTGGTGAGGTACGGCTAAATTGATACTTGGAAACACGATATCCTGTGTTGTGCAATGATCCTTCGGTCGTAAAATTGACCTCCAAGGTGTGGTTTACATAGCCTACAGCCCTGTCGGGTCCATTACCTTTTCGTTGCACAACAGGGTAAATTCTAACTTGGGATCCATCGCAGGTTAAGAAGGCTCCGTCATCTCCTTTTCTAGGGCCCCAGATGATACCGCGCAAAAAGCCCCTGTCCATTTCAAAAGCAACATCTTCTATGCAGTAATAGCTGTTATCGGTTTCTGTGGCAACTTCCTGCACACGGCCATTGAAATCCGTTAATTGGGCATCGGGTATGATATTGTTCTTTTGGTAGAACCTTGCATCTGCCTCAGCAGGATCCACATCGCCATAGGCATCTACCCAAGTTTGGTAAAAATCAGGGGTAATTGCAGGCCCATCGGTACCATCGGCACTGGTATATTCGGGTCTTGGGAACATGGAGCCCGCAATGGACCAATAGGCCCAACGGCTGTGCTCCCTTT
Organism: Croceivirga sp.; assembly: GCA_965230555.1. Taxonomy (GTDB): domain Bacteria; phylum Bacteroidota; class Bacteroidia; order Flavobacteriales; family Flavobacteriaceae; genus Croceivirga. The sequence continues at coordinate 1,556,253 of OZ246014.1, forward strand.
TTAACGCGCCGCGTTGGTCTAGGGCAAAGATCAATTCTGGATTGCTGTTGTTGTCATCGTTGAAAAGATCAAAATACTCAGGAGAAAATGAATAGTCTCCGGAATTGATGATGTTATCGGTATACTCAATCACTTTGTTCATGTCCTCGGTAGTGAAGGACGGTGTACCATAGGGATCACGATATACTGGAGCATTCAAATGTAACCTTGCCAAAAAGCCCCAAACAGCTGCTTGGGTAATTCTTCCAGGTCCCCTGTTGGTGTTGATAAGGTCTACTACGGAGCGTAAATCACTTTCAATATAATCGATGGCCTCTTGGGTCCTCAACACTTCGGAAAGTTGGTCTGATGACTCTTTCTTAAGGACAACACCCCAGCTATCCAACATCAACATGTTTAAATAACCTCTTATGGCAATCATTTCATGCAATGCTCTGGTTGCTTCTTGGTCACCTTCATCGGCCAGTGGAGTCAATACTTCAATGGCAGATAGTGTCCTGGAAAGGTTGGTGGATAATTCGTTCCACGCATCTCCTATCAAATCATTGGTTGGGGTAAAGTTATGGGCATGGGCCGATATGAATTTACCCCCATCGAACCAGTCTGTTCCTCCACGATATGGTAGAATGGCCTCATCTGAAGGAATAAGTTGCATACCGTAATAATTGGTATGTCTCCAGGTCCAGGACAAATAGCCATATACGGGAGCAATGGCTCCGGTGATGACTTCTGCTTCCACACCAAATTCTGCTTCATCAAGTCTCACTTCTTCCAAATCGGAACAGTTCCAATTCAATAAAGTGAATATTGTCAATAATGGGATTATTATTTTATTTTTCATTTTTCAATATTTTTTTGATTAGAAGGATACGTTTAGGCCAAACAGTACTGTTCTTGGTGTTGGGTAGGTAAAACGGTCAATACCAAAGGTCTGTATACCATCTATGGAACCACCCGTGTTCACCTCGGGATCAAATCCAGAATAATCGGTGATCACAAACAAGTTTTGTCCGGTAACGTTAAAACGGATGTTGTTCACCCAATCGGAAAGGCCAATCAATTCTGGGTTTAGGTTATAGCCCAAAGTAGCATTGTTCAATCTTAGGAAACTACCATTTTCCAAATAACGGGTAGATACCTCATTGGAATTGGTTAAATCTTCATTAGGGAATTGTACGGCAAAATCGGTAGTGTTTCTGTTTCTGCTCAACTGTCCATTGCTGAACAACGACATGGCCGTATGGTTGAATATTTTGTTGCCGGAAACCCCGTTAAAGTTCAAGCCCAGATCAAAAGCCTTGTACTTAAAGTTTAAATAAAAGGCATAAATAAGATCGGGTAAAGCGCTGCCTGCTGCTATACGGTCATTGTCCAAAGACTCTCCATCGGCAACAACATCCCTAAATTCGTTTAAACCATCATCGCCAATACCTACAAAATCTTTCATAAAGAAAGTACCAATGGGTTCACCATTGATGTAGCCATTGATGGTGGCGCCAGTTTGGCCAGCACCGGTGGCAGATCCCGTGGTCAATACCGCATAGGGGGAATTTTCCACTTTGTTGTCAATATAGGATACGTTACCTCCGATGTTGAAAGTGAAATCCTCGCTAATATTGGCGTTGTAGTCCAATGAAAGTTCAAATCCGGAGTTCTTGATTTCCATGTCCTCAATGTTGGTCCAGATTTTTTCTGTGGGCTGTAGCGGATCTACCCTGTTCACAAAGGCAACAACATCACTGGTCACCTTGTTAAAATAGTCCAAAGTACCTGTGAGTTGATTGTTGAGCAATCCAAAATCAAAACCGATATTGGTCTGTGTGGTCACCTCCCATTTAAGATCTGGGTTTGCCGTACGAACGGGTACCGTGCCGTATGGATAATCGTCAATGGTAGATTCATTCGCATCCAAAGGATAGGTGTCATTATCACTTCTGGAATCTTCATAACTTGCCAAGCTTACTTTGCTGGGAATACCATCCATATTACCGGTCTGACCCCAGCTGACACGGAACTTTAAGTTGCTGAACACATCATTGTTTGACATGAAGTCTTCCCTGCTAATGTTCCATCCCAAAGCGAAAGAAGGGAAATACCCATATTTGTGGTTTTCCCCAAATTTTGAAGAACCATCGGCGCGTAGGGTGGCCGTTAATAAATATTTATTGGCGTAGGAATAGTTTAACCTGCCAAAGAACGACTGCAACTCATCTGTATAGGCCGTAGAATTTACATCGGTTGGGATATCATCTCCATCCTGATATCTTGGCTCAATGCCATTATCTGCAAATTGGTAATCTTCGATATCGAAGGACTTTTGCTCAAAATTGGTTTCCTGATAGGAATGACCTGCCAACAATATGGCGTTATGCTCTCCCTTGTTAAAGGTATAGGTCAAAGTGTTCTCCACCAATGTTGTGGTGTTGGATGTAGAAATGGTCTCTAAATCACCGAATTCGCTTCCTTCCAATAAGGCATAGGGCAAAAATTGTCGCACTCGGTTTGTGGTTGAATAATCTACCCCCAAGTTCAACTTATAGGTCAATCCTTCAATAAATTCATAGGAAGGGGAGATATTGGCCAAAATACGGTTGTTGGCCGCCTCATCCAAACGAATTTGGTTACGGACAATAGGGTTCAGTTCTTCATCCAACAAGGTGGGGACCCCATTAGTGTACACAGGGATTGTAGGGTTCAATTCCAACATGTCTACCACCGTTGATCCTGCATCTGGGCGTTCATTTACGGTTCTTGTTGCATTAACGTTAAAATCTACATTAAAGCGACCATCCAAGGCTTTTTGGTTCAGATTGGCACGACCGGAATATCTTTTCAAGAAGCTATTGTTAAAGATGCCCTCTTGGTCATCCATCCCTGCTGCAAAGTAGTATGAAAACTGATCGGCAGTAGCACCCCTCATGGAAAAATTGATGCTTTCGGTCACAGCTGTCCGTGTCAGTTCATCCTGCCAATCGGTATTGGCTCCTTGGTCATCCAAAATACCACCTACAGCAACCACTTGCTGTCTAAATTCATTGGCACTAAAAACATCCATTTTATTGGCAATTGAAGCAAAGGCAACAGAAGTGGATAAACTCATTTCTGTTTTACCGGCCCTTCCTTTTTTTGTGGTGATCACGACAACCCCGTTGGCGGCCCTTGCCCCGTAGATGGCAGCCGCAGAGGCATCCTTAAGGATATCTATGGAGGCAATGTCCTGTGGATTGATAAAGTTCAATGGATTGGAGGACACTCCCGTAGGATTGTTGTCAATAACATAGCCATCGATCACAAAAAGTGGTGTGGTTCCTGCTCTTAAACTTCCTACCCCGCGGATGATGATGTTCTGTGTAGCTCCAGGCTCACCACTTACCGATGTTACGTTGACGCCGGCAACTTTACCTTGTAACAATTGTCCGGGATTGGCAACCACCCCCTTGTTGAAGTCTTCACTTTTTACAGAGGCAATGGAACCTGTTACATCAGATTTTCGCTGTACACCATAGCCCACAACCACAACATCATCAAGTTGGGTGGTGTCCGCTTTCAACTGTACGGAAATGGATGATTGGTCTCCAATGGTGATCTCTTGGGTCAAGTAACCTAAATAGGAGATGACCAATACGGCACCTTCGGTAACGTCGATGGAAAAGTTGCCATCAAAGTCTGTAGTGGTTCCGTTTGTGGTATTCTTCTCGACTACAGAGGCTCCTGGCAGGGGGTCGCCATATTCGTCGGTAATGACACCCGTAATGGTTTTTGCCTGTACCTCAACAACTATGGGGGTACTTTTAGCAACTAAATCTACCGCAATGGTGTTGTGTACTCTTTTAAAAGAAAGATTTGCGTCTTTGGACATCAATTCCAAGATGGAGCGCAATGACACCTTCTGGTATTTGATGTCATAGGTGTTCTGTAGCCTTTTTATTCTACGGTCATAAACGAATTTAAATTGGGTTTGCGCTTCAATTTCATCAATTACCTCAACTACGGACGCTCTGTCCAAATTAAGGTCAACATTGTATTCGCTTAACTTTTGTCCCTTGGCATCGGCGGCGATGATAGGGTTGAGCAAAGCGGCTATAATAAGGTAGCAAAAGGTTTGCAGTGACAATTTTAATAATTGTTTAATAGTTATGCATTTCATAATTTCACATACTGTTTAATGGTTATAGATACTAGTTAAACTTAAGGCAGTCTGTAACCGCTCGCCAAAGTGTAGCAGACTGCTGTTTTTTGTTAGTTAGTTGTTGGCTTTACTTCATTGGCAATACTGTTTTTGAGTTTTGGTTCAGGGTTTGGCACAGGATCCATAGAACACTATGGTCTTGTCATTGGTGAATTCGTATTTCAATCCTTTTTTAGCAAAGACAATGCTTTCCAAGACTGCTGTTAGGTATTCTTTTTTATAAGTTCCCGTAAGCGTGCAGCGTTTAGCTTTTTTATTGTTGAAGGTTATGGTTACACCGTACCAACGTTCCAATACCCGGGCAACTTCGCCAAGGGGGGCATCTTCAAACATGATGGTGCCGTCTTTCCACAGCAAAACCTCACCTATGTCCACTTTTCTTTTGGATAGTTTTTTTGAGTTTTTGCCCAAAATGCCCTGTTCGTTGGGCAGTAGTTCAATTTCTTCTGTCCTTGTCCGGATTTTGACTTTTCCGGTACGAACCGATACCGCGATCAAACTATCTGCCTCTAGTGCCTTTATGTTGAAGGAGGTTCCGACCACTATGGTTTTGAGTTCCCCAGATTTTATGATGAAAGGCTTTTTTGGGTTTTTTGAGACATCAAAAAAGGCTTCTCCAACGAGTTCTACCACTCTTTCTTCGCTCGGGAACGATGCTGGAAAACTAAGGGAACTTCCCGAGTTTAAGTGAACCGTAGAACCATCGGGTAGTGTCAGGTTCAACTTTTCCCCCCATTCCGTACGCTTCACCACGGGTTGAATTTCAGGAATCCTTGGTGGATCTACTGTTTTCTTGGTAAAGAAAAGACCTAGTGAAACCAGAATAAGCAGCGAAGCGGCAATACCCAATACTAGCTTTTTTCCTCTTTTTCTTTTAGAATCTTTAAGGGAGCGTTTTAGTCCCAGTTTGGCCAGTTTCTGTTTTTGGGCCACGTTTTCCAAAAGGGTAGGGGCGTGTTTTAGGATGAGTGTTTTGTCAAATTCCTCTAAAAGTTGCTCCTCTTTAGGGGTAATGGTGCCATTAAGGTATTTTTCAATAAGCGCTTTGATCTGGTTTTCGGTCATTATAGTGCGTTCTCATCTAATAAATACCATGAGTCCTTTAGTACGCACACTCAAAAAATCAATGGTAAAACTTTCTTAACCATGGTAACCATTAGTTAACGTTCTTGGTCTAAAGCCAACTTTTAAGTGGAAAGTATAGTGTAGGGTTAAAATGGGATGAATAGGCGAACAATGGCCAATTCCCTGCGCAAACTTCGCAAGGCGGTGGAAATTTGATTTTCAACCGTCCGTTGGGATATGTCCAGCATCGCGGCAATATCCTTGTTGTTAAAGTCGTTGATCCGGCTGAGTTGAAAAATCTCTTGACACTTTTTGGGGAGCTTTGATAATACGGCATTGATCTTAACGGTTAGATCATGTAAGGAATCCTCGGTTTCCATATCATTTTGAACCATGATTTGATTGGCGATTTCAATTTGGAGTCCATTGAACTTCGCATCCCGTAGATGATTGTAGCACTTGTAGCGGATTGCCTTGAACAGATAGGCCTTAAGGTTGTCCACTTCAATATTCTTATGTCGTACCCAATAATCCATCCATACCTCTTGTACCAGATCCTTAGCTATGGAAGTTTCCTGTATGATGGAGGCGGCGTAAAGGAACATGGGTTCCCATAACAGGTCAAAAAGTTGCTGGAAGGCATCGTGGTTGGCATCATCGTGAACACGATTGGCCAATTTCCTTATTTTTTCATTGTCTGCCATAGTGGTGTTCGTGAGTATCAAAGAACCAAAAATTGTACTAATAGAACATTAGGGTATTGTAAACTTTAAATTGTTTCTTTAGGGAGTTGGCGGGAAACAACGGCCATATTCAGAAAAATCTTGTTATAATTTCTATATTTTGGTTTGTTTACTTTCAGTTAGTAGAAGCATAGCCATTTTTTGGCTGTGCTTTTTTGCTTTCCAAAGCGTAGCTTTGTAGCTATGCAAAATAAAAGAATTCTTTCAGAATCAGAATTGATTCTTAATCCAGATGGCAGCATTTTCCATCTCCATTTAAAACCTGGTCAACTTTCTAATACCATATTGCTGGTGGGAGATCCCGGCAGGGTTATGGTCATTCAGGAATTTTTAAGTGATGTTGAACATTTGACCAAAAACCGCGAATATGTTAGCACTACGGGAAAATATAACGGTAAGCGTATCTCAGTGGTGTCAACTGGTGTAGGTGTTGGCAATGTGGACATTGTTATGAATGAGCTGGATGCCCTGTTCAATATTGATTTTAAATCTAGAAGCATAAAAGAAGAGATTCAAAAACTTAATTTTATTCGTATTGGCACTTCTGGAGGATTGCAGCCCGATATTGATGTGAATTCATTTGTATTGACCCAGATAGCGGTTGGTATGGACAATGTACTTCCATTTTATGCAGCCAGTGAGCATACCATAAACAAAGAGTTTACGGTAGCCCTGCAAACGATTATGGGCGGTCCAGATGGTTTCCTGAACCCTTTTGCCATTGATTCCTCAAAAGATTTATTGGCCAAACTATACTCAGAAAAAACACATCTGGGCATAACGTTGACATCACCCGGGTTCTATGGCCCCCAAGGTCGTGAACTGCGATTGAAACCACGAATAGAAAACATTAATGATAGGTTATCGGCCTTTCGGTACAAGAATGTAAAGATCACCAATTATGAGATGGAAGCCGCGGTCATTTTTGGCCTGGCCAAAATTTTGGGCCATGAGGCCGCTACCATTTGTTTGATTGTGGCCAACCGCATGAACAAAAACCTGAACGACAACTATCATGATAGCATGAAGAGCCTCATAAAATACGTTTTGGACCGGTTGAGCGAATAGGTTGGAAGGATGAAGTTTGTCCTGGCACCAGATAAATTCAAGGGGTCACTTACCGGAAGGGAATTCTGCCAGATAGTCGGGGATGTCCTTTTGGAGGTTTTTCCAGATGCAGAAATTGTAAAAGTTCCTTTGGCTGATGGTGGTGATGGTACTTTGGAGGTAATCCGGGAATACCTAAATGCACATCCAGTTCAACTAACGGTAAGCGACCCTTTGTTCAGGCCTATAAGGGCATCGTATTTATTTTCCGAAGCGCAACAAACAGCCTTTGTAGAAATGTCCGAAGCATCAGGATATCGGCTCCTAAAAACACATGAGCTTGACAGTATGCATACAAGCACCTTGGGAACAGGGGAATTGATTTTGGATGCCATAAAAAAAGGAGCCACCCAAATTTTTTTGGGGATTGGTGGAAGCGCCACCACCGATGGAGGTATGGGCGTTGCCCATGCCCTAGGATATCGTTTTATGGATGCGGAAGGCAAAGTGCTTTCCCCAATAGGGAAAAACCTGATCAAGGTAAAGACCATCAAAAGATTGCAAACCTCCATTCTTGGAGCGGCAGGGTTTAAGGTTGCCTGTGATGTTGACAATCCTTTTTATGGAGAACATGGTGCTGCAAAGGTTTATGCCCAACAGAAAGGTGCGTCTGAGGCAGAGATCCAGTTATTGGATGACGGACTAAAAAATTTTGCAGAAATAGTCCACAACTCTTTTGAAATTGACCTTCAGAAAGTTCCCGGGGCTGGAGCCGCCGGTGGATTGGGTGGTGGGGCCACGGCCTTTTTGGGAGCAGAATTGGTGTCGGGAATAGATTTGGTCAAGGAAATTTCAGGTTTTGGCACTAAAATCAAAGGTGCGGACTGGATTGTTACCGGTGAGGGGCATTTGGACAGTCAAACCTTTTCAGGCAAGACCATAGGTGGGGTCTTAACCTCTGCCATGCAGGAAGGTGTGCCCGTGGCCGCAATCTGTGGCAGGGTTACACTTTCTAATGAGGAACAAAGACAAGGGGGCTTGGCTTATGCAGCATCACTTTCAACGGCGACTATGGATTTACAAGAGGCCATTAAAAACACCAAGGAAAACCTTGTTTTGGCTACCCATGATTTTGCCAAATCCCTTAAGGATTCAAGATAACCTATTGGCTTTTTCCCTTTGTCGTTATGGCTTTCATGATAATGGGGGCATGGATTCGGGAATTTTCTATAAACCATTTATGGGTTTCCATACCACCGCAGATTACCCCGGCCAGATACAATCCTTTTACATTGGTTTCCATGGTTTCAGGCTTGTAGTTGGGAAGTCTTTTTTCATCGGCTGATAATTCGATACCCAAATCCTCCAGAAACTTGAAATTTGGTCGATAGCCCGTTAAGGCAAGCACAAAGTCATTGGCAAGGGTCACTTCTCCCTCTGGGGTGTCCACAACAATCTCGGTGGCCCTGATTTCCTTAATGTTGGAATTGTAGTACGCCTTAATGCTGCCTTCCTCGATCCGGTTGATGATATCTGGCCGTACCCAGTATTTGACCCGCTGGCCAACTTCGGGTTCGCGAATGATCATGGTGACCTCCGCACCCTTACGGTAACATTCCAAGGCGGCATCCACAGCGGAGTTGCTAGCACCCACAACGGCCAATTTCTGGCTGGCATAGAAATGGGGATCTTTGTAATAGTGCGAAACCTTGGGCATAGCTTCTCCAGGGACATCAATTAGATTGGGAATATCGTAAAATCCGGTAGCCACGATGATATTCTTGGAGGTATACGTTGCCTTGTCTGTTTGGACAAAAAATTCATCACCTCTTTTGTCAACACTTTCTGCCCGTTCAAAAAGATGGATGTTGAGTTGGTTGGAAGTCACAATGCGGCGGTAATATTCCAAGGCTTCGTTCCGTTTGGGTTTGGCCTCCTTACTGATAAAGGGAATGTCGTTGATCTCCAATTTTTCAGAAGAGGAGAAAAACTGCATGTTTATGGGATAGTTGAAGAGCGAATTTACGATGGGTCCTTTTTCAATGATAATGTAGGTGAGTCCTTTTTTTTTGGCTTCTAGTCCACAGGCAATACCAATGGGCCCCCCGCCGATGATGAGTACATCAAAATGTGACATTAGGCAATGATTTTTTTAAGCTCTGAAATGGTGTTGTTTGGATTTGCATTTTTAAAGACAAAGCTGCCAGCCACCAGGACATCCGCACCGCTGTCGATTAATTTTTTGGCGTTGTCCGCATTCACGCCCCCATCAATCTCAATGAGGGTATTCGCATTTTTTCGGTCAATGATGTTCTTGAGTTCGGCGACCTTGGTGTAGGTGTTTTCAATGAAGGATTGCCCCCCAAAGCCCGGGTTTACGCTCATCATGCAGACCAAATCTATGTCCTGAATGGTATCTTCCAACAGGTTTACCGAACTGTGCGGGTTTAGGGCAACCCCGGCCCTCATCCCTTGGTCTTTAATGGCCTGTAAGGTTCTGTGAAGGTGTGTGCAGGCCTCATAATGCACAGATAGGATATTGGCGCCAAGTTGGGCAAAGGTTTCTATGTAACGGTCTGGATCAACAATCATCAAATGGACATCCAATGTTTTTTTGGCATGTTGGGCAATTGCCTTCACCACTGGCATGCCAAATGAAATATTGGGTACAAAAACCCCATCCATGATATCTATGTGGAACCAATCGGCTTCACTTTGGTTGACCATTTCAATATCGTCCTGTAAGTTGGCAAAATCTGCCGCGAGTAGGGAAGGGGCTATTAATCTTTGATTCATGCTAAAGTTTTAAACCACAAATGTACTATAAAGAGTTTACAGGGATAAATTCAGTCTTGTAGGATGTTCTTATAAAAAAATCAATTTTTAATATACTTTAAATTAATATTTACATAACTTTGAATTAACATTAAACAATAAAAAATGTCAAAAAAAAGTAAGCTTAAAAAGTCACTCAAAAAAGCTAAAGCAAAACTGATGGCCAGAAAGAAATCCCTAAAAAAAGCACTGTCCACAGTTAAGGGCTACAAAAAGGAAAAAGCAAAAAAACAGACCCTAAAAAAGGCAATAAAAGAAGCCAAGGTTAGAAAACTTGCCGTTAAAAAAGCGGAGAAAAAATTGACCGTGGCAAAAAAGGCCTATAAAAAGGCTGCATAGTTATTGAAAGCGAATGTCCTGATCAATGATGGGAAAATTTCCAATCCATCATTGATCAGGACATTTGCCATTTATAGTACTGTTGATCCCGCAGTATCTTTTCTTTCCATTATGGGTCGTGGCCAGATCCTATAGGCCAAAAAGGCAACACCGCATTTACATTCCAGTTAGTTTGTTTTCACCATTACCGTTCCGCTGGTGGTATGGAACGTTGGTCAGTTCTTAGATTAAGGGTCTTGTATTAAAATTTTTTAGGTCTTGTCCCATTTTATCCTTTCACCGACAGGTTTTAAACCATGGAATTTAGCCATGTTTTATAGAAAAAAGTGTGAAATGTAATAGGAAAAAACTACGGTAATCTTGTTGAAATCCCTTGTTTTGTGCTGGATTACAGCGATTTGTATAAATGAAAAACTCCGGTAATCAGCCGGAGTTTATTCATCAATCAAAAAACGAACAGTCATGATAAACTGTTATAGTGTGTTAAATTACAACTTTCTTGCCAAATAAGAAAAATTTTGTTTCAAAAGTGCAACTTTAACCTTTTTTTATCTATCCTAAATAGGTCTTCAAAATTTTACTTCTGGAGGTGTGTTTTAACCTACGGATGGCTTTTTCTTTGATTTGCCTCACACGTTCACGGGTCAGATCAAAGGTTTCCCCAATTTCTTCCAAGGTCATGGAGTGTTGGCCAGCCAGACCAAAATACAACCGAATGACATCGGCTTCCCTAGGGGTCAGGGTCTCCAAGGCACGCTCAATTTCTGTTCTGAGCGATTCGTGCAACAATTCCTTATCAGGGTTTGGAGATTCACCACTGCGCAAAACATCGTAAAGGTTGGAATCCTCGCCATCGATCAACGGTGCGTCCATGGATACGTGACGACCTGAGTTTTTCAGGGATTGCTTAACGTCTTCCACGGTCATGTCCAATTCTTTGGCAATTTCTTCGGCAGATGGTACACGCTCGTGGGCCTGCTCCAAAAAGGCAAAAGTCTTGTTGATCTTGTTGATGCTTCCAATCTTGTTCAAGGGCAAACGAACAATACGGGACTGTTCTGCCAATGCCTGAAGTATGGATTGGCGGATCCACCAAACGGCATAGGAGATGAATTTAAATCCGCGGGTCTCATCAAAACGTTGTGCGGCCTTGATCAATCCCAAATTTCCTTCATTGATCAAATCAGGTAGGGTCAATCCTTGGTTTTGGTACTGTTTTGCCACAGAGACCACGAACCTAAGGTTGGCCTTGGTCAATTTTTCCAAAGCGCGCTGATCACCGGCTTTTATACGTTGGGCCAACTCCACCTCCTCTTCGGCGGTAATCAAATCTACCTTCCCGATTTCCTGCAAATATTTGTCCAACGAAGCGGTTTCCCTATTGGTAACCTGTTTTGTAATCTTTAACTGTCTCATGTAATATCTCTTTCTAAAATAGGTTTTAGCACTGCCTGCATATAGTTATACGTAAGAAATGGGCAAAAGTTACATTTTGGTAATGTTAATTTGAATTTTTTTTTGTAAATCAAAAGCCCCGACAACATTGTCGGGGCTTTTGATGATCGTTTTATCCGAAGGATTAATTCTCGCCTCTTGGTTTTCTATCCCGGTTGTCACGGTTTCCACCACCACGTCGGTCATTGTTCCTGCGGTTGCCGCCACCATCTCTTCGTGGTGGGCGTTCTTTATAACCTTCCGGTTTTGGCAACAATGCCCTTCTAGATACCTTTTCCTTTCTGGTTTTTGGATCGATTCCAAAATATTTCACGTCGATGACATCGCCAAGGTTTATCACATCCTCAACTTTATCGGTACGTTCCCAGGCCAGTTCGGAAATATGCAACAGCACATCATTGCCAGGCGCTTCCACATATTCCACCACAGCGCCAAATTCAATGACCTTGGTGACTTTTACCTCATATACACTTCCTACTTCGGGTTTGAACATTATGGCATCAATCTTAGCTAAAACAGCATCGATTCCGTTTTGGTCCGTACCCAAGATTTCAACAATACCTTCTTCCGTAACCGGATCTTCGTTGATCACGATGGTAGTTTTGGTCTCTTTCTGAAGCTCTTGGATGACCTCGCCACCTTTTCCGATCAGGGCACCTATGTATTCATTAGGAATGATACGGGTAACCATTTTCGGGGCATGAGGTTTCACATCCTCTCTTGGTTCGGCTATGGTTTCGGTCAATTTTGAAAGAATGTGCAGGCGCCCATCCTTGGCTTGCATCAAGGCTTTGGTAAGGATTTCATAGGATAATCCCTTTACCTTGATGTCCATCTGGCAGGCGGTAATACCATCTTCGGTACCGGTAACCTTAAAGTCCATATCCCCTAAATGATCCTCATCACCCAAAATATCTGAAAGCACGGCATATTTTCCAGAGTCAGGGTCGGTAATCAGCCCCATGGCGATACCAGAAACAGGTTTGGCCATTTGTACCCCGGCATCCATCATGGCCATGGTGCCAGCGCAGACAGTGGCCATGGAAGATGATCCGTTACTTTCCAAAATCTCGGAAACCACACGAACGGTGTAGGGACAATCCTCGGGAACCATTCTCTTTAGGGCACGTTGGGCCAAGTTTCCGTGGCCTACTTCCCTTCTGGAAGTTCCCCTGATAGGGCGAGCTTCACCTGTGGAGAAGGGAGGGAAATTATAGTGCAGATAAAAACGCTCCTCACCTTCATAGGAAGGCATATCTATGATATTGGCTTCCCGTGAAGTACCCAAGGTGACCGTGGCCAAGGCTTGGGTCTCACCCCTAGTGAAAATGGATGAGCCGTGAACAGCGGGCAAATAATCCACTTCGCACCAAATAGGCCGAATATCAGTTGTTTGTCTGCCATCCAGACGAAGTCCTTCATCCAAGGTCAGGTTCCTTACGGCTTCTTTTTCTGCTTTATGGTAGTATTTGGAAACCAGTCCGCCTATTTCCTCCAATTCCTCTTCGGTAAAGGTTTCCTTTATTTCTTCCTTTATCTTGCTAAAAGCCTCGCTCCGTTCTTTTTTGGAAGAACCTTTCTGAGCTACTTCATAGACCTTGTTATAGGCCATTTTGTGAACTTTCTTTTGAAGGTCCTCATCTTCGGCTTCTGGCTCATATTCACGGATTTCCTTTTTGCCAAAGGCTTCGGCCAATTTTCGCTGTGCCTCGCATTGTAGTTTGATGGCTTCGTGGGCAAATTGGATGGCCTCTACCATTTCTTCCTCAGAAATTTCACTCATCTCACCTTCGACCATCATCACGGAATCTTCTGAGGCTCCGATGACCATGTCTATATCGGAACTTTCCAATTGTTCCAAGGTTGGGTTGATGATCAATTGCCCCTCAACACGGCCTACACGGACTTCTGAAATGGGACACTCAAAGGGAAGGTCCGATAATTGAATGGCTGTTGAGGCGGCCAAGCCTGCCATAGCGTCCGGCATCACGTTTTCATCATGCGACATTAATTGGATCATGATCTGGGTCTCTGCGTGGTAATCCTTTGGAAACAATGGACGTAGGACGCGGTCTACCAAACGCATGGTCAGTACCTCACCGTCGCTGGGTCTGGCCTCTCTCTTGAAGAACCCACCTGGGTAACGGCCTGCGGCCGCAAATTTTTCACGGTAATCTACCGTTAGCGGTAAAAAATCCACATCGGCGGCTTCGTAGTTGGAAACAACCGTGCAAAGCAACATGCAATTGCCAGATTGTACCACTACAGAACCATGGGCCTGTTTTGCCAATTTTCCGGTTTCAATAGAAATCTCTCTACCGTCACCAAGGTCTATGACCTCTCTAAAAGTTTTTGGAATCATACATTAAAATGAACCCCTATTTGGAATAGGAGAAATTAAACATTAGGTCTAGCGCCATCCGGGCGCTCGGGTTGTGTTGTTGTGTGTAGACCAATGAAAAACTGAGTGCAGCTTTTTGATTTGCCCAAAAGTACACATTTTGGGGCTTATTTTTCCCTTTACGGCATTTCAAATATGTTTAATGACTGTCCAGGGAAAAAATAATGGGGCTTAACGCCCCATCATTTTTATTTTCTAATACCTAGCTCTTTGATCAAGGCCCTGTATTTTTCAATATCCTTTTTCTTTAGGTAATCCAAAAGACTACGTCTTTTACCTACCAATTTCACCAAAGAACGTTCTGTGTTGAAGTCTTTGTGGTTCTTTTTTAAGTGCTGGGTCAAGTGGTTGATACGATGGGTGAACAACGCAATCTGACCTTCGGTGGAACCGGTATTCGTCTCGGAACCCCCGTGTTTTTTGAAAATTTCTTCTTTTGCTTCTTTAGTTAAATACATGCCAATATTGTTAAAATCATTATTATGTACCTGATGCAATCAACCTTTGTTTTACCAAGGGGGTTGCGAATCAGGGCGCAAAGATACTTCTTTTTTCTGGAGAAAAAATTTTTCTCGCGATCCAACCTTGGTAAGGGGACTACTGTACTGCTGCTTCCGCTACTTTTCTTAGGGGTTGGTTGGTGATTAAATCGATATACTGATTGATCTTCACTTTTAAATCGCGACGATGCGCGATAAAATCCAAGAACCCATGTTCCTTGACAAATTCGGCGGTTTGGAATCCCTTGGGCAAATCTTTGCCCACTGTGTCTTTGACCACCCGTGGACCCGCAAACCCGATTAGGGCCCCAGGTTCAGAGATGTTGATGTCGCCCAACATGGCATAAGATGCCGTGGTGCCACCCGTTGTGGGATCTGTGCATAAAGAAATGTAAGGGATCTTAGCCTCGGCCAATTGTGCCAGTTTTGCCGATGTCTTTGCCAATTGCATGAGCGATAATGCTGCTTCCATCATTCGGGCTCCGCCCGATTTTGAAATCATCAAAAACGGAAGCTTCCGCTTTTTGGCATAATCAACGGCGCGGGCAATTTTTTCACCTACCACACTGCCCATGGACCCACCGATAAAGCTAAAATCCATACAGGCAACGACCAAATCCTTTCCCATTGATTTTCCCACAGCCGTCCTAACCGCGTCTTTTAGCCCGGTCTTGGCCTGTGCGGCCTTCAATCTATCGGTGTATTTTTTGGTGTCCTCAAATTTTAGGGGATCCTTGGCTGTAAGGTTCTCGTCCAATTCCCTGAACTTGTTATTGTCAAAAAGAATCTCAAAATATTCCTTGCTGCCAATACGAACGTGGTAATCGTCTTCGGGACTTACATAAAAGTTCTCCGCCAATTCTTCAGATTCCACAATTTTTCCGGTGGGCGATTTATACCAGAGTCCTTTTGGGGTGTCTTTCTTCTCCTCTGTGGTGGTCTGAATACCCTTTTCCTTCCTTTTAAACCAAGCCGTCATAGATTAAAGGGTTTGATTTTATAATGTGTTCACGTTGTTCAAATCTTCAAAGGCTTGTTTTAGGCGAGCGGAAAATGCCTTTTCGCCTTCACGCAACCAAACTCTTGGGTCGTATTTTTTCTTGTTCGGCACATCGGCACCTTCTGGGTTTCCAATTTGTGCCTGTAGGTAATCCTTGTTGGTCTGTACATAATCACGTACCCCGGACATAAAGGCGTATTGCAAATCGGTATCAATGTTCATTTTGATCACACCATAGCCGATAGCTTCCCTAATTTCTTCCAAAGTGGAACCAGACCCACCGTGGAATACAAAATCGATATGATTGTGGCCCAGTCCGTATTTGTCGGAAATATATTCTTGGGAGTTTTTTAGGATCTTGGGGGTCAATTTTACGTTACCTGGTTTGTATACCCCGTGTACGTTACCAAAAGCAGCGGCTATGGTAAAACGTGGGCTTACTTTTGAAAGCTCTTCATAAGCGTAGGCAACTTCCTCTGGTTGGGTGTATAGTTTGGAGCTGTCAATATCGGTATTGTCCACTCCGTCTTCTTCGCCACCGGTAACACCAAGTTCTATCTCCAAGGTCATGTCCATTTTTGACATGCGTTCCAAGTACTTTTTGCAGGTTTCAATATTTTCTTCAATCGGTTCCTCAGAAAGGTCGATCATGTGTGAACTGTACAATGGGGATCCGGTTGCCTTAAAATGTTCTTCGCTGGCATCTAGAAGGCCATCGATCCAAGGCAACAATTTTTTTGCACAGTGGTCCGTATGCAGGATTACACTGGCTCCATAGGCCTCTGCCAATTGATGAACATGTTTTGCCCCGGCAATACCACCTAAGATGGCCGCTCTTTGGTTTGCGTTGTCCAAGCCCTTGCCGGCATTAAACTGGGCCCCGCCATTTGAAAATTGTATGATTACAGGGGCATTCAAATTAACCGCTGTCTCCATAACGGCGTTAACGGTATTTGAACCAGTGACGTTCACCGCAGGAAGTGCGAATGACTTTTCTTTAGCAAGTTTGAAAATTTCTTGTACTCCGTCGCCTGTAGCAACTCCGGGCTTGATATTGTGTGCCATCTTTAGATTAGGTTTTCAAATTAAAATTGGAGACAAAAGTAAGAAATAATTCAGCTAAAATGGGTAATTGATACCGATGTTCAATACCGCTTCGTTAAGATTGAAATTGGAGAACCATCTGTCCGAACCGATGCGTACGGGATTGTAGGTTTTCAGCCCCATATCCAACCGGATTACAAAGAAGGTGAAGTCGTAGCGAAGCCCAAGTCCGGTACCCAGGGCAATGTCTTCCAAAGAGCTTAGACCATTGAAGGTGGCGGCTTTGTCCTCTACATTGTCAAAGACATTCCAAATATTGCCGGCATCGGCAAAAAAAGCACCTTTGATGTCCCCAACAATGGGAAAACGGTACTCCAAATTCAACCCGATCTTCATGTTGGCTTCGTTAAAGTCATTGAGGTTGTCTGTGCGTCCGGGTCCCAATGAATAAACATTCCAGGCCCTGTTGTCGTTGGAACCCCCAGCAAAATAACTTCTGACAAAAGGGACACTTTCAGAATTCCCGTACGGGATGGCCAGGCCAAAAAAGCTTCGAAACGCCAGTACACTTTGTCTCAATTGCCAATGTTTGATATAGTCAAACTCGGTTTTGACATATTGGGTATAGGGGATGCCAAAAACCAAGCCCTTGCCATTGTCATTTTGTTCATAACTGAAGATGTTCTCCATCAATGCGAGCATATTTCCCGCACTCTCAAGCTTCATCCTAAACTGGTAGAAATCGTTGTCGTTAATATCCCTTCTGTTGTTTTTTTGAAAGGTAAAGCTTGAAGCGTAGATGAGGTTATTTTCAGTCAGCCTTTGCTTTCGTTCCTCAATGCTTCTCACCTCGCTCAAATCATCCTGGTCAATTATAAAACCGGGTTGCGTGACGCTGTCTATAAAACCTTCGGCCCCCTCGGGGATGGTTAGGTTGTTGTTAAGATAGAGTGTGTCTAGGTCGGGATTGGTGACAAATTGGGTTTTCTGGGCAATCGTGTTCAGGCGATCGTAAGTGCTGCTGTATTCGTTAAAAAAGGCTTTGGTGTTGGTGTTGCGCACAAACTCAATATTAAGCAACTCAAAAGTGTTCTTAACGGCATCGGAGGGGGACCAGTTGTAACTTAAAACGGAATTAAGGGATTGACGGTCCAATCCAATATTTTTTTGAAAAGTGGTGCCTGCAGAAAACCGGGTTTGGGGCAGCATATAGTTGGGGATGATTTTCTGGGTATTGAATGGAAACCAAATCCGTGGAAAACTCAGGTTGATGTCCCCCCCAATCTCAGAGGTAAAGGCCTCGTCCGAGGCGCTATTGTCACTCAATACACCAAGGGAAGTCCTTACCGAAAGGCTCAGGGTCTCTGAACCCCCAAATGTATTTCTGCTAATTATTGAGGCCCCTATCCCTGCACCCAATTGTTGGATGTTTGAGCGCGATATGTCAAAATCCATTCCTAAGGAGAACTTTGGCCTTGGGGCCAGATAGATGTTTGAGATCAATTTGGATTGTAAGGTGTCTTGTTCAAATCCAATATTGGGGTATTTAAAGGTGTTCAAGTTGGTGATCTGTCGCAAGGTTCGGGTTCGGTCTAGTTCCCTATAAATGCTGTCCTTTTCAAAGAAAATAGCATCGGTCAGTGCTTTTGGATGGTATTTTAATTCGCCATCGTACCAAATGGTGTAGCCCTCATGGTCAATTTTATTCAAAGAGTCCTTTACCGTATCAAAGGCATAGTCTGCGAAGATGTTTATGGCCTTGAAACGATGGACGGAGTATTCAGAACTGCTGTTTTCGTTATTGGTATTGGGGCTCTCCTTAATATTTAGCTTTACGATCATTTTTTGGTCATTGTCCAATTGCAGGGTGTCCCTGTAGACATCAAAGTTTATGGAGCTTTCCTGAAAATTATAAATTCCTGAGTTTTTGAAAAAGCTGGTCAATCGCTGACGTTCTTCGGTAAAATTTTCAAAATCAAACTGCTGGCCATTCTTTACCCTGGAGTTTTTGGAGGTGATCTGGTAGAGCGAGTCAAGGTCAGAAGAACGGATTTCGGTAGTGAGCGAATCTATAAAATAGGGGTTGCCGCGCTGTACCCCATAGGTTATTTCACCCCTCATCTTTCGTTTTGAGGGAGTCAAGCTATAGTTGACCGTATTGTTAAAAAACCCCTTGTTGTAATAATAGGTATTTAGTCTTTCGGTAGATTTTCTGGTCTTGGTGGTGTCTATGATCGAAGGAGGTTCGCCCACACGCTGAAACAAATCGCTATACCCTTTGACCAAGAAGGACTGCCCCAAGCGTTGCACTTGCTTTTTGGACAGCTTGTTCTCCAAGCGTTGTTGTCGTTTTTCCCTGCGTTTTAACCAAGCTTGGTAAGAGGAATCAGGGTTTTTCTTGGCAAGGTTGTACAGGTTTAACCGTAACGGATAGCCCAGTACACTGGTGTTGGGTTTTTGGAGGATTAGGTTTTTAACGGTTTCGTCATTTACTTTTTCATCATCGACCACAATGGTGTTCTTTGAAAGTAAAAACTCATCCTCACCCACATTTTTTATCGCGTTGCAACCACTCAAGGCAAGAACCAAAAATAATACCCCTATTTTTGACCATTGGTGAACAATTGCAGGACATAATCTCATAACTGCCAAAATTACTGATTTCACATGGTTGTTAAAAACCAATTAAAGCTGATAAAGAGCCTTCATCAAAAAAAGTACCGAAATGAAAATAGGTTGTTCTTTGTTGAGGGAATCAAGTCTGTTACCGAGCTATTGGCGTCTGACCATACCGTTTATGGTATCTACGCCACAACATCCAATCTTAGATTTTTTGATGATGTGGTTTCTGTGCAGGAAATCTCCAAAATGGATTTGAAAAAAATAAGTGCCCTAAAAAACCCGAGTGGGGTTTTTGGGGTTTTTCAGGTTCCAGAACAGCGAGCCATTGAAACGAACGATTGGATATTGGCCCTGGATGCCGTGCAAGACCCAGGAAATCTGGGAACCATCATTAGGTTGTGTGATTGGTACGGAATAAAAGATTTGGTATGTTCAACAGATACGGTGGATTGTTACAACCCCAAGGTGCTTCAGGCCAGCATGGGTTCCATTGCCAGGGTAAATGTACATTATCGTGAATTGACCTCCTTTCTTGGGGCGACCAAACTTTTGGTGTATGGCGCCTTTATGGGCGGGGATTCCGTATATGGGGCCCATTTTCAAGAACCCGGTATCTTGGTCATGGGGAACGAGGCCAATGGAATTTCCCAGACCGTAGAAAAAATGATTGGGAATAAGATTTCAATCCCCCAATACGGGCAACGAACGGCAGAAAGTTTAAACGTTGCCATGGCCACGGGAATCCTTCTCAATGAGATTAGAAGGGGGTAGTTTCGTTGTTCGCTTTTCGTTACTTTGAGTAAAGTCCAAAGCTTAAAGTTAGCGGCCGACCTACTCAAAGGTAAAATTGATAAAGAGACCCCGGGTTCGCATGGCTTCAATGTTCCCTGTCCATGGGCTATTGGGGTCATTGTCCGGTACCAGTTCGTTGCTTAGGGCAAATACCCCACGTAAAGAGGGCGTAAACTTAAAGAACTCGGTGTAGATGTCTATGCCAAACCCCAGTTCGTAACCATACACATTGGATTTCATTCTAAATTCCCCACTTCTATTGTCGTTGGGACTATCCTCATTGCTGCCAAGGTTCATGGCGGTATAGCCCCCGGCCGTCACAAAAGGTTTGATGTTCCCAAACCTGCGGGTACTTAATTTGACCAACAACGGAAACCGAATATAGGTGGATCGGACTTCTCGCAAAGCATCTTGCTCTGTGGTAAATCCTGGAAAACCAAGAAGGCGCGAGGTGTAGAGTAGACCGGGTTCAAACCTTAGGTCCACAAATTCATTGATGCGCATTTCACCGATCAAACCAACGTTAAAGCCAAGCCCCTTATCCACCAAGACATCTTTGCCTATGTCGTCTTTGTATTCAAACTGAAAATCATATTGGTTAAACCCAAGATAGTAGCCCCAGTTCAATACCTTTTTGTCATCTGTCTGAATGTTTAGGATAGGGTCTTTTCCAAAGAGTTGGGCGTTTAGTGAAAAAGCACTCAGGAATAGGATAGTGGCTAAAAGAAAACTTTTCATTCAATTATTTTGAGGCTACATAAATAGTTGCCGCCCCAAAGGTTTGGGGCTTGTGTTCTATGTCTATAAACCCATTTTTGGCCAAAATATTGTTGAAGGCCACACCATAAGGAAAAGCAGCGGCAGATTTGCTCAAATACCCATAGGCCACTTTGTCCTTGGAGAAGATTTTTCCAATCAAGGGTAAGATAAGTTTGGTGTAGGCAAAATACCCCTGTTTAAAAGGGAATTTAGTGGGCACCGAGGTTTCTAGGACCACAAATAGGCCCTTGGGCCTGAGCACGCGATGGATTTCTTTAAGCCCTAGATCAAGGTTTTCAAAATTGCGGACTCCAAAGGCAACGGTTATGGCATCAAAAGAGTTGTCCTCAAACGGAAGGTGCTCGCTATCTCCCATGACCATGTCAATGGTCCTCCCCAGTTGGGCCTTGGCTACTTTTTGTTTGCCAACCTCCAGCATTCCGGGAGAGATGTCCAGTCCAATTATTTTTTTGGCCCCTGTTTTTGCCAAGTGTAGGGCCAGGTCACCGGTACCCGTGGCAATGTCCAGAACATCTTGGGGGCGAATGGCATTGACCAGTTTGACCACTTTTTTACGCCAAGAGGTGTCAATCCCCAACGAAATGACCCGGTTCAGTCCATCATAATGTGTAGAGATGGTATCGAACATTTCGGTTACCTGTTCTTTCTTGCCGCTGTTTAAATCGTTATATGGTTTTACCTCCAAGGCCATTCTGTAAATTTGTGGGCAAAGATACATGAAGCTCAGGCAAC
Organism: Croceivirga sp.; assembly: GCA_965230555.1. Lineage (GTDB taxonomy): Bacteria > Bacteroidota > Bacteroidia > Flavobacteriales > Flavobacteriaceae > Croceivirga. Next base: position 1,577,797 of record OZ246014.1, read on the forward strand.
AAAATAATTTGTGTAATTTTGCCCTGTTATAGCGATAACTCCTTTATGGGAACAGACTTTCAAATACGCATTGAGCTTTTTGGGAAACGTATCATATCAACTACCGGGATTATATTCAAACCATTCGTATAAGAAATGAGGATTGTCATTGCAGGTGCTGGCGAAGTAGGATTTCATTTGGCAAAACTGTTGTCTTATGAAGCGCAGGCAATTATTTTGATCGATACCGATAAGGATAGTTTAAACTACGCGGATAGCCATCTGGATATTAAAGTATTGCGTGGCGATGCCACATCGGTATCCGTGATGGAGGAGGCCAATGTGGAAAATGCCGATTTGGTGATCGGGGTCACCGCTTCCGAGACCACCAACCTTACCTTTTGTCTTTTGGCCAAGCAATTGGGATGCAAAAGAACAATTGCCCGTATATCCAATACGGAATTTATAGATAACAGGGAAAGGCTTAATTTTCAAAAGTTGGGAGTTGACGAGTTGATTTCCCCGGAAGAGTTGGCAGCTTCAGAGATTCAACTGCTGTTGAACCAATCTGCTTTTAGTGATACCTATCAATTTGAAGGGGGATTGTTGACCATGGTGGGTATTTTCTTGCCCAGATCGGCCCCGTTTGTGGGTAAAATGGTCAAAGAGGCGGCAAGTTTTTTTCCAGAAATTCATTTTATGCCTATTGCCCTGCGCCGGGCGGGCACACAGTTTACTTTAATTCCGCGTGGCGATACGGTTTTTAAGGAAGGTGATCAGGTCTATTTCATTACCTCGGCAGAGGGCGTGGATGAACTATACAAGCTTACGGGCATGCGTAAGAAGGAAATTAAGAATGTGATGGTTTTAGGGGGCAGTAAAGTGGGTTTTAAGACCGCCCGTGATCTTTGTGCCCAAAAATTCAATGTAAAACTTATAGAGAAGAACAAGCAGAAGGCTTTTGATATTGCCGATGATTTGCCCAATGCTTTGGTCATTAACGGGGATGGAAGAAATGTAGAACTTTTAGAGGAGGAAAGCCTTGACTCCATGGATGCTTTTGTTGCGGTGACCGGAAACTCAGAGACCAATATCATGTCCTGCATGGTAGCCAATTCCAAGAATATAAAAAAGACCATAGCCTTGGTTGAGAATATGGATTACTTTCAATTGTCGCAATCCATTGGTATTGACACCCTCATCAACAAAAAACTTTTGGCCGCCAACAATATTTTTAGGCATGTGAGAAGGGGCGAGGTGTTGGCGCTGACCCGGTTGAACAATCTGAATGCCGAGATTTTGGAGTTTGAAGTAAAACCCACTTCTTTGGTCAATGCCGGGGTCATCAGGGAATTGGACTTTCCCAGAGAGGCCATCATTGGTGGGATCATAAGGGACGGTAAAGGAATCATAGCCTTGGGGGATTTTATCATCAGAGAAGGGGATAAGGTGGTGGTGTGCACCTTGCCCAAAGCCATTCCGAGAATTGAAAAGATGTTCTTGTAATGAACCTCAATTTTAAAATTATCATACATCTTATGGGGTTGCTATTGCTCTGCAATGGCGGATTTATGATTTTGGCTGCACTGGTCAGTGGTGTATACCAAGATGGTGTGACCTTGGAATTGACCATGGCGGCCATCGTGACCATGTTGGCGGGCATCATGGCCATGTTCTACACCCGTGACCATAAGAAGGAGGTGAAACGTAAAGAGGGATATATTGTAGTGACCTTGGGTTGGTTGGTAATGTCTTTTTCCGGGATGCTGCCCTATACGTTTTCTGGTTCCATCCCAGGACTGACCAATGCTTTTTTTGAGACCATGTCTGGGTATACCACAACGGGGGCCTCAATTCTTTCGGATATCGAGGCTTTGCCCAAGGGCATATTGTTCTGGCGGAGTCTGACCCATTGGATCGGTGGTATGGGAATCATTGTTTTGGCCATCGCCATTCTACCCTTGTTGGGTATTGGGGGAATGCAGCTTTTTGCGGCAGAGGCTCCTGGTCCTGGCGGGGATAAGCTGCATCCCAGGATTACAGATACCGCAAAACGGTTATGGTTGATTTATGTAGGGTATACCGTTTTGGAAACCATACTGTTGAATTTGGCGGGCATGTCCTTTTTTGATGCGCTGAACCATGCACTCTCCACATTGTCCACTGGGGGGTTCTCAACCAAAAATTTGAGTATTGCCCATTGGAACGCTAATCCGTGGATAGAATACATTATCATCGTTTTTATGTTTTTGGCGGGGACCAACTTTGTCATGAGCTATTTTGCTTTTACGGGCAGGGTGCAGCGGGTGCTGTACGATGAGGAATTTAAGGCTTATGCAAGTTTTGTCGTGATTTTTACGGTCATAGCTGCCGTAATCGTCTATTTCCAGGCCGGGGTTGAGGTCTCCGATTATCATCCTATGGTCTGGGGTTCCGGGGAAAGTGCCTTTAGACATGCCCTTTTTCAGGTTCTTGCGGTAGTGACGACCACGGGTTTTGTTACTGCGGACTTTACCAGTTGGACTCCTTTTCTTACTGTTTTCTTTTTTGGATTGATGTTCTTGGGAGGTTCGGCAGGCTCAACAGCTGGGGGGATTAAAGTGGTGCGGCACATGCTCATTATAAAAAATGGAATCCTTGAGTTTAAACGAAGTCTTCATAGCAATGCGATTATTCCCGTACGCTACAATAAAAAGGCGGTAAATGAGCATATTGTGTATAACATCATAGGTTTTTTCGTACTCTATATGCTCATGTTCATTATTGGGGCATTGGTGCTCGGGTTTTTAGGCCTTGATTTTGAATCGGCAGTGGGCGGTGCCGCTTCCTCATTGGGAAATGTGGGCCCAGCCTTGGGAGATTTAAATCCCATTGTCAATTTTAGCATCCTACCGGCCGTGGGCAAATGGTGGTGCTGTTTTCTAATGCTTTTGGGCAGGTTGGAACTCTTTACCGTATTGATCTTGCTGACCCCCGTTTTCTGGAAGCGAACCTAATTAAGTCCTTACGATACCGCCGTTTTTATTCTAGCGATGGCATCTTTGATCGCTTCTATAGATGCGGCATAGGAAATTCGAATTCCGTTGGGGTCCCCAAAGGCATCACCGGTGACCGTGGCCACATTGGCATGTTCCAATAAATACATGGACAGGTCAGAGGCATTGTTGATCGGCACCCCGTTTAATGTCTTTCCGAAGAAGAAGGAAATGTTGGGGAACACATAAAAGGCTCCTTGGGGTTCATTGCATTCAAAACCATCAATATCGTTCAAAAGCCCAAGAATCAAGCTGCGTCTGTTCTTAAACTCATCTACCATATACTGGATACGTTCTGGAGATTCCGTTAAGGCTGTGATTACGGCACGCTGCGCAATACAATTGGCTCCACTGGTCACTTGGCCCTGTAATTTGTTGCAGGCCCTTGCAATATAACTGGGCGCTCCAATATAACCTATTCGCCACCCCGTCATGGCAAAGGCCTTGGCCACGCCGTTTACGGTAACCGTGCGGTCATACATATCTTCAAAGGCGGCCATGGAGGCATGTTCGGTAACCCCATAATTGATGTGTTCATAGATTTCATCGCTCACCACAATGATCTGTGGGTGTTTTTGGAGTACATCGGCCAAGGCCCTTAGCTCTTCCTTGCTGTAAATGGACCCACTGGGATTACAGGGTGAGCTGTACCAGAGCATTTTTGTCTTTGGGGTTATGGCTTTTTCCAACTGTTCCGGGGTCATTTTAAAGTCACTTTCAATAGATGTAGGTACTTCTACCGGAACACCATCGGACAACTTTACAATATCGGCATAGCTTACCCAATACGGACAGGGAAGGATAACCTCATCACCTTTATTTAAACAGGCTTGGGCCACATTGTACAATGCTTGTTTTGCTCCCGTGGAAACCACAATTTGCGACGGTTCGTAGCTAAGGCCGTTGTCACGTTCAAACTTTGTGATTATGGCCTCCTTCAAATCCCCATACCCATCAACCGGGGTGTATGAGTTGTAGTTGTCCTCTATTGCCTGTTTAGCGGCTTCCTTGATATAATCTGGAGTGTTAAAGTCGGGTTCCCCAAGACTGAGGCCTATGATATCCTTGCCCTCAGCCCTTAATTCACGGGCTTTTGCGGCCATGGCCAAAGTAGCGGATGGAACTAAACTGTTAATGCGGTCAGACAACTTATTGTTCATGGTCATTAGGTTGTTTAATAGGATAGGGCAGGTTTTTTGCCAAGTTCTTTCAAATGTTTGAAGTGCGAAATTATGGCTTTTCGTGTTGTTTTGTATTCGTTGTAGGGTAAATTGAACTCCTTGGCCGTTTCTTTCACAATTTTGGCAATTTTTGTGTAATGAATGTGACTGATGTGCGGAAAGATATGGTGTTCAACTTGGTGGTTAAGGCCACCGGTGAACCAGTTGATCCATTTGTTCTTTGTGCCAAAATTGATGGTGGTGAACAATTGGTGGATGGCCCAGGTGTTTTTCATGTTCCCGGCTTCATCCGGTAGGGGTGTTTCCGCATCTTCGCCAATATGGGCCAATTGAAAGACCACACTCAAGATCAGCCCTGCCACATAATGCATGATAAAGAAGCCGATCAGTACATGCCACCAAGGAATATCGACCAACAGTATGGGCAATACGATCCATACGGTAAAGTATAGGGCTTTTGTAATGCCCAAAATGGTCCAGTTCCATCCTGGCTTTGGTAATTTTCCGTACGAAAGTTTACGTTTGGTATACCTATACATTTGGGTAAAATCAGTGGTTATGGACCAATTGAAAGTCAATAACCCATAAAGTAAAATGGAATACCAATGTTGGAATTTATGGTGCTTTTTCCATTTGGTGTGCTCCGAAAAACGAAGTATACGGCCAGCTTCCATATCCTCGTCATGTTCGTGAATATTGGTATAGGTATGGTGCAGTACATTATGTTGTACTTGCCAGTTATAGACATTGCCCGCCAAAAGGTACATGCTGCCGCCCATAAGTTTGTTCACCCATTTTTTTGTGGAATAGGAACCGTGGTTGGCATCGTGCATCACGTTCATGCCCACTCCGGCCATGCCAATCCCCATAAGAATGGTCATGAGTAGTTGTGCCCAAGTTGGCAAGTTTAGTGAAAGCACCAAAAAATAGGGGGTTAGAAAGAGGCTGAACATGATCACCGTTTTAAGGTGAAGTTGCCAATTTCCGGTTTTCTTTTGGTCTTTGTCCTTAAAATATTCGTTTACCCTTTTGTTGAGTGTCCTAAAAAATTGTGTGGAATCTTTCCTCGAAAATCGAATAGTGTCTTTCTGCATAAAATATGTTTGATGGATACGGCCAAAAATAGCCCCATCCCATGGTAAAGATAACGGTGCTTCAGTGGGCAAAAGTATTACTTTTACATCAAATTAACAGCTTTGATGAAGGCCGATATTGTTTTTAAATACTTTCCTGCACTTTCAGCATTGCAGAAAGAACAGCTTTTAAGACTTGAGGAACATTACCAAGATTGGAACAAAAAGATAAACGTGGTTTCGAGAAAGGATATTGATGAACTCTACCTAAGGCATGTGCTGCATTCCCTCGGAATTGCCAAAATTCAACAGTTCAATGAAGGGGCAGAAGTGTTGGATGTAGGTACGGGCGGGGGCTTTCCGGGTATTCCGCTGGCCATTCTTTTTCCCAAGACGCAATTCACCTTGGTAGATGCCATTGGAAAAAAAATAAAGGTGGTGCAGCAAGTGGTGGAAGGTTTGGGGTTGGAAAATGTAAAAGCCTACCATAGCCGGGTAGAAGAGTTGCCCGGACAGTTTGATTTTATCGTGAGCAGGGCCGTGGCGGCCATGCCCACCTTTGTACATTGGACCAAAGGGAAAATTAAAAAGGATTCATCCCACGAGCGTAAAAATGGCATTCTCTATTTAAAAGGCGGGGATTTGGACGAAGAATTGGCCACCTACCAAAATGCCCAAACCTTTGGGCTGGACGACTTTTTTGAAGAAGATTTCTTTGAGACCAAAAAGGTAGTATACTTGCCCCAGAAGTATAAAGGGTAGTTAAAAGTTTGGATTACAAACAAATTCTTCAGGTTGCCACACGATCGTTTGGTTTTTGAGGTCTTCTAAGTTGATTTCGTAACCTAGGTTGCCCAAATTGTTTCCTAAACAGTCAAATATGGGTATGACTTTGTTGATGGCTGGATTGCAATCCCAATAAAGAAATACGGGTTTGCCATCAAGATTAGCTTGGGTTATGTAACAATACTTTGTAAGCCCATTGATATTGGCCATCCTTTTTTCGACTTCAAAACGCAACCAATCTAAATCTTTCACGGGGTCATTAAATGAACAGGTTACGGACTCTTTTGAAATCAATCTTGTCAATTTATATTTGATGGATGATCCATCTTCTGGCGGATTTTGAATTGTTTCCTTCCCGACTTGCAAGTTATATATGAAGCCGCTTTCAAATTCAAAGTCCTCGATTGGAGAATAGAAATAATGCCAATCTTCTGTTCCAAGTTCTTCTCCTTCCTGAACCAAAAAGCATTCTTGATAGGAGACTCCAGTACAATCTACCTTAAAATAGTTGACCCTCAGGTTGGTTCCAAAAGGAATTTCGGATTCATTGTCATTACCATTTGAGCACGAGGCTACAAGTATGAAAATCAGATAAAAAGCAATGGTTCTTTTCATGAAAGTATTTTTTCTAAAGACGAATTATTGCAGATAAGGTTGCTTGTTAAAATTTAAAAGCCCCAAAAATTGGGGCTCATAGATTTACTTAACCTTACTCCAAGGCGGGACAACCCCGTTGGAACGTGCATAGGCAATCAATTGCCCTTTGTGCTCCCCGTTGTGTTCCATGACGATGAGTAAGGTGGCAAGGCGGTTTGCCTTCATAAAGCCCAGGTCAACTTCTTCACCCAACGATGCGGTTTTTTCCTCGGTAATCTTGTCCAGAATAAATTCGTTGGACTTTTTTAGGGCAGCAATTACATTTTCCTTGCCGCTAATGTTGGCCTCCATGGTCATAAAATCAACATCTTCTGGCGGGGCATACCCCAGTTTGGAAGCCAAAAAATAGTTGGCTGATGCAACATGGAGAATGGATTCCCTAACCGAGCGGATACCTTCGGCGGGCCTCCACTCGTACTGGGCTTCGTCAAAGGCCTCGGCCAATTGCACTACTTGGCCCTGCATCATGGTCAACATGCCCTGAATAGCTTTTTGAGAGGTCATGTCTTCTTGGGCAAAAGAGATAAAAGATAGTATGCCAAAAAGAAATAAGGTTATTTTTTTCATTTGATGTATTTTTTTAGGATTCGTTACGCATTAATCTAATAATGGGGCAAAATTTTCTGTGAATAGGTGGAATTTAAGATATAAATAATTGCCAATCAAATTTTTACCCAAATGCTTGGTCGTTGAATGTTAAAAAAATAAAACTTGGGTTTTTGTGAAACACAGTATTCAACCATTGAATTGCCCTCAATAAAACTACAAGAATACTTCAAAGGCATACCATGGAACAAAAAACCACGTTATAAGAAACAACCTACAAACTAATTATTTTTTGGCTATGCCCCCATTGATACAATGGGAAAATCCAAACACTTGACAAGCTGCTCTTTACAAATAATTAACCAAATTGTAAAGAACATGTATTCTACGCGTAAAGGAGTCTCTATTCGAAAAGAGTTGGACAATTCATATAAATGGACAACCAGCATATCCATTGTGATTATGTTTTTGTGCCTTATTCTGGTGGTCTGGTTGGCAAACGATGCTAAGGTCGGCTCAAGATCAAGTATACCGGCTGTGCAGTATTCCGAGGATATATTTGTGGGGATACATGAGTCTGAAGAACTGGTGAATTCCAAAGCTGTTCCAGATAACGATCCAAAGAGTGAACACAAAGCCATTTGGGAAGAAAATATTTGGCCCGTAGTGGTTGAGTTGAAGAAAATAGCTCAAGATTGGAACGGGCGAGATCAAAAAATGTTGACCGAGGTTGAACGTCAGTTGCACCATTTGGAAAATATCCAAATTAAAGCAATGACCTTAAAAAACAACCAAAATGCGAAACAGTTGGTTGACAGGCAGTTTGCGACTAAGGATTTAACCAATGAGACGGCTCTCATCATTGAAAAAATCAATGGTGCATTGACCTTGATAAATACCTCTCAACTCATCAAAATAGAAAGTAGGGCCAATTCTTCAAAGATCTTTTACTGGATAATAATCATGGGCCTACTTGTCTTGATGGTCATTTCTGGGGTAATCGCCCGTCGTAATCTAAAAAAATCCCTTGATGGGATCATGGCTCCAACGGATAATCTTTTAAAGGCCATCCAAAGAATAGCAAAGGGTGATTTTACATTGGATAAAAATCCGGTCAATGAGCCGCAGGATGAACTGGGTATCGCACTTAGGGAAATGACAACAAACCTGGTCAAGAACTCGGAACGCCTTACAGCGAATGAAGCCAAATACAGGACGGTTGTGGAGACCGCACCAAATAGTGTCGTTATTATGGATGCTGATTGTAGAATACAAATGTTTAATCAATCGGCTGAAATCTTGTTCCAATATAGGGCAGAAGAAGTAGTTGGGAAGAAATTTGATATGCTCCTTTCCAAAGAACAGCGCATAAAACAAGAATCCTCCCTAGATAAATCTGAAACTGTTAAGGGAATTGAAATAGTTGGAAAGAACCAAAAAATCTTGGCACGAAAAAAGGATGGCGGATTATTTTATATTAATCTATCTGTTGTTGAAACTGAGGTCAATGACAAAACCGTTTTCACAGCAATAATGCGTGATCTTACCGAAGAGACCCAGCGACAAGAGGAAATAGAGCAGAGAGCTAGGGAAACCGAAAAACAGAACTGGATAAAGACTTCAATTTCATCTGTATATGATGCCACAAAGGGAGTACAAGATATAGCTGACCTGTCATCGGTTTTAATTCGTGTGATCTGTAAACAGTTAAATGCCGCTGTAGGAACCTTCTATTTAAACCAAAATCTTTTTGTCACAGAATCTGATGAGTTAAAACTGTACGGTAGCTATGCATTGAAGAACAGAAATGAGCTTCCTGATAGTTTCAAGTTTGGTGAGGGTTTGGTTGGTGAGTGTGCACTTCAAGTAGAGACCATTGCCTTGACAGATGTTCCTGAGGGTTATTTGGAAATAAATTCTTCCGTCGGAAAAACAAGACCTAAAGAGATTACCATTATTCCCATAAAACACAATGAGAAGCTTGTGGGTGTAATGGAGTTTGGTGCCGTACAACAATTCCATGCCGCACAGAAGGAATTTTTGGAAGAGGTGTCACAATCTATTGGCATTATCATCAAAGGAGTTGTGGAAAGAACCAAGACCGAAGAACTCTCCATAGAGATCAACAATCAGATGACGGCCATCAACCGTTCAAATGCGGCCATAGAGTTTGATCTTGATGGCAAGGTGTTGACCGCCAATGATATTTTCTTGGATTTTATGGGATATACCTTGGATGAGATCAAAGGAAAACACCACAAAATTTTTGTCAATACTGCGTATTCAAAGTCAACAGCGTACAAGGATTTCTGGAAAGACCTTAAACGGGGAATGTTCAAGCAAGGGGAGTTTGAACGAAAAAGAAAAGATAACGAGCCCATCTGGATCCAAGGTTCCTACAACCCCATACTTGGGGTGGACGGTAAGCCATATAAAGTACTCAAGGTCGCTGTTGATGTCTCAGAACAGAAAAGGCAGCAAATGAAGACCGAGCGCCTATCCATTGAAATAAACAACCAGATGATGGCCATCAACCGTTCAAATGTAGCCGTAGAGTTTGATATGGAAGGAAAAGTACTAAAGGCCAATGATATTTTTCTGAAGCTAATGGGCTATACTTTGGAAGAGGTGAAGGGGAAACACCATAGAATGTTCGTAAAAAACACCTATGCCAAAACTGGGGAATACAAGGAGTTTTGGAAAGGCTTTCAACAGGGCACGTTTAAACAGGGAGAGTTTGAGAGAGTGGGAAAAGATAAAAACCCCATTTGGATCCAAGCTTCATACAATCCCATACTTGATGTAGAGGGCAAGCCCTACAAGGTCCTGAAAATAGCCGTAGACATTACCGAGCAGAAAGAATTTCAGCTAGAGATTCAAAAACAAAAAGAAGTGGTGGAGGCTCAAGAGGAAGAACTTAGGGTCTCCAACGAAGAGTTGACCAAGCAGGCCAATATGTTACAGGCTTCCGAAGAAGAGTTGCGACAGCAACAGGAAGAGCTTGAAAAGGCCAACGTACTTTTAGAGGAGCGCGCCCAACAGCTTGAAGAGCAACATCTGGAAACCGTAGAAAAAAATTCAGCGTTGGAGCAGGCCCAAGCCGCCTTGATAATCAAGACCGATGAACTCGAGAAAAGCGGTAAGTACAAATCTGAGTTCTTGGCCAACATGTCACATGAGCTTAGGACACCTTTGAACAGTGTCATTATACTTTCAAAACTGCTACAGGGCAATAAGACCAAAAATTTGACCGAAAAGCAGATTGAGTTTGCCCAGATCATTAATAAATCTGGTGAAGACTTGCTGAGTTTGATCAATGAGGTGCTTGATTTGGCCAAGGTGGAATCGGGCAAGATAGAATTGGCCATAGCATCGCATAACTTACGATCCTATGCCGAGGACACCAAAAAGACATTTGTTGCCCAAGCAGAGGATAAAAAGGTGAATTTTGTTTTGGAAGTAGATGAATCCCTACCGGAACATATCAATACCGACAAGCAAAGGTTGAACCAAGTGGTCAAGAACTTGCTCAGTAATGCCTTCAAGTTTACCGATGCTGATGGTACGGTAACGTTGGAGTTTGCAAAGCGTAAGGCTCTTTCAAAATTTACAAGCTCATCACTTTTAAAGCAGGAGCACGTTCTGCAGATTTCTGTAATCGATACCGGCATTGGTATCTCCAATGATAAATTGGACAGCATTTTTGAAGCCTTCGTTCAAGAAGATGGAACCACCCAGCGGAAATATGGAGGTACGGGACTCGGATTGAATATCTCAAAAGAATTGGTAAAGCTCTTGGGAGGAGAAATCTTTGTGGAGAGTGAGTTGGGCAAAGGCTCTACCTTCAGTATATTCTTACCGCTTGACGCTGCTGAAGAAATTGGGAAACAAAACAAGACAGAATTGGCAGTGCAAAGTGTTGATTACAAGGAGTCTGACCATAGTATCAAAAAACAGAAAGAAGAAACCAATGACCCAGTTGAACCAACGGTGGAGCAAAAAACAGTTGGTGAAAAATTGGAGGCAGTAATCGCCGATGACAGAGACCAGTTGCAGGAAGGCGACAAAGTGCTTTTGATTGTTGAAGATGATCTTCAGTTTGCTAAGATCCTTTTGGATCAAGCCAGGGAAAATGATTTTAAAGTGCTCGTTACAGATCAAGGGGACCGTGCGTTGCAGCATATTGAAACGTATTTGCCCAATGCCGTTATTTTAGATATGCAACTGCCCGTAATGGATGGTTGGACCGTACTTAAAAAGCTAAAGGCCAGTAAAGAGTTTGCGCATATACCGGTCCATATTATGTCTGGTGTAGACAAAACCGACCTCGGACTTAAAATGGGCGCTGTTGAATATTTGGTGAAACCAATTACGGCCGACAAGTTGGAAGATACCTTTTCAATTATTTCAAAGAACATTGATGGGGGAGTATTGAAGAAAGTGCTCATTGTGGAAGATGATGAGCATAACAATAGGGCCCTTCAAGAAATGGTCAATGGCAAAAATTTGGAACCTGTTTCCGCAAAAAATGCAAGTGAGGCCAGAAAACTTTTCCAAAGCAAACAGCCAGATCTGGTTGTTCTAGATCTTGGTTTGCCAGATAAGGATGGTATTGAGTTGTTGGGGGAACTCAAGACAATGAAAAAAGAAGTGCCCATCATCGTGTTTACCGGTCGTGATTTGACCAGTAAGGAATTAAAGCAGATAGAACGGTATAAGGATACTTCCGTGGTGTTAAAGACCGCAAAATCTTATGACCGACTATCTGAAGAGACCGAACTCTTTTTGAACATGCTTAACCAAACACAGCCAGAATATGCCGTTTTGCCCCCAAAGGAGTTCAATTCGGAAGACATCATCAAAGGAAAACGAATACTTCTGGTAGATGATGATATGAGAAACATCTATGCCCTTGAAACTGTTTTGGAGGAACAACAAGTTGATATTACCGTGGCCACTAATGGTGCAGAAGCAGTTGAAGCCGTAAAGAATGGGGAGTTTGATGCCGTTTTGATGGATATCATGATGCCCGTTATGGACGGATATGAGGCAACCAAAAAAATCAGGAATATGGGCCATGGCAAACTTCCAATTATAGCATTGACGGCGAAAGCCATGAAGGGCGACCGTGAAAAATGTTTGGAAGCAGGGGTAAGTGATTACATGTCCAAACCCGTTGATGTGGAAAAGTTATTATCACTTTTAAAAGTTTGGTTATACAATTGATGCAAGCGTTAATGGAAATTACAGAGAATGAATTGAACGAATTCATTGAGATATCGGATAACCTTTATGGGTTGGATTTTTCAGGATATGCCAGGGAGTCTTTACGCCGAAGGGTGTTGCGACTTATGGGGCTCAAAGATTGTGAGACGTTTACCGCATTTAAGTACTTTTTGGCCAATAGGGACCTATGTGTTGATGATTTGGTCAATGAATTGTCGGTGAATACCACGGAGATGTTTAGGGATTACCACGTTTTTAAATTTCTAAAAGAAGAGGTCTTCAATGTATTGGAAACCTATCCCAGGGTAAATATTTGGCATGCAGGCTGTTCTTCGGGACAGGAGCCCCAAAGCATGGCCATTTTATTAAAAGAGAGCGGATTGTTGAGAAGGTCGGTCCAATACTGTACCGATATCAATTCAGAGGTTTTGGAACAGGCAAAAAAAGGAATCTATGACCTCAAGGAAATGAAGGGATATTCTACCAATTACATTAGATCTGGTGGCGAATTGTCCTTATCAGATTACTATGTGGTAAACTATGGTAAGGCAAAAATGAAGAATGATTTAAGCAGGAACATGGTGTTTACCAAGCATAATCTCATCAATGGTCGTTCCTTTAACCAAATGCATATGATTATGTGCCGTAATGTCTTTATCTACCTCACTACAGAACAACAAAATAAGGTATTGCGATTGTTCATTGACAGTTTGGTGCCAAGAGGATATTTGGTGTTGGGCGCAAAGGAAAGCGCCATTTTTTCGAATGTTTCGGACGAATTGGAAGTAATAAATGGGAAACTCAAGATATATAGGAAAAGGCAATGAACAAAAACCTTTTAAGGTGGTTCTTTTCTGTGGTTCTGCGGGATCCATGGATGTGCTGGAGTGTTTTCTCACAAAGGTTAAACCAGAGGATAATGTGGCCATAGTGGTGCTGTTGCATAGAAAACGATACGGACAGGATAATTTGGTGAAGTACTTTAAGAATAAGGCAAAGGTTGAGGTCAGGGCCATAGAACATGGTTTAGGGCTGCATAGCGGTTGTATCCATGTAGTGCCGGCCGATTATCATTGCATTTTGGAAAAAGACCTGATGCTCTCCCTGGATATGAGTGAAAAGATCATGTTCTCTAGACCATCAGCAGACGTATCCCTAGAATCATTTTCATACCACCTTAAAGAAAGATTGATCGCCATAATCGTGAGTGGAGCCAATGAAGATGGGGCCAATGGGGCAAAATGGGTATCAAAAAGAAAAGGAAAAATAATCGTGCAAAAACCGAGCGAAGCATTTGCAAAGAAAATGCCCGGAGCGGCCATTGAGGCTGTAGACCGGGTAGACCACATAGTCAATGCAAGTGAGATTTATGACACGGCAGCTAAATATTTTTGAAATGGAGAAGGCAAAAATCCTTATTGTGGATGATCTGGTTGAGAATCTTTACTCATTGGAACAGATCATAGAAGATGAAGATCGAGAAATATTTTCAGCCACCAGTGGCAATGAAGCATTGAAATTGGCCAGAAAACATGAGTTTGCCTTGGTCATCACCGATGTTCAGATGCCAGAAATGAATGGTTTTGAGTTTGTTGAAGTGTTTAGGAGCAGAAAAAATACCAAACACGTTCCGGTAATCTTTGCAACGGCCATCAATAAAGAAAAAAAATACGTGATCAAGGGCTATTCGGAAGGGGCGGTCGATTACCTCTACAAACCTTTGGACGCGGATATTGTTTCTGCCAAAGTTGACATTTTTGTTACCCTCTACCACCAAAAACGAAAACTTGAGCTTCAAAACCAAGAACTGGACCATTTGAACCAGCTTAAGAACAAGTTTTTGGGCATTGCGGCCCATGATATAAGAAATCCGTTGACGATCATAGAGTTTTATGCCAAGTCGTTGCTTACCGAAATGAAAAGTACCCAAAGCGATCCGGAAAGGGTTCAAGAGATGGAGAACATCTTTGTTTCGTCCAGGTTTGCACAAAATTTGGTCAACGACTTTTTGGATATAAGCAAAATTGAATCTGGTGTTGTTGAATTGGAAGAAGAAATGGTCGATGTTCAACAATTTTTGAATACCAACCTTCAGTTCAATAAGGTCTTTGCCGATAAGAAGGATATTAAATTGGAGGGGAAAATTGAGATAGGTAACCTGCAGACGGCATTTGACAAGAATAAAATCAATCAGGTGCTAAATAATCTGATTACCAATGCTATAAAATTTTCACATCCCAAGACTTTCATCTGTTTGGAGGCCTACCAAAAAGATGGTGCTTTGGTGCTATCGGTTCAAGATCAAGGACAGGGAATTCCTGAAAATGAAATAGACCTTTTGTTCGACCCATTTACCAAGACTTCGGTAAAACCAACGGCTGGCGAAAAAAGCACAGGTCTTGGGCTCATGATAGTCAAAAAGATATTGGATGCCCATAAGGCTCAAGTTGTAATAGAAAGCGAAGTTGGTAGGGGATCCTGCTTTACCATAAAGTTGCCTATTAAAGTTTTGGCAGCCCAAGCGTATGGATCAAGTGATGCCGATCAACATCTAAACTGTTCTGAAGCTAAATATTGTAAGATTGTTTTGGTGGACGATGATATTATGATGCGTACCCTTTCCGAGCGGGTTTTCAACAGAATGGGAAGCAAAATTATCATGTTCGAAGATGCTGAAACCCTACTTAAAGAGGTAGATGCCATACAGCCAGACCTGATTTTTACAGATATCAATATGCCCGGAATGAGTGGGTATGATATGGTAAAACAAATGAGGGACAAAGGTGTGGGCATTCCAATTTTTGGACTCACAGGGTTTATAAACGAAGAGGTCAAAGTGTTGTCTAAAGATTCAGGAATGGATGGGGTTTATGAAAAACCCCTAGTGGAAAATCTTATTGAAAATTTGATTTCCAATATTTATGAGGAACATTTGGTATAGTGTCAGCCCCGAATTAAAGGACTAAATGAGTTTGAATTGGCCGGGTGGATTTCGAGATTTCTTATTGAATAAAGACGTTGCCAACACGCAAATATCTAGACATTGCATAATGAATGCCCTAGTCCTTAATACCCTTTAAGTATTTTGTTGATTTCTGCTATGCTCTTGTTGTTGGCCCCGTCCTTTTTTAGGGTGTTTACATCTTTTTGAATAACCGTTTTAAAGAAATCTTTTTCGCTGTTTTCCTTATGGAGTAATTGGGCATAAAGAGATTTGGCTTCCGCAACGCGTCCTTGTAGGAGATAAGCATGTGCCAAATTGCACAGAAGGGGGTTGTGGGGTTGGTTCAGTTCCATGGCCTTTTTGATGATGGACTCGGCTTGGGCATATTTTTTTGTCCTTATGTGTAGCCAGGCCAGATTGTTGTAGGCAAGGACCAGATCGTTCTTTAATGAGGCATGGTCCGGAAAACCCCTCAAGGATTCCTCCAAAAGCGTCACTATTTGATTTTGAAAAACAAGTTTTTCAGTAGGTATGATGGTCGAATTGATTTCTTCTGTAAGGGCATCCCCTTTTTTTAAGCAGGACTGTACCGTAAGTTTTTCCTTGGTAATGGCATTAAAATAACCCCGGTAATAGTGACAGTCACTTTTCATGGTCTTCAACACAGGAATTTTGGTGTCAAATTTTGCCAATCTCCGGTCAATATCGTCCAACAGGTCCAAACAATCTGTCTTAAGCGTCATATCAATGTTGATTTCCATTTGTGCCTGATAGAGTTCCACCAGGTTTAAGCTGGTGGCGCAAACATCTGCGTTGAATGCCTGTGGTTCTTGTTGGGCAAGGCTTTTACGGATTTTCAGGGCCTTCAGAAAATAGCCTTCAGATTCCTCAATATTCTTAAGCTCAAGATGGAACAGTCCCAAGTTATGGAGCGAAGTACCCCAATAGTGGGTGTATTCCACAAGATTTTCCTTTAGTAATCCGTCATAGATTACCGAGCTTTTTTCTATGTGGTCAATGGCACGTTCAACGTCCTTTTTTTCACCATATAGTATGCCTATGCTGTTATGGGTGGCCGCTACAAAGGGTAAAAAATTATGGGGATTGTTCAGGGCCAATTCCAGATAGTGATCCAATGCCAAATTAAAATGGTCCAATGCTTTTTGGGGATTCCCCAATGACTTGAAGGTGATTCCGAGATTGTTGTGGGTTGCGGCCACATAGGGTTGTAGCCTTGTAAGATCGTTGGCCATGGCCGCATTATAGGCCAATAGCGCCTTTGTGTAACTGGTCTTGGCATCATACAGGTTAAATTCATCCGTATACAAATTGCCCAAATTGTAATAGGAACTGGCTTTTAGGGTTTCATGATCTTCCCCTGTAGATTTCTCAAAATATTGTATCGCCTCCTTAAAGTGCTTTTTGGCCAAATGGATGTTCTTTTTTTGCATATGGGCCCCGGCGATGGCAAAATGGGTGTTGCCCAAATATACCGGGGCAATTTCACGGCCAGCTTCTGCCATTAGGCCATATGTCTGTAAAGCCTTTGCAAAGTTGGCAATGGATTTTTTTAGATCGGTCAAAAGATAGAGTGCCCCCAAGTTATTGTATACGGCAGCTTGATCTGGGCTTGGTTTATCGTTAGCCGAAGTGCCGTAAAGCAAAACGGATTGTTCAAATGCCGCAATCGCTTTTTCTGGATTTTTTGTGCTTTGATACAATTTGCCCAAAGTGTTGTGCAAATCAATTTTCTCCTTTGGGGAAGGTGCCATTTGGAGTGCCTTATCATAATATTCTATGGAGGCCATCACATCATTTTCCTGTAATAAGGCGTTGGCGGTGTTCAGGTGTTGCTCAAACAAATTCGACATATCAAAAAAATTAAAACATAAGCATTGGATCAGCACTTGCCGATGCATTTTCTTTGGTCAGGCCCAGATAGGCCATTCTTGAAAGCTCGTCATAGGCAATACCCTCAACAAAAAAAGTGGGTTTCTGCGCATCAATTAATTGAAACCCTTTTTCTTTTAGGCTTTTTAGTAAAGAAAGAAGCGCAAATTTTTTGGCCCCCTTTTCTTTTTCAAAAGCGTACTCACCCCAAAAAAGCGTTCCATACCCCACCCCAAATAGGCCGCCAATGAGGTCATTGTCATTCCAAACCTCTATGGAATGTGCCCATCCCTCTTGGTGCAATTGCATAAATGTCCTAAAGGCACGTTCTGCCAACCATGCATGCCCCATTTGGTCCTTTATGTTGTATTGGGCCTGACATTCCCTGAGCAACTGTTCAAAATTAGTATCGAAGCTTAGCTGAAAGTTCTGTTGTAAGCTTTTGTAACTGCTCTCGGGAAATTCAAATGAATCCAATTGGATCACCGTTCTTGGGTCTGGTGACCACCACTTTAGGTGTTTTAAGGGAAAGTGCCAGTAAAAGAGACCGTTATGGTAGGCAAGCAATAGGCGTTTGGCACACATGTCCCCGCCAACGGCCACCAGTCCTTCATTGTCGGCAAAATAGGCCGGTGGAAATGTAATCTCGTCTTTTGAAAGCTTAAAATAAGGCAAACTAGGGGTCGTGCTTATCGTTTTCGGAAGGGTTCAGGTCATCCAACTCGCCGAGTTGTTGTAATATTTCAAAGGTTTTCTTCGCTTCAACCGCATCCACGACACTAATGGCGGCACCTACGTGTACCAAGACATAATCGCCAATGTTGGCTTCGGGCACCAAGGTGAGCGAAACTTCTTTAATGACACCATCAAACGAGACTTTGCCGGATCGAAAGGTTTCGTCCAACTGGCGGGTGATTTCTATTAATTTTCCTGGTATGGAGAGACACATGGATTTATACGTTGTTGATCTTGGTTGCCGCTACGTTCGTTACCATATTTTCCTTGAGCCAATCATACCAAGTAGACATACCATCGCCCTTGGTGGCCGATAGTTCAAAAAACTGCAGTTTAGGATTCACTTTTAGGGCATATTGCTTCAACTGTTCCAGATCAATATCCAAATAGGGCAACAGATCAATTTTGTTGATGATGCAGATGTCGGAGGTGTGGAACATATCAGGATATTTAATGGGTTTGTCCGTGCCCTCGGTGATACTGATGATGACCACTCTTTTGCTTTCGCCCAGGTCAAACATTGCGGGACAGACCAGATTGCCCACATTTTCTATGAGCAATACAGAATCATTTGCAATGTCCAGTTTCTTAACGGCATCATAGACAATATCGCTCTCCAGATGGCATCCTGTTCCGGTATTTATTTGTTCCACGGGAATGTTAAGGGCGGCTATTCTATCGGCATCGTTGGTGGTCTGCTGATCACCCTCGATCACATAAAAGGAGATGTCGTTTTTTAAATCGGCCAAGGTACGTTCCAGCAAAGCGGTTTTGCCTGATCCCGGTGAACTGACCAGGTTAAGGGTAAAAATGTTCTTGGCCTCAAAATAGCCCCGGTTCCTGGCTGCATTGATGTCGTTGTGGCGAAGTACATCTTGCTCTACCTCTACAACCGTTTTGCGATGTGCATGGTCGTGACCATGGTCATGATGGTGGTGGTCATGGTCATGATGGTGGTGGTGACCATTTGATTCATGTGAATTTGATAGGGCAACACCGTTCCTTACGTTGCCACAACCGCATGTTCCGCACATAGTTATATTGTTTTAGAGTTAGACGACTTCCAATGCTTTTACCCTTAGTTCCTTTCCTTGTATGATTCCCTTAAAATTGCTCTTGCATTTTGGACAGGAGTCATAGAGTTGTTCCATATCAAAGATGGTATCACAATCAATGCATTTGCCTTTGGCCTTGATGACGTTTATCTGGAGCGAGGCATTTTCGAGCACCGTATCCTTTACGGCCGAGGGCCATACAAAATTCAAGGCATCAAAGACAATTCCTGCCAAGGTCCCAATTTCCAGTTCTATGGTTTCAACCTTGTTGGCGTGGGCCTTTTTGGTTTCTTCTTCTGCGATTCTCACGATTCCCAAAGCAACCGATAGCTCATGCATTTAGAATGATTATAAATAATTTAATAAAACATATAAAAAATCAAGGATAATTAAATAAAAACGTTAAAAAAATGATATATGTCATTTTTTACAGCTTTCAAGATAGCTAAATTCAGCCACCTTCAACGGGGTACTACATTAACTAAATAAACAAATTATTCATCATGGCAACCGATAAACGGGTTCAAGAGACCTATTACGATAGCATTATCAAGCACGGCTATAGCCGTAGGGATTTTATGAAGTTCGCCACCTATATTGCGGCCTATATGGGATTGGAATCCTCTATGGTCGGCCAAGTGGCCAAGTCATTGGAAACCACTTTTAGGATTCCTGTAATTTGGGAGCACTACCAAGAGTGCACCTGCTGCAGTGAATCGTTCATACGATCCGACCACCCTATTGTTGCAGATATTATCTTGGACAAGATTTCACTGGACTATACCTTAACGCTCATGGCCGCAGCAGGTCATCAGGCCGAAGCAGCCAAAAAGTCCACCATGGAAAAATACCATGGGGAATATATTCTCTGTGTAGAAGGGTCTGTTCCTTTAGGTGATGATGGCAACTATTGTTGTATTGCCGGAAAATCAGCCAAAGAACATTTGCTCGAGGCGGCTGAAGGGGCCAAAGCGATTATAGCCTGGGGCAGTTGTGCCTCAAACGGTTGTGTACAAGCAGCATATCCGAATCCAACAGAGGCAACGCCCATTCATAAAATAATAAAGGACAAACCCATTATCCGGGTTCCCGGTTGTCCACCCATTGGTGAGGTCATGGCGGGTATTATTGTTCATGTGATCACATTTGGCAGATTACCGGAGTTGGATGGCCTAGGTAGACCAAAGGCATTCTACGCCAAAAGGGTTCATGACAGTTGTTACCGAAGACCGTATTACGATGCCGGTCTTTTTGCCGAAACCTTTGATGATCAAAATGCCAAGGATGGCTATTGCCTCTACAAAGTAGGCTGTAGGGGACCAATGACCTATAACTCTTGTGGTACCATAAAATGGAACAATGGGGTCAGTTACCCTATCCAATCTGGTCACGGATGCATTGGTTGTAGCGAAGAGGGCTTTTGGGACAATGGCCCATTCTATGAACGAATGACCGGTCTGGCGGGCTTTGGTATAGAAAGTTCTGCCGATACCATTGGCAAAGTGGCCGCAGGTGTTGTGGCAGGTGGCTTGGCCGTACATGCCGTAGCGGCCAATATATCCAAAAGAAAAGAGCTTGAGGACAATATCTCAAAAGGAAAGCACAACGAAAGCAAATTGGAAATTTAAGACGGACATCATGGCAAATAGAATAGTAGTAGACCCCATTACCAGAATAGAAGGCCACCTTAGGATCGAGGTTGAGGTCAAAGATGGTAAGATCAGCGATGCTTATAGTTCAAGCCCCATGGTACGTGGTCTTGAAAATATTGTAAAGGGAAGGGATCCCAGGGATGTTTGGGCTTTTGTGCAACGGGCCTGTGGTGTCTGTACCACGGTACATGCACTGGCCTCGGTACGCTCTGTTGAAGATTCATTGGGTATAGAGATTCCGCCAAATGCCGAAATGGTAAGGAACATTATGGAAGGGGTGCTTTACATGCACGACCATGTAGTCCATTTTTACCATTTGCATGCCTTGGATTGGGTAGATGTGGTCAATGCATTAAAGGCCGATCCAGTTAAAACATCAGAAATTGCGCAGAGCATATCCAATTGGCCCAAAAGTTCCCCCGGGTATTTTTCAGACATCAAAAAACGGATTACCAAATTCGTGGAAAGTGGTCAGTTGGGCATTTTTGCCAATGGCTATTGGGGACACCCGCAGATGAAATTGCCCCCAGAGGTAAATCTTTTGGCCGTGGCCCATTATTTAGAGGCTTTGGAATGGCAAAAGGAAATCGTAAAGGTGCACACCATCTTTGGCGGTAAAAATCCTCATCCCAACTATTTGGTAGGGGGCATGGCCTGTGCCATCAATACCGAAAACCCGGGAGGCCTAAATGCTGAGCGTCTCGCCTATGTGGGTCGATTGCTGGAAGAGGGCAAGGAGTTTGTTGATCAGGTTTATATTCCCGATCTGTTGGCCATCGCCTCTTTCTATAAGGATTGGGGCGCCATTGGCAAAGGTTTTGGTAACTACATGTCGTATGGTGATTTCCCCACCAATGGATATTCAGATGTTTCCAGCTTTAAATTCCCGCAAGGGGTTATTTTGAACAGGGACCTGTCCAAAGTATATGATGTGGACCACCGTAATGAGGACATTGCAGAATTCATCAACAATTCGTGGTACGATGATTATGCCGAAGGAAAAGATCAGGGCAGACACCCTTGGGATGGCGAGACCAATATTAAGTATTCCGGTCCTAAACCCCCCTATGAACATTTGGATGTAAGCAAGAAATACAGTTTTATAAAGACCCCGCGTTGGCGTGGTAAACCCATGGAAGTAGGGCCTTTGTCCAGACTTTTGGTGGGTTATGCCAGGGGGAACAAAGAGATACAGGAAATCGTAAACGGAGCTTTGGCCCATTTGGATGTTCCTGTTGATGCACTGTTCTCTACTTTAGGAAGGACCGCTGCCAGAGGGCTGGAGTCCCAATTGGTGGCCAATTGGACCATGGAATTCTATGAGACCCTTTTGACGAACATCAAAAATGGGGATACCCGAATGGCCAATACCGACAAATGGGCACCCGAATCTTGGGCAGCCGAATCCAAAGGAGTCGGTTTTTCAGAGGCTCCCAGGGGTTCGTTGGCCCATTGGATCAAGATCAAAGACGGAAAAACCGAGAATTATCAGTTGGTAGTGCCTTCAACCTGGAACGCATCGCCAAGAGATCCCAAAGGACAACGTTCCGCTTACGAATCAACCCTACTGGATACCCCAGTGGCCGATCCCGAACTACCCTTGGAAATCATCAGGACCATTCATTCCTTTGATCCCTGCATTGCCTGTGCGGTGCATTTGTACGATCCCCAAGGAAATCACATCTCTCAAGTGCAGAACATTTCGAGTTGTGACCTATAGAAAAAATGATTTTTAAATGAGCCATAACACTCAAGTTGATAAGAATCCAAAAAAGGTTAATGGCGAATTACATCTGAGCTATAAAAAATAAAATATTAAACAGATGAAAACCAGGACGTATAGACGTGTATATATTTGGGAACTGCCCGTTCGTATTTTTCATTGGGTAAATGCATTTGCGGTAACCGCTTTGGTCGCTACCGGTTTGATCATGGCCAATCCACCTGCAATCATGTCCAATGCAGAGGCAAGTGAAATCTACTGGTTTGGCACGGTGAGGTTCATCCATTTTACTGCGGCCTATATTTTCTTTTTCACCATGATCTTGAGGTTGTACTGGGCTTTTATGGGGAATAAATTTGCCAGTTGGAAAGCCGTATGGCCCATTAGCAAAAAGGCGTGGCGTAACTTTCTTAATGTGGTCAAAGTGGATCTTTTCTTGGCTAATGAGAAGGATCCGAATGCCAAAAATGTGAGTATTGGGCACAATAGTGCTGCCGGCTTCTCTTACATTGTAATGTTCCTTTTGGCCTTGGTGCAGGTCTTTACCGGTTTTGGCCTCTATTCCTCCATGTCAGGCTGGTGGTTACCAGACATGTTCGGTTGGGTGCCAGCTTTTTTTGGTGGTGAATTTATGGTCAGGACCATTCACCATTCCGCTACTTGGCTGTTCATTTTGTTTGTCTTGGTCCATGTCTATCTGGTATTCTATCATGATTGGCTTGAGGGACGCGGGGAAGTATCTGCCATGTTCAGTGGGTATAAATTTGTGAGGGAGGAGCGTATTGTACAAGAAGAAGCTGATGAAGTTATTGAAGAGCCCACGCCAGAGTTGGCCGAATAGTCTTAAAAAAATTGTTCGTTGGTAAATGACCCATTCAAATAAAATACCCAAGGCGGTCAGTAGTGATGCCTACTTTTTTGAAAAAGACAAATCCGATAAGATCTTGGTATTGGGGGTAGGCAACTATCTTATGGGTGATGAGGGCATAGGCGTACATCTCATCCAGGCAATGGAAAGCCATGAACTGCCCTTTTATGTAGATATTTTGGATGGGGGAACGGGTGGTTTTCTGTTGCTCAATTGTTTTGAGGCCTATAAGAACATCATTTTTGTTGATGCCACGATGGATGGACAAAAAGCGGGAAGCCTATCCATGATCAAACCGCAGTTTGCCTCTGATTTTCCTTCTGCCTTAAGCGTACATGATGTGGGGTTAAAAGATATGATTGAGGCCGTATACCTGATGGACACCAAACCCGATATGCACTTGTTGACCATATCTATTGAAGAGGTGACTCCCATGACGGTGCAATTATCCCAAAAGGTTGAAAAAGTGATTCCCAAGGCCATAGACCAAATTTTGGAACTTGCCCAAAAGTTACATGCAACCACCACATAAGTTGAGCTATTCCCATAAAATAACCATAACGGGTCAGGTGCAGGGGGTAGGTTTTAGACCATTTGTCTACAATTTGGCCCAACAATTTGGGTTGGCCGGTACGGTTTCCAACAATGAACATGGGGTGGTCATCCACCTGTCTGGCAGCAAGGAAAAAACCCATGGCTTCATCGCGGAATTAATGGCGAATCCGCCAAGTGTCGCTAGGATTGACAAGCATTTCGTTGAGGAAATTGAGTTTCAGAAGTTCGATGGGTTTCAAATCATCCCATCAAAAAAATTGGCAAGACTGAACTTGCCGTTGACCCCTGATCTTGCTATTTGCGATGCCTGTAAAGAAGAACTGGCCGATGAATCGAACAGGAGATACCACTATCCCTTCATCACCTGTGTGCACTGTGGCCCCAGATGGGCCATAACAAAGACCTTTCCGTTTGAGCGTAACCATACGGCCATGGGTAGCTTTGCCATGTGTGACGATTGCATGAACGAGTATACCGACCCAAAAAATAGACGTTTTCACTCCCAGACAAATTCCTGCGGCAAATGTGGCATACAACTTTGGTTGACCGATAACGAAGGTGAAAAAGTACGGTTGGCCCATGGGAATATTTTTAAGGAGTTAAAAAGGTTGTTGGGCGAAGGTTTGATCATTGCCGTTAAAAACACAAGCGGGTATTTGCTGTGTTGCGATGCAGCTAATCAGGAAGCGGTACAACGATTGCGGGCCAGAAAGAGAAGGCCCCAAAAACCCTTTGCCATCCTCTACCCCGATTTGGAATTGCTTAAAAAGCATATAACGATAGACCCAGAGCAGGAAAGTGTACTTACCTCGCCAGAGCGCCCCATTGTCATTGTGCAAAGCAAAGATTTTAAGGGAAACTTGGCTATTTCAGCAATAGCCCCCCGCCTTAATCAGTTGGGCATTATGCTTCCGTACTCGGGTATTTTGGAGTTGCTGGCCAAGGAAATGGGTGCGCCCATTGTGGCGACAAGTGGCAACCTACACGGTTCACCCATTATAAGTTCTGTGGCAAGGGCCAATGT
The DNA here is from genome assembly GCA_965230555.1 of Croceivirga sp. Taxonomy (GTDB): domain Bacteria; phylum Bacteroidota; class Bacteroidia; order Flavobacteriales; family Flavobacteriaceae; genus Croceivirga. The sequence goes on from OZ246014.1 coordinate 1,602,726, forward strand.
GGCTTTGGCATCGGTTGCGGATTATTGGCTACATCATGAGCTCGAAATTATTCATCCACAGGATGATTCCGTGGTCAAGTTCAGTTCTAAATATGCACAAAAAGTGGTTTTTAGACGCTCTCGGGGCTATGCCCCTAACGTGCATTCACTACAGCCAAAGACCTCTAAAAGGCTAATGGCCCTTGGGGCACATTTAAAGAGTACAGTGGCTTTTGTTCCCAACGATTATTTGTATGTGAGTGAGTATCTGGGCAACCTAGACCATTTTGATGTGTATGAACGCTTTGGGCAAGTTGTATCCCAATTCACCGAACTCTTTGAACAATCTCCGGAAGTTATCTTGGTCGATGGCCATCCCCAATACCAGAGTACGCAATTTGGCAAGGAAATGGCCAAATCGTTGCAAGCAGAAATTTTTTTGATACAGCACCACAAGGCCCATTTTGCTTCCGTTTTGGGAGAACATGGACTTTTTAAAAACGAGGAACCCATTTTGGGTGTGATCTGGGATGGCACGGGCTATGGGGATGACCAACAGATCTGGGGCGGGGAATTTTTTGCCTACACGAAAAATGAGATGCATCGGGTGGCCCATTTTGATTATTTTGATTGGCTGGCGGGCGATAAAATGGCCAAAGAACCAAGGCTTTCCCTTTTTTCACTGGCCTATGGCGAACTACAGAATCTGTTGATGGAAAAATTTTCAACGGAAGAACTATCAATCTATCAAACTTTAAAAGAAAGGAACAACTTAAAAACATCATCGGTCGGTAGGTTGTTTGATGCCGTGGCTTCAGCTTTGGGTATCTGTGATTACAACAGTTATGAAGGGGAAGCGGCCATTTTATTGGAGAATAGTGTTTTTGATTATGACCTGCACGAATGCACACCCTATTGTGAGCTTTCGCCTCAAGGTGGCATACCCACTCATCAACTTCTTAAAAATGTTTGCCTCGATGTAAAAAGGGGCTTGGGGAAGGAAAAGATCATCCTGAACTTCTTATACACATTGGGTCGTTTGGTATTTCAGGTGGCCGATTGGCAGAAGATGACAAAAATTGCATTGAGCGGTGGCGTTTTTCAAAACACGGTGCTGATCGATATGCTCCTGGAAATGGCCGGGGATTCCTATGAATTGTTTTTTAATCGTAACTTAAGTCCTAACGATGAGAATATTTCCTTTGGCCAAATCATGTACCACCTGCATTTAAAAAACGAATTATGAAGTATCTCAGTGAATATAGAAACCTAGAGGCGACCCATAAATACCTGGGACTTATTGAAAAAAAGGTGACCCAGACATGGAAGATCATGGAAATCTGCGGCGGACAGACCCATAGTTTGGTGAAAAATGGATTGATAGCGATGCTTCCGGAACAGGTACAGATGATCCATGGACCAGGGTGTCCTGTCTGCGTCACCCCCAAAAGTCTTATTGATAAAGCGGTGGAGCTTCTGGAAAATGATGCCATTGTTTGTTCGTTCGGTGATATGATCCGGGTTCCGGGTACTAAAAAAAGCCTCTTGCAGGCCAAAGCGGATGGAGGGGATTTACGGATTTTATATTCACCATTGGAAGCGGTAAAAATTGCTAGGGAAAACCCCGATAAACAAGTGGTCTTTTTTGCCGTTGGTTTTGAGACCACGGCCCCTGCCAATGCACTATCGGTGCTGCATGCCCAAAAAGAGGGATTGAAAAATTATTCCGTTTTGGTTTCGCATGTGTTGGTACCGCCCGCCATGACGGCTATATTGGATGACGAATTCTGCAACATTGATGCGTTTTTGGGGGCCGGTCATGTCTGTACCATTATGGGGTATAAAGAATACAGGCCCATTGCCAAAAAATATAAAATACCGATAGTGGTCACAGGTTTTGAGCCTTTGGATCTGGTGCAGGGAATCTATCTTGCCCTATGCCAACTGGAAGCTGGCCAACATTTTGTTGAAAACCAATACGCTCGCGTGGTAAGGGAAGCGGGTAATTTGGCCGCAAGAAAGGTGATTGAAACCGTTTTTGAGGTAGGTGACCGTGAATGGCGGGGCATTGGTGAAATTCCCAATAGCGGTTATCGGCTTAAAAAGGCATTCCAGGATTTTGATGCGGAGGCCAAGTATAAGCTCAGTGATAGCGGGTATGGTGAACAATCGGAATGTATGGCCGGTGCTATTTTAAGGGGCATTAAAAAACCGAATGAATGTGAACAATTTGGAAAAAAATGCACGCCGAGAAACCCCATGGGGGCACCCATGGTTTCTTCGGAAGGGGCCTGTGCGGCCTATTACCATTTTTCCAACGAAACAATTACGCAATAAGCTATGAAGGTAACCGATTTAGGCTATGAAGCCATCAATTTGGGGCATGGTAGTGGGGGGGCTATGACCAGGGAACTCTTGGACAACATCATTTTCAAAACCTTAGGCAATCCGTACTTGGATCAAAAACATGATGGCTCCGTAATTGAGATTGAAGGAAAAATTGCTGTTTCCACGGATAGTTTTGTGGTATCGCCCATTTTTTTCAAAGGGGGAAATATTGGCGAATTGGCGGTAAACGGAACCGTTAATGATGTGGCCATGTGCGGGGCCATACCCAAATACCTATCCTTGGCCTTTGTGGTGGAAGAAGGCTTGTCCATGGAGGATTTTGGTAAAATTGTCCAATCCATCAAGCACACGGCGGATGGGTGCGGGGTACAGATCATTACCGGAGACACCAAGGTGGTTGAACGGGGTAAGGGAGATAAGATCTTTATCAATACCACGGGCTTTGGTGAAGTGCATCCAAAAGCCCAAATTTCGACCCAAAATGTGCAGGTTGGGGATAAAATTATCCTGAGCGGACCAGTGGCCCAGCACGGAATGGCCATAATGTCGCAACGCGAAGGGCTTGAGTTTGAATCGGCCATAACAAGCGATACCACAAATTTGAATGGATTGGTGAAGGATTTGTTGGATGTCTTTGGGGAAAAAATCCATCTTTTTCGTGACCCTACCAGGGGTGGGGTCGCCAGTGTGCTTTCAGAAATAGCCACGGATACGCAAGCCGGAATTTTAATCCATGAGGCTAACATTCCTTTGGACAATCAAGTGGCGGCCGCCTGTGAAATTTTAGGGTTGGACCCCTTGTATGTGGCCAATGAAGGGGTGTTTATGGTGTTTGTGGCGGCCGAGGTGGCTAAGGAGGCCGTGGCCCTTATGCAATTGAACAGCAAGGGAAAACATGCCATGTGCATTGGTGAGATCACTGCAGAGCATCCTTCCAAAGTGGTGATGAAAAGTGCCATTGGGGGAAAACGAATAGTAACCCCATTGATCGGCGAACAATTACCGCGTATCTGTTAGACGCTAAAGATCCAATAGATACCAATGATTAGGGCAAAAAGCCCTCCAGCAAAACGGATTCCCTTAAAAAAAGAGGTGTTGTGGCCATTTTTGGATATTGATGATATTCTCCCAAGAACCAAGGCAAAAACAGTCATGGCCAATACAATACCAATCCCAAACCCTATGATATAGAAAGCCGCATCAAATTGATTCTCAAAGCCCAGTACTGGCAAGAACAGCAAAAAATGGGCTATTCCAGCCAATCCATGTAAAAATCCAATGGAGAGCGAAGCCCAATGGCTTTGTTTGGAGTTGTTGCGGTGTTCATGTTTGTGGCTGCCCTCTGTACTGTGGTCATGTTCGTGGGAATGGATGATGGGTTCGTTTTCGGCTTGGACGTGTAGGTGTTTGTGGTTTTTCTCTCGGACAAAAAGTTTGTAAAAGGCCCAAATACCTATACCTACAAGCACAAAGCCCACCAATTGTTCACTATATTCTGAAATAAGCTCAATGGGAATCAATTCCCTGAAAATGGAAAACAGCACACCAATGGCCATCATTCCTATGAGATGGCCCACACCCCAGAACAGCCCAATCTTCCATGCTTTCTTTTTGGATTCAATGGCAAAGGGAACAACAGCTGCCAAATGGTCGGGGCCGGTGATCACATGCAGCATGGCGGTTAAGATAGCTGCAGTAAAAGAGAAGGAAGTTTCCATGTATTATGGATGGTTGGGTTTGGCTTTTCAAATTACAGTCTAAGTTAAGATTTTAATTTTTTAGTCAGGACCAAACGGAATGAAGCATCGGAAGAATCCCCCTTTTATGGTCACAAACGCGTAACGGGTTTTTATCTAGATTCTCCAGTATAGCGATGGTATACAAATAAAAATTTGAAAAGGGGTGTTTAAATCATTTTGGGATGACCTTTAAAACCCTTGAAAGGCTTTGACCTTTACTTTCCCAAGACCCCTTAAACCCTTTTGGTAAAACAAAGAAATCCCCCTTGTAAAAAGTGTAAACTTCGTCACGATCAGGTTTTATGGTGACAATGCCGTTTAAAACATGGATGAGGATTTCCTTTTCTAGGTATGGAATGTTTCTTATGGATGGTTTTGATGATTCTGTAATCACATCCAATTCCAACCCAGAATAGATAAGGTCTCTATAATGTTTGGAGTCTACCTTGGTGAGGCCAATGCCGGAAAGCAGTTCCCTATCCAATAAAAATGGTTTTTTTGCCTTTGGTGTTAATTTTGGAAACTGCTTCGAGAATGTCTTCCAGCAGTAGGGAATCATCTCGTTTAGACATAGATTAGGTCTTCTTCAATGGCCTTAAAGTATTTGGGCTTGATTCCGTTTTTGGAGACTAAATCAATGGGCAAACCCAATAGTTGCTGGAGTTCTTCCGCAAAGTCAATGAACTCAATGCCAACTTGCCCATCAAATTCCACTAAAACATCTAAATCACTGTTAGGGAGTTGTTCTTCCCTTGCATAAGAACCAAAAAAAGCCAAAGACTTAATTGGGTATTTTTTTCCCAAAAGTAGTTTGCCTTTGGCTAATTTTTCTTGTATGTCTTTCGTAGCATTCATATGTATACCTTTCCCTAATTCAAAATAACCCGTAAAAACAATTCATTTTACTTGGCCTATCTTGTAGTGGAAACCAGTACTAAAGCTACGAATTTTACCCCAAAAACGGATAACGATAATCTTCTGGACTTACAAAAGTCTCTTTGATCAACCGTGGTGATACCCAACGCAACAGATTCTGTGCTGAGCCTGCCTTGTCATTGGTTCCCGAGGCACGGGCCCCACCAAAGGGCTGTTGCCCCACTACGGCACCTGTGGGTTTATCGTTAATGTAAAAGTTGCCCGCAGCATTCTGCAACGCCTTGGTGGCTTCATCAATGGCGTAACGGTCGGTGCTTAAAACAGCGCCCGTTAAGGCATATTCCGAAGTTGTATCGATCAACTTTAGGGTTTCGGTCCAATCGGCATCCTCATAGATATAAACGGTCACAACTGGGCCAAAGAGTTCGGTCTCCATGGTAGTGTACTTGGGATCCGTGGTCACAATCACCGTAGGTTCTACAAAATAGCCTACAGATTTGTCATAACCGCCTCCAGCGAAAATTTCAGCATCCTTGTCGGCCTTGGCTTGGTCAATGTATTTGGCCAATTTATCAAAGGAGCCTTCGTGGATCACAGCGGTGATAAAATTGCTCATCACTTCTGGAGAACCGGGCTTGTTAAAGCTTTCCACGTCTTTTTTGACCAAACCCAAAATTTCATTGGCAGTGGATTTTGGTAAATACACCCTTGAGGCGGCACTACACTTTTGGCCTTGGAACTCAAAAGCACCACGGGTAATGGCTGTAGCCACTTGTTGTGGTTTGGCCGTGGGGTGCGCTATGATAAAGTCCTTGCCCCCGGTTTCGCCAACAATTCTTGGATAGGTCTTATAGGTGTGTATGTTGTTTCCGATCTGTTTCCATAATTCCTTGAACACATGGGTAGAGCCTGTAAAGTGAATACCGGAGAAATCAGGGCTTGCCAATACGGTTTCGGTAATCATCACGGGGTCTCCCATGACCATATTGATGACTCCATCGGGTAGGCCGGCTTCCTGGAATACATCCATAATGATTTTGGCAGAGAATACCTGACTGTCACTGGGTTTCCAAAGAACCACATTGCCCATCATGGCGGCACAGGCAGGCAAATTCCCTGCAATGGCCGTAAAATTAAAAGGGGTAATGGCATAGACAAAGCCTTCCAATGGGCGGTATTCCACGCGGTTCCAGATGCCTTCGGCAGAGTCAGGTTGTTCCTCGTAGATCTGGCTCATGAACTCTACGTTAAACCTAAGAAAATCAATCAATTCGCAGGCAGCATCAATCTCGGCCTGATGAATGGTCTTAGATTGCGCCATCATGGTGGCCGCGTTGATTTTTGCCCGATAGGGCCCAGCAATCAATTCCGCCGCTTTTAGAAAAATGGCGGCACGTTGTTCCCAGGTCAAATCGGCCCACTTGCTTCGGGAAGCCAGACAGTTGGCAATGGCATCCTCAACATGGTTTTTTTCTGCAATGTGATAATTTCCCACCACGTGTTGGTGCTCATGGGGGGGCGACATAGGCTTGGTGTTCCCTGTTTTTATCGCATCGGCACCAATATATAGTGGCACCTCCATACTTCCCTTGTAATATTCCCTGTATTGTTTTAATACGGCATCGCGCTCTGGTGATTCGGGAGCATACCCTTTTACGGGTTCGTTGATTGCGGTTGGAACTTGAAAAAATCCTTTACTCATGTCAAATCATTTAGTTGAAAGTTAGTCTGGCAAAAATACGTAATGGATCAATGATTGGTAATAATTGATTGTCGATTGTTCAAAATATTATGGACCCAATACCTGTCCCAGATATTTTTATAGGGTTGTATCACGGCATAAAAACTTGCCAATACAATCTAAACCTTTGGTAATGATGTGGTAACCCGAAATTTTTTGCCAATACAGGTGCTTGCGCAATAGAAGAATGATGGTAAAAATTAGTTCATCGCGAAAGGGGCGGCCAGTTTAAAGGTGGGGACTTCAACCTCAAATTCTTCGGTCGATGCCAGATCGACCATATTGTAGTGACCCCGCATGGCTCCTATGGGCGAAGCCAAGAGACAGCCCGAACTATAGGTGTGCAGCTTACCTGGACGAATGACGGGCTTCTTGCCAATGACTCCTTCGCCATCAATGATTTCCATGTCTTTGAGGGAGTCAAAAATATCCCAATGTCTAGAGGTCAATTGTACTACTTTGTCACTTTGGTTTTCAATGGTTATGGTATAACCAAATGCATAGTGCATTTTGTAGTTCTTAAAAAAAGTGCCCTCAAAAGAGGTCTGGATGGTTACTTTAATTCCTTTGGTTACTTGGGTAATCATAGCTTAATAGGTCACAGCGCTTCCTAAGGACAGTAGTACAATGGTAATTAGGGCCAAGAACATGAATACTGAATTTAGAAATACATATTTTACAATTGTTTTAAACACTCCTTGGCCGTAGAACCTTCTCATGGCTTGGAACAGGTAGGTGGCAAAAAGAACCAAGGCCAAACCTGATGTCGCCGTACTGAAAATCGTATCTATGATCCAGCTAAGGATGAGCAAGATAAATAATAAAGATTGGTTGTGGAAACTGAAGATCAAATGATCGGTATAGGTGTAATTTTTGCGGATGTACACCAAAAAAATGAAAATAGTGAATACGGGCAAAAAGAAAAATACGACAAATGGTAACTTGGCAATGGTGTTGTTGATCCAACTGCCGGGTTGGGCAATCGCCTTTAAAATACTTCTTGATGCATTGAAGGCCATTTTGGTCTTTCTGTTTTCCGGTACGCCGAATTTTATGGAAGATTCCTCAAATGTTGAAAGCGAATCTCTTCGGAGCATTTTCTGATAAAAATCCACATAACCAAAAAAATCATCATCCTTGTTTTTCCTCATCATAGCAATGTACGCTTTGGGGTCAGCGTATAATAAGGAGTCTGACTCTTGTTTCTTTTTTGCATTTTCGGTAATGAAGGCATCCAGGGAATCCAACTGTTGGAGGTTGATCGCTATCTCAGGGTCGTTTTGGTCAATTGAATCCAAGGGAATAAAGTTCTTTATTTTTGTGGGTATCGCCGAGCTATCCTTAGTTCCATTCCCACTTAAAGAAAAGTTGAGGTTGTCATTGTTGTTTATTTTTTCTACCAAATCCAATTCATCCAATTGGCTAAAGTTGTTGGTGTAGCCGAACATTAATAGGTATAGGAAGGCAAGGGTCAATAAAAACTTAAAGGGATTGGTATAGCTTACCCGTTTCCCTTGAATATAATCTTTGGTGATGGTGCCGGGTTTTACCAATAAGGTGTATAGGGTTTTGATCAACTTGGAGTCATAATTGATGAGGCTGGACAAGAACTCATCAAAAAAATCTTTCAGCACCAGTTTTTTGGTGCTGTTGGGCTGGGAGCAATTGGGGCAATACTTATCGGTAATATCCAAGGGCTGACCACAATTTAGGCATACGGTGCCCCTGTATTTTAGATCGAACCGGCCTTTGGTGATCAGTGCCTTGTTTTTTTTCATTCCCAGTAGTTAAGGGAATAAATATACTTAATTGGTGATATTTCTGGAGTTTATATTTCCAACTCCTATGATACTATCGTAGAGGTCACCAAAGTTTCGGTAATAGACTAGGATAAGGTAGTTGTTTTCGGTAAAGTGAAAGTTGCCGCTTACTTGGTTCTGGTCAATCACCCCACTGTCCTTGACCACTACATACTTGTAGTTGTAGAAGCCTTGTTTAAAAGGATAGGTGAGTTCAAAATTTCCTGTTTCAGGATTATAGGTCATTTTGTTTTCATCGTCCAGAGCGTAGTTGTTGAATTTGCCAAAAACATAAACATTGTAGAGTCCTATTCTATTGGAATAGGGTAGGCTAAAGTGTACGTTGGTGTATTCTGCTTCGCGGTCAACATCGCTGCCCTGTAGGGTCCTGACTTCAAAATCGCCATTGATGTCGGGGAAATAGGTATAGGGCCGGTCAAAACGATAATCGTTGGTAAACAAAATATGATGGTATAGATCTATGAGTTCTATCTTGGAAATGGCAAAAGAGGTGGAGCGTAAATCCTTGGTATCAAAGTTTAGGTATTCGTTGCCCCCCATAAAGCTGGTTTCCTTGTCGTACCTGTAGATGAGCTCTTCGCCGAGTGTAAATTGAGGCTTTATGTTGTATTTGACCGTAGGCCAATAATAATTTTGCAAAAGGGCAATCTTGATTTCCTTTTTTGGATTTATGACTTGAAAACCAGCGGTATTGATGGTGAACTGCACACTTTGTCTTTCATTGAGGAACTCAAAATCCCTAGATCGCTTGGCCACTCCACCCACGGTCACCAAGTCTTGGAATACGACAAAACGCCGTGAGAATTGGAGCGTTCCATACATATCGTAGATTTCCAGGACATAGTTGCCGCTAACCTTAAGGCGCACTTCGTTGTTGGGTAAAGTAAGGCGGTAGTTGGAATAGGGTTGGAGCGTGGTATAACTGTTTTCGTAATCAATGATGCGTTGGTTGTCTATCCCATCCAAGTATTGGGATTTTAAAAGTTGGCTGGGTGTCCAGTCATAATCGCAATGCACTATTTTGTAGTAATAATCATTTTCGGCAGCGGTAAGGTCATCAAAAGTAAGACTGATCTTATCGCCCAACTGAATTATGGGGAATTGATCATCTGCCGCTCCTTTAAAAATGATGGTTTTGATGTTGGGGGGAGGGTTCACCTCTTCCATGACTTGGGAAAAACCTATAACGGGCAATAATAGTATTGCTATCCAAAAATGTTTAAGGAATGGGTACATTCAGCAGCATTTTTCCAGTCAAAGGTAAACAAAAACCATTCCTTGTGAGATTGATACCTCTTTGGGCGACAAATTACTTATTTAGAATTGATATAAATAAATAGAGGTCTCCGATAGAACGGGTAATATCTGCATGATAAGCATTAAATTTGCGCGGAATTTAGTAATAAAGGTCTACAACAATATGTCTAAAGACATCCGAATTAAAAAAGGGTTGAACATCAACCTTGTCGGTGCTGCAGAACAAACTACCACCAAAGCTGTTTCAAGTAACGTTTACGCGTTAAATCTAGATGATTTTTACGGAGTTACCCCTAAAATGCTCTTGAAGGAAGGAGCAGAGGTAAAGGCTGGTGAGCCATTGTTCTACAACAAGAACTGTGAAGAAATGATGTTCGTCTCACCGGTAAGTGGTGAGTTGGTCGAAATTGTCCGGGGAGCCAGAAGAAGGATTCTCACCCTAAAGGTTTTGGCAGACAAAGAACAGCAATATGTAGAAGGTGGGACTCTTGATTTGGGCAATGCCACAGCTGATGATTTAAAAAAGATGCTGTTGGCTTCGGGTTGCTGGCCTTTTATCAAGCAGCGTCCCTATGATATCGTTGCCAATCCAGATAAAACCCCCAAGGCAATTTTTGTTTCAGGGTTTTCAACCGCACCTTTGGCCGCTGAAGTGGATTATCAGTTGCGTGGCAAGGAAAAAGAAGTGCAGGCGGCCATAACGGCATTGGGGAAAATGACCCCGGGCAAAATCCACATTGGTGTCTCAAACATAGAGACTTCGTTGTTTGCCCATGTAGAAGGCGTCACTTTACATAAATTCTCTGGCCCCCATCCAACAGGTTTGGTGGGAACGCAAATCAATAAAATTGACCCCATCAATAAGGGGGAGATGGTTTGGACATTGAATCCGCAGGATTTGGTCATCATTGGAGAATTGCTCCTGACTGGCAAATTCAATGCAGAACGAACCGTGGCATTGGTCGGTTCTTCTGTAAAGGAACCTAAATATTATACTACAAAGATAGGTGCGGAGATTTTCACGTTCCTGCAGGCAAGTGGGGTGAAGGAGGAAAAATTTAGATTGATCAATGGCGATGTGCTTACGGGAAAATTATCCAAGGCAGAGGGTCATCTAGGATTTTACAATACAACGGTAACGGCCATACCAGAGGGGGACGATTATGAACTGTTTGGTTGGGCCAAACCAGTTACCAATAAGATGTCCACAACCAGGGCATTGACCTTCTCATGGTTGAACGCCAAGAAGAAATATGATTTAGATACCAATACCAATGGAGAGCACAGGGCCTTTGTGGTAACGGGTCAGTACGAAGAAGTCTTTCCGTTGGATATTTATCCAATGCAACTTCTAAAGGCCTGTATGGTCAAAGATCTGGATGAGATGGAACAGTTGGGGCTGTATGAGGTAGCGCCCGAAGATTTTTCGTTGACCGAGTTTGTCTGTATCTCTAAACAGCCACATCAACAAATAATAAGGGAAGGGCTCGATTTATTGTACCAAGAAATAGGATAGCAAATGGGATTAAAGTCAAAACTTCACGATATAAAGGAAAATTTTAAAGGCAAAAAGATGGCCCCGGCCTTCAATGCCCTTCATACTTTCCTGTACACACCTAATGATACCACTCATGGGGGTACGCACATTAAGGTGGTGGACGATTTAAAGCGTACCATGAACACCGTGATTATGGCCTTGGTGCCCTGTCTGTTGTTTGGGATGTTCAATGCAGGCTATCAGCACTATGCGGCCATCAATGGTTTTCCAGAAGATTTTTCGGTCTGGGAACACTTTTTGACTTGGGACAATTTTTGGTTGGGCTTCATTACCGTAATGCCATTGGTCATTGTTTCTTATGCAGTGGGTCTTGGTATTGAGTTTTTGTTTGCGGTCATAAAGGGTCATGAGGTAGAGGAAGGCTATTTGGTGACCGGAATGTTGGTGCCCTTGATTATTCCTGTAGATACACCGCTTTGGATGTTGGCCGTGGCAGTTGCTTTTGGCGTTGTTATCGGCAAAGAGGTTTTTGGAGGAACTGGAATGAATATATTAAATCCTGCGTTGACCATAAGGGCATTCTTGTTCTTTGCCTATCCTACTTGGATGTCTGGTGACAAAGTTTGGGTACATGGTGCCGTTGAAAAGGCGGGAACGGCAGATGCCTTTTCAGGAGAAACGGTTTTAGGATACTTGGCACAAGGGAATACAGCAGAATTGGCCCAAAAATTTGATGTGGCTGAAATGTTCTACGGTTTCATTCCCGGTTCTGTGGGGGAAACATCGGCCCTATTGATTCTTTTGGGTGGACTTTTCTTGGTCTTTTCCAAAATAGCCAGTTGGAGGATTATGCTCAGTGCCACCTTGGGGGCATTGGTCATGGGATTGATTTTTAACGGTGTTGTCGAGGCCGGTTGGATTCAAGATTACAGCAAGTTCTATGAGCTGATGAGCTTTGATTTTTGGAAGCACCTTATCGTTGGGGGCTTGGCCTTTGGTATTGTGTTTATGGCCACTGATCCTGTAACCGGAGCACAGACCACAAAAGGAAAATGGATTTATGGCTTTTTGATAGGTTTTCTATCGGTGATGATACGGGTGTTCAACCCAGGCTACCCAGAAGGGGTTTTCTTGGCCATTCTCTTGATGAACGTGTTTGCCCCAACAATTGATCACTATGTGGTTAGGGGGAATATTAAAAAGCGTATGAAACGATTAAAAGATGCCACCATCCTTCCAACAACAGATGGTAAGGCAGAAGAACTAAAAGTTGAAACTGTATAATAATGGCATTGAATACAGAAAAAAATAGCTATACCGTCCTATTTGCAGTGGTTATGGTGGCCGTTGTGGGAACCATTTTGGCATCAATGGCAACGGGTTTAAAACCTAGGATTGATGAAAACGTCCGTTTTGAAAAGCAACAGAATATTCTGTATGCCATGGGCGTCAACCAAAACGAGGGCGAAGGTGATGTTTCCTTTATTCCCACTACAGAGGTGGAAGACCAGTTTTCAAAGTTTGTGACCAAGCAATTGCTTATTGATGAAGGTGGGAATATCTCTGAAGATACAGAGGCTTATCTGATCGACATGAAAAAGCTGATGGATAAGGTGAAAAAAGGGGAAGAGACCAAATTGCCCTTGTTTGTGGGGGAGAAGGAAGGCAAGACCTTCTATATTATTCCCATGTATGGTAAAGGCCTTTGGGATGCCATCTGGGGCTATATTTCCTTGGATGATCAAATGGTGGTGCAAGGCGTGTATTTTGACCATAAGGGGGAAACTCCCGGTTTGGGAGCAAACATTAAGTTGCGCTATTTTATGGATGACTTTACCGGAGAATCCATTTTGGATGGAAATTCCTATACAGGTGTTGAGGTCGCCAAGGGCAACAATGACCCTTTGAACAATGACAAGGAAGACAATCAAGTGGACGCCTTGGCCGGGGCAACCATTACCGGTAATGGGGTGACTGCCATGATCAAAGAAAGTCTACGACTGTACAAACCTTATTTAGAAACTATTAGAACAAAATAATATGGCGCTACTTTCTAAAAAAGACGCAAACCTAATATTGGATCCTTTGGCGGATAACAATCCCATCACCATTCAGGTGTTGGGTATCTGTTCTGCCTTGGCCATTACGGCGGAGTTAAAGGCGTCTATTGTTATGTCCATTTCGGTATTGTTTGTTTTGGGTGTGGGTAATGTGGTGATATCATTGCTCCGAAACGTTATCCCATCAAAAATTAGGATCATCGTTCAGTTGGTTGTAGTGGCCACCTTGGTGATTATTGTGGACCAAGTGTTAAAGGCATTTGCCTATGAGTTGAGCAAGACCCTTTCGGTTTTTGTTGGGTTGATCATTACCAACTGTATCATTATGGGACGTTTTGAAGCCTTTGCTTTGGGTAACGGTCCTTGGAAATCATTTTTAGATGGTATTGGAAATGCCTTGGGATATGGGGTTATTTTGATAATTGTAGGATTTTTTAGAGAGCTTTTGGGATCGGGAACCCTGCTGGGTATTCCCGTTTTGGGAGACCCGATAGCCAAAACAGGATTGTATGCCACCGGTTATGAGAACAATGGTTTCATGATTATTCCACCGGCGGCTTTAATCGTTGTGGGCATTATTATATGGGTACAGCGTTCTAGAAACAGGGCATTGATTGAAGAAGCATAAATAGAGGCATTACTATGGAGCATTTAGAGTTGTTTTTTAAGTCCATTTTCATAGATAACATGGTGTTTGCCGTGTTCTTGGGAATGTGTTCTTATTTGGCGGTATCAAAAAAGGTGAGTACAGCGGTCGGTTTGGGTGCTGCAGTAATCTTTGTATTGGGAGTTACCGTACCCTTGAACTGGTTGTTGGACCAATATTTGTTGCGTGATGGAGCTTTGGCATGGTTGGGACCGGAATATGCCGATTATAACTTGGGATTCCTTTCCTTCATCCTCTTTATTGCCACCATTGCTACCATGGTACAATTGGTAGAGATTGTGGTAGAAAAGTTTTCTCCTTCACTCTATAATTCACTGGGTATCTTTTTACCATTGATTGCGGTAAACTGTGCCATTTTGGGAGGGTCATTGTTTATGCAGACAAGGGATATCCCTAATCTGGGATTGGCTTTAAATTATGGAATCAGTTCCGGTATTGGATGGTTCTTGGCCATTTTGGCCATCGCCGCTATACGCGAGAAGATCAGATACTCCAATGTGCCCGCCCCATTACGAGGGTTGGGAATTACCTTTATCATAACCGGATTGATGGGAATTGGCTTTCAAAGCTTTGGAGGGATGTTGACCGGCGATAACGAACCGCCCGAAGCAGTTGAGGCAAACACAGCCAAAAACAGCGAAGAGAAAAAAATGAATAAAGAGATGGTTGATGATGAAAATACCATCTCATACAACGAAGCTATAAACAAATAACATGATATTAGCCGCAAGTACCGGAGGTACCATTCTAATTACAGTAGTTGCATTTCTGATATTGTTGCTTCTTTTGGTGGCACTCTTACTGTTCACCAAGGAAAAACTCTCTCCATCTGGTCCAGTGACCATAACCATCAATGGAGAAAAGAAAGTTGAAGTTCCTTCAGGCAGTTCGTTGCTATCTACCTTGGGCAACCAAAAAATATTTTTGCCATCGGCCTGTGGTGGTGGTGGAACCTGTATCCAATGTGAATGCCATGTGCTTTCAGGAGGTGGTGAGGCACTTCCCACAGAGACTCCCCATTTCTCCAAGAAGGAACTTAACCATGGTGCCCGTCTGGCCTGTCAGGTTAAGGTAAAGCAGGATATGGAGATAGCGATTCCCGAAGAAGTCTTCGGAATCAAAAAATGGGAGGCTACCGTTGTGCGTAATTACAATGTGGCATCCTTTATCAAGGAGTTTGTGGTTGAGATTCCTGAGGAAATGAACTACAAGGCCGGGGGGTACATTCAAATTGAAATTCCACCTTGCGAGGTCAACTATGCCGATATGGACATCACGGCCCACCCCGAGGAACACGAAACCCCGGATAAATTCCAGAACGAATGGGATAAATTTGGATTGTGGCCCTTGGTGATGAAGAATACCGAAACCGTGGAGCGGGCCTATTCCATGGCCTCTTACCCAGCTGAGGGGCGTGAGATTATGCTGAACGTACGTATTGCAACCCCACCATGGGATCGCTCAAAAAACGCTTGGATGAATGTAAACCCAGGTGTGGCCTCTTCGTATATTTTCTCCAAAAAACCAGGTGATAAGGTGACCATTTCCGGTCCGTTTGGTGAGTTCTTCATCAACGAATCAGATTCTGAGATGCTTTACGTAGGTGGTGGTGCCGGGATGGCCCCCATGCGGTCACATTTGTACCATTTGTTCAATACCTTAAAAACAGAACGAAAAGTTACCTATTGGTACGGGGGTAGATCTAAGAGAGAGCTCTTCTACATTGAACATTTTAGGGAATTGGAGAAACACTTCCCAAACTTTAAGTTCTATTTGGCGCTTTCAGAGCCCTTGGAGGAAGACAACTGGAAAGTTAAAAAAGATCTCAACGATGAACAGGGCGATGGTTTTGTCGGATTTATCCACAATTGTGTGATCGATAATTATCTGAACCATCACGAATCGCCCGAAGATATTGAGCTCTATTTCTGCGGCCCACCATTGATGAACAAAGCCGTCCAAAAAATGGGTGAGGATTTTGGCATCCCAGATGAGAACATCAGATTTGATGATTTTGGGGGCTAGGCTTTAACAGTTTTTTCCGCACAAGCGGTAATCATAAGACATTAACCGATACCTTTGTGTATCGGTTTTTTTATGGATGGAACAACGGGAACTTACATCACAGGAATTGCACAATCTGGCCATGAATATTGTGGGTAGACAGCTAGAGCAGAACGGTTTTGAGTTCATGGCGGTCAATAGCAAGCCTAAAAAGAATCCCCAATTTGTCTGCCTAAAGGAGAAAGAGCTACATTTCATTATCGTGCGTCATGTGGCGTATCCGAATAACCCTCGGTTGTACGATGGGGAGCTATTGCAGAAGATGAAGAACCATGCCGATAAGTTTGAGGCAAAAACCTATTACGCTGGGGTAGGGTTGTCCAACGCCAAAGACCAAGCACTCCCCGTTTATCTTAACGAGGATTATTTGGTGAACTATGAAGGATTGATTGAAGTATAAATATGAGAAATATCCTATTTTTTTTATTGCTGCTTTCATTGCTTGCTTCGTGTGAGACCCAGCAGCAAACAGTGAAAAACCAAGCTAGGGGATCAGCCTTGGGAACCACCTATGCCATTACGTATCTGTCTACAACCAAAATTGATGTCCAAAAGTCCATAGACTCGGTTTTTAAGGCGGTGAACAGGTCCATGTCCACCTATATTCCCAATTCCGATATTTCCAGGATCAATGAGGGGGATACCACCATTAAGGTAGACCATATGTTCAAAGAGGTTTTTGAAATCTCCAAAGAGGTGCATAAAGCTTCCAAGGGCTATTTTGATCCCACTATTGGGGTGTTGGCCAATGCTTGGGGTTTTGGGCCCGGAAAGCAAATAAAACTGGATGACCATAAGGTGGATAGCCTATTACAGTTTGTGGGCTTTGACAAGGTTCAACTGAACAAGCAAGGATTTCTTATAAAGCAGGCCCCGGAGATTCGATTGGACTTTAATGCCGTAGCCAAGGGGTATGCCATTGATCGGCTCGCAAAAATGTTGGATAACCAAGGGTTTTCCAATTATTTGGTAGAAGTGGGCGGCGAGGTCTATGCCAAGGGTATAAATACCACCAACGGAAATACGTGGAGTGTGGGTATAGACGACCCTACCAATTTGCGGGAGAGAGGTTCGGCGGCAATCATTGGATTGGAAGACAAGGCCTTGGCGTCTTCAGGAAATTATCGGAAGTTTTGGATTGATGAGGAAACGGGCAAAAAGTATGTGCATACCATAGACCCAAAGACGGGTTACACCAAAAATTCCAAAGTGTTGGCCACCAGTGTAATTGCGGACAATTGTGCCACGGCCGATGCATTTGCCACGGCTTTTATGGCCATGGATCTAGAGGATACCAAATTGTATCTGGGCAATCAGCAATCAATTGAGGCTTTCATTGTCTATCTAAATGACAATGATATTGCAACCTTATATATGACCAAAGGTTTTGAAGCCTTGTTAAAGTACTAGACTTTCTTGACCAAGGGAATGATTTCCCCTTTGGCCAACCGATATTGTTCAATCTCCGCAGCGGAAAGCTGACTGGTATAATCCACTTCTTTTACGGTGAACCCAATAGTTCTCAATTTGTCAAAATAATCCTTGCCATAGATTCGCACGTGGTCATACTGTCCAAAGATTCTGGCCCTTTCTTTTTTATCCGTAATGGAATCGTCCTCAAAGGTCTTTTCCCTTTTTAAATCTTGTGGAACCTGAAAAATACCCCATCCTCCCGGTTTGAGCACCCTGTACAGTTCCTGCATGGCTTTGGTGTCGTTGGGAATATGCTCCAAGACATGGTTGCAAAGAATTACATCAAACGTATGGTCACCAAAGGGAAGGTCACAGATATCGGCCTTTACCGATGCCAAGGGAGAGTTTAGGTCCGTGGTGGTGTATTCAATGTTGTCCAGTTTCTTAAATCGTTTATAAAAAGCTTGTTCCGGGGCAAAATGGAGGACTTTATGGGTTTTGGAAAAAAAATCAGTCCCATTCTTCAGGAATAACCACAAAAGGCGATGCCTTTCCAGGGAAAGGGTAGAGGGGGAGAGTACCCCTTGCCTTGTTTTCTCATACCCATAAGGAAGAAATTTTCGAAATGATTTTCCGTCTATGGGATCGGTATAGCGTTGGCCTTTGTAAAAAAAGGCAATCAATGGTTTTATCCAGTAACTAATATTTATTAACCAAGTTCTTGGTAGCTTATTTAAGATATATTTAAATACTCTTGACACGAATCGTACAAATTTTCACTAATCTTTTTTAAAGAATAACCCTTTTGTAATCCAGACTATCCTCACCGAAATTCACTAGCAGGCCTAACCTCAATTTTGAGGCAGCTAGATAGTTGATTACTTGTTTTTTTATGATTTTCGGTTAATTTTTGGATGGCCTTGAGTTCCATGATAATTTTATTGTCTATGACGAAATCAGCGTAGTATTTGTGATTAAGTATTGTGCCTTTGTAATCAATTTTAAACTCAACTTCTCGCTTAAACGGGACACGATTATCCCTTAATTCAATTTCAAGAGCATCACCATATACTTTTTCGTTAAACCCTTTACCTAATTCATTATGAATATCCATACAGAGACCAATGATAAAATAAGATTCGTTCTTATAAAGTATTTCATTGGACATTAGTGTGAATTTGTGAAATTGGTGTTCAAATAAAGGATGTTAACTTAATTGATGTTTTCTAAATTCTTCTTCCTCGTTTGTTTTAATACCTAAGGCATCATATATGTACTGAAAGGTGGACAGTAGTTCAGGTTTGCCGTCAATTAAGGCTACATTGTGCTCAAAGTGGGCACTGGGTTTGCCATCCGAGGTCAATATGGTCCATCCATCCTTGAGTTGTTTAATTCTGCGGGTTCCCATATTGATCATGGGTTCTATGGCAACCACCATTCCGTTGGCAAACTTTTTTCCACGCCCTCTTTTTCCGTAATTGGGCATTTGGGGATCCTCATGAAGATCGGTTCCCAAACCGTGGCCCACCAATTCGCGCACCACACCATAACCATGGCTTTCGCAGTATTGTTGAATGGCATAGCCTACATCGCCCACACGGTTTCCTTCCTTAAATTCCCGAATGCCTACGTAAAGGGATTCTTTGGTAATTCTTAGTAATTTTTTGGTGTCTGGAGCAACTTTACCCACTTCAAAGGTGTAGGCATGGTCACCGTAAAATCCATTTTTAAGTGCACCACAGTCCACAGAGATGATGTCCCCTTCCTTGAGTGGCTCGTTGTTTGGGATGCCATGTACCACTTGTGCATTCGGACTCCAATTTAAGGTGTTGGGAAAATCATACATACCCAAAAAACCGGGTTCCGCATCTTGTTCGCGGATAAATTCCTCGGCCATTTTATCCAATGTCAAAGGGATGGTCCCTGGCTTGATCTCTGAAGCCAGCATTCCCAAGGTTTTGGATACCACCAAAGCGCTTTCGCGCATCAATTCAATTTCTTCTAAGGATTTGATTTTGACCATAGGGGCAAAGATACATTGAAAACAGAAAAATCAACGGATTGCGTTAAGGCACTTTTTTAAAGTCACTTTGGGCCTTCGGGCATTTTTTTAGCTATTAAAGGAATAATCTTGAGTTTAAAACGAACATTCGAAATATTGCCAAAAGGTCATGGTTCATAATGGACTTTGATGCTCCCCAAACTGGCTCCCAAGCTTCCTTAAGCGTGGAAGTTTGGGAGTCTAATAATAGCCGCTGTGCAGGGATGCTACATCCACTAGTTCAAAACCCCAAGAACTTTTGTCAATGATGGGTACATTGTCCAACGAAGGATTGCGGTAAGAGAACGAGTGAAAATATAGCGGTTCTTTTAAAGCTAGCCTAGTTAAATGAGGGTTTCTTGGGTCATGGCCTCTGGTTTTTCCAATCCCAATAGATGGAGGACTGTAGGGGCAATATCCCCTAAAATTCCATCCTTGATGGATGTTACCTCATTGTCAATTAAGATTAAAGGCACGGGATTGGTGGTGTGGGCGGTATTGGGGCTACCATCCGGATTTACCATGGTATCGCAATTACCATGATCGGCAATTAAAATGGTTGCGTAACCGTTTTCCAAACCTGTGGTAACAACCGCTTTTGCACACTCGTCTACAGTCTCACAAGCCTTAACGGCCGCTTCCATAACACCGGTGTGCCCTACCATATCTGGATTGGCAAAGTTGAGGCACACAAAATCGGCCTCTTGTTTTTTAAGCTCTGGAATAATGGCATCCCGAATTTCATAGGCACTCATCTCTGGTTTTAGATCGTAAGTGGCCACCTTGGGAGAGGGACAAAGAATACGTTGTTCCCCATCAAAAGGTTCTTCTCTACCTCCATTAAAGAAAAAGGTGACGTGTGGGTATTTTTCGGTCTCTGCAATACGAATCTGCTTTTTGCCCGCTTTTGCCAGCGTTTCTCCCAAAGTATCCTTTATGTTTTCCTTGTCGTAGATTACCTTGACCCCGGTAAAGGTATCGTCGTAGTTGGTCATGGTCACATAATACAAATCCTGTTTCTTCATGTCGTGTTCTGGGAAATCTTGCTGGCTCAACACTTGGGTGAGTTCCCGGCCCCGATCGGTCCTAAAATTGAAAAAGATGATCACATCACCTTCGGTGACCTTGGCTTGGTCTGTCAACACTATGGGTTCTATAAACTCATCGGTCACATTATTGTCATAGCTGTTTTGGACGGCTTCGGAAATATTGTCAAATGAACTGCCTTTGGCATTTACGACAACATCGTATGCTTTTTTGACCCTTTCCCAACGTTTGTCCCTGTCCATGGCAAAATACCGGCCAATAACCGTAGCTAACTGGGTGCCCGTACCTTCGCAGAACTGTACAACATCTTCCAAAAAGCCTTTGCCACTTTTGGGGTCAACATCGCGGCCATCGGTAAAAGCATGAATGTAGGAACGCTCCACGCCGGCCTCATCTGCAGCTTTTACCAAGGCTTTTAGATGGTCTATGTGGCTGTGGACGCCACCGTCACTGACCAGCCCCAAGAAATGAACCTTTTTTTTGTTTTGTATGGCATATGCAAAGGCGCTTTGTAAAACCGCTTCATTTTTAAGGGTATCCTCGGTAACGGCCATATTTATTTTGGCCAAATCCTGATATACGATTCGCCCAGCGCCTAAATTCATGTGTCCCACTTCACTGTTGCCCATTTGCCCTTCGGGAAGCCCTACGTTCATTCCATCGGTCAATAGGTCGGCGTTGGCATATTTTTCATAGAGTGAATCCACAAATGGGGTATTTGCCTTTTCAATGGCAGATACGGCTGGATTAGGTGATTTTCCCCACCCATCCAAAATCATTAAGATAACTTTTTTATTCATTTTTTAGGTTTGTACAAAATTAAAATGATTTGTTTAGCTGACCTCAATTTGAGTGCTCAAGATTTTAAGTTTTGTTAAAAGAAGTTCATCTGGGTCGGTAGTTGTTAATATTTCCCCCAACTACTGTTAAGCCTGTAACATTCAATGATTAATTCAGTCTACTTTTAAAACTGTTTAATCTATTCATCAAAAATTAATCATCATGAAAAAAACGATTTTGACTTTAGCCATTGTTTTGGTGTCCGCTTCCTCTTTTGCAAGGGTTTCAGACACGGATTTTAACAACTCCAAGGAGTACGCTCTGCCCGTACCTGAAGTGAGCACTTTTTGTAAAGCGATCATGGAAGGCGATGTAGCGACGGTGAAAAAGATGATTTCCCTAGGGGAGGACATCAACCAAAAGTCCTTGGGCATGACCCCGGCACATTTTGCTGCCCGCTATAACAAGGCAGAGATCCTAAAGATGCTCATTGCGAACGGAGCCAACCTTAAAAAGCGTTGTGACAAGGGGTACACGGTAAAAAAGTATGCCGAACTTTCCAATGCCAAAGAAGCGCTTGAAGTTTTGAATGAAGCTATGAAGAAGTAGGAGGAGTTTATTCATTGATCTTGGATTCCGATTCAAGATTGAAAACAAAAAAATCCAGACAAATTTGTCTGGATTTTTTATTTAGGGTTATCCTTATTAGCTAAAATTTGAATCCGGTAAATGCTCTGTAGAAAAAGGCATATACCACTATGGTAAACATTAGGGCACAAAAGATGGAATAGGCTTTTAACAAGATGACCAAATAGGTGGGGCCACAATTTTCAAAGGCTTCAAAATACAATTTTCTAAAATTTACAATCATTTCCATTTCGCTATGGTTTTATGGCCATGCGATGTGCTCTCATCACATTTACACGAGTAAAGGTAGGAATTTGCATCGCGATTGTTTTTCATATATCGATGAATTAACAGTAATTATCGACCGTTATACTTTTTTATGGCATCTTTGATTTTTGCTATGCGGTTTTCAGGGTCGGGATGGGTATTTTGAAATTCTGGAATCCTGTTGGGGCCAGCGGCAGCTTTTAAGATCTTCATCACGGTTATCATCTCATGGGGGTCATATCCGGATTGTATCATGAGCAACACGCCTAGATCATCGCTTTCCAATTCATCCCCACGGCTATTCTTTAATAGGGTATTCTGCCCTATCGCACCCATGATGTTCCCGGCATCTGCCCCAACGGAAGCGCCCATGGTTACTTGCTGCCAATACTGGCTCTCTGCAATGCGCTCTGCGGAATGTCTGCCAATGACATGACCTATTTCATGTCCCAGCACACCGGCCAATTGCGCCTCGTTCAATTGTTTGAACAAGGCGTAGGTGATAAAACATTGTCCGCCCGGTAAGGCAAAGGCATTTATGGTGTTATCGTCTGCCAATAGGTGAAAATCAAACGTATAGGGGGTCTCCCGGGCAATACTATTGCGGACCAACCTTTGTCCCACGGCATCAACCAATGACTGCATTCGTTGGTCTGGATAGAGCCCACCATATTGTTGTGCTATCTCTGGGGAACTTTGAAGCCCAATGGCTATTTCTTCCTGTACATTCATGGTAATGTGCTGCTCCCTGCCCGTGTACGGATTGGTTTCGGTATTGCTGCACTTGTTAAAATAGGCAAAGGCAATAATGGCCAAGCCGATCAAAATACGTATTTTCCAACTTCCCCTACTTCTCATGGGCTATAGGTGTTCTTGTTCTTTAGAAAGATACAAAAAACGACTTATAGAAGTGTGGGGTTTATGTCTAAAATGTTGTTGTGGATGTAATCCTTTAAAAAAGCGGTGGTAAAATGCTCTAGGCCCTCAAATTCTTCATTTTGAATGAGTTTGAAGATATTTTTCTTTCTAAACTGCTCTAGCATGGGTATGGATAAAGGGGCATAGCTGTAGTGCCATGGCTCGTATTTAAAGCCCTTTCTAAAATAGTTGTCGGTATAGACCAGATAGAAACCAAATTTTTCCGAGTTTTCATCCAGCCATTTTTTTAATGGGGCAAACGGTCCCTCGCCCTCAAATTTTTTGGGGACCAAAACATCTCCAGAGGTCTTGGGAAAGCCATCAATAATGTCAATGTCAGTTCCCCAGTGGTGGCGGCTTGTCCCGGGAATGGTGGAATATTCAACAATTTTTTCAATGGCCTCCATGGGCTGCAGCCCATCGTTTTCGGTGAATTTGATGTACTTGCGTTCCCAGATGGCCCTTTGCCGGTCAAACGAACGAAAACTGGAAACCATTTTCAGATCAAACCCGGCACTGTAGGCAGCCTTTTTCATGAGTACATAGGCATCGTGGGCCTCTTTTCGCAGATTGATGCCCTTGCCGAAGAGGGCAATATCCGCTTTCCCCATCAATTCTTCGGTGGAATAAATGGTTTCCCCCAAATGGGGGAAAACAGGAGCAGAAAGTAAGGCAAGGGAACCGGCCGTGGTCTTTTTGATAAAATTCCTTCGAAGCATTCCAAAAACAATTGGGTTTTACCAAAGGTACTAACAATTTTTAGGCCATTACCGGTCCAAAAAAAAGAAACCTTGGTAGTTTAGCCCTAGGTCGAACAAGCTTATGGTGTAGTAATAGACACCTTCTGGAAGGCCAATGTCTTGGTTAAGGATAAAAGATCCCGTATTGGCCAGGCCCCTAAACTCATTGGTGTAGTTGGCCTGTTCAAATACTTTTTGGCCAAACCTGTTGTAGATATAGACTTGGTTGGCTCCCGTACCTTCCAAATTGTCAAAGACCAAAGAATCGTTGGTCCCATCTCCATTGGGCGACACAAAATAACCGCCCAGGGTGGGGTTGTTCACGGCAAAGGTATCTGTGGGAAGGGGAGTGGAGCCAAAAGTGATGGCGGCGTATTCGTTGGGCACAAATTTTTCCGAAACCAAGAAACCATTTTCCAGGTCCCCGTTTAAAGCGGTATTGCCAATGATGACCCAACTGTTGACAGCCTTTGACCAGCCCACCAGAATAACTTCCTCAACCCTATTCAAGGTGTCCATCAACCTACTGCGTTCGTTCCAGCTTAGGGTTACGGTAGAAGGAACATCGGTCTGTAAAATCCAAAATTCCTGATCGCTGACAAAACCAATGTCGCGAACCCTTTCCTCGGTATCAAACGTTTGGTTGATGGATAAGGGATTATTCGGGTTTTCAGATAGATAGGCGCATATGGCCAAGCTATTGTTGTGGTCAGATTGCAAGATAAGCGGCCGTATTTGATTTGGATCCCCTACGGGGAAGGTAAATTCGGCCTTGCCCCGTATGGCGACAAAGCCCGTAACTTTTGAGATATTGTCATCGCCGGTAAAAAATGCCCCTTGGTTAAAATTTAGATAAATGGATTGGTCGTTCAATGATGAGGCCAAATCTCCCAAGACAAAATTTACATTGTGGGCTATGTTGATGGTGTTTCCCAAAAACATATTGTTGGGCACCAAGACCTCCATATCATAAAGGCTAAGGGGTATGCTGCCCCATAGTTGTATGGGGGTGTCGCCATAAAAGCCCACCAAACCGCTGTTGGTGGTAAAGTCTCCCTCATTGATCCAGTCGGTATGCATACCCAACTTAACATTGCCGTGCAATTGCATATCGCCAGCGGTGTAGAGGGCGGGTTGTGATAAACCTAACCTAAAAGTAAAAACAGTTATAAAACAATATATAAAAAATCTCATCTTAAAAATCCAATATAGTGTAGAACCAATCTGCTATTACCAAACTATTTGTAGAGTTATCTCGAATTTCAATAGAAAATGTATTTGCAGTTTGATTGGTTAAATATATTCTGTTGTCACCAAAAACAGTTAGTTGAACAACATAATTTGCATTTGGTCTTGCATTATCTAAGGTTACGGTATATTCTCCTGCATTTCCAGAAACTGTTCCACCACTCTCTCTGATAGTATTTCCTCCATTTAGTTTGCCCATAGCAATAACCGAAGGCTCCGTCCATTCGGTTCCCGTGGCAGTTGCTGTTAGAATGTTGCCAGCGTTTCCAGTATTTCCATTTTCGTCTAACACTTGCTCTGTCAACTCTAAGCTTCCATTTACAATAAGTTCAGAATCTGTAGTTCCTTCATCTCTTATTCTTAATGCTTCAATACCACCTACAGAAAACCCAAGTTGGTCAGCAATTCCACCCCAAAATATACCTGTGTCTGGATCATCATTGAATCTATAAGATGGAGTTGCGGCCGAACCTGCTGAAGTAATAAACCCTCCAGATCTGGTAGACCCAATAACGTGTAATCCAATCGTTCCAGATACATCAGGAGTATTTGTGCCTATGGCAAGTACTTGGTTGGTGTTGTCCCAAAACAATTGTGCATTATTTTCATCTACTCCGTTTGTGCCATCAGCAAAAAAGACAGAGCCAGCAATAGCTGTTACAGTAGCTTCTGCATTCTGCCATTGTGGGTTCCCTGTGGCATCGGTGCCCAGTATTTTGTTTGCATCCGTAGCCTCTGTTCCTATCTTTTCAATGGTGATTCCGTTGTCCTTTACCTGCAGGCCATTGGTGGGATCCACCTCCAGTGTTGCGTCGTCAACGTTCACCTCCAGATCCATGGCCACCAGTGCGGCATCATTGGCGATTCCCGTTATGGAGCCGTCTGTAGACGTGACATTTTCACCCAGGCTAGTGGCCACTTCTGCGGCATTCTGCCATTGTGGGTTCCCAGTGGCATCGGTGCCCAGTATCCTGTTGGTATCCGTAGCCTCTGTTCCTATCTTTTCAATGGTGATTCCGTTGTCCTTTACCTGCAGGCCATTGGTGGGATCCACCTCCAGTGTTGCGTCATCAACGTTCACCTCCAGATCCATGGCCACCAGTGCGGCATCATTGGCGATTCCCGTTATGGAGCCGTCTGTAGACGTGACATTTTCACCCAGGCTAGTGGCCACTTCTGCGGCATTCTGCCATTGTGGGTTCCCAGTGGCATCGGTGCCCAGTATCCTGTTGGTATCCGTAGCCTCTGTTCCTATCTTTTCAATGGTGATTCCGTTGTCCTTTACCTGCAGGCCATTGGTGGGATCCACCTCCAGTGTTGCGTCGTCAACGTTCACCTCCAGATCCATGGCCACCAGTGCGGCATCATTGGCGATTCCCGTTATGGAGCCGTCTGTTGATGTGACATTTTCACCCAGGCTAGTGGCCACTTCTGCGGCATTCTGCCATTGTGGGTTCCCTGCGGCATCGGTGCCCAGTATCCTGTTTGCATCCGTAGCCTCTGTTCCTATCTTTTCAATGGTGATTCCGTTGTCCTTTACCTGCAGGCCATTGGTGGGATCCACCTCCAGTGTTGCGTCGTCAACGTTCACCTCCAGATCCATGGCCACCAGTGCGGCATCATTGGCGATTCCCGTTATGGAGCCGTCTGTAGACGTGACATTTTCACCCAGGCTAGTGGCCACTTCTGCGGCATTCTGCCATTGTGGGTTCCCTGCGGCATCGGTGCCCAGTATCCTGTTTGCATCCGTAGCCTCTGTTCCTATCTTTTCAATGGTGATTCCGTTGTCCTTTACCTGCAGGCCATTGGTGGGATCCACCTCCAGTGTTGCGTCGTCAACGTTCACCTCCAGATCCATGGCCACCAGTGCGGCATCATTGGCGATTCCCGTTATGGAGCCGTCTGTAGACGTGACATTTTCACCCAGGCTAGTGGCCACTTCTGCGGCATTCTGCCATTGTGGGTTCCCTGTGGCATCGGTGCCCAGTATCCTGTTTGCATCCGTAGCCTCTGTTCCTATCTTTTCAATGGTGATTCCGTTGTCCTTTACCTGCAGGCCATTGGTGGGATCCACCTCCAGTGTTGCGTCGTCAACGTTCACCTCCAGATCCATGGCCACCAGTGCGGCATCATTGGCGATTCCCGTTATGGAGCCGTCTGTAGACGTGACATTTTCACCCAGGCTAGTGGCCACTTCTGCGGCATTCTGCCATTGTGGGTTCCCAGTGGCATCGGTGCCCAGTATCCTGTTGGTATCCGTAGCCTCTGTTCCTATCTTTTCAATGGTGATTCCGTTGTCCTTTACCTGCAGGCCATTGGTGGGATCCACCTCCAGTGTTGCGTCGTCAACGTTCACCTCCAGATCCATGGCCACCAGTGCGGCATCATTGGCGATTCCCGTTATGGAGCCGTCTGTTGATGTGACATTTTCACCCAGGCTAGTGGCCACTTCTGCGGCATTCTGCCATTGTGGGTTCCCAGTGGCATCGGTGCCCAGTATCCTGTTGGTATCCGTAGCCTCTGTTCCTATCTTTTCAATGGTGATTCCGTTGTCCTTTACCTGCAGGCCATTGGTGGGATCCACCTCCAGTGTTGCGTCGTCAACGTTCACCTCCAGATCCATGGCCACCAGTGCGGCATCATTGGCGATTCCCGTTATGGAGCCGTCTGTAGACGTGACATTTTCACCCAGGCTAGTGGCCACTTCTGCGGCATTCTGCCATTGTGGGTTCCCAGTGGCATCGGTGCCCAGTATCCTGTTGGTATCCGTAGCCTCTGTTCCTATCTTTTCAATGGTGATTCCGTTGTCCTTTACCTGCAGGCCATTGGTGGGATCCACCTCCAGTGTTGCGTCGTCAACGTTCACCTCCAGATCCATGGCCACCAGTGCGGCATCATTGGCGATTCCCGTTATGGAGCCGTCTGTAGACGTGACATTTTCACCCAGGCTAGTGGCCACTTCTGCGGCATTCTGCCATTGTGGGTTCCCTGCGGCATCGGTGCCCAGTATCCTGTTTGCATCCGTAGCCTCTGTTCCTATCTTTTCAATGGTGATTCCGTTGTCCTTTACCTGCAGGCCATTGGTGGGATCCACCTCCAGTGTTGCGTCATCAACGTTCACCTCCAGATCCATGGCCACCAGTGCGGCATCATTGGCGATTCCCGTTATGGAGCCGTCTGTAGACGTGACATTTTCACCCAGGCTAGTGGCCACTTCTGCGGCATTCTGCCATTGTGGGTTCCCAGTGGCATCGGTGCCCAGTATCCTGTTGGTATCCGTAGCCTCTGTTCCTATCTTTTCAATGGTGATTCCGTTGTCCTTTACCTGCAGGCCATTGGTGGGATCCACCTCCAGTGTTGCGTCGTCAACGTTCACCTCCAGATCCATGGCCACCAGTGCGGCATCATTGGCGATTCCCGTTATGGAGCCGTCTGTTGATGTGACATTTTCACCCAGGCTAGTGGCCACTTCTGCGGCATTCTGCCATTGTGGGTTCCCTGCGGCATCGGTGCCCAGTATCCTGTTTGCATCCGTAGCCTCTGTTCCTATCTTTTCAATGGTGATTCCGTTGTCCTTTACCTGCAGGCCATTGGTGGGATCCACCTCCAGTGTTGCGTCGTCAACGTTCACCTCCAGATCCATGGCCACCAGTGCGGCATCATTGGCGATTCCCGTTATGGAGCCGTCTGTAGACGTGACATTTTCACCCAGGCTAGTGGCCACTTCTGCGGCATTCTGCCATTGTGGGTTCCCAGTGGCATCGGTGCCCAGTATCCTGTTGGTATCCGTAGCCTCTGTTCCTATCTTTTCAATGGTGATTCCGTTGTCCTTTACCTGCAGGCCATTGGTGGGATCCACCTCCAGTGTTGCGTCGTCAACGTTCACCCCCAGATCCATGGCCACCAAGGTGGCGCCTGTACCGTTGGTAACCGTTATGGATCCATCTGTGGCTGTGAGGTTCTGGCCTGCCAATGATGTCGCATCGAGTATGGCCCATTCCACATTGGTGCCGGCGGCGTTCGTCTTAAGCACCTGGTTGGCACTCCCTGTCGCAATGTCTATGCCCACATCATCAAATAATGCCAACGATGGTTCCCCGGTAATGGCAATGGTAGCGTTAGGTGAGGAAAGCGCGCCATCGCCTGCTATTAGACTTACATCCACTTGCAGGGCGCCTGTTGCATCTTGGGTTAAACCGGTACCGGCTACATTTTCGTTTATCAGGGAGGCATTAATGGCATCATTTTGAATTTTATTGCCTGTAATGGAGCCATTTTGTATGTCTAGCTGGCCATTTATGGAAGTATCTATGATATTTTCCCCAGAAATCATGCCCACCTCAAAATTATAGTTGTTGCCTGTTTGGGTGATGACTATGGTGCTGTCCCGTTCTGCAGGGTTTACAATAGGATTGCTCGTAAAAGTGTTGGTGTTTATGGAATCTAAGGGTACGCTCACTGTATTGTCGTTGCTGTCCAGCAATACCAAGGAATCTTCATTGGTTTCTAGGCTAATGTTAACGGCACCGGTGTCTTCACATAAATTGATCCAACGGCTACCATCATAATAATAGATACAGCCAGCATCGGTATTGTATACCAATGCCCCCCTTAAAGGGATGAGGGCATTCATGGCCGAATCGGTCAAGCGGGAAATCACCAAGACCTTAGAGTCGCTTTCCAATTCCAGTATGGATCCAGGGTCTATGGTTTCTGGGTTAAATCCTATTTTGACCTGTCCGGAAAGGGAAAGACTGTAAAACAGGATAAGGGCAATTATGTAGTGGGCACTTGTTCTCATTGGAATTGGGGTTTGATAAAATTCTCAATTCAGCAAAAATATAGGGATCGTAAAATAATCCTAAGTATTACCGTTAAAATGCTATACGGCAGGGTTAAAAGGGGCTGTGCTATGGGTGTGAAACCATAATTAACAAAAGTTTAGAACTTCCTAATTTTTTTTAGTCAAATTCTTCGGCTTTCTTTATCCTATGCAAGATACCCATAAATACCGCTTTTTCCTCACCTTATTTTTTTTAACAAGCTGTTTTTTAATCTCTTACTCACAAACGGATGGTAGGGTCCTATTACGGGGTAAGGTGCTTTATCGTAGCAATAATGTGTCTGGCGAGAGTGTTTTTAATTCTACGGCAGAGACCTATACCATTACCAATGATGATGGGCAATTTGCCATTTTGGTAAAAAAAGGGGATCAATTGGTCTTTACCGCGGTCAATTATGAGTTGGAGGTCGTTACCATCACCGATAAAATTTTGGAAAACAACCGCTTGGTCGTAGAGGTAAAGGAGAAGGTACGAGAACTGGATGAGGTTGTGGTAAGCCCAGAAGACCAAGAGAAGTTTCTAGAGGTGAAGAACGAAGAATTTAAGGAGTTTACCTATGATTTGGATAGGAGTGCAGAAGTTGAGAATGTAGCCCTGTCCCGTGCCGATAGGGGCATGCGGGACGGGATTAATTTTGTGAACATCTTTAAGGCCATAACCAAGCCAATTTTTAAGTCTGATAAAGATCGGGACAAAAACCAACTAGACCTTAAAATAAGTGATGTGCTGCGCCAGATCTACCCTGATGAGTTCTTTCTAATCGATTTAAAATTGCCGGAAGATAAAATAGATGCCTTTTTGTTCTATGTAGATGACAAGGTTACCTCCAAACAACTGTTGCGCAAGGAAAATGAATTTGAACTCATTGACTTTTTGGTCTCGCAGAGCAAAGATTTTATGGCCGATCTGGATGAAAATTAGCCTTGTTGTTTTTTTTTTATGTTGTGTTTCCGTTGTCTCCGCACAAAAGGGCGCCCACAAATTGTTACGGGGAAAAATTGTGGTACAGGGGGTGGATGTCACGGGGGTCACCGTTCAAAACATAAGCTCCCAAAGAGCGACCATTACCGACTTTGAGGGCAATTTCTCCATTCAGGTCCGAGTCAATGATACCTTGGTTTTTTCAGCGGTTCAATTGCAACGAAAGGTATTGCCCATACATGCAGAGGTGTATAGGTCTGGCTATGTGAACGTGACCATGCGGCCCTTTGTAAATGAACTTCGGGAAGTGGTGGTGCAACCCTACAGCCTGTCAGGGAATTTAAGCACAGACGCATCAACGTTAAAAGCAGCGCCCGTTACAGCGGAAAATCTGGGGTTGCCCAATGCTGGTGTAAAGGTCATTACCCAAAGTGAGCGAAAACTTCATGAGGCTTCATCAGGAATGTATTCTCTTAACCGTCCTTTTAGAGTAGGATTAAACCCAATAATCAATGCCATAACAGGACGTACAAAAATGTTGAAAAAACGGGTTGCCATCGATAAAAAATATGCCCAGACCCAAGCGGTGGAGGCATCCATTGTGGATTCCTTGTTTCTGAACGAATTAAGGATCCCCAAAAAAAACATAGCCGATTTTATGTATTTCTGCGAAGTAGATCCAGATTTTCAGCAACTCGTTGCGGTGGGCGATCAATTAAAGCTTTGGGAATATTTACTTAGGCGAAGTCAAATGTATCGTGAGAATTATGAATTGGATTGAATTTGGTATGACCTTTGTTATTTTTGATATGATACTTAGAAAATGAAAAAAACATTTATCCTTTTCCTATTGCCCCTTTTGGCCTTTACCACAGCCCATAAATTCTATCTTAGCGTAACCAATGTGTATTATGCCGAAGAAGAAGATGCCCTACAGATCACCACACGGATCTTTATAGATGATCTGGAAGAAGTTATGCAAGAACGCTACGGGATCAAGCCCGGATTGGCAACGGAAGAAGAAGTAGCGTCAATTGCCGATCGGTATATTGAAAAATACCTTAGAACCAAGTTTTTGGTCACTTTGGATGGCGCTCCGGCCAAATTTGTCTTCTTGGGCAAACGCTATGATACCGATGTGGTCATTTGTTACTTAGAGTTAAAAAAAGTGAATTTTGATTCCTTGGCCAGTATAACCGTGCAAAATGAGGTGCTGACCGACCTCTTCCCAGAACAGAAGAACATTGTCCATTTTAAATGGAAGGAAAACAAAAAAAGTTTTTTGCTCACTAAGGAAAATAATAAAGGAATGTTAAACTTGTAACTTTTCCTTAACAATACGTTTGAGAAAGATTAATTTCCGCAATTATAAAAATCAATAAAGAATGAAGAAGTCAATGTACTGTTTAGCTTCTTTGTTGTTCTTGTTTGGTGCCATGGCTTTTGCCCAAGAAGGACAGGAAGAAGAAAAAAAAGAACGCGATCCTGGACATTATAACCAGAGCAGGTTCAAACAAATGTATGAGGAGTTTTCCACTCCCAACACCTACCGCTCCGCATCGGGAGCTCCCGGGCCTGATTATTACCAGCAACAGGCCGATTATAAAATGGACATTACCTTAGATGACAAAAATGCCCGTATCTATGGTGAAGAAACCATTACCTATACCAATAATTCCCCTGATAAACTAGAATTTCTCTGGGTTCAATTGGATCAGAATGTCCGTGCAAAAGATTCGAAATCACCCCTTAGGGATGGCAACGGGGTTAACATTGCGTACATGGCGGGTGATTTTGCCCAAAAGTTTGTAACTGAACCTTTTGATGGCGGTTTCAATATAGAGTGGGTCAAAGATGCCAATGGCAAACCTTTGTCACATACCATCAACCAGACCATGATGCGGATTAATATTCCCCAGCCCTTGGCCAGTGGCCAAAGTGTTTCGTTCTCCATAAAATGGTGGTACAACATCCCTGACCATACGGTCAATAGGGCGCGTTCTGGCTATGAATATTTTGCAAAAGATGGTAACCGTGCCTATGTAATTGCACAGTTCTTCCCAAGAATGGCCGTATACAGCGATGTTGAAGGTTGGCAAAACCACCAATTCTGGGGCAGTGGCGAGTTTGCTCTACCCTTTGGTAATTACGAGGTGAACCTTACCGTTCCTGCCGATCACTTTGTAGAATCTACCGGTGTACTGCAAAATCGAAAAGAAGTCTACACCAAGGAGATGATGAAGCGCTATGCGCAGGCTAAAAAATCATATGATAAACCAGTTATCATAGTAACCCAAGAAGAAGCCGAAGCCAAAGAAGGGAGCTTCTCTGAAAAGACAAAGACGTGGACGTTTAAAACCGAACCGGGCAAACTGGTCCGTGATTTTGGGTTTACCTCTTCGCGTAAGTTCATTTGTGATATGCAGGCCGTTAAATTGGCCAACCGCGATGTAATGGCCGTTTCTGTATATCCTAAAGAAGGGAATCCACTTTGGGAAGAAATGTCAACCAAGGCAGTGGTTCAAACTTTGATTACGTATTCCCATCATACTTTCGATTATCCGTATCACAAAGCGATTTCGGTACATGCCAAAAATCAAGGTATGGAATACCCTATGATTTGTTGGAATTACGGGAGACCCAATGAAGATGGTACCTATTCGGACAGGACCAAATACGGAATGATCAGTGTTATCATTCATGAGGTGGGCCACAACTATTTCCCCATGATCGTCAATTCAGATGAGCGCCAATGGGGCTGGATGGACGAAGGATTGGATACCTTTATGCAATACCTGGCAGAGCAGGCCTTTGGCAAGACCTATCCAGATATTGTTGCTCCTAATGAAAATTACCCCTCAAGAAGGGGAGAGCCCTCAAAAATTGTGCCCTATATGTCTGGCAACCAAGATTACATTGCCCCGATCATGTCAAACCCAGAGAACGTATATAGTTTAGGGCCAAATGCTTACGGAAAGCCAGCAACAGCATTGAACATTCTTCGGGAAACGGTTATGGGGCCAGAACTCTTTGATCATGCGTTCAAGACCTATGCCCAACGTTGGATGTTTAAACACCCCACCCCGGAAGATTTCTTCCGCACCATGGAGGATGCCTCCGCCGTGGATTTGGATTGGTTCTGGAGAGGATGGTTCTACACCACTGATTATGTAGACATAGGAGTGAAGGAAGTTAAAAAGTACTATGTAAGCAACAAGCCTACCAAACAAATGGAAGAGTATATGGCCGCTAGAAACCTTACGGAAGCCGATCTGCCACCATTGGTATATTTGGCGGAAGAAGGTAGTGAGGATTTTAATGAGGAACTAAAGGGAAAAGCGCCTTCAGAAACATCACAAAACCTAAAAGAGTTTATGATGGATAACATGACTCCAGAAGAAAGAGCCCAGGTTAAGGAACCCAAGTATTTTTACCAAGTCACCTTTGATAAACCAGGAGGTATACCCATGCCCTTGATTGTTGAGTACACCTATGCCGATGGTACTACAGAAAGTGTAACCTATCCTCCAGAAATATGGAGAAAGAACGATAAGGAAGTAAGTCGTGTTTTTTCTTCAGATAAGGAATTGGTAGGTATTGTGGTCGATCCAAAATTGGAGACTGCCGATATTGATACCACCAACAACGCTTGGCCAAAAGAAGACCAGAAATCTGATTTTGAGCAATTCAAGGAAAAAGTAAAGGGATAATTTGATATGATTTTCCCAAAAAGCCCCAACGATTTTGTTGGGGCTTTTTTATGGGCATCAACTTCTGAGTATATTTGCGGTATGTATTTCTTGTTTATTAGCGGAGCTGAAATTTTCTTTATCCTCTTTATTGTGGTCATGGTCTTTGGTGCCGATAAACTACCAGAGATTTCACGTGGTCTGGGCAAGGGAATGCGACAATTGCGGGATGCCACCGATGATATTAAGCGCGAAATCCAGAAAAGTGCGGAAAAACAGGGACTGGATGCCGATCTGACCAAGGACATCAAAAAAGAAATCGAAGGGGTCAAGAAAAATGTTGAGGAGGTGGCAGGGACCATAAAACGGGGCTCCAAATAATACCATGTTCGAGAAACTACTTCAATGGGACAGGGACACTTTCATATACTTGAATGGTTTAGGTACAGAACAATATGATGGTTTCTGGGCCACCGTTACCGAAATGACCACTTGGTATCCCTTTTTTGGTTTTCTTATAGTGCTTTTCTTCTTCACTTTTCCCAAGCAGGAAGTGGTGAAAAAAATAGTATGGATTATTGTGTTGGCATTTTTTATAACCATGCTCACCCAATTGGTGAAACTTGGTGTTTCCCGTTTGCGGCCCAACAACGATGCCGAAATAAATACCTTGATTCGGATTGTGAAAAACCCGGGAGGCTTTAGCTTTTTCTCGGGCCATGCTTCGAGTTCGTTTTCAATAACGGTCTTGGTTTTTCTGTTCCTTCGGAAAAGAATCAAATGGGCCGCCATCTTTTTTGTATGGCCCTTGTTGTTTGCCACAAGCCGAATCTATGTAGGGGTGCACTATCCCTTGGATGTCATCGTCGGGAGCTTGGTGGGGGCGGGTTCTGGCTACCTGTTTTATTACCTCTACCAACGGTTTATAGAACGCGGCTTAACGTCAATCCATCCCGAATAGGTAAGATGACCGTTTCTACCCTTGGATCTTGCGCCAATTTTTGGTTATAGGCCAACAGGGCCTCGGTGGCTTTGTCAGATTTGGTCAAGGGCTCAACGACCTTGCCCGACCACAGTACATTATCAGAAAGGATAATGCTGCCTGCCCTGCATTTTTGTAGGGCCGCTTCAAAATAGGCATCATAGTTTTTCTTTTCGGCGTCTATGAATACTAGATCAAAAGAAATATCAAGTTGGGGAATGATCTCAATGGCATCGCCAATATGCTGTATGATCTGTGGGCCAAAACCGCTTTGATCAAAAAACCTTCGTTGTATCCCAAAGAGTTCCTCATTAATGTCTATGGTATGCAACTGTCCATCTTTTTGTAGGCCTTCAGCTAGGCAAAGGGCAGAATAACCGGTATAGGTGCCAATTTCAAGAATGTGCTTTGGGGCCATTATTTTGGAGAGCAAACTCAATACCCGGCCTTGGTGGTGCCCGGTGATCATTCTGGGTTGCACCACTTTTAAATGGGTTTCCCGGGTTAATTGGGTCAGTAACCTTGGCTCTGGTTCGGAATGGAGCGCGATATAATGTTCTAAATCCTGAGAGAGAAAGTGCATGGTCGTATTATGGAATCGTTATTCAAATATGGGTTATTTTAGCGACATGGAAAACGTGCTCATTAGGGATGCAACAATGAGGGACTTAGAGACCCTTTTGACCTTTGAGCAGGAGATTATTAAGGCAGAACGCCCATTTGACCCCACCATTAGACCAGACCCTATCAACTATTATGACCTTGGAGAATATATCCAAAGAAACGATGTAAAGGTTTTGGTGGCAGAGGACAACCAACAACTGGTCGCCTCAGGCTACGCTATGGCCAAAAGGGCCAGACCCTATCTTGACCATGGGGATTACGCCTATTTGGGCTTTATGTTTTGTCTTCCGGAATATCGTGGCAAGGGCATTATTCAACAATTGATAGAAGAATTGAAAGAATGGGCACTACAGCAGGGATTGACCGAAGTACGTCTTACCGTCTACCAAGACAATATTCCCGCCATCAAGGCCTATGAAAAATCGGGTTTTAAAAGCCATATCAATGAAATGCGTATACGTTTGAAAACATAGTTATGCAATTTGAAAATACAATCGAATTTGCTCGGGAGATGGATAAAGAGGATGCCCTAAAGGGGTATCGCGAAAAGTTTGTCCACCCACAGCACAATGGCAAGAATGTCATCTATTTTACAGGGAATTCGTTGGGATTGCAACCCAAGTTGGCCCAGACTTTTGTGAATGACATCATGAAAGATTGGGCAGATCTGGCCGTAGAGGGCCATTTTTATGCGGAAAAACCCTGGTGGGACTATCATGAGCGTTTGGCAAAACCCTTGGCCAAGGTGGTCGGGGCAAAACCGGAAGAAGTTTCGGTGATGAACACCTTAACGGTGAACCTGCATTTGCTCATGGTTTCGTTCTATAGGCCCACCCAAGGCCGATTTAAGATTTTATGCGAGGAAAAGGCCTTTCCGTCGGATCAATACCTATTGCAGAGTCAAGTGCGTTTTCATGGTTTTGACCCCGATGAGGCCATTTTGGAAGTAAAAAAAAGGGAAGGGGAACATTTTTGGCGGACCGAAGATATTCTAGCCAAGATCGATGAAGTGGGAGAGGAGTTGGCCCTAGTGTTCCTTGGCGGTGTAAATTACTACAACGGTCAGGTGTTTGATATGCAGCAAATCACCAAGGCTGGGAAGGACAAAGGAGCTTTTGTGGGCTGGGATCTAGCCCATGCTGTGGGCAATATAGCATTGAACCTTCACGACTGGGATGTTGATTTAGCCGCTTGGTGCAGTTATAAATACATGAACAGCGGGCCTGGGAATGCCTCGGGAATCTTTATTAACGAAAAGCATTTGGGTAAAACGGGGGTTCCGCGTTTTGAAGGCTGGTGGGGCACTAAAAAGGAGACCCGTTTTTTAATGAAGCCTGAATTTGAACCCATGGCAACTGCAGATGCCTGGCAGTTGAGTAACCCTCCGGTACTGTCACTGGCCCCATATTTGGCATCCTTGCAATTGTTTGATGAGGTGGGAATGGAGACCTTGATTCATAAACAAAAGAAACTGACAGCTTATCTGGAATTTGTCCTCAAAGAGGTGGATAAGCAGGTGGAAAGCACCTTTGAGATCATTACGCCCAAGGCCAGAGGGTGTCAATTGTCCGTCTTACTGCATGGACAGGGCAGGGATTTGTTCGATTATCTGATGAAAAGTGGGGTCATTGTCGATTGGCGGGAGCCCAATGTCATCCGATTGGCCCCAGCACCCTTTTACTGTTCTTTTGAAGACATGTACCGGTTTGGTGAAATCTTGAAGGAAGGAATCCTGAAGTAGCACAGCCATTTTGAAATCCCTTCGGTTAATTCTATCCAACCCCCGTTATTTGGCACCGGCAGTCGTGTTTGCCAGCTTGAATATTTGGTTCGGAACTTGGGCTATCTACATCCCCACCATTAAGGAAAAATTGGACATAGACAAGGCCGATCTGGGCATTGCACTGTTCTTTTTGTCCTTTGGGGTTTTTGTCGTGTTTCCAGTGGCCCCCAAGGTGATCAATTGGCTGGGTGTGGGCAGAGCTACTTGGTTATGGGTGTTGTTGTGCAGTGTTTTTGCCTTGGTTCCGCTGGCATCTACCCATTATGCCGTGTTATGCTTGGGCTTGTTCTTGTTTGGGGTGTCCAATGGAATCACCGATATTTCCATGAATACCTTGGTCACTGAAATTGAAAAGAAAGACCGCCAGAATTTAATGTCGGCAACCCATGGTTTCTTTAGTTTGGGAGGGGTTTTGGCAGGCTTGGGCAGTTTTTTGATTCCTTCTATTGGTAATCCACTTTGGCATATGTCCATTGTGGTGGCCTTGGTTTTTTTTGTGAATTTTTTGTTGAAAGACCATTACCTACCCATACGATCGGCACCCATGGAAAACGAATCTTTTAACATAAGGTTGTTCAGACCTCTTATGGTTTTGGGACTGATATGTTTTATAAGCATGGCGAGTGAAGGGGCCATTGTAGATTGGAGCGGATTGTATTTAAAGGAGATTACCCTGTCCGATGAGGCCTTTATTGGAATGGGTTTTTTGGCCTTCTCCATCGCCATGACCCTAGGGCGTTTTCTGGGGGATGGCTTCAGTCAGCGTTTGGGGTCGATTAATATCTTGGCACTGGGGACAATTGTGGCCATAATGGGTTATTTCTGTGTCTTGTCTGCACATACCCTAGGGGCCATTTTTGGTTTTTTGTTAAACGGATTGGGCTTTTCGGTCATAGTGCCCGAACTCTTCAGGATTGGGGGCAAGATCAAGGGGGTGGATTCCTCACAGGGCGTGGCGTTTATAGCAGGTTCTGGTTATTCGGGCTTCTTGTTGGGCCCTGTGGCATTGGGATACTTGGCTGAGGAATTTACGTTGAAAACCAGTTTTTGGGTGCTTCTGGCTTCAGTGTTTATGGTATTGTTACTGGTTTTTGTGCTAAAGCGCAGATAGCTCAATGGGACGTTTCCAACAATAACCCATCAAAATAAAGATTAAAATTCCCATCGGGCATTTTATGTTCTTTGGCCAGTTTTATTCCTAGGGTGTCCACATAACTTTCCCATGTGGTGGCCATGGATGGCTCTTTGGAATTTCCTTTTCTAAACACCCATTCCTTGATGAGAAAATCGTCTTCAAAGTAAAAATCATAGGCATCTCCCGGGGTATAACCACCTTCATTTTTGTATACAATGGTAAGCTTTTGCATCGGTTTTCCGCTCAAAGGTGCTGATTCGTTTTCTGTATGCTGGTGCTCAAAGTTGTGATTGTCCCATATCAAATTAAAGGGGGCCAGCAACCAATATTTGTCATTGATGAAACCCGAGTTGGTCTTGTGGGCAATACTGTCCATCTGGTTTCTATTGTAGGCCAACGTATCGTTTAAGGAACGGTAGACAACATCATTGGTTTTGGTGTTCCATTGCCAACTACGCTGAAAGTGGTTGCCATTTCTATCCACATTAAAAGTGAAGGAAACCTGTTCCACGTTTTTCCAATCCCGATAACCATGGGCGTGTGCTACTTTTTCCAAAATGGTCAAATCCGCTGTCTTGGCCTGGGCAATAGGCTCTTCTTTCTTGCTGTCTGCCTTACAAGAGAACAGG
Organism: Croceivirga sp.; assembly: GCA_965230555.1. GTDB lineage: Bacteria > Bacteroidota > Bacteroidia > Flavobacteriales > Flavobacteriaceae > Croceivirga. The sequence goes on from OZ246014.1 coordinate 1,642,464, forward strand.
AGGGTTATGCATAGAAGGGAAATGGAAAGGGCAAACGGCTTCATAATAAGTATTTTGGCCAAAGATACCCTCTTTTAAACTATATTGTCGGCCAAATTAAAATTTGATGGTGACTTTTCTCAAGCGACTGTTTCTAATTATAGTAAACCAAGGCAAAAAGGCCTTGCAGCATGGTCCGTTCAGTAAACTGACCGATGAGGAATTGGTGGCCAAGATAGTGGCCAAAAATGATACCTTGTTGTTTGGAGTGCTCTATGATCGCCATGCCAAGATGGTGTACAATAAGTGTTACGGTTTTGCCAAATCGCAAGATGAGGCAGAGGACCTGACACAAGATGTTTTTCTGATGCTATTTGTAAAACTGGCATCTTTTAAGGGAAGATCAAAGTTTTCCACCTGGTTGTATTCGTTCACCTATAATTTTTGTGTGAACTATGTGAACAGGAACAAACAACGGAAAATAAGCGATAAGTCTGTGCCCATGGATAATGTGGAATATAAGATGGAAGAAGAGGTTACGGATGGCAATATTTTTGAGCTACAGGCCAGTAGGTTGGAAAGGGCTCTAAATGAGATTGATGCCGAGGATAAATCCATTTTACTGCTAAAATATCAAGATGGGGCATCGATCAAGGAACTGACCAATTTGTTGGAAATTGGGGAGAGTGCTGTAAAAATGCGTTTAAAAAGGGCCAAGGCCAGATTACTGGAGACCTATAACACTGTAGAGGAAGATGGCTGATCCAACTAAAAATCCTTTTGAGCAATTGAACACCAATTTACGTGAAGTACCACCGGAAATGCGTAAGAAGGTAATGAACGATGTGGCCATTGCCAAACTTGTCTTGGATATGGCCATCATGTTCACGGCCAACTATTCGTCAATTTTTTCAAGTTTCTTAAGGAGTAATAAAAGAAAGAACACATAACCATTATACCAATGAAAACACTTACCGAATTAAAAGACACCATCTTTGATAGCTTTGGCAATTTATTGGACGGTGTGGCAGCCATGGTCCCACAGCTAATTTTAGGACTTTTGGGCTTGATCATAGCATGGTTGGTCATAAAGATCATCCTGTTTGTACTCAAACGAATATTGAAAGCGGCAAAAATTGATACCCTATCGCAGCGCGTGGCCGATGCCAAGCTGTTTGGCGATAAGCAATTAAAGATAGATTTGCTCAAAGTGATCCTTACAACGGTTAAAGTGCTCATGATCCTCCTCTTTACCGTAATACTGGCCCAAATTTTGGAGTTACAGGCAATTTCCGATGCCATTTACTCCCTTTTGGGCTATTTGCCAACACTGCTAAGTGCACTGCTCATCTTGATCGGGGGACTGTATTTGGCATCGGTCGTCAAAAGAGCGGTACTTAAGCTTATGGAAGCTATGGGGGCATCAGGCTCCAAAATGACAAGTGGTGCTCTTTTTTACCTGATTACATTTTTTATTTCGATTACGGCCTTGAATCAAGCAGGGGTGGACACGCAGATCATTACAAGTAATTTTACCATGGTCCTTGGCGCTTTTTTGTTGGCCATTGCTCTAGGTTTTGGACTTGGTTCGCGTGAGGTGATTTCCGATTTGCTAAAGATGTTCTATGCCCGAAAAAGATATATGGTAGGGGACACCTTGGTCATTGGGGATTTGGAAGGAACGGTTGAATCTATAGACAATATCAGCATAACATTAAAGACCAAAAAGGGAACAATAGTCGTGCCCATAGATGAGGTAATCTCAAATCGGGTAGAGATAAAGGAAAAATGAAGTTGTCCATAACGACTAAAGAATGTCATTTTGGGACGGTCCCATTATTATTCTATGTTGCTGACCGTGCGTTTTGCCTTGTTGGAAAACCGGACGATGGGAAACTCGGTCCTACGGTTAAGCTCGAGTTCGTCATCGGTACAATCATGCTTTCCCTTACAATCATTTACGAGTCTGCTCTCACCATAGCCCTTATAGGAAACAATCCTCTTTTTGGGCACACCTTGTGAAATTAGATACTCATACGTTGATTTTGCCCTTGCTTCGGACAATCTTTCATTGTAGGAATCACTGCCAACGGGATCGGTATGCGATTCAAGTTTAATGACCAATTCTGGGTAGGTCTCCAACATCAGTTTTACCACTTTGTCCAGTTCAAGGGCTGCATCGGGTCTAATGTTACTTTTGTTGAAATCAAAATAGATCTTGTTCAATCCAGCCAAAAGTTTTACGTCCATAACGGGTTCTAGAACAATATCTTTTTTTATTTTTTTGGTTGCCCTTGTAATACCCAAGGTTTCAAAATTCATTGATTTTCTGGGATGGGTCTTGCTCCTTGCCTCAATCTTATAATTTCGTTGTCGTTCGATCAACATATTATAATACCCTTTTTCATTGGTAAAGGTTTTTGAGACCAAATCGCCAGAGGCCAGATCATAGAGTAGAATGCTCACTCCGCCAAGTGGTTTGTGGTTGATCGCATCGGTAACTTGGCCTTGTAGGGTAAGGGAGGGGACAAACTTAAACTTATAAATATCATCGCTGCCCTTGCCATCTTTTCTATTGGAGCTCACATACCCATCAATTCCATTGTCAAGGGCATAATATCCAAAATCATCCCTTGGACTGTTCAAGGGTTTGCCAAGGTTGATCACATCTATGATCTCCCCTTTGTCATTTAAGACCGTACCAAAGACATCCAACATACCGAAGCCTAAATGGCCATCGGAAGAAAAGAACAGTTGTCCTTCATTATTAATGTAGGGAAACAGTTCATTTCCAGAGGTGTTGACCGTTGGCCCTGCATTTTTGATGGACAAGACCCCGCCTCTTTCATGGATCTCGGCATAATAGATATCACTACCGCCATAACCACCCGGCCGATTCGATGCAAAATAGAGCAAAGAACGGTTTGAGTTTACAGAAGGATGCCCGGTAGAATAATGGTCGGCATTCATTTTTAATTCTCGGGTGGTCTTTAACTTGCCATTGACCATTTCTGCCTTGTAAATTTTTAGGTTGTTGTAGTTTTCAACCGTGTTTTCTGTCTTTTTGGTATAAAAGCTTTCCTCGTTGTTAAAAAAACTGTTGCGGGTAAAATAGGCAATGGTATCATTTTTATAATCCGTGGAGAACACGATTGAACTTTCATGGTATTTTGAGTTGATATCACCCGGCATACGCTCTGGGATGCCATTATCGCTGCCTTCCTCAATGTAATAGATGTCCAACCATGGCTTTCCGTCCCAATCATATAAATTTTGGGAATCTGCCCTGTCTTGAATACGATTGGAACTAAAATAGAGTTTGCCATCATGGACAAAACCACCAAATTCACTGAATTCGGTATTAAAATGAACAGGTTCCAACTCGTATCTTTCGTTACTGTTAAAGACCACTGTGGCCAGACTACCGTCTTTGAGCAGGCGCTTTACCCTAGCATCATTTTTATTGGTTTTTTTATACTTTTTCAACCATTCTGTAGCTTCATCTTCCATACCGGAGCTTTTTAGGGCCATGGCATATTTAAAATAATAACTGGTGGGGGTTTCGGCATTATTGATAAAACGTTTGAAAAAGGGGATGGACTTGTCAAATTCCCGCATAAGAAGATAACATTCGGCAAGTCGCATAAAGGCATGGTTGGAATTGGATCCCTCTATGGCCAACTCTTCATATAGGGGAATAGCTTTTGCATAGGCAAATTTGCTGAATAGTTCATCAGCCTTTTTTTGTAGGGTAGATTGTGCATTAAGGCAACCAATGGTCATCAATGCGGTTATAATTGCTACAGATGTTATTCTTCTTTTCATTTTGTTGCTTTTAGAAGTATCTGGGGGATCTGTATACCTTGGTTTTTAGTAATGATCTTGGCTCGAATATTAGGATGACTTCGTGGGTTCCGCCAGAATAGGGTCTTATGGTAGATGTGGGAAGGTCATAGGCATAGCCTATCCTAAAATTTTTGGTTACTTGATAATCTAAAAAGGCCCCAAAGTTTGCAGCATCATTAAACCGGTACGATGTCCCGAACCATATTTTTTCGTAGAAGAGAAAACTTGCCGTAGCATCATATGACATTGGGGCACCGTTGGTAAATTTTGAGATTACCGTAGGTCTGAACTTGATATCCAATGAAAGGTCCAAAACCAGCCCGGCTATGGCATAGTAACTATTTCGCTCCACTGTTTTAATAACATCGGTACTTTTAAGATTTAAGCTGTTGTTCAAAATTCTGGGCGATGAAAAACCGGCATACCACCTATCGGTGGTAACATATAAACCTGCACCAAAGTTCGGGTTCCAATTGTTTACGCCTAGTGCATTGGGGTCATTTAAATCTATTGTCGATCTTTTATAATTGGTGAAGCCTGCTTTTAATCCGAATGAAAGTTTGGCTTCCCATGAAATGGGTATTGTGTATGAGAAATCACCATAAATGTAGTTGGTGTCTTCAAAACCAAGCTGATCCGAAATATAGGATAGTCCCAAACCGACCCTTTCATTTTTCAAGGGGGAATGAAACGAAAAGGTACTTGTTACCGGGTTCCCATCGATGCCCGACCATTGGTTTCGGTGCAGTGCGGTTAAATTCATGGCCTCTCGGCTTCCTGCATAGGCCGGATTTATAGATGTGGTATTGAACATGTATTGGGTAAACTGGGGCAATTGTTGCGCCTGAACAGACATCCCAATCAACAATAAGACGGACAAGGCAATTTTTTGAATCGACTTCATAATAGGTTAATTTTCTTATCAATCTGATCACGATTTGAAATCGCAATCGATGTGACAAAGAAACCATATTTGACCAAACGTCCATAAGTTGCCCGTTTAAACCCTCTCAGTATTGGTTCTGTTGATAGACTCATGTTGTTTGTTTAGTCAATTTTTGGTTTTGATTTTCAGTAATTTATCTTTCGGTATTCAAATATATAAATCCGTTTATTGGGTCTGCTTCAATTAACGCAGGATGTTCAAGTTCAATGATATAATAGTACGTTCCGGCCGGTAGCACACCAGAGTTGCCCACAGCATTGCTCGGAGCGGAACCGTTCCATTCATTTCTGTAATCATTTGACTCGTATACCATATCTCCCCATCGGTTAAAGATTTTAAGTTTGACCACAAACTCACAATATTCATTGCCTCCGATGGTGAAATAATCATTGATCATGTCACCATTTGGGGTAACAGTTTTCGAAATTTTGAATTTGTCAGGGCTACATGGCACACAATCTGAATGGACGTTGATGACAAAGTCCACATAGTATTTACAGGGACCATCAACAGCACTATAAGAAACCAAGTATTTCCCTACCTTCAGACCATAAGGTACAAATAGGGTGTTGTTAAGGTAGGTGCCTGGGGTTTCACTTACAAAAGAGCCATTGGTGGCAAAGGTCTCTGGTAAATAATTGATGAGGTCGATGGGTTCGTCCTCGACACAGATTTCAATACTGACCTCTTCCAACATCGGCTGCATGACGAATATGGTTTGGGTGAACGTAGCCATATTTCCGCATCTGTCGGTCACTTCCCAAATTCTTTCAACCATATAGTCTTCGGTGCCATCAGGAAAAATAGTTTCCTCGGTAAAGACCACATCATAGTCGCCACAACCTCCTGAGAATGTCAACTCCGGTATTGGTGGCAGTTCTTCACCACATGTGATGGTCAGTTCATCATCATAAGTACTCGCCGTAATGGGTTCTGTTGGTGGAATTGTGATTATCTGGATGTGCTCATTGGAATTACCAGAACAATCTACCGTAGACCAAGTACGTGTTATGGTATATCCATCGATACAGTTGGCGTCATTTGTACTGATTTCTTCAAAGCTTACCGATACATTTGGGTCGCAATTGTCAACAGCCGTAAGGGTGGCAGCTTCCGGAATAGCATCATTACATGTCAAGCTAATATTTGTAGGCAGCGTTTCCACAAAGGCGGGAGCTTCATTGTCCTCCACGGTGATGGTCTGTGTATGTGAAGTTTCATTCCCGGCGCAATCGGCCATGGTCCATGTCCTGGTGATGGTATACTCGTATGGACACTCATCATCCTGTCCGGTGATGGTCTGCTCAAAGCTTACATCCACGCTTGCATCACAATTGTCAGTAGCGGTAAGTATGGCAGCATCGGGCACAGCATCACAGGATACGGTGGCGTCAACAGGCAGTGTTTCCACAAAGGAGGGAGCTTCATTGTCCTCCACAGAAATGGTCTGTGTATGGGAAATCTCATTCCCTGCGCAATCGGCCACGGTCCAAGTACGAACAATGGTATATTCAGATGGACACTCATCATCCTGTCCGGTGATGGTCTGCTCAAAGCTTACATCCACGCTTGCGTCACAATTGTCAGTAGCGGTAAGTATGGCAGCATCGGGCACGGCATTACAGGATACGGTGGCATCAACAGGCAGTGTTTCCACAAAGGTAGGAGCTTCGTTGTCCTCCACAGAAATGGTCTGTGTATGGGAAATCTCATTCCCTGCGCAATCGGCCACCGTCCAAGTACGAACAATGGTATATTCAGATGGACACTCATCATCCTGACCGGTTATGGTCTCCTCAAAGCTCACATCCACGCTTGCATCACAATTATCGGTGGCAGTAAGTACCGCCGCATCTGGAACCGCATCACAGGAAACGGTATCATCAGCAGGTAGTGCCTCAACAAAAGCAGGTGCTTCATTGTCCTCCACGGTGATGGTCTGTGTATGCGAGGTTTCGTTCCCGGCGCAATCGGCCATGGTCCATGTCCTGGTGATGGAATACTCGTATGGACACTCATCATCCTGACCGGTGATGGTCTCCTCAAAGCTCACATCCACGCTTGCATCACAATTGTCGGTGGCAGTAAGTACCGCCGCATCTGGAACCGCATCACAGGAAACGGTATCATCAGTAGGCAGTGCCTCAACAAAAGCAGGTGCTTCGTTATCTTCCACGATTATGGTTTGTGTGTGGGAAATCTCATTCCCTGCGCAATCGGCCACGGTCCAAGTACGAACAATGGTATATTCAGATGGACACTCATCATCCTGACCGGTAATGGTCTCCTCAAAGTTGACCACCATATCAGGCTCACAACTGTCTATTGCCGTAAGGATTGCTGGGTCAGGTACATTATCACATGATACGGTTGCATCTACAGGCAATGTTTCAACAAATGTTGGTGCCTCAGTATCTTCTATGGTAATTAGCTGTACATGTTCACGAATATTACCCACACAATCGGTAATGGTCCAGGTTCTTGTAATGGTATATTCTATTGGACATTCATCATCTTGCCCGGTAATAACTTCGGTAAAATCTACTGAAATAGAACATGTGCTGTCCGAAGTGATTTCGAATGGGTCAGGTATTACATCACAAGCTTCCACGGTGATATCAACAGGCCATCCTTCATCTCCGTCATTGTCGATAATGGTTCCTGTTCCATTACCATCAATAATTTGTATAAGTGTTAGGGATACATTGGACAATGTAATAGCTAAGTCTTCATCTGCTTCAACGATAACATCGTCCACGATGTTTATGGTGACCACCTGGGCATCGCCATCGGTTGTCCCGGCTGGGAAGCTCACGGAGGTTCCGGTGGTTGCCACGGTATAGTCATCGGGATCGGTGGCGGAGCCATCGCTTACGGCAAAGTCTACGGTAAAGGCATCCTGGACGTCAGGCCCTGTATAGGAAATGACGAATTGGGCGGTACCGGCATCCTCTGCCACGGTAAAGTCTGCGACGGCGATCCCGTCGCCCGCTCCGGGTGCATCGTTATCGGTGATGGTCCCAACGGCAGTGTCATCGACCATGGCCACCAGGGCGTTGGAGATGTTGCTCAGGAGAATGTCAAGGTCTTCCGTGGCCTCCAACAGGGTGTCGTCCACGATGTTTATGGTGACCACCTGTGTATCGCCATCGGTTGTCCCGGCTGGGAAGCTCACGGAGGTTCCGGTGGTTGCCACGGTATAGTCATCGGGATCGGTGGCGGAGCCATCGCTTACGGCAAAGTCTACGGTAAAGGCATCCTGGACGTCAGGTCCTGTATAGGAAATGACGAATTGGGCGGTACCGGCATCCTCTGCCACGGTAAAGTCTGCGACGGCGATCCCGTCGCCCGCTCCGGGTGCATCGTTATCGGTGATGGTCCCCACTGCGTCATCAGCATCGGCATCCACAAATACCACCAATGGATTGGAGATGTTGCTCAGGAGAATGTCAAGGTCTTCCGTGGCCTCCAACAGGGCATCGTCCACGATGTTTATGGTGACCACCTGGGCATCGCCATCGGTTGTCCCGGCCGGGAAGCTCACGGAGGTTCCGGTGGTTGCCACGGTATAGTCATCGGGATCGGTGGCGGAGCCATCGCTTACGGCAAAGTCTACGGTAAAGGCATCCTGGACGTCGGGCCCTGTATAGGCAATGACGAAGTCAGCGGTACCGGCATCCTCTGCCACGGTAAAGTCGGCCACGGCAATCCCGTCGCCCGCTCCGGGAGCATCGTTATCGGTGATGGTCCCCACTGCGTCATCAGCATCGGCATCCACAAATACCACCAATGGATTGGAGATGTTGCTCAGGAGAATGTCAAGGTCTTCCGTGGCCTCCAACAGGGTGTCGTCCACGATGTTTATGGTGACCACCTGGGCATCGCCATCGGTTGTCCCGGCTGGGAAGCTCACGGAGGTTCCGGTGGTTGCCACGGTATAGTCATCGGGATCGGTGGCGGAGCCATCGCTTACGGCAAAGTCTACGGTAAAGGCATCCTGGACGTCGGGTCCTGTATAGGAAATGACGAATTGGGCGGTACCGGCATCCTCTGCCACGGTAAAGTCGGCCACGGCGATCCCGTCGCCCGCTCCGGGAGCATCGTTATCGGTGATGGTCCCCACTGCGTCATCAGCATCGGCATCCACAAATACCACCAATGGATTGGAGATGTTGCTCAGGAGAATGTCAAGGTCTTCCGTGGCCTCCAACAGGGTGTCGTCCACGATGTTTATGGTGACCACCTGGGCATCGCCATCGGTTGTCCCGGCCGGGAAGCTCACGGAGGTTCCGGTGGTTGCCACGGTATAGTCATCGGGATCGGTGGCGGAGCCATCGCTTACGGCAAAGTCTACGGTAAAGGCATCCTGGACGTCGGGTCCTGTATAGGAAATGACGAATTGGGCGGTACCGGCATCCTCTGCCACGGTAAAGTCTGCGACGGCGATCCCGTCGCCCGCTCCGGGTGCATCGTTATCGGTGATGGTCCCCACTGCGTCATCAGCATCGGCATCCACAAATACCACCAATGGATTGGAGATGTTGCTCAGGAGAATGTCAAGGTCTTCCGTGGCCTCCAACAGGGTGTCGTCCACGATGTTTATGGTGACCACCTGTGTATCGCCATCGGTTGTCCCGGCCGGGAAGCTCACGGAGGTTCCGGTGGTTGCCACGGTATAGTCATCGGGATCGGTGGCGGAGCCATCGCTTACGGCAAAGTCTACGGTAAAGGCATCCTGGACGTCGGGTCCTGTATAGGAAATGACGAATTGGGCGGTACCGGCATCCTCTGCCACGGTAAAGTCTGCGACGGCGATCCCGTCGCCCGCTCCGGGTGCATCGTTATCGGTGATGGTCCCCACGGCAGTGTCATCGACCATGGCCACCAGGGCGTTGGAGATGTTGCTCAGGAGAATGTCAAGGTCTTCCGTGGCCTCCAACAGGGTGTCGTCCACGATGTTTATGGTGACCACCTGTGTATCGCCATCGGTTGTCCCGGCTGGGAAGCTCACGGAGGTTCCGGTGGTTGCCACGGTATAGTCATCGGGATCGGTGGCGGAGCCATCGCTTACGGCAAAGTCTACGGTAAAGGCATCCTGGACGTCAGGCCCTGTATAGGAAATGACGAATTGGGCGGTACCGGCATCCTCTGCCACGGTAAAGTCTGCGACGGCGATCCCGTCGCCCGCTCCGGGAGCATCGTTATCGGTGATGGTCCCCACTGCGTCATCAGCATCGGCATCCACAAATACCACCAATGGATTGGAGATGTTGCTCAGGAGAATGTCAAGGTCTTCCGTGGCCTCCAACAGGGTGTCGTCCACGATGTTTATGGTGACCACCTGGGCATCGCCATCGGTTGTCCCGGCTGGGAAGCTCACGGAGGTTCCGGTGGTTGCCACGGTATAGTCATCGGGATCGGTGGCGGAGCCATCGCTTACGGCAAAGTCTACGGTAAAGGCATCCTGGACGTCAGGCCCTGTATAGGAAATGACGAATTGGGCGGTACCGGCATCCTCTGCCACGGTAAAGTCTGCGACGGCGATCCCGTCGCCCGTTCCGGGTGCATCGTTATCGGTGATGGTCCCCACTGCGTCATCAGCATCGGCATCCACAAATACCACCAATGGATTGGAGATGTTGCTCAGGAGAATGTCAAGGTCTTCCGTGGCCTCCAACAGGGCATCGTCCACGATGTTTATGGTGACCACCTGGGCATCGCCATCGGTTGTCCCGGCTGGGAAGCTCACGGAGGTTCCGGTGGTTGCCACGGTATAGTCATCGGGATCGGTGGCAGAGCCATCGCTTACGGCAAAGTCTACGGTAAAGGCATCCTGGACGTCAGGTCCTGTATAGGAAATGACGAATTGGGCGGTACCGGCATCCTCTGCCACGGTAAAGTCTGCGACGGCGATCCCGTCGCCCGCTCCGGGAGCATCGTTATCGGTGATGGTCCCCACTGCGTCATCAGCATCGGCATCCACAAATACCACCAATGGATTGGAGATGTTGCTCAGGAGAATGTCAAGGTCTTCCGTGGCCTCCAACAGGGTGTCGTCCACGATGTTTATGGTGACCACCTGGGCATCGCCATCGGTTGTCCCGGCTGGGAAGCTCACGGAGGTTCCGGTGGTTGCCACGGTATAGTCATCGGGATCGGTGGCGGAGCCATCGCTTACGGCAAAGTCTACGGTAAAGGCATCCTGGACGTCGGGCCCTGTATAGGCAATGACGAAGTCAGCGGTACCGGCATCCTCTGCCACGGTAAAGTCGGCCACGGCAATCCCGTCGCCCGCTCCGGGAGCATCGTTATCGGTGATGGTCCCCACTGCGTCATCAGCATCGGCATCCACAAATACCACCAATGGATTGGAGATGTTGCTCAGGAGAATGTCAAGGTCTTCCGTGGCCTCCAACAGGGTGTCGTCCACGATGTTTATGGTGACCACCTGGGCATCGCCATCGGTTGTCCCGGCCGGGAAGCTCACGGAGGTTCCGGTGGTTGTCACGGTATAGTCATCGGGATCGGTGGCGGAGCCATCGCTTACGGCAAAGTCTACGGTAAAGGCATCCTGGACGTCAGGTCCTGTATAGGAAATGACGAATTGGGCGGTACCGGCATCCTCTGCCACGGTAAAGTCTGCGACGGCGATCCCGTCGCCCGCTCCGGGTGCATCGTTATCGGTGATGGTCCCCACTGCGTCATCAGCATCGGCATCCACAAATACCACCAATGGATTGGAGATGTTGCTCAGGAGAATGTCAAGGTCTTCCGTGGCCTCCAACAGGGTGTCGTCCACGATGTTTATGGTGACCACCTGGGCATCGCCATCGGTTGTCCCGGCCGGGAAGCTCACGGAGGTTCCGGTGGTTGCCACGGTATAATCGTCCGGATCGGTGGCAGAGCCATCGCTTACGGCAAAGTCTACGGTAAAGGCATCCTGGACGTCGGGTCCTGTATAGGAAATGACGAAGTCAGCGGTACCGGCATCCTCTGCCACGGTAAAGTCGGCCACGGCAATCCCGTCGCCCGCTCCGGGAGCATCGTTATCGGTGATGGTCCCCACTGCGTCATCAGCATCGGCATCCACAAATACCACCAATGGATTGGAGATGTTGCTCAGGAGAATGTCAAGGTCTTCCGTGGCCTCCAACAGGGCATCGTCCACGATGTTTATGGTGACCACCTGAGCATCGCCATCGGTTGTCCCGGCCGGGAAGCTCACGGAGGTTCCGGTGGTTGCCACGGTATAGTCATCGGGATCGGTGGCGGAGCCATCGCTTACGGCAAAGTCTACGGTAAAGGCATCCTGGACGTCGGGTCCTGTATAGGAAATGACGAAGTCAGCGGTACCGGCATCCTCTGCCACGGTAAAGTCTGCGACGGCAATCCCGTCGCCCGCTCCGGGAGCATCGTTATCGGTGATGGTCCCCACTGCGTCATCAGCATCGGCATCCACAAATACCACCAATGGATTGGAGATGTTGCTCAGGAGAATGTCAAGGTCTTCCGTGGCCTCCAACAGGGCATCGTCCACGATGTTTATGGTGACCACCTGGGCATCGCCATCGGAGGTTCCGGCTGGGAAGCTCACGGAGGTTCCGGTGGTTGCCACGGTATAGTCATCGGGATCGGTGGCGGAGCCATCGCTTACGGCAAAGTCTACGGTAAAGGCATCCTGGACGTCGGGTCCTGTATAGGAAATGACGAATTGGGCGGTACCGGCATCCTCTGCCACGGTAAAGTCTGCGACGGCGATCCCGTCGTCCGCTCCGGGTGCATCGTTATCGGTGATGGTCCCAACGGCAGTGTCATCGACCATGGCCACCAGGGCGTTGGAGATGTTGCTCAGGAGAATGTCAAGGTCTTCCGTGGCCTCCAACAGGGCATCGTCCACGATGTTTATGGTGACCACCTGGGCATCGCCATCGGTTGTCCCGGCTGGGAAGCTCACGGAGGTTCCGGTGGTTGCCACGGTATAGTCATCGGGATCGGTGGCGGAGCCATCGCTTACGGCAAAGTCTACGGTAAAGGCATCCTGGACGTCGGGTCCTGTATAGGAAATGACGAATTGGGCGGTACCGGCATCCTCTGCCACGGTAAAGTCTGCGACGGCGATCCCGTCGCCCGTTCCGGGTGCATCGTTATCGGTGATGGTCCCCACGGCAGTGTCATCGACCATGGCCACCAGGGCGTTGGAGATGTTGCTCAGGAGAATGTCAAGGTCTTCCGTGGCCTCCAACAGGGCATCGTCCACGATGTTTATGGTGACCACCTGGGCATCGCCATCGGTTGTCCCGGCTGGGAAGCTCACGGAGGTTCCGGTGGTTGCCACGGTATAGTCATCGGGATCGGTGGCGGAGCCATCGCTTACGGCAAAGTCTACGGTAAAGGCATCCTGGACGTCGGGCCCTGTATAGGAAATGACGAATTGGGCGGTACCGGCATCCTCTGCCACGGTAAAGTCTGCGACGGCGATCCCGTCGCCCGTTCCGGGTGCATCGTTATCGGTGATGGTCCCCACGGCAGTGTCATCGACCATGGCCACCAGGGCGTTGGAGATGTTGCTCAGGAGAATGTCAAGGTCTTCCGTGGCCTCCAACAGGGTGTCGTCCACGATGTTTATGGTGACCACCTGGGCATCGCCATCGGTTGTCCCGGCCGGGAAGCTCACGGAGGTTCCGGTGGTTGCCACGGTATAGTCATCGGGATCGGTGGCGGAGCCATCGCTTACGGCAAAGTCTACGGTAAAGGCATCCTGGACGTCAGGTCCTGTATAGGAAATGACGAATTGGGCGGTACCGGCATCCTCTGCCACGGTAAAGTCTGCGACGGCGATCCCGTCGCCCGCTCCGGGAGCATCGTTATCGGTGATGGTCCCCACTGCGTCATCAGCATCGGCATCCACAAATACCACCAATGGATTGGAGATGTTGCTCAGGAGAATGTCAAGGTCTTCCGTGGCCTCCAACAGGGTGTCGTCCACGATGTTTATGGTGACCACCTGTGTATCGCCATCGGTTGTCCCGGCTGGGAAGCTCACGGAGGTTCCGGTGGTTGCCACGGTATAGTCATCGGGATCGGTGGCGGAGCCATCGCTTACGGCAAAGTCTACGGTAAAGGCATCCTGGACGTCGGGTCCTGTATAGGAAATGACGAATTGGGCGGTACCGGCATCCTCTGCCACGGTAAAGTCTGCGACGGCGATCCCGTCGCCCGCTCCGGGTGCATCGTTATCGGTGATGGTCCCCACGGCAGTGTCATCGACCATGGCCACCAGGGCGTTGGAGATGTTGCTCAGGAGAATGTCAAGGTCTTCCGTGGCCTCCAACAGGGCATCGTCCACGATGTTTATGGTGACCACCTGGGCATCGCCATCGGTTGTCCCGGCCGGGAAGCTCACGGAGGTTCCGGTGGTTGCCACGGTATAGTCATCGGGATCGGTGGCGGAGCCATCGCTTACGGCAAAGTCTACGGTAAAGGCATCCTGGACGTCGGGTCCTGTATAGGAAATGACGAATTGGGCGGTACCGGCATCCTCTGCCACGGTAAAGTCTGCGACGGCGATCCCGTCGCCCGCTCCGGGTGCATCGTTATCGGTGATGGTCCCCACTGCGTCATCAGCATCGGCATCCACAAATACCACCAATGGATTGGAGATGTTGCTCAGGAGAATGTCAAGGTCTTCCGTGGCCTCCAACAGGGTGTCGTCCACGATGTTTATGGTGACCACCTGTGTATCGCCATCGGTTGTCCCGGCCGGGAAGCTCACGGAGGTTCCGGTGGTTGCCACGGTATAGTCATCGGGATCGGTGGCGGAGCCATCGCTTACGGCAAAGTCTACGGTAAAGGCATCCTGGACGTCGGGTCCTGTATAGGAAATGACGAATTGGGCGGTACCGGCATCCTCTGCCACGGTAAAGTCTGCGACGGCGATCCCGTCGCCCGCTCCGGGTGCATCGTTATCGGTGATGGTCCCCACGGCAGTGTCATCGACCATGGCCACCAGGGCGTTGGAGATGTTGCTCAGGAGAATGTCAAGGTCTTCCGTGGCCTCCAACAGGGTGTCGTCCACGATGTTTATGGTGACCACCTGTGTATCGCCATCGGTTGTCCCGGCTGGGAAGCTCACGGAGGTTCCGGTGGTTGCCACGGTATAGTCATCGGGATCGGTGGCGGAGCCATCGCTTACGGCAAAGTCTACGGTAAAGGCATCCTGGACGTCAGGCCCTGTATAGGAAATGACGAATTGGGCGGTACCGGCATCCTCTGCCACGGTAAAGTCTGCGACGGCGATTCCGTCGCCCGCTCCGGGTGCATCGTTATCGGTGATGGTCCCCACTGCGTCATCAGCATCGGCATCCACAAATACCACCAATGGATTGGAGATGTTGCTCAGGAGAATGTCAAGGTCTTCCGCTCCAACAGGGCATCATCCACGATGTTTATGGTGACCACCTGGGCATCGACCACCATCGCCATCGGTTGTCCCGGCTGGGAAGCTCACGGAGGTTCCGGTGGTTGCCACGGTATAGTCATCGGGATCGGTGGCGGAGCCATCGCTTACGGCAAAGTCTACGGTAAAGGCATCCTGGACGTCGGGTCCTGTATAGGAAATGACGAATTGGGCGGTACCGGCATCCTCTGCCACGGTAAAGTCTGCGACGGCGATCCCGTCGCCCGCTCCGGGTGCATCGTTATCGGTGATGGTCCCCACTGCGTCATCAGCATCGGCATCCACAAATACCACCAATGGATTGGAGATGTTGCTCAGGAGAATGTCAAGGTCTTCCGTGGCCTCCAACAGGGCATCATCCACGATGTTTATGGTGACCACCTGGGCATCGCCATCGGTTGTCCCGGCTGGGAAGCTCACGGAGGTTCCGGTGGTTGCCACGGTATAGTCATCGGGATCGGTGGCGGAGCCATCGCTTACGGCAAAGTCTACGGTAAAGGCATCCTGGACGTCAGGCCCTGTATAGGAAATGACGAAGTCAGCGGTACCGGCATCCTCTGCCACGGTAAAGTCTGCGACGGCGATCCCGTCGCCCGCTCCGGGTGCATCGTTATCGGTGATGGTCCCCACTGCGTCATCAGCATCGGCATCCACAAATACCACCAATGGATTGGAGATGTTGCTCAGGAGAATGTCAAGGTCTTCCGTGGCCTCCAACAGGGCATCGTCCACGATGTTTATGGTGACCACCTGGGCATCGCCATCGGAGGTTCCGGCTGGGAAGCTCACGGAGGTTCCGGTGGTTGCCACGGTATAATCGTCCGGGATCGGTGGCAGAGCCATCGCTTACGGCAAAGTCTACGGTAAAGGCATCCTGGACGTCAGGCCCTGTATAGGAAATGACGAAGGGCGGTACCGGCATCCTCAGCGGTACCGGCATCCTCTGCCACGGTAAAGTCGGCCACGGCAATCCCGTCGCCCGCTCCGGGAGCATCGTTATCGGTGATGGTCCCCACTGCGTCATCAGCATCGGCATCCACAAATACCACCAATGGATTGGAGATGTTGCTCAGGAGAATGTCAAGGTCTTCCGTGGCCTCCAACAGGGTGTCGTCCACGATGTTTATGGTGACCACCTGGGCATCGCCATCGGTTGTCCCGGCTGGGAAGCTCACGGAGGTTCCGGTGGTTGCCACGGTATAGTCATCGGGATCGGTGGCGGAGCCATCGCTTACGGCAAAGTCTACGGTAAAGGCATCCTGGACGTCAGGCCCTGTATAGGAAATGACGAATTGGGCGGTACCGGCATCCTCTGCCACGGTAAAGTCGGCCACGGCAATCCCGTCGCCCGCTCCGGGAGCATCGTTATCGGTGATGGTCCCCACTGCGTCATCAGCATCGGCATCCACAAATACCACCAATGGATTGGAGATGTTGCTCAGGAGAATGTCAAGGTCTTCCGTGGCCTCCAACAGGGCATCGTCCACGATGTTTATGGTGACCACCTGGGCATCGCCATCGGTTGTCCCGGCCGGGAAGCTCACGGAGGTTCCGGTGGTTGCCACGGTATAGTCATCGGGATCGGTGGCGGAGCCATCGCTTACGGCAAAGTCTACGGTAAAGGCATCCTGGACGTCAGGTCCTGTATAGGAAATGACGAATTGGGCGGTACCGGCATCCTCTGCCACGGTAAAGTCGGCCACGGCAATCCCGTTGCCCGCTCCGGGAGCATCGTTATCGGTGATGGTCCCCACTGCGTCATCAGCATCGGCATCCACAAATACCACCAATGGATTGGAGATGTTGCTCAGGAGAATGTCAAGGTCTTCCGTGGCCTCCAACAGGGAGTCGTCCACGATGTTTATGGTGACCACCTGGGCATCGCCATCGGTTGTCCCGGCTGGGAAGCTCACGGAGGTTCCGGTGGTTGCCACGGTATAATCGTCCGGATCGGTGGCAGAGCCATCGCTTACGGCAAAGTCTACGGTAAAGGCATCCTGGACGTCAGGCCCTGTATAGGAAATGACGAAGTCAGCGGTACCGGCATCCTCTGCCACGGTAAAGTCGGCCACGGCAATCCCGTCGCCCGCTCCGGGAGCATCGTTATCGGTGATGGTCCCCACTGCGTCATCAGCATCGGCATCCACAAATACCACCAATGGATTGGAGATGTTGCTCAGGAGAATGTCAAGGTCTTCCGTGGCCTCCAACAGGGCATCATCCACGATGTTTATGGTGACCACCTGGGCATCGCCATCGGTTGTCCCGGCCGGGAAGCTCACGGAGGTTCCGGTGGTTGTCACGGTATAGTCATCGGGATCGGTGGCGGAGCCATCGCTTACGGCAAAGTCTACGGTAAAGGCATCCTGGACGTCAGGCCCTGTATAGGAAATGACGAAGTCAGCGGTACCGGCATCCTCTGCCACGGTAAAGTCTGCGACGGCAATCCCGTCGCCCGCTCCGGGTGCATCGTTATCGGTGATGGTGCCGGTTGCAGTATCTGAAATATCATTGACAAATGAATTTCCATTATTAATTCCAATGGTAAATGTTTCCGTTGGTTCAATATTGGTATCATCTACAGCAAGTACACTTATTGTTACAGAGCTTGATCCAGCGGTTAAAGTTCCATTCGGTACGGGGTTATAATCAGAATCTGTAGTTGAAACATTTGTATATACCAAATCAAAGGTGATGTCTTCATTAATAGAATGGGATACGGTTACAACAAAACCAAGTGTTTCACCTTCTTCAGCAGAGGCATCTTCAATGGTTAGGTTGGGTCTAATAAATAAGTTTACCTCATTGCTTATATAGTCATCACAGACATAGTCCGATGAGCTAACTACCAATCGGTAATCATAATTATGTTCATTTGAAGTAATGTTATTTAATGATAATGTTGGGGATGTAGCTCCTGAATAAATTCCCCCATTGGAAATATTGTTCCAAGAACCCCCATTATCGGTGCTTAGCTGCCATTGGTATGATAAAGTTGCCCCTCCGGATATGGTTGTGGTAAATGTGGTATTGCCACCAATATTAACGATTTGATTTTCTGGCTGCGAATCAAAAACTACTGGTATGGCGGCTGTAGTGACCATAGGGTCGGTTCCCGTATACCCTCCTTGACCGATGACCCTCCCCATAGAATCAACTGTTACGGGAGAGTTGCCAAGTATACCATTATTGTCTGGGTCGGTATGACCAGCCTCTATTGTATCGTAACAGCCATCATTGTCCGAGTCAAGATCTAAATGATCGGGAATAGAATCGTTATCGGTATCTGGAAAAATGGGAAGTTCACAAAGATCGTATACCAAACGGATTCGTTGGTCGTTGATAAGTGCTCCCGTACCTGCGGTAAAGCCAAAATGGGCCGTATTGGAACCTCCAAAATATTGTAAGGGGTCAAAAGGTATTGAGTTGATTTCTGCACCATCAAAGGTGTAACTCAACCTACCGGTTGCAGGAACCCAGATTATGTTTATGGTATGCCATGCTCCATCTTCTATATTGCCCAAATCGACAATTGGGGCAAGTTCTGAAGTTGGTAAGTTGGTGTCTCCGCCAATATCAACATATTCGTCACTTTCATAGATAGAAGTATGATCGTTGCTAATATCGGATAAACTATTTTGTATGGATGGGTTTTGATAGGTGTCAAACTCTATGACTATGCCATCATCGAGGCCCAATGCCCCCATACCGCTTCCAAACAAGCCGACTGCGCTTGATCCCCCAGCATCATTATGAAAGGAGATGGCTATTCCGTCTGCACCGGAACCGTTTAAATCCCCGAAATTGGCATCAAATCGAAGTGAAAAAGGTTGGCTGAAATCTACTTGATTATACGAGAAGGCCGAACCAGCTTGATTATTGGTTTCTGTTGTCAGTCTAATTTCATTGTTTGAAATTCTTGTTGCCGTACCAGAAATATTAAAAATTTCATCAACTTCAACATTGGCAAGACTTTTTTCATAACAGTCCGAAATTCCATCATTGTCATCGTCCAAATCACAGTAATCCCCAATTCCATCCAAATCGTTATCTCCATCACCAGAATTGGCAGCCAAATACAGATCGGGGTCTTCACAATCGGTCAGGCCATCATTGTCATCATCGATACCATTGTTTGCTATTTCTTCATTTAAGGTAAGATTGGTAAAGAAGCGAACATAATCAATTTCAATATATTCACTATCATCCCAACCTTGGGAACCACTAATGAATCTAATACCAGAATTACTATGGATAAAACTACTGCTGATTGTCACTGAGATGATATCAGAACCTACAGTAGTATTTATGGTAGTCCAATTTTGCCAAAGTCCCAATGAATTTCTTAGTTGAATCACTAAACTTTCGTTACCTCGATTAAATGAAGAATACCCGATTGTTAAAGTAACGGAACTGGCCCCACTCAAATTAAGACTTCTAGAAAGGTTATCATCAGAATCAACTCCTTGAAAGCGTAGAAAACCAGAAGTGGTGATATATATATTTCCTCCCATGGCGCCACCTCCATCTTCGTCACTGCCCAACCAACTGCCCGAGAAACTATTTGTGCCATCGTTATTGGTGTAGGATTGGTTAGAGAATTCATCTACAAAAGTGGCCTGGCCAAATGACATTGAAAAGAGCAATAACAATGCCACTGTTAAGATTTTGTTCAGTGGGGTAAATAGGGTAGCCATATGTTAAAGGTTAGTCTGTTTATATTAAATATAAAATTGATAGAACAGCCAACCCTTTAATCAATCCTTTATCTATTTATGGTTAGGTTATGTTCGCTTATAAGTTGAACAGTTCTAGCTATTTAAAAAAATCGGGGGAGTTGTGTAAAGATATTCTTAATCATATTACATTGCCCCCGTAAAAATCAAAAACGACATAAATCGGTTGTTGTACCGATATCCTAAGAGCTATTTAATAACAAAAAACGTTAAAATTTGACAGCTACACATTAAATTGTTGTATAACAGGGGTTTTTGTATGCCAATGGTAGCATTGTTAACGTGCAATACATCGAAAAAAACATTCTTCAATGGTTCAAATCAAACCCTGCAATTTTATAAAAACAGATTAAATTGGTTACTTTTGGTTCTTTAAAAAAAGGTTATTTAAATGAGCTCAAAAAAGGGTAAGGTTCAGGAACTTATACAAGAAAAATTACTTGAGGAACGAAAAGTTTTTTTATGGGGAATGGTCAATGACGATTCTGCCAAGCATGTGATTGATAGATTATTGTATCTGGATCTGCAAAATGACAAGGAAATTCAATTGATTATTAACAGCCCTGGAGGATATGTAACTTCTGGCTTTGCCATATACGACACCATTAAACAGTTAAAAAGCCCAGTTTCCACGGTTTGTTCCGGTTTGGCAGCTTCTATGGGCTCCATTTTACTTTCTGTAGGGGAGAAGGGCAGGCGTTTTATTCAGCCCCATGCCCGTGTCATGATCCACCAACCCAGTGGTGGGGCACAGGGCCAGGCTTCCAATATAGAGATCCAGGCTAAGGAAATTCTTAAAACCAAAGAGCTTGGAGCAAAAATTTTGGCCGAAAATTGTGGACAGGATTTTGAAAAAGTGATGAAGGATTTTGATCGTGATTATTGGATGGGAGCAGAGGAATCCATTGCCTATGGTATTGTTGATGGAATTTTGGAATAGCACTCATTTAGACTTTTTCAATTTGCTATAAAACTATTGTTTTTAGCCCTGTTATTGCTTTTTTTTCCTGCTATGCAACTCAAAAAAGCCTGCAACAGAACAAAAAACCTCTAATTTTCGCTTAAATCAAAAAGACTAAATGAGTTCATAGTTTTAATCGATATAGATACAGGAAAGCCCTTCATGGAATTCCATGAAGGGCTTTTTATATAGAGACGCTCTCGCGGAATAGTTTTGCTTATTTACGTTTATTTTCTACAGATTGGACGACTAAACCCATAAAATGTTTCATGATTTTGCAAATGAAACAGGAGCAGTTTTATTTGGTTACATTTGAAGTTTATACATAAACCATGGGGCAAACGCCAAAAAATATAGCAATAATAGGTTCTGGACTTGTGGGTTCCCTCTTGGGCATCTTCTTAAGGCGAAAGGGACATCAAGTCACCATCTTTGATAGAAGACCCGATATTAGAACGATTGAGTTTTCTGGTCGTAGCATTAATTTGGCCATGAGTAATCGGGGTTGGAAAACCCTTGGAAAGGTTGGTCTGGAAGACGAGATCAAAAAAATTGCCATTCCCTTGTACCAAAGGGCGATGCATGTAAATGACAAGCCCCTGTATTATCAAAAGTATGGAATGGATGGGGAAGCCATTTGGTCCATTGGCCGGGGGGTGTTGAACCGGCGAATGATTGATTTGGCCGAAGCTGATGGAGTGGAATTTCGTTTTGATGAAAAGGTGTGGGACATTGATCTTCCCAAGGCCAAGATTTATACGGGAGAGGCTGAAAAAAGTGTTTGGAAAGATTACGAATACGATTTGATCTTTGGTTGCGACGGAGCTTTTTCCAGGGTTCGCCACAAAATGCAACGGAGAAGTCGGTTTGATTATTCCCAGGATTTTATAGATGTGGGCTATAAGGAATTGACCATTCCGCCCGGTGCGGATGGCGAGCATGTCTTGGACAAGAATTGCTTTCACATTTGGCCCAGGGGCGAGTTTATGTTGATTGCCCTGCCCAATTTGGACGGAAGTTTTACCTGTACTTTGTTTTTGCCCTTTGAGGGGAAAGTTTCTTTTGAAACCATTACCACCAAAAAGGAAGCCAAGGCATTTTTTAAAGAATATTTTCCCAATGTTCGCAAACAGATTGAAAACTTGGCCAAAGATTTCTTTAATAACCCTACCAGTGCCATGGTGACCATGAAATGTTACCCTTGGACGTATTGGAACAAAGTTGCCCTGGTTGGTGATGCCGCCCATGCCGTTGTACCCTTTTATGGACAGGGGATGAATGCCGGTTTTGAGGATATTTATGTGTTGGATGATTTAATGGATGCATATGGTGATGATTGGGACACTATTTTTTCTGAATATCAATCCCAGCGAAAACCAAATGCAGATGCCATAGCGGAACTCAGTTACCGCAATTTTAAGGAAATGAGCAGTAAAACCGCCGACCCAATGTTTTTATTGCAGAAAAAGATAGAGAAACATTTTGCCCAAAAATACCCGGATCAGTGGGTTCCGGTTTACCGTAGGGTCACGTTTTCTGATCGGCCTTATGCCGAGGCTCTGGCCATTGGGGACAGGCAGGCTGAAATTATGCGGAAGGTGATGGCCATGCCCAATATCGAATCCCTCTGGGATTCTGAACAGGTAGAAAATGCAATCTTGACACTATTGAACAAAAAAGACCGCGATTGAGCGGTCTTTTTCATATTTCATTGTAAGGGATTAGATGTTGGAGAACAACTCTTCCATTTTTTGTTGTTCCTCATCCGCTAGGGTAGGGTCTACCAAAATCCTGCCACTGTGCTCATCGGTGATGATTTTCTTTCTTGAAGCGATTTCTGCTTGGATCTGTGGAGGAATGGTAAAGAAAGAACCACCAGAGGCCCCACGCTCAATGGGTACCACGGCCAAACCATTTTTAACACTGCCCCTGATTCTTTTGTAGGCCTTGATGAGGCGTTCTTCAATTTTTTCCTCAAACTCCTCCGATTTTTTCAAGAGGGTCTTTTCCTCTTTTTCAGTCTCGGCCAAGATGGCATCCAGCTCTCCTTTTTTATGCTTTAGGTGCGTTTCCCGCTCGCTCAATCGTTCCTTGGTTTCTCCAATAACGTCCTTTTTTTGATCAATCTGTGCCTTGAACTCTTTGATGTTCTTTTCGGCCAATTGAATTTCAAGTTCTTGGAACTCAACTTCCTTGCTCAAGGAATTAAATTCACGACTGTTGCGCACGTTCTTTTGTTGTTCTGTATATTTTTTGATCAAGCCCTTGGATTCTTCAATCATGTTCTTTTTGGCTGTGATCTCATAATTTACAGTCTCTATGTCGGTCTTCAGTTTATCAATCCTTGTCTTTAAACCCAAAACCTCATCTTCTAAATCTTCAACTTCCAAAGGCAGCTCTCCACGCACACTTCGTATTTCATCGACCCTTGAATCAATCAATTGTAGGTCATAGAGTGCCCTTAGTTTTTCCTCAACGCTCATCGTATCTGATTTTTTAGCCATATTTTAAAAATAGTTGACGGGGTTTGTAATACTTTCCGATAAAGTGACCGCAAAATTAGGAATTTTTTCCGTAAGGAAATCCACTAAAAGATTTTTTGTAAACTGTTCACTTTCAAAGTGTCCAATATCGGCTAGCACCAATTGGTTTTCGGCCTCGAAAAAATTATGGTATTTAAGGTCCGAAGTTAAGAGAATATCTGCGCCTTTTGCCTTGGCCGAAGCAATGGCAAAGGCCCCGCTACCGCCAAGGACCGCTATCTTTTTAATGGGCCTGTCCAGCAATTTTGAATGCCGTATGGTGGCAATCTGCATACGCTCTTTCACCATTGCCAAAAAGGCTGTTTCGTTCATCTCTTCTTCAAGATTCCCCATCATTCCCATGCCAATGTTTTGGTTCTGGTTTTCTAGCGAAGTAATCTCATAGGCAACTTCTTCATAGGGGTGGTGTTTAAAAAGTGCGGTCAACACCTTTTTTTCCACTGCGGATTCAAAGGTAATGTGCAGTTGTTCCTCTGGCTCAAAATGGGTTTTCCCCTTTTCTCCAATTACAGGATTTGAACTCTCGTTGCCCTGAAAACTGCCGATGCCTTCAGTGCCAAAACTGCAATGGCTGTAATTGCCAATGGTTCCTGCTCCAGCGGCAAAAAGCCTATCTTTTAGGTTGGCGGCACTGGACGTTGGGACATAAGTGACCAATTTTTTTATGGTTCCTGTTTTTGGAATCAGAATCTCAGGGTTTTGGAGTCCGAGTACTTCACAGATTTTGGCGTTCACACCTAGCCTGCTGTTGTCCAAAGCGGTATGCATACTGTAAATGGCAATATCGTTTTTAATGGCCTTTAATACCACCCTTTCAACATAATTACTACCATTTAGCCTTTTTAATCCCTTGAAAATGATAGGGTGAAAGCTTACAATTAGATTACAACCTTTGGCCAAGGCTTCGTCGACCACATTTTCCAAGGTGTCCAAGGTGACCAGTATTCCCTTGAGTATGTCTTCATGATTTCCCACCAGCAAGCCTACATTGTCAAAGTCTTCGGCATAGGTTAAGGGGGCCAGTTCTTCTAAAATTTTGCAGACATCATTTATTTTCATGGCATCTTGTTACGAAAGTTGACGCTAAAATATCATAATTTCGCCCAATGCAATGGCTACGCAAGATCACTTTTCCCATAGCAATGTTATACGCCGGCGTCGTCTACCTTAGAAATTGGTTGTACGATGTTGGGGTGTTTAAATCGGTTTCTTTTGATACGCCGACCATTTGTGTGGGGAATTTGAGCGTTGGGGGCACCGGAAAGACCCCCATGGTCGATTTTTTGGTCAAAGGCCTAAAGGAAAACCATAAGGTCGCCATGCTCAGTAGGGGTTATCGAAGAAAATCCAACGGATTTCAATGGGCAGATGAAAAGACTACAGTGGATGTTTTGGGGGATGAGCCATATCAGTTGTACAAAAAACACCCAGAACTTACGGTGGCTGTAGATGCAGACCGAATCAATGGAATAAAGAGGATTGAAAGCCTAATACACTCTGAAGTTGTCTTGTTGGATGATGCTTTCCAACACCGTAGGGTGCAACCCTCTTTTTCTGTGTTATTGACCACTTATAAAAATAGCTACCCAAATGATCACTACCTTCCCATGGGGAGTTTAAGGGATGCCAAAAATCAGGCAAAACGGGCAGATGTCATTATCGTGACCAAATGTCCTGAAGATTTATCAACCCAAAAGAGAGGGGAATTTGAACAATTGATACGGCCTAAAGGAAACCAAGCTTTACTTTTTAGTTATCTGGCCTATGACAATAAATTTATCGGAGAAAAAGAATCCCTGACCTATTCCGATGTTATGGGAAAGGATATAGCCGTGGTGACCGGTATAGCCGACCCCCAACTTTTTATTGGGCATTTGGCCAAAAATTCGTTGAAGTTTACACATTACAACTATGCAGATCACCACTATTTTTCGGCTAAGGAACTGGATGTTTTTAAAAAGCATCGTGTGGTTTTGACCACCGAGAAAGACTTTGTGCGCTTAGTGGGTAAGTTGCCCCATGTTTATTATTTGGGGATTGAACATAAATTTTTGTTCGGGGGGGAGAAAAGGCTTTCAGAACTGCTTGGTCAAAAGCTTAAGCTTCTTTTTCAGCCTTGGCATTGAAAATGTTTTCTCCAATTTTTTGATAAAACAACTCTGGTTTAAAAGGTTTGGTCACCACGTCATTACAGCCTGCCGCTATAAATTCTTCTACACTATCTTCCATGGAAATTGCCGTCAATGCAATGATTGGGACCTCTTTGTTAAATTTTCTGATCTCCATGGTCGCTTCGGTACCCCCCATGCCCGGCATGTGAATATCCATTAAGATGCAGTCATAATGCTTGGATTTGGCCGCGTCCACAGCTTCAAAACCATTGTTGGCCATATCACAGGTCATTTCTTTTTTGACCAACATTTTCTTAGTAATGACTTGGTTGATTTTATTGTCCTCGACAATCAATAGGTGCTGGCCAGTAAAATCAAATTCTTCGGCATTCAACTCAAAAGGCACATCGGCCAGGATGGACTCCTCGCATTTAAAATTCAGTTCAAAGAAAAATTTGCTTCCCTCTCCGACAATGCTCTCCAATTGGATGTCGCTATTGAACAAGCCCAGGAGACTCTTAACAATGGTCAGCCCAAGGCCTGTGCCACCAAATTGCCTGTTGATCTGGACCGATCCTTGTTCAAAACTTTCAAAAATGGTCTTTTGCTTTTCTTCTGAGATTCCGATACCACTGTCCTTGACCTCAAAATATATTTTTGCGTTTTCCTCTTGTTTTTCCAATATTTTGGCGGTTACCTCAACCTCACCATCCTTGGTGAATTTTAGGGCATTCCCGACCAAGTTCATAAATACCTGTGAAAGCTTTAAGGGATCGCCCAAAAGGTTCAAAGGAATTGTGTTATCATAGTTCAAGATAAGTTTTGTGCCTTGTTCGTTGGCGTTTTGCTGTAGGGAGTCCAGGACATCGGTCAATACCTTCTTGAGTTTGAACTCTGAGTTCAATATTTCTACTTTGTCCGCATCTATTTTATTGATTTGGAGAATGTCATTGATAAAGTTCAAGAGATAATCCCCTGAAAATTTTAAGGATTTTAGGTGTTCTTTTTGATGGGCAGACGGGTTTTCTTCCAGCAGGATATGGGTAAGGCCTGTTACGGCATATAGTGGGGTTCTCAGTTCATGGGTTACTGTAGAAAGGAAGTTGGATTTGGCCTTCATGGCATGGATGGCTTCGTCCCTGGCTTTTTCCAACTCTGAGTTTTTGGTTTGCAACAAATCGTTTGTACGTAACTTTATCTGGTTGTTTCTGTACAGTGAGACGGCCAAAAATGAAATAATGGTCAGGAAGGCAGAGGTTAGGATCGCCGTTATTTCCGCCCTGTTTTCAGATTCCAATAATTTTTCATTCTGCTCTTCCAGTTCGGCTATTCTGCCATCTTTTTGCTCATTGGTTATTTTTTCGGCAGTTGTTACAATTTCTTTTTCTTTTTCTATGGTAAATATGGAGTCATTTATGGCCGTTGAAGTTCTGAGATATTGGAGCGATTTGTTGTACTGTCCCATCTGCTCATAAATGTCGGTCAAAAACTTACTGGTTTTGAGAATTAGAAGATTATAACCGTGGTTTTGGGAAATCTTCAGGGCAGATTCTGCATAGTTGGAACTTTTCTCCAAATCGTCCCTTTTTAGGTTCATCTGGGCCAGTCCTATGTTAGCTTTTGCAGCCAGATAGGCCCTTTCATGCTCGTCAGAATTTACCAAGAGGGCGTTGTAATTTTTTTCGGCATCCTTAAAACGATCAATTAGGGTATAGATGTCTGCCTCTGTAAGCATAATGTTGTTGCGCAGATTCTTATCATTGGAAAGTTTTTTTGCCTTTGTTAAGAGCTCGAGTGCCTGATAGGGCTTGTCTTCGATAAATTGTATCCTGGCCTCTAGGTAGTCCCGTGTGGCCTCACCATAGGGGTATTGCATATCTTTAAGCGAAATGCTGCCCCTGTCGCGATAAAAGAGTGCCGAGGGAAGGTCGTCCAGTTCCAGATGGAGAAAGGCAAATTTATGATAGGTATCGATCAGGCCTTTGATGTCCTCATTCTTTTGGGCAACTTTTGAAGCCTGGTTCAATGCTTTAAGGGCAGAATCCAATTCGTTCTGGTGGATGTATTTTAAGGCCCTGTTGTGGTAAGCCAATATCGATTGGTTGTTGGAATGGGTGTCTTGGGCAGCAGTTGTGAATGAAAAAAGGAAGTATGCCCCAATAAGTAAATATTGGAAAATATGGGGGATATGTCTGTTTCTCGTACTCACACGAAATTTTTTTGGCATAACAGATTGAGTACGTCTATTATTCTTGAACAATAACCGGTTTCATTGTCATACCAGCCTATGATTTTTACCATCTTGCCAATGACAGAGGTCATCAGGGAATCAAACGTACAAGAATACGTACTATTGTTTAGGTCTATAGAAACTATTGGTTCGTCAGTGTATAAAAGTATGTTTTTTAATTCATTTTGCGCCAATTCCTTGAATCTGGAATTAATTTCATCGATTGAGGTCGGTTTTTTGACATTCAACGTCATGTCGGTCAAGGAACCATTGGGTACAGGAACACGAATGCCACAACCGCCAATCACTGTGGATAGCTCTGGGAAAATTTTTGATAGTGCTTTTGCGGCTCCCGTAGTTGTAGGGATGATGGATTGCCCAGCAGCCCTTGCCCTACGTAGGTCTCGGTGTGGGGCATCGTGCAGATTCTGGTCGGTCGTATATGAATGTACCGTGGTTATATAGGCCTGTTCAACCCCACAGAGTTCATGGACCGTCTGCAGCATGGGTGCGGCATTGTTGGTCGTGCATGATGCGTTTGAAATGATATGGTCCTCAACGGTAATATTGTGTTCGTTTACACCAAGCACTACCATTTTTATACTGTCATCACTGGGGGGAACCGATAAGATCACTTTTTTTGCCCCATTTTTTAAATGATGCTGAAGGGAAAGGGAATCCTTGAATTTTCCTGTGCTTTCTATCACAACATCAATGTTGTGGGCAGACCAGTCTATCTTTTTGGGATGGTCTTCATGCAGCACCTTAATCTCCCGTTCCTTAAAAAAAAAGGAATCTCCATCCGTGGAAACTTCATGGGCAAATCTTCCATGGATGCTATCGTATTTGACCAAGTGACCAAGAGTCTTGGTATCTGCCAAATCATTGATGGCCGTTACCTTTATGGTTGGATGGTTGGCCAATAAGCGAAACAATGTCCTGCCGATTCTCCCAAAGCCATTGATTCCTATGTTCAATATGTTATCGGACATGTATAAAGTAGGTGGCTTAGGTTAATCAATATGCTTGTGGGCCTTGTAAGAGGAGCGGACCAGAGCTCCGCTTTCCACATGGCGAAAGCCCATTTCCAAACCAATTTCCTCAAATTTCTTGAACTGTTCGGGAGTGATGAACTTCTTAACGGGTAAATGTTTCTTGGAGGGTTGGAGGTATTGCCCTATGGTTATGATATCTACATTCACCTCACTAAGGTCTTTCATGGTTTGGATGACCTCTTCCTCGGTCTCTCCCAGTCCCAGCATAATACCAGATTTGGTACGGTTGGCACCGTTTTCCTTTAGATATTTGAGTACTCCAAGACTCCTGTCATATTTGGCTTGTATTCGCACTTCCCGTGTTAGCCTTCTTACGGTTTCCATATTGTGGGAAATGACTTCTGGGGCAGTATTCAGTATTCTGTTCAAATGGATTTCAATGCCTTGGAAATCGGGGATTAAGGTTTCCAAGGTTGTCCCTGGACTCATTCTTCTTACCGCATTCACCGTTTCTTCCCAGATAATGGAGCCCATATCTTTAAGGTCATCGCGGTCTACCGATGTGATCACGGCATGTTTGATGCCCATGATCTTAATGGAACGGGCCACTTTCTCCGGCTCTGCCCAATCCACACTTTCTGGCCGGCCTGTCTTAACGCCACAAAAACCGCAGGAACGGGTACAAATATTCCCCAAGATCATAAACGTGGCCGTACCCTCGCCCCAACATTCGCCCATATTGGGGCAACTGCCAGAGGTACAGATGGTATGGAGGTCATACTTATCTACCAGACCCCGTAACTGGGTATATTTTTTGCCTGTTGGTAATTTTACCCTGAGCCATTTGGGTTTTTTTTGAACAGGACTTGCCATTTCTGCAACATCGGCCGCCATAGAGAATATTTGCTGCAAATATACGAAATGGGCAGTATGCTATTTTAATCTGTTTTTCTTGATCTAATGATTTCCGCCAAGAGTTTTTTTGCCCTAAGGAGTTTAACTTTTACATTGCCTAATGGTTCGTTTAGGCTGGTGGCTATTTCGTTGTAAGTGAGTTCGTTGAAATACCTGAGATTGATGACCTTTTGGTAATCTGGCTTTAATTTTTTGATATCGGATAGGAGGGAGGCAAGGTTCTGTTCCGTGATGATCATGTCTTCTACGGTCGGGGTCTCATCCAAAACCTTTACGGCATCCTCACTACTGTTTTCCATGCCTTCCAGGATATTTTTCTTCCTTCTTCTGATCAGGTCCACATGTAGGTTTTTGGAAATGGCCAACAACCAATTCTTAAAATCATAGGAATCGTTGTAAGAGTCTATGTTGTCAAAGGCCTTTGAGAAACTTTGTATGGTGATGTCCTCTGCGTCTACCTCATTTTTTGTGCGGGCCATTTGAAACCTGAACACATCGTTCCAGTAGGTGTCCAATAAGTTGCTAAACGCAATTTGATTGCCTTCCTTGGCAAGGGCAATGGTTTGTTGGAGTTCTTCGTTGGAGACCTTCAAGAAAGGAATGGTTTATTGGATTTCGGTCATTGTTTGCCTCTGGCATTCCCGTTCTTCTGGGCGTTTGCCACAGTAACCACAGGCTTCACCTTCTTTATTTAAAAAAGGATTTTGGCTCGCACAGGTTCCTGCGAACTTGCCGTCTTTTTTAGACCAGATCTTAATGGCAATACCCGCAAAGGCAACGGCCAAAATACCTATTGTCAACAATACCAATTTCATATACAAATACTTTGTGCAAAGGTAAGAAACGACACAGTACGGTAGAAATCGTTAACTTCTTTCTAGTATTTGATGTTGGCTACGATGTTATTGACAGAGGGAGTGTGGTTGCCCCCTTTGGGTTCAATGGTAATATAGCTTACCGCGTTATCGGCATAGGGTAGGGCAAACATTTGCTTTGGGTCATCAAATTCTTTTATGATTCCCAAGTTTACCAACTCGCCATTGACCTCTGCCCACATTTGGTAGCATTGGTCTTCTGGTAATTGCGGAAGGTGGTTTACATTGATGTACGACAATTTCTTTACGGGGTTAATGTAGGCCATGGCCTTTAGTTCCTTTGCCTTTCTATTGCCCTTCACCTGATACCTTTTGGTGTTGGGGTTGTTCAGCACTATATACTGGTTCCGAATGTCTTCAAGCTGCACCTTCATGTCCATCTCCAAATTTTTGATTTGGTTGCTCACCATGGAATTCTTCTCTTGCAGATCCTTGTTTTGGTGGTAGAAGAAATAGGAGGCTCCAATGGAGACAAAGGCAATAAAACTGGCGGCAATGGCCCATCGGTAAAACTTGTTGCCCTCTCTTTTCTCTTGCTTGATCTTGGCCATGATACGATCCTTGAGGTTTTCCGGTGCCTTAAGGGCGTGCAATTGGGCAAAAGCTTCCAAGTTTTCCTGAAGTTCTGTATAGGTCTCCCGAACCTCTGGGTACATGGCAATATAGCGCTCTACCCGTAACGATTCTTCGGTGGAGGTATCTCCCATAAGGTATCTTTCGAGCAAATCGCTCTCTAGAAATTGGTGTATTTTTTCTTTCATAGAAATAAGTTTAAGAATAGCAACAGTGCAATATTTCCATATATCTTGCGCATTTCGCGCAATCCTATCTTTAGTCTAGACTTGATCGTTCCCAACGGAATATCCAGTTCTTCACTTGCTTCTTGTTGGGTCATGCCCTCAAAAAACAATGCTTCCAAGACAATTCTGTACTTGGGTTCAATTTTGTCCAAATGCTGTTTTACATCGATATGTTCGGGTGAAATGCTCTTTTCACCTAGATTATATACGTCCGAAACATCTATTTGGATTTCTTTATCGGTTTTGGTGCTTAGGCTTCGCAGTTTGTCTATGGCCGTATTCCGGGTTATCCTAAAAAGCCATGTAAAAAGCTTTGCCTTGGTAGGATCATACGAATCGGCCTTTTTCCAAATCTTTATAAAGCTCTCCTGCACCACATCCTCGGCCAATTCCTCATCCTTTACCACTTTGTAGGCCACCCCATAGAGTGTGTTGGCATAATTGTCATAGAGTAGGGAGATGGCTTTTTCATCACGCTCTCCCAGAAGTTCCACAATATGTTTTTCAAGTAGTGTGCTCATGTGTTAGGGTGATGGGAAAATAATTGAAAAATCCAAAATAGTGTTTTGCAACGTAGATAAGTAGACGCTAAGATAAACATTGGTGCGGATTAGTGTCCTAAAAAAGAGAGATATACATTACAATATTTAAAATTGGTTAGTTTGGTTTGGTATAACCCCTGTTCATGTGTACATGGCAGGGGTTATTTTATGATGTTCACCTCCGTTTCAAGGTCAATGGCGAACATGGCCTTTACCGCTTTTTGAATGAGATGTGACAGTGTTAAAATGTCTTCTCCGGAAGCCTTGCCGTGGTTGACCAAGACCAAGGCCTGTTTTTCATGCACCCCGGCATCCCCCATCCTTTTTCCCTTGTACCCGGTCTGTTCGATCAACCATCCCGCAGGGACTTTATAAGAACCGTCCGGCAAGGCATAATGGGGAGCGTCTGAAAATTTTTTGAGGAATTTTTCAAACTGTTTTTTGTTGAGGACGGGATTCTTAAAAAAGCTTCCACTATTGCCAATTTCTTTGGGGTCGGGCAATTTTTCTTGCCTGATTTGGATGACGGCCCTTGAAATATCTTGTATGCTGGGGTGTACAATCTCCATTTTGGCCAATTCGCTTTCAATGGCTCCATAATGGGTGTGCAACCGATGGTCCTGTACGGTCAGTTTTAGGCTCACGGATGTGATGATGTATTTTCCCTTAAGGTCGTTTTTGAAAACGGAATCGCGATACCCAAATTTGCATTCTTCCTTTGAAAATCCCCGAAGCTCTTGGGTTTCAACATTCATGGCCTCACAGGAATGGAACACATCGGCCAGTTCAACACCATAAGCGCCTATATTCTGTATGGGCGATGTGCCCACACAACCGGGGATAAGGGATAAGTTCTCAAGTCCACCGTAATTGTTTTCCAAGGACCAAAGCACCAGTTCGTGCCAATTTTCACCGGCCATGGCCTTGACAATGACATAGTCTTGGGTCTTCTCTTCAACCGAAATTCCCATAATGGCCAGTCGCATTACCAAAACATCCAGATCTTTGGTCAATAACATATTGCTGCCACCGCTAAGGATGAATTTTTTGGGATAGGCCGCCAACTGAAGCGCTTTCTGTAATTGGAGTACACTTTCAATTGTTAAGAAAAAACGTGCCTTTACATCAATGCCAAAAGTGTTGTAGGGCTTTAGCGATATGTTTTCAAGAATGTTCAAGCAGGGTACACTTTTAACGCTTCGGCCAAAATTTGCACAGCTCTTTTTAATTTTTCCTTATGCAGCACATAGGCAATGCGAACCTGATTGGTGCCCAGACCTGCCGTGGCATAAAAACCTGCGGCAGGGGCGACCATAACGGTTTCACCATCCACTTGAAAATGCTCCAACAGCCATTGCGAAAAATCGTCGGCATTGGGTATGGGCAATTCGGCAATACAGTAAAAGGCCCCACTGGGACGGGCCACTTTGATGTTGGGTATTTTTTCGAGTTCGTTGACCAAAAGGTTCCTTCGGGCCACATATTCTTCAATGACTCCCTCAAAATAGCTTTCTGGGGTTTCCAGGGCAGCTTCACTGGCCAGTTGGGCCAAGGTTGGGGGAGATAAACGGGCTTGGGCAAATTTTAGCGCGGTTTGTATGACCTCCTTGTTCTTGGTGACAATGCAGCCAATGCGCGCACCACACATGCTATAGCGCTTGGATACGGAGTCTACCATAATGGCGTGGTCTTCCAAGCCTGCCTCTGCCAACACGCTGTGATGTCTTTTTCCATCATAGGCAAACTCACGGTAGACCTCGTCCGCAATCAGGAACAGATCGTGCTTTTTGACCAAGGCGGCCAATTGTTTGATCTCTTCATGGGTGTACAGATAACCCGTGGGGTTTCCGGGGTTGCAGATTAGAATAGCCTTGGTCTTTGGATTGATGTTCTTCTCAAAATCCGCGATAGGGGGGAGTGCAAAGTTGTTTTCGATGCTGGAGACGATTGGCCTAACGTTAACCCCATTAGCGGTGGCAAATCCGTTATAATTAGCATAGAAAGGTTCGGGTATGATGACTTCATCATCTTGATCCAGCACGGTTCCCATGGTGATGGACAAGGCCTCAGAGCCG
Organism: Croceivirga sp.; assembly: GCA_965230555.1. Taxonomy (GTDB): domain Bacteria; phylum Bacteroidota; class Bacteroidia; order Flavobacteriales; family Flavobacteriaceae; genus Croceivirga. Next base: position 1,676,474 of record OZ246014.1, read on the forward strand.
CCCGTGGTCACAATGATTTCGGAAGCGTTTACATTGATATCGTGTTTGGAATAATAAGCGGCTATCTTGTTTCTGTAGGTTTCGGAACCATCGGTCTGGCTGTAGGCCAAAACTTCAATTTCAGAATTTTTTACGGCATCCAGGGCCACCTTGGGCGTTTTAATATCTGGTTGGCCAATGTTCAGGTGCAGTACCTTAACGCCCCTTTTTTTGGCTGCTTCAGCATAGGGGACCAGTTTTCTGATGGGGGAAGCGGGCATCTGCCGTCCTTTTGAAGAAATTTTTGGCATGGGAGCTCTATTTTTTACAAAAATGGCAAAAGTGTCCGGTACAGACAAAAAACGAAAGCTAATTGAAGGTGTTGTACTAATGTTAATTTTAAGTTATTTCTGGGAATAATCCTTAACTTTAAGGAAGTCAATCAAATACCGGAATGGGTTTCTCAAGAAAAATACAGCTTATTTTTTTGACCCTAATGTTTTTGGGCAGTCCTCTGTTTGCCCAAAAATTTGTCCTGCCACCAGACCAGAAGGTGGAAAAGGTACGATTTGAATTGGTGAACAACTTAATTGTTGTTCCTGTAGAGATCAACGGGGCCAAACTAAAGTTTGTGCTGGACTCCGGGGTAAGCAGCCCCATCCTCTTTAATTTAACGGACCAAGATTCATTGCAGATCAACCAAGTTTCTGAAATTACCTTGCGCGGCCTGGGAGATGGGGACCCCATAAAAGCCCTAAAGTCCCAAAACAACAGGTTTAGAATTGGCAATGCCACCAACCTAAGACAACAGATCTTTGTGGTGTTGGACAAGGACATCAATTTTTCCACTTCCTTGGGAATAAAGGTACATGGCATTATTGGTTATGATGTGTTTGATAGTTTTGTGGTTGAGGTTAATTATGGTAAACGCCAACTCCGGTTTCACCCGCCAGAGAGCTATAGCCATAAATTGCACCGAAAACGGGAAACCTTGCCTTTGACCATAGTGGGGAAGAAAGCTTTTGTAGAGGGGACCATAGCCACAGAAAAGGAAACGGATATTCCCGTTAAATTGTTGGTGGATACGGGAAGTAGTGATGCTTTATGGTTGTTCCACAATCCTGAGCTGGGTTTGGAAATACCCGAAACCTATTACGAGGATTTCTTGGGGAAAGGACTGAGCGGGAATATTTTTGGAAAGCGAACCAAACTCAAGGGATTTAAACTGGGCCGATTTTCACTTTTTGATGCTAAAACGGCTTTTCCCTACCAGGAGTCCTATGCTTTGATGGGGAAATTGGGCGGACGCAATGGTAGTGTGGGTGGGGAGGTCTTAAAACGCTTCAATATGGTCTTTGATTATTCTAGACGGATGTTGACCATTGAAAAGAACAGTCATTTTAAGGATCCCTTTCACTACAATTTTGCAGGCATAGAACTACAGCACAATGGTATGCGCTACATTGCTGAAAGCATAGCCGATTTAAACGGTTTTGTGAAAAATGACAATGATCCCTTTGGTAATGTTCAAATTTTGTTACAAAACAGGACAAGATTGAGCTTGGTGCCGGAAATTGTGGTTTCTGGTATCCGGGCCGGTAGTCCCGCAGAGGAATCGGGTCTTAAGGAGGGCGATGTTATTCTGGCCGTTAACGGAAAAGAAGTCCACGGCTATAAACTCCAAGAAATTTTGCAGCTCATCAATCAAAAAAAAGGAAAACGGGTTCGTTTGTTGATCGAACGTTATAATAAGGATTTGGTCTTCAGCTTTACCGTAAAAGACCTTTTTGAAACAGAAAAACCCTGACATGGCCAGGGTTTTACATTTCTTTTCTTCAAGAAAAATCACTAAGACTCTTCGGGGAGCACGGTACCTTTGATCTTTAAAACCTTTGTAGGGGTATCGGCATTGGAAGTAACGGTAATGGCCTTACGGATGGGACCAACGCGTTTAGTGTCATATTTTACTTGAATTTCTCCGGTTTTTCCAGGCATAATGGGTGCTTCCGGTTTTTTGGGAACGGTACAGCCACAGCTGGATTTTACGTTGCTGATGACCAAAGGAGCCTCGCCAGTGTTGGTAAATTCGAACACACGAACGCCATCACTGCCTTTCTCAATGTCACCATAATCAATGGTCTCGGTCTTAAACTCGATCTTGGCGGTCTTTTCCTGTGCATTGATGCTTAATGCCAAAAGACCAACGAACAATAGTAGTAATCCTTTTTTCATTAGTTTTTAAGTTTTGGGCGAACTCAAATGTAGGCGATTTTAAGCTACATCCAAAATTCTTTTGTCTTGTAATAACGATGTTTATTTTTGTTTCGTATTTCAAAGGATTGGCAATCGCGAAAGAATAGCGTAAATTAACATAACGCCATTCCTTTCTCCCAATCTATTTATTATTGACAAAAACTGTACCATAACATGGACATTCCATCTAAATATGAGCCCAAAAGGGTAGAAGAGCGCTGGTATCCCTACTGGGAAGAGCATGATTTTTTCACCTCAAAACCTGATGATAGAGAGCCCTACACCATTGTAATTCCGCCACCAAATGTGACTGGGGTATTACATATGGGGCATATGTTGAACAACACCATTCAAGATGTATTGGTGCGAAAAGCGCGATTGGAGGGTAAAAATGCCTGTTGGGTACCTGGTATGGACCACGCTTCCATTGCAACCGAAGCCAAAGTGGTGGCCAAATTAAGGGAAGAGGGCATTGCAAAGGCAGATTTGACCCGGGAAGCGTTTTTAAAACACGCTTGGGACTGGACCCATGAATATGGGGGCGTCATCCTAAAGCAACTGCGAAAATTGGGCTGCTCCTGTGATTGGAAGCGTACCAAATTCACCATGGATGAGGATATGTCTGCCTCGGTAATCAAGGTGTTTGTGGAACTCTACAACAAGGGGATGGTCTACCGGGGGCACCGTATGGTCAACTGGGATCCAGAGGCCAAGACCACCCTTTCAGATGAAGAGGTGATCTATGAGGAAAGGCAGGGTAACCTATATTATCTGGCCTATCCAATTGTAGGTTCCAACGAAAAGGTGATTATTGCCACCACACGACCAGAGACCATTTTGGGCGATACGGCCATTTGCATCAACCCAAATGATGAACGCTATACCCATCTTCGGGGCAAAAAGGCCATCGTGCCCATCTGTAACCGTGTCATTCCCATTATTGAGGATGAGTATGTGGATGTGGAATTTGGTACCGGCTGTTTAAAGGTGACCCCCGCCCATGATGAGAACGACAAGAATTTAGGCGAAAAGCATAATTTGGAGATCATTGATATCTTCAATGAAGATGCCAGTTTAAATTCCTACGGAATGCATTATGAGGGCAAAGACCGTTTTGTGGTCCGTAAGGAAATCGCCAAAGAATTAGAGGAAAAAGGCTTTTTGGTCAAGACCGAACAGTATACCAATAAAGTGGGTACTTCTGAACGTACCAAGGCGGTCATTGAGCCCCGCCTGTCCGATCAGTGGTTCCTAAAAATGGAAGATTTGGCCAAACCTGCTTTGGATGCCGTCATGAAAACGGGAGAGGTAAAGCTATTTCCAGATAAGTTCAAGAACACCTATCGTCATTGGATGGAGAACATCCGCGATTGGAACATCTCTCGCCAGCTATGGTGGGGGCAGCAGATACCGGCCTATTATTATGGCGATGGCAAAGACGATTTCGTTGTTGCCGAAACCAAGGAACAAGCCCTTGAGCTGGCACAATCTCATAATCCAGAAATCCAAGAATCCGATTTACGACAAGATCCAGACGTTCTCGATACCTGGTTTTCCTCGTGGTTGTGGCCCATCAGCGTTTTTGGTGGTATTTTGGAACCAGATAATCCTGAGGTGAATTATTACTATCCCACCAATGATCTGGTGACTGGACCGGATATCCTGTTCTTCTGGGTGGCACGGATGATTGTTGCGGGGTACGAGTTTCGTGATGAACGACCCTATGAAAATGTATATCTGACTGGATTGGTGCGCGACAAGCAACGCCGAAAAATGTCAAAATCCTTGGGTAATTCGCCAGATGCCCTAAAATTGATGGAACAGTTTGGTGCCGATGGCGTTCGTGTGGGATTGCTATTGAGCTCCGCTGCGGGCAACGATTTGTTGTTTGATGAAGCTTTGTGCCAACAAGGCGCAAACTTTGCCAATAAGATCTGGAATGCCTTTAGGTTAGTGAAAGGGTGGGACGTGGCCGATTTAGATCAGCCACAAGCCTCGCAACTAGGCTTGGAATGGTACGAATCGCGTTTTAACCAGGTATTGGCCGAGGTGGAGGACCATTTTAGCAAATACCGAATTTCAGATGCTTTGATGGCCATCTACAAATTGGTTTGGGACGATTTCTGCTCTTGGTTGCTGGAGATTGTAAAACCTGCCTACCAACAACCCATAGACAAAAAGTCTTTGGAAACGGTCATCCAATTGTTTGAGCGCAACTTAAAGTTGTTGCACCCCTATATGCCATTTTTGACCGAAGAAGTTTGGCAGCACATTGCGGAGCGCGATGCAGAAAATGCTCTTTGTGTGGCCGATTGGCCCAAACCGGGCGAAGTCAACGAAAAGTTGATTGAGGAGTTTACCTTTGCCACAGAGGTCATTTCGGGCATTCGTACCATCAGAAAGGAAAAGAACATCCCTAACAAAGAAGAGCTGCAACTATTGGAACTGAGTTCAGAGTACAGTGTGGCCCATATGGATGCCATCATCAAAAAACTGGGCAATATCTCAGAGATAGATACAACCGAGGCCAATGTAGAGGGCGCTTTGAGTTTTCGGGTAAAGAGCAACGAGTATTTTATCCCCATTTCCGGGGCCATTGATGTGGAAGCCGAAAAGGCTAAGATCAATGAAGAACTCAACTATACCCGTGGCTTTTTGCAGTCGGTGCAAAAGAAGCTCTCCAACGAACGCTTTGTCAATAATGCCCCGGCCCAAGTGGTGGACTTGGAACGCAAAAAAGCCGCGGATGCCGAGGCCAAGATCGAGACTTTGGAAAAGAGTTTGGCTAGTTTGGGATAGACAATACATTTTCTGGTTGCTGTAAGCTTTTTTCAAGAAGCCTTTGCTTTATGTGGAGTTCAAAAACAATGGGGTTTAATTCATACGTTACATGAACTGGGCATTTTTAAGGTTTTAATGTAATTTCGTATCCAATCCCACTGTTAGCTGCTTACGCATGATGAGAATCAAAGTCCCTGCGAGAATCTGTTTTTTTGGTGACCATCAAGATTATTTGGGACTTCCCGTGATTGCTGGCACCATTGATCGCCATATAGAACTCAAGGCATATCCCATTGCCGAAAAGGAGTTGCGATTGTGGTTGAAGGATTTGGACGAGACCATGATTATTCCCCTACAAGATGGGCCGCACAAGATTGCCGTTGGTGATTTTTTCCGCTCCGGGATGGCGGTGTTGCGGCAAAAGGGTTTTGTGTTTGAACAGGGCTATCAGGTTGAAATTTCAGGAACTATCCCCTTGAATGCAGGGCTCTCGAGTTCTTCGGCCTTGGTGGTGGCCTGGATTCGATTTTTGGTGGAAATTCAAGAGGAAAAAAGAAATGTTTCCGATACAGAAATAGGCCATTGGGCCTATGAGTCAGAAGTGTTGTTTTTTAACCTGCCGGGCGGTTTAATGGACCAATACACCATAGCCCAGGGAGGGTTGCTGTATATTGATACCCGAAACTATGAGGTGGAAAAGTTGACAGGAAGCTTGGGAAGTTTGGTCGTGGCAGAATCGGGCATGGGCAAAGAAACCCATGATATACTCAAGAATGCTAGGGAATATCAGCAGAAGGCCATAGATGGGGTAAAGCGGGAGCATCCCTGTTTTGGGATTCAAGACTCGACGGTTGAAGATTATAGGAAGTATTTGAATTTGGTCCCTGAGCCATATCAAAAACATTGGTATGCGGCCATCCATAATTATGACATCACCAAATCTGCCAAGAAGCTTTTAAGTTTAAAAGAAAACCACTTTCGGGCACTTGGTAGGCTGATGAACGCCCATCAAAGGATTCTCGAGGAATGCATTCAGAATACACCTAGTGCAATGGTTGGCATGATGAATGCGGCCAGGAATGCAGGTGCGTTGGGCGCCAAAACCATTGGTTCTGGGGGTGGGGGCTGTATGGTGGCCATGGTCCAGGACAATACCAAGGAAAAGGTTAGGGAAGCGTTTTTGGGCCATGGGGCAAAAGCGGCCTATGAAGTAAAATTAGTCAACAGATAAGTATGGAGAACAATAGTTTGCTTATTATGGCGGGAGGTGCTTCTTCCCGTATGAAACGGAGCCTCTCTACGGCCAATTTGGATAATGCGGTGCTACGGGCGGCCAAAAACATGCACAAAAGCTTGATTCCGCTGGGGGAATCCGGCCAGCCCATGTTGTATTATTTATTGGGTAACGCGGTAAAGGCAGGCATCCAACAGGTGTATATAATTACTTCGGAGGAAAATGCAGCCTTCCATGAATTTTTGGAGGGAATCAAAAATGATGAAGCATGGCAACAGTTGGAAATCAAGTTTGCCATACAATATATTCCAGAGGGAAGGGAAAAACCTTTGGGGACTGCCGATGCGGTGCAACAATGTCTGGAGCAGCATCCCAATCTGCAAAAAGAGCAGTTTACGGTCTGTAATGGGGACAATCTCTATTCTGCTACTGTAATGGGCTTGCTTCGGCAAGAACGGAAAGCACCCCATGCCACCATTGCCTATTCGGGTTCTGGATTGGGTTTTGACGATGAGCGTTTGTCACGGTTTGCCGTGATGGATATGGACGCTGGGGATTATCTACAGCAAATCATAGAAAAACCAGAAATTCAGGAAATGGAAGCCTATCGGGATAGCTCAGGCGAACTTTCCATCAGCATGAACATCTTTAATTTTTCGGGAGCGGCTATCTATCCTTATCTGGTGCACTGCCCAATTCACCCAGAAAGAAACGAAAAGGAATTGCCAGAGACAGTCAGGAATGCCATAACCGATAATCCCGGTGCCATGTTTTGCCATAAGGTGAGTGAACTCTTGCCCGATTTGACCACGGCAGCAGACATCAAAAAGATGAATTTGTATCTTTAGGCTATGGAGACTTATGCCAATGCCTTGCTTTACGCGATTCCTTTTTTTGTGGGTCTTGTGCTGATCGAAGTGGCCTATGGGTATTTGGTAAAAAACCAAAAGCATAACGTAATGGATACCGTGAGCAGCTTAAGCTCCGGGATTACCAATATTGTAAAAGACTCTTTGGGCTTGGTCCTAGTTTTGGTAAGCTATCCCTTTCTGTTGGAATGGTTGGCAATTTTTGAGATTAAGGCCACTTGGGCGGTTTGGTTGCTGGCTTTTTTTGCCATTGATTTTGCGGGGTATTGGAACCATCGTTTAAGTCATCATGTCAATATTTTTTGGAACCAACATGTCATACACCATAGTAGTGAAGAGTTTAACCTGGCCTGTGCCCTACGGCAGTCCATTTCAAATATAATTGGGTATTATTCCATTTTGCTGATTCCCGCTGCAATACTGGGCGTGCCCAATGAGGTCATTGCCATTCTAAGTCCCTTGCATTTGTTTGCCCAATTTTGGTACCACACCCAACATATTGGTAAGATGGGTTGGTTGGAGTATGTGATCATTACCCCATCGCAACATCGGGTGCACCATGCTATAAATCCTGAATATATTGATAAGAACCTAGGACAGATCTTATGTGTTTGGGATAGGGTTTTCGGAACTTTCCAGGAGGAACTGGATGATGTTCCGCCCCAATATGGGGTTTTGAAGCCTGCCGCTACCTGGAACCCGATCATCATCAACTTTCAACATGTATGGCGGTTATGCTTAGATGCTTGGCGTACCAAAAGTTGGTGGGACAGGCTTAGAATCTGGTTCATGCCCACAGGTTGGCGCCCAAGTGATGTGATTGAAAAATACCCGATTTCAAAAATTGAGGATGTGTACAATTTTAAAAAATACAGGCCCAAGGCTTCCAATACCCTTAAGGGATACGCTATCTTTCAACTTTTGGTCATTACCAGCCTCATGCTCTTTATGTTCTACAACTATAGCGAGATTGGTTTCCAAAACCTTTTGTTGAGTGGCACCTTTATTTTTGTGGGTATTTATGGGTATACCACCCTCATGGATAGAGCAGGGTATGCGGTATTTATTGAAACCCTTAGGGGCGTTGCCGGGATTCTATGGATAGTACTGACCGGTGATTGGTTCGGACTTGATGCCTACTGGGACTATGGGAGTTATGTAGTTGTCCTTTATTTTTTGATCACCTTTTTGGGAGGCATCTATTTTACCTATCTGGAGAAGAGGGACGACCGGATTATGGTAAAGGCTTGATTTCTTTGTTGACAAGCTCAATATAATTTCGCATGGCCTCTTCCATACTTATATTTTTTGCTTGGATCAGTGCATTTGCCTTAAAGGCATTAATGAGCGGGGTTTTACTGCCGGGATGCCCAAAATTTTTGTTGGCGATTTTGTAATAGGCGTATAGTTTGAGCAATATATCGGCGGGTATGGGGTCTGTATAGCCATTGATGTAGGCAACAGCTTTTTCAAACTCCTTATGTAAATCTTCTTCAATCATGTGAATCTTCCGTAGTGGCAATACACGTTTTTGCACCAACCACCTTTTGTCCCAATTTTACTGAAATGGTACTGTTCAAAGGCAAAAAGACATCGACCCGGGAACCAAATTTTATAAATCCGGCGTCGGTGCCCTGGGTAACCTGCTCCCCTTCTTCGGCATAATTGACAATGCGCCTGGCCATGGCCCCGGCAATTTGCCGATATAGAATAGCGCCAAATTTAGGGGTGTGCAAAACAATCGTGGTCCGTTCGTTTTCGGTACTGGACTTGGGATGCCAAGCCACTAAATATTTTCCCGGATGGTACTTGGAGTAGGTAACCGTTCCACTGGCGGGATATCTGGTCACGTGAACATTAAGGGGAGACATAAAAATGGAAACCTGCCGTCTTTTCTCCTTAAAATATTCGGTTTCCTCCACTTCTTCAATCACCACCACCTTGCCATCCACGGGAGCCAATATTTTATCAAAATCGGGGGTGACCAATCGTTTTGGGTTCCTAAAGAACTGTAAGATCAAAACCAAAATTATAAGTGCGGCTAGCTGAACAGCAAAACGTAGCCAGTCAATTTCAATAAAGTATTGCGAACCTATAAGCAGGGCAACAACGATAAGAAAAGTAATGATGATGATATTTTGTCCTTCCTTATGAAACATAATCTATCAAATTTAAGGTCAAATAGGCAAAAGGGGCTGCATATACCAGACTGTCCAACCGATCCAAGATTCCGCCATGTCCCGGTAAGATGGCTCCGCTGTCCTTGATTCCTGCAACCCGCTTGAACTTGGATTCCAACAGATCGCCCAAACTGCCCATGACCACGACCACTACGGCCAAGATCAACCAATAGTTGAGGTTGAGGACCGTAACACATTTTGAAATCAAAAAAGCGGCAAGCAAGGAAAAAGCCAGTCCGCCCAAAGAACCTTCAATGGTCTTTTTTGGAGAGACCGTAGCATAGAGTTTTGTCTTGCCAAACAATTTGCCCACAACGAATGCAAAGGTATCATTAACCCAAACCAAAATAAAAATTCCGGTGATCAAAAATTTGGCAAAAGTATCATTGATATAGGGAATCTTGGTAAGAAAGATACATCCGCCACCAATATACAATAGGGCAATAATGAATTTTTGGACGTCATTGAACTTACGCTGTTTTGGAGAAAACAGGTAGGCCAAAAGGGCCAGGTCTACCGTGATGGTGAATATCATCAGCAGGTTTATAAATGCCGTATCCTCCAAAAAATAGATAAAAAGCCACCATAGGAACAGATAGACCATAAAAATATAGTATCCCTTTATTTTTACCATTCGCTTAAACTCGTATAGACAAGCCAAGCCAAAGGCCATAAAGAGAAAGTCATAGGCATCTGTATTCAAAAAAACGGTGGATAGGAGGAGGGCCACATAGATAATCCCGGTCAGTGACCTTCTAAAAAGCTCTTTCATAAATCAAAAATCTTCCATCAGCAAAAGATAGATATTTTTTGATGCACAGCCATAGGAAAGGAAATCATTTTGGTTTTCTTCGGTCGGTTGAAAGTGTTTTAGGGTGGTAATATTGTCCGGGATGTTCTTACCATATTTCTTTTTAATGACTTTTAGGCCCTCACTGATGTTTTCGACCAATTGACTGGTGGTGGCAAAGACAATGAGGTTGGACGGCAATTCGGAAAGCTTTTTTTCCATAATCTGCTTGGAACAGACCAAGATGGAGCCATTATGGGCCACAAGATGTTCACAGGTGGTAAAAAAGATATCGCTTTCGTTTCTGAGCGAGGTAAATTGAAGCTGTTCTTGTACAAAACGCTCTTTTAGTGCATCGCTCATGGCATAGAGCATGTGGCCTTGCCAATTGTTCTCGGAGATAATGTTTCTCAATCCTTCGAGTACTTCATCAAAATCTACGCAGTAGATGAACTTGCCGCCATTTTGTTTAAAATAGATGGTGAACTTTTCATCTATGGGAATTTTTAATTCGGGCGCATGTTCTCCCCTTGTCTCCAGTGTTTCCTTGGGAACCACTTTTCCTCCTCCAAAAAGTCTACCGAATATGCCCATTTTTTATTGTGGTGCCATCATTATCAAAAACTAATCTTTTTCTTCATTGACCTCTTCTTCCTTAATTGGTTTGGAATCGGTTTCGACACCGTTCAAAGCAGCATGTTCTTCCTTTTCAAAGGGGCGCTTTCCAAATATTTTTTCCAAATCGTCTTTGAATATCACCTCTTTGTCCAGAAGTCTTTCTGCCAGTTGGGTCAATTTGTCTTTGTTCCCCTCAAGAAGTTCTATGGCTCTTAGGTACTGTTTTTCAATTATTTTCGAAATTTCCGCGTCTATCTTTTGGGCCGTTTCCTCACTATAAGGTTTGGTGAATCCGTATTCGTTTTGGCCAGAAGAATCGTAATAGGTGATATTGCCCAGTTCATCATTAAGACCATAAATGGTGACCATGGCCCGTGCCTGTTTGGTCACTTTCTCCAAATCGCTGAGGGCCCCGGTGGAAATTTTGTTGAACATGACTTTTTCTGCGGCCCGTCCCCCCATGGTTGCACACATCTCGTCCAACATTTGTTCTGGGCGTACGATCAAACGTTCTTCCGGGAGGTACCATGCCGCACCCAAAGATTGCCCTCTGGGCACTATGGTCACCTTTACCAAGGGCGCTGCATGTTCCAACATCCAGCTTACCGTAGCATGACCGGCCTCGTGAAAGGCTATGGTTTTTTTCTCCTCAGGGGTTATGATCTTATTTTTCTTTTCCAGTCCGCCAACTATTCTATCCACGGCATCCAAAAAATCTTGCTTGGTGACCGCCTTGCGCTCTTTTCGGGCAGCTATGAGGGCCGCTTCGTTGCAAACGTTGGCAATGTCTGCCCCAGAGAATCCCGGGGTTTGTCGGGCTAGAAAATCCAGATCAAGGGTTTCTGCCGTTTTAATGGGGCGCAAGTGAACCTGGAAAATTTCTTTTCGTTCCCTAATGTCCGGGAGGTCAACATAGATTTGGCGGTCAAAACGTCCGGCACGCATCAGGGCCTTGTCCAAGACATCGGCACGGTTGGTGGCAGCTAGGACAATGACGTTGGTGTTGGTGCCAAAACCATCCATTTCGGTCAACAATTGGTTCAGGGTGTTCTCCCTTTCATCGTTGGAACCCGTAAAATTGTTTTTCCCTCTGGCACGACCAATAGCATCAATCTCATCGATAAAAATGATGGAAGGCGATTTGTCTTTGGCCTGTTTGAACAAGTCCCTTACCCTAGAGGCCCCGACCCCCACAAACATCTCCACAAAATCTGATCCCGAAAGGGAGAAGAAAGGTACTTTTGCTTCACCGGCCACCGCTTTGGCCAAAAGCGTCTTACCGGTGCCCGGTGGGCCTACAAGAAGGGCACCCTTTGGTATTTTTCCACCTAGGGATGTGTATTTGTCCGGGTTCTTCAAAAACTCCACAATTTCCTGCACCTCTTCCTTGGCACCTTCTAGACCGGCCACATCCTTAAAAGATGTACGGGTATCGGTTTTTTCATCAAACAATTTAGCGCGGGACTTGCCAATATTGAAAATCTGGCCACCAGCCCCACCACCGGCACCGCCAGACATGCGCCGCATGAGATAGATCCAAATGCCTATGATCAAGGCAAAGGGCAAGATGGATAACAAGAGGTCTCCAATAATGTTATTTTCATTGTCAAACTCAACAATGGTGTCCAGACTATTATTGGTCTTGATGTCATCAATCTCTTTTTCGAAATTCTGTAGGTCACCGTATGAAGCAATATATTGCGGCACAACCCCAGTGGAAGGAATCAGCGGTTTTTCGCTGACTTCCTTGTGCACATCTTTTTTAAGGGCAGGATCCGTCAGGAATATTTTGGCATAGCCCCGATTTTTAATGATCAGGATTCGCGCAATATCGCCGTTTCTCAGAAATTCTTTTAATTCTGAAGTGGTGACTGACTCGGTGCCAGAAAAAGTACTGCTTCCAAAAAATTGGAATCCTATGATCAGTGCCAGGATGACACCGTAAATCCACCAACTGCTAAAGCGAGGCTTTTTAGGTGTATTATTTTGATTGTTTTCTTTTGACATTTTCCAGTTTAATTATAGCTGCCCTCAACAAGGGTGACCTTGGCATCGCCCCAAAGCCCTTCTATATCGTAAAATTCCCTAACCTGTTTTTGAAATACATGGACCACTACGTTCACATAGTCCATCAACACCCATTCGGCATTGTCAGAGCCTTCAATATGCCAAGGTTTGTCCTTGATTGCCTTGCTCACGGTTTTTTGAATGGAAGAGACTATGGCGTTGACGTGGGTATTGGAGGTGCCGTTACAGATTATAAAGTAGTCGCAAACTGTGTTTTCTATTTCCCTTAGGTCGAGTAAGTTGATATCCAATCCTTTTACTTCTTCAATTCCAGCTATGATCAATGAAATCAATTCATCTGCGCTAACTTTCTTTTTCTGCATTCAATAATTTTAGGTTTTCTACAAATTTATTACTTTTTTGTTTTGTCAGCTTTTGTTTTTAACATTACATCTTTTGATGATCAATCGCCATCTGCATGCCAATAATCAAACTTGATGCCACCCCTTCGACAAATCTTTATTTAAAGGAATTGTTATCAACTAAATCCCTTATGGATTATACCGTCGTGGTCTGTGACCAACAGACCAAAGGGCGTGGACAAATAGGCAATATATGGGTCAGTGAACCTTTTAAAAATCTAACATTCAGTGTTTTAAAATTTTTTGAAGGATTTGGAGCCACTAGACAATTTGAGATAAATATGGTGGTCTCCTTGGCCATTTATGATGTGTTGAACGGGCATGGTATTCCTGAATTAAAAATTAAATGGCCTAACGACATTATGTCATGCAATCACAAAATATGTGGTATTCTCATAGAAAATATGCTTCAGGGCAGATACATAAGAAAAGCGATACTTGGTGTGGGGCTCAATGTAAACCAATTGGATTTTGGGGACCTTCCCAAGGTCAGTTCCATGAAATTGCTTCTAGATAGGGAGTTTGATCTTCAAAGCCTGTTGCATGACATAGTGGAAAAGCTAAAGTTCTATTTTCAGCTATTGGGGAACAGTAGGTTGCAGGAACTGTATGAACAGGAATTGTTTAGAATTGGCGAAATTTCAACCTTTCAAAGCCCTCAAAGGGAATTTAAGGGCATAATCAAAGGGGTGGACGCATCTGGTAGATTGATGGTCTACAATGAAAACAAGGAAACCGAACGGTTTGCCTTTAAAGAGGTGAAATTGCTCTACTGACCAATCTTTTGCATGTTCTCGGTAAGGGTCTCCATAAATTTTGTGATGGGACTTTTGATCATCATGGCCATCATGGCATTGAATTCCCCTTCAAAGCTTAGGTTTACCTCGCTATGGTTTTCGTCCACCGCTTGGATGTCTGCGGTCAATGTAAATGGTAATTTGTCACTGGCAGCGCCCAAGACCACTTTAGAGTGGGGAGTTTCCTCTTGTTTTCTGAGAACGATGGTTGGCATGCCACTTAGGGCAAATTTGAAGGTTTGCTCATCCAAAACCTCAAAGGTTTCAATGTTTTCGGGCATTAGTTGTTCAAAATTGTTGACATCCGTGAGAAAGGCGAATACCTTTTCGTTGCTGGCAAGTATATTTTTTTTGTCGACTTCTATATGCATATTTTTATTTTTTCCACTCAGCGGGATTTGTCCGCCAGTCTTGTAAGGTTTTTAGTTGGGTTTGATCTATATAATGGGTATCTACCGCTTGCATGAGCAAGGTGTCGTAATTGCTCAAGGTGTGCAGTTCTACCTCCTGTGCTTCAAAGTTGGAAGTGGCTAGATCAAAACCATAGGTGAAGATGGCCAACATTCCCTTTACCCTTGCACCGGAATCCTTTAGGGCATGTACGGCGTTTAGGCTGCTTTTACCCGTGCTGATCAGGTCTTCTATGACCACAACGGTCTGTCCTTCTTTGAGCTGTCCTTCAATTTGGTTCTTTCTGCCGTGGGACTTTGCTTCCGGTCTAACATAGACAAAGGGGAGGCCAAGGGTTTCGGCCACCAGAATGCCAATGCCTATGGCACCCGTGGCCACACCGGCAATGACATCGGGTTTTCCGTAGATCTTTTCTACCTGTTTAGCCAGTTTTTCCCTAACAAAATTCCGTATCTGTGGGTATGAAAGAATAATCCTGTTGTCACAATAGATCGGCGATTGCCAGCCAGAGGCCCAAGTAAACGGATTTTCAGGATTCAGTTTAATTGCATTTATTTGCAGCAAAAGTTCGGCCGCCTTTTTGGCGCTTTCTTGGTCAAAAATCATTGGGTAAATGTATAAAGTTTTTGTTAATGAACGCTCGCTAATTTTAACCAATAAGCGGCCGATGAATGCCAACGGCAATCTTTTTTCCCTTGATGCTCCATCAATTTTAAAGGCCATAGAATCGCTCAATGCCAACCAGCTCGATGAAGCGTATATTTTTCATGAGGATGGAAATCTGCTTTATGACAAGTTTGTGGAAGAGATACCCTTGGTTATGGCCGGGGGAGGAAAGGTGCTGAATCCAAAGGGAAAAGTCCTCTTTATTTACAGAAACGACAAGTGGGACCTGCCCAAGGGAAAATTGGACAAGGGAGAAAATGTGGAGGCTGCGGCCTTGCGAGAGGTTGAGGAAGAAACCGGGGTAAGGGGGCTTAAGCTCGAAAAATTTCTTACGGTCACCTATCATGTCTTTAAACGGGGCGGCGTCTATAAACTTAAGGAAACGCATTGGTTTGAAATGTCTACGTATTATACCGGTAAATTGTTGGCACAACAGGAGGAGGGAATCACCAAGGTAAAGTGGAAGGGCCCCAAAAAAACCAAAAAAGCCCTCAAAAACTCCTACGCCAATATACGGTTGCTTTTTGGGGAGGATTAATCCTTTGTCACCAACTTTTCGGCCGGGCTTCCCTTTGCAATGCGGTAGATCGGGTATTGTAGGTGCGCTTTTTCATAATAATCCGAGTTTTTGAAGATCCACAGCAATTGGGCATACCAATTTTGGGCAAAAGCTGGATCGTTTTCTTTTTTGGCCATAAAGCGCTCCCGTAGCTCCTTGTTTTGTAGTAACAGTTCATGGGCAACATCTTCAAAAACATAGGGGGAGAACCCTTCCTTTTGCTGTAGGATGGAATCGAAGAAGTTCCAGTTGAAGAATGAATCGGGGGCAATGGGCTCCAGGGTTTCCAAAAGATACCGAATTCCATCTTGATGGGTGGGGACCAAATAATCACCTTCCTGAAATTCCACTTCCTTAAGACTGGATGTTACCTTGGTGTTATAATGTGCGTAATGGCCTTCATAGGCACTTTTTCGGGTTTGGTACGATGCAATCCTGTATGATTCAACCAGCAATACCGTATCCTTTTCCAAGGGGTAGAATTCAATGTGGTTGTCGGCCAACCGATCAATGACCCGTTGCCAACTCTTTTTGATCAAATAGGCGGCGGGTACTTGAACAGTATCCAGTGGATAAAAATGATTTTGATAGCGCACTGGTTTTTCAAACGGCCGGTTTCTATCATATTTAATACGATTAAAACCGGTAACCTCACTGATCAGGGTATCTACCTCAAATCCTTTGAAGTTTAGGGTAGTGGTTTGTGTACTGTCTATCTGCCAATTAAAAGAATAGGTGCTGGACGCATAGTGTTGTTCAAAGGCCTCTTCCCTTAACATTTTTATTTTTTGGTGCAGACCATCGGCAATTTCCACCATTTCTGCCATCAAGAGATACGTGCCCTTGACCCGTTGGGCGTAGGGTTTAAGCATATGGGTCTCTACCATCATGCCCAGACTGTTCCAAAGGGTGGTATAGCCCGTGGAGTACCTGGGGTGGTCCAAAAATTGTGAGAACCCGGTCTCCGGCGGTTTGTTGTGCACATTTACGTATGGGGTAATGTCCCATTCCTTGGCTTTCAACCTTTCCTCAAGGGTTGGTCTAATCTCTTGTTCCAAAAAATCCCCTAGGTTTCCACCCAATTTGTTGTGCTGGGTAAACAAATGGGTAAGGGTGTATTGGTAATCCGCACCATTGCTCACATGGTTGTCAATAAAGACATCGGGTTTTACCAAATGGTAGATTGTAGCAAAGGTTTGGGCATTTTTGGTGTCTGCCTTTATAAAATCGCGGTTAAGGTCATAGTTTTGGGCATTGCCCCTAAACCCATATTCCAATGGACCATTTTGGTTGGCCCGTGTGGTGGAATTCCGGTTCAAGGCTCCGCCAATATTGTAGATCGGGATTGTGGCCACAACAACATTCTTTGGGGTTTTTAGGGTATTTTGGGCAAAATCCCTGAACAGCATCATCGTGGCATCAATGCCATCGGATTCCCCGGGATGGATACCATTGTTTATTAGGACGATGGTCTTTTCCGGGCCAATCTTTTGAAAATTGAAGTCTCCATCAGGATTGTAGGTGACCAAGTGTAGCGGTTGGCCAGCATCGGTTTCACCGATACTTTGAATGTTGATCTCTGGAAAGTCCTTGGCCAGTTTTATGTAGTAGGCTATAGTTTCCTCGTAGGTGGTGGTTTCTTTGCCATTTGAGGTTTCAAATTTGGTAGTATAGCTATGGGCCGCACTTTTCTTGGCCTGTTCGCAGCCAAGAACAAGAAAGATGATAGACAGCAGGAAACAACTCCGATTCATTCTTATCATTTAGATTAAAGGGAAATTGATTTCCAAAAATAAAGAATTCCTGAGCTATAGGACGGTGTCTTTTTTAATGATAATGTCTTTGCTTATTTTTAAAAGTGGCTTGCTTACAAAGTTGAGATAGTGGTGGCAATTGGATTTGTAGAATTCGAATTTCTTGGTATCCAGTGGGTCAATGGATGAGGTGAGGATGTTGATGATGATTTTCTTATCCAAATCCAGGGGAATGAGTTCCCCTAGAAATTCCCAACCATCCATGATAGGCATATTGATGTCTAAAAAGATAACATCTGGATAGGGTCCTCCCTTCTCAAAAAAATGTTTAATGGTCAAAAGAGCCAACTTGCCATTTTTAAATTCGCTCAAGGTTGCGCCATTAATGTCCCTGTTTAGAATTTTCTTAATTCCATATCGGGTTACAGGGTCATCGTCTATTATAAATATATGTAGTGGTCTATTCATTGAAAACTATGGTAAAAATACTTCCTTTATCAACCTCGCTTTCTGCCATTAGGTCACAGCCCATTGCTTCTGCTTGGTTTTTGTTTATAAAAAGTCCTATGCCCTTGGAGTCCCCATGGTTATGAAAGGTTTTGTACATGCCAAACAATTTTCTGCCGTGTTTGACCATATCTATGCCAAGTCCGTTATCCTCTACGCTAAGGCAGATTTGGTTCCCTTTTATTTCAACATCTATGATTATTTTGGGATGCCTGTTGGGATGCCTGTACCTGATTGCATTGGTGATGAGGTTTGTTATTATATTGTCTACGTAATCCTCTATGGCATTGACAACTATCTTTTTGGGTACTTTGTTGATGATCGTGGCGTCATGTTTTGTTACCATTGGATTTAGGTTATCCAGTAACTTTTCCAGTTGCGCATATAGGTTGATGGGCTGTTTTTTGGTGTTTACTTTATCCCTTATGCTAATGACCTCATTAAGGTTGGAAAGTGTTTCCGAGAGCCCCTCAGATGAGCTAACCAGCATTTCGATTATCCTTTTTCTTTCCTCTGCATCTTCTTCGTTTACCAGAAAGTCCAACAGCATGGTAAAATTGGCAGTATACGACCGTAGGTTGTGCGAAACGATATGGGCAAAATTGAGGAGTTTCTTGTTCTGAACCGATGTTATATTGATAAGATGTTTTAATTCATCTTCCTTTAATTTTAGCTTGGTGATGTCCACACTGATCCCCAAAAGGGAATCTGTTTCCCCATTTGAATTGGGCAAAGGAATCTTTGACGATAGAAAGTGGGTGGTGGTGCCATCTTTCTTAATACTGGTCTTTTCCTTATTGAGCATGGGGGTGTTGGTCTTGAACACGCCTATATCTTCCTTCCTGGATTGCTCCGCACTGGACTCGCACAAAAAATCAATATCGGTTTTGCCCAAAACCCTTTGTTGGTCCGGGAGCCCTAAAAAATCGCATTCTGCCTTGTTGGCCAGGATCTTCCGGGACATTTTGTCCTTTATGTACACATTAATGGGCAAATTGTCTATCAGGGTCTGTAGTAATCTGTAATTTTCCTGTGCCTTGTTCTCAAAAAGTATTTGTTCGCTTATGTCCTGGATAATGCCAATAAGCTTTCGCTGTTCATTCTTTACAGAGACCCGGCCAGCGATCAAGACCCATTTCGTTTGTTTTTTGCTTGATTGGATCTCAAGTTTTTCACTAAAGGGAGAGCCTTTAATAAGGGCATCATGAAAGAGCATCGAGATTTTGTTTTGGTTATAGCCCCGTTTAAAAAACTGAATGGTGTTTTCTATGTTGGGCCGGTATTCCTTATCCACCTCAAATACTGTTTTGGTCATGGCGGACCAACTCATCAGGTTGGTTTTTAGATCTAGCTCCCAAGACCCAATTTTTCCAATTTCCGATTTTTGTTTCAATACAGACTCCAACCGATGAAAATTTGAGTTCAAATTCACATGGTCGGTCGTATCTTCAACTTGCACAATTACCCCAATGACCTCTTTTTTGGTATCATCATACCATGGGGTAAAGTGATAATCAAAATATTTTTTGTTGTGGTTCTCTGTCCGGTGTACACTAATGGTTCCCTTGTTCCCGCTAAGACAGTTCAAGAGAACTTCTTCAAACCTTTCTTCTTCGCTCTGGGTTATGGATCTAAAGTCAAGGCCTATCACATCATCAGACGATATCCTAAAGTGATGTAGCCATTTTTCCGAAACTCTGGCAATTCTGAAGCTATGGTCCAAAAAGGCTAAAGCAACAGGAAGTTGCCATACCATAGATAAGTTTCTTTCCACCACAGTTCCGTTAGTCATTTGTATAAGATATTTCTTACAAAACTAAAAATAAACAAAATCTTACAATACTTATTGTTGTGTATTTTAACATTGGCGTTGTCTACAGGGGCTTTTTTGCCAAAAAAAAGAGTGGAATGTATTTGTTGTTAGATGAAATGTGCTTAATTATCGATGAAAGGTTAAAACTTCACCGAGCTGGGAACCAGACCGGTATAGTCACCGCCATTGCGAATGACATCCCTTACAATGGAAGAACTGATGTATGATTTGCCAGATGAGGTCAAAAGAAAGACAGTCTCAATCTCAGAAAGTTTACGGTTGGTATGGGCAATCGCTTTTTCAAACTCAAAATCTGCAGGGTTGCGCAATCCCCTCAAAATAAAATTGGCATCTATCTCTTTACAAAAATCAACGGTGAGCCCCTGATAGGTCACTATTTTTATCGAGGGTTCATCCTTAAAGGCTTCTTCAATGAACTTTTGCCGTTCCTCCAACGGGAACATATACTTTTTATCGGCATTGATGCCTATGGCAATATAGAGTTCATCAAAAAGGGTGATGCCCCTCTTAATGATGTCATAGTGGCCAAGGGTCAAGGGATCAAAGGAGCCGGGAAAGATAGCACGACGCATAATTAGTTGGTTTGTGCCTTAAATGTAACCAATTTCTAGCGCATGGCCTCCACAAGGGCACTTTCAAACAATTCGGGCAATGAAATACCGGCTTCCTTGGCTTGCTGCGGCAATATGCTTTCTTCGGTAAGTCCGGGTGTGGTGTTCACCTCCAAGAGGTAAGGCTCGCCATCCACAAAAATAAATTCACTTCTGGTATATCCCTTAAGCTTAAGCTTTTGGTAGATTTTTTCTGAAATTTCCACGACTTTGAGGCGTAGCTCTTCAGAAATTCGGGCTGGTGTAATTTCCTGTGACAGCCCTTCGTACTTGGCAGCATAATCAAAAAAATCGTTCTGGGGAACAATCTCTGTAATGGGCAAGACGGTTATTTTGCCTTTATGGGTAATGACCCCCACGGAAACTTCGGTCCCTTCCAAAAATGATTCAATGATGATTTCCCCATCTTCTTCAAAAGAGGCATGTATGGCGGCTTCCAATTTGTACTCTTCGTAAACTTTGGAGATGCCAAAACTGCTCCCTGCCCTATTGGCCTTTACAAAACAGGGCAGTCCTACCTTGGCTATGATGGCCTTGGTATCTATGTCTTCACCTTTGTTCAGGTAATAAGAGGTGGCGCACTTAATGCCGTAGGGTTTTAAGGAACTCAGCAAATCGCGTTTGTTGAAGGTAAGTGCCGATTGATAGTAATCGCAGGAAGTATGTGGGATGCCCACCAACCCAAGATAGGCTTGCAGTTGGCCGTCTTCGCCCGGGGTGCCGTGTATGGCATTGAAAACACAGTCAAAGTGTATCTTTTTACCATTGAGGGTTAGGCTAAAATCTGCCCTGTCAATGGCAATCCTCTCCCCAGATGGATTCAAATAGTCCCAGCCTTTTTTTGTAATGTGTATCAAAAAGGTATTGTACTTTGTACTGTCCAAATGTTTTTTGACCACATGGCCACTTTTGACCGAAATATCGTGCTCACTGCTGTAACCACCCATGACTATGGCAATATTCTGCTTCATTGACAACGAATTATACAGGGCAAAATAATTAAAAAACCCCGCTTTTTCTATATTTGCTGGGCAAGATAGTGAAATGAGAAAGTTACTGGCATTTTTAAGGAGTAAGGTATTTTGGGCACAGATGGCCATGGCATTGGTCCTTTCTGTGGTATTGGTGTTTTTGATATTGCACTGGTTAAAGGGTTATACCCATCATGGGGAGTTTGTAGCGGTGCCTGATTTTTCCAAAATGTCGGTGATGGATATGCGCAAGAAGACGGAAGAAATGGGGTTGCGTTATGAGGTATTGGACTCTGCCAATTACAATCCAGAATACCCCAGATTTTCCATTTTGGAACAGAATCCCCCAGCGGGCAGCAAAGTAAAGACCAACCGTAAAATTTATTTTACCGTAAATCCATCGGGCTATAAAAAAGTGGCCATTCCCAAGATCCAACAGGTAACCCTTAGAAACGCAACCGCTATGTTGCGGGCCGTGGGCTTGGATCTACAACGGGTCACCTACATAGACGAGATCGGCAAGGACATGGTCTACTACATCAAATTTAAGGGCAAGGAAGTAAAACCGGGCGACCGTGTGCCCAAAACCTCCAAATTGGAACTGGTCTGTGGTAATGGGGGTGAAGAAGAAAAACCCAAAATAACAACGGAAGCCGAACAATAATGTCTGTTGATGAACTTTCAGAGCTTTCGTCCGAAGAGCTTTTTGAACATTACCGCTTTGTGGCCTCCAGAGGCCAAGATCCGCTTAGGGTAGATAAGTTTTTGATGAACTTTATCGAGAATGCCACGCGCAATAAAATACAAAAGGCGGCAAAGGATGGCCATATTTGGGTGAACGGTACCCAAGTAAAACAGAATTACAAGGTAAAGGCCGGTGATGAGGTGAAGGTGATGTTTGAGCATCCGCCCTATGAATTTTTGTTGACCCCGGAAGATATTCCCCTGGATATCGTTTATGAGGATGAGGAGCTTTTGGTGGTCAACAAACCTGCCGGAATGGTAGTACACCCAGGCCATGGCAATTATTCCGGAACGTTGATAAACGCCTTGGTGCACCATTTTCAGAACCTGCCCAAGAACAGCAACGACAGACCGGGATTGGTACACCGAATAGATAAGGACACCTCTGGGCTTTTGGTGGTGGCCAAGACGGAAGATGCCATGGTGCATTTGGCCAAACAGTTTTTTGATAAGAGCAGTGAGCGCGAATATGTTGCACTGGTCTGGGGAAATGTTGAGGAGGATGAGGGCACCATAGAGGGCCATATTGCCCGGAACCCGAAGAACCGCCTGCAAATGATGGTTTTCCCCGAAGGGGAGCAGGGCAAGGATGCGGTGACCCATTACAAGGTCTTGGAAAGGCTGGGCTATGTTACCTTGGTTTCCTGCAAGTTGGAAACTGGGCGTACGCATCAGATCCGCGTACATATGAAGTACATAGGGCATACCCTTTTTAACGACGGGCGTTATGGGGGCGACAAAATCTTAAAGGGCACCACCTTTACCAAATACAAGCAGTTTGTGGAAAATGCCTTTGCCATGCTTCCAAGGCAAGCACTCCATGCCAAGACTTTAGGGTTTGAGCATCCCAAGACCGGTGAATTTTTAAGGTTTGATTCCGATATTCCCGAAGATATGCAGCAATGCATTGAAAAATGGCACAATTATTCCAAGCACAGTTCGTAGTATAAGCTCAATCAATGGGGGTATATAAAACTGTTGGGGACAATGGTGGACACATTTGGATTTCTCTCTTTAATTTTGAATTAAACAACTCAGAACAATGAAAATCGTCATCTCCCCTGCCAAGTCGTTGGATTTTAAAACCGAATTGCCAACCAGTCAATATTCCCAGCCCAGGTTTTTGGAAGAAGCCGAAAAACTGAACAAGGTCTTGGCAAAGAAAAAACCCAAGGCATTGTCAGACTTGATGTCGATTTCGGCAAAATTGGCAGAATTGAACTGGGAGCGCAACCAAGATTTTTCAACGCCCTTCACCCCAGAGAATGCACGCCCTGCCGTGCATTCCTTTAATGGCGATGTGTACCAAGGCTTGGATGCCTTCTCCATTGAAGGCGAAAAACTGGCGCAGCTTCAAGATTCGTTGCGCATCCTTTCGGGATTGTACGGAATACTCAGACCCCTGGATTTGATCCAGCCCTATCGTCTGGAAATGGGGACCCAATTAAAAATTGGCCGAAAAAAGAATCTGTATGAATTCTGGAAGCAAACCTTGACCGAGCACATCAATTCAGAATTGGAAGATGGGGAATTGTTCGTTAACCTGGCCAGCAATGAATACTTCAGTGCCATTGATGAAAAAAAATTAAAAGCAGCTGTGATCACCCCCATCTTTAAGGATTGGAAGAACGACAAGCTCAAGGTCATCAGTTTCTTTGCCAAAAAAGCCAGGGGTTCCATGGTGCGCTATATATTGGATACCAATGCCAACTCCTTGGATGATATCAAATGCTTTGATTACGATGATTACGAATTTAGCCAAGAACATACCCTAAAAGAGAACCAGCCCGTTTTTATACGGTAACAAGGAGCTATTACCACCCATTCATATTACTTGGTTTCCTCTGGTTGCACTTTTTCTTCAACGGTGGTCCTTTTCTTTATTTTACGTTTTCTGCGGGCACCATAGCTTTTGTTAGAGATTTTGCCCCTTCTGGTTTTAATGTCACCTTTTCCCATGCTTAATTGTTTTAAAGTAGTTATAAATTACAGAAAATTATATATTTAGCCAAACCAAGTAATACTTGCCGTTTTTTCTTTAACCTTTTTTTGTAGATGTACTACTATTTGATTATCGCTCTTCAGGGGTATTGTGTATACCATTGTTATACCAACCGAAACAATTACTATTGGATTTTTGCCATCATATTCCTGCCATTGGCCGGGTGTTTGCTTTACTTGTTCATGAACGTGATTAGAAAGGGTGATGTTGAAAAGGCGCAGGAAAACATTGTCCAGTCCTTGAATCCCACCAAAAAAATCAGAGATCTTGAAAAAAGATTGGGTTTTTCCGAGACTTTTGACAATAGGGTGGCTTTGGCTGATGCCTACATGGAAAACAATATGTTTGATAAGGCAATTGAACATTATAAGGCCTCCCTAAAGGATATGTTTGAAAACGACTATTATGTCCTGTCTAGATTGCAAGAAGCAAACTATCAACTTTCAGATATAGACAAATCACTTGAAATAGCCGAGCGAATCAAGGATAATCAGGCCTTTTTGAAATCTAAAGCAAACTTATTGTATGCATTTGCCTTGGAGAAGAAAAATGAGATGGAGGCTTCGGAAAAGCAGTTTAGACTCTTTGATGCTCCTTACAATTATTATGCCCAGCGATTGGAATTGGCCAGATTTTTGGTTCGAAGGGGAAAACTGGCAGATGCTAAAGCAATCTATCAGGGAATCTTGGATGAATCCGAAAACATGTCAAGACAAAGTTATAGGGCTAACAGGGTTTCCATTAAACTGGCCAAAGAAGAATGGATCAATTTATAAGTTTATGTTCATTCACCGACATCCCTATCCACCATTTTTGTTTGAAGGCGTTGAAAAATTGATTGTGGGGACCTTGCCACCACCCCGGTTTTCAACAGGAGATTTACGCCAGGGCGATGTCAATTTTTGCTATGGGAGCCGTGACGGACAATTGTGGCCCATTTTGGATAGAATCTTTGGCCTAGGTCTAAAGTTTGAAACATCTGAAGCGGCCATCCAACAACGTAAAGTATTTCTTAAGGAACAAAAAATTGGCATCTGTGATATTGTACATAGTGCGGAACGTAAAAAGATTGATGCCACGGATCTGGGCATGCAGAATGTGCAATTACGGAATCTTTTGGACTACTTAAAAAAGTATCCATCGGTACATACGCTGCTCTTTACGGGAGGCAACAGCAAAAATGGCCCCGAATATTTTTTTCGCAGGCACCTAAGGGAATATGGTTTGGCATTGGACGTAGTTTCAGATGTAGTGCCCAGAATACATCAGTTTAAACACCCCTTCACTAAAAGAGGTATTAAAACGGTGTCTTTGACGGCTCCCTCAGGTTCTGCCAATAGGGCTGTGGGCAGTTTGGTGGACTATAAATTGATGAAGGCCAAGAACACCAATTTTACCACTTTGGATTATAGGGTCCTGCAATACGCCAAGTTCTTTTGATAACTCAAAAGCCTTTGTTAGGTTTGCACAGGAGAACCATTAATTTGTGATGTGTGTATAATACGGAATGCAAAGTTTTTGGTTTTTAACGACCTTTAATCCATCATCAATCCAAAGAAACGTTTCCAATGAACGAAATGCAGCAAACAAAGCGTCTAGAGGAGTTCAAAAAATCAGTCACCAATAAATTCAATATTTACAACAGTCTTTTTTTGAGCCTGCCCTATGCCGATATGGAAAATGTGGGAATGCTCGTGCCCTTGCTTTATGAGCAGTGCGAAAAGGGACTTACCGCAGGTAAAAAACCCCAGGATATTCTGGATGCTTTCTTTGCCAATTTCGCCGATGTTGAGGAGGAACAGGACAAGATCGATTTTATGTTCAGGATCATCCAATATGTGGAACGACAGGTGGTCCTTTTTGATAGTGTGGAAGATTCAGCTTTTCCAAAATTGCAGGAATACACAGACTCCCTCTCCATAAAGGATTATTTTGAGTTGGTGGACCAGAACAAGAACTGGGACAAGATAGCCAAAAAGTTATCCAGCTTTAGTGCGCGCATAGTGCTAACGGCACACCCCACACAATTTTATACCCCTGCCGTTCTTGATATTATCACCGAACTCCGTGACCTTATCGATGAAAACCGAATAGATGATATAGACATTACCCTGCAGCAATTGGGGCTCACCTCCTTGATCAACAGGACAAAACCCACACCGTTGGACGAGGCCAAGAACATCATCTATATTTTAAGAAACACCTATTATGATGCCATAGGGGAGCTATTCCAATACGTGAAGAGCAATATCCATGTGGAGACTTTTGATAATTATGACATCATTAAATTGGGTTTTTGGCCTGGGGGCGACCGGGATGGCAATCCGTTTGTGACCGCAAGGATTACCCAGCAAGTGGCCGATGAACTCAGGATAACCCTCATGAAGTGTTATTATAACGAACTCAAGGGCTTGCGCGGTAAACTCACCTTCAAAAAGCTGCAAGATCCTATGAATGCCCTTAATGCGAGCTTGTACCGCGCCATGTTCCAAGAAAATTTCTTGATATCCTATCCTGAGATTGTCAATAAATTGGAGGAGATCAAAGCCATATTAATAGAGGATTACCATGCCCTTTACCTAGATGAGTTGAACCACCTAATAGATAAGGTGCATATCTTTAAGACCCATTTTGCTGTGTTGGATATTCGCCAGGACCACAGTAAGCATTACGCTGCCGTTGAAACCATTTTAAAGCAGAATGGTAAGATTAAGGAATCGATGGAGGAACTGCCCGAAGCAGATTTGGTAAAATTGCTTTTGGAAGAAGATGTGGCTGTTGAGATGGATTCCATAGAAGATGAGGTGGTCCGGGAAACCTTGTTGAACATAGCCAACCTAAAGGAGATTCAACGCCGCAATGGCGAAGAAGGCTGTCACCGATACATCATCAGTAATTCAGAGGACATATTTTCGGTACTCTTTGTGTTTGGTCTTTTCCGTTGGTGTGGCTGGGAAACTGAGGACATCTCGTTTGACATCATTCCACTCTTTGAGACCATGAAGGGAATGGACGCCTCTGAACAGGTGATGCAGACCCTTTTTGATACACCGATCTATCGAGCCCATCTGAAAAGAAGGGACGATACCCATACCATGATGCTCGGTTTTTCCGATGGTACCAAGGATGGGGGCTATCTAAAGGCCAACTGGAGCATTTTAAGGACCAAGGAGTCGCTTAGCAAGGTATGTGAAGAAAATGGCATTAAGGCCCTGTTCTTTGATGGTCGTGGAGGCCCACCGGCAAGGGGCGGGGGAAAGACCCACCGTTTTTATGCAGCACAGACCAAAGAGGTGGCCAACCATGAAATTCAGTTGACCATCCAAGGGCAGACCATTACCAGTACCTACGGTACCAAGGAGCATTTTATGCATAATGCGGAGCAATTGCTCACCGCTGGCTTGAGCAACAACCTTTTTGGGGAGGAACATGTCATTTCCGAAACCCAACGACAGTTGATTGAAGAACTGTCTGAGCTGAGTTATGAAAAATATGAGGCCTTAAAGCAGCATGAAAAATTTATTCCCTATCTGGAGCATCGCAGTACCCTTAAATATTACTCCAATGCCAATATTGGCAGTCGTCCTGGCAAACGGGGCAATAAAGAACAGTTGACTTTGTCGGATCTAAGGGCCATTTCGTTCGTGGGCTCTTGGAGCCAATTGAAACAGAATGTGCCCGGATATTTTGGTCTGGGGACGGCCATACAGACCTTAAAAGATCAAGGGCGAATGGACGAGGTGGAAAAACTGTATCGCGACGTTCCCTTTTTTAAAGCGCTGATGCACAACGGTATGATGGCCCTGGCCAAAACCAATTTTAACTTGACGAGTTACCTAAAGGAAGATGCTGAATATGGAGCGTTTTGGAATATCCTGAAGGACGAATTTGAACTCTCCAAACAGATGCTCTTGCAGGTTTCTGGCAGCAAGGTCTTGATGGAAGACGAGGCGGTATCCCGTGAGTCGGTGAAGATTCGGGAAAAAATTGTCCTGCCGCTTTTGGTCATCCAACAGAATGCCCTGTACCATATTACCCAAAACTCTGCGTTTAAGGAATTGTACGAAAGGATTGTGACCCGTTCGCTCTACGGCAATATTAATGCGAGTAGGAATTCAGCTTGATCACTGTAAATTAGATGTAAGCTGTTTTCTCGCTTTTTCGCAAAGTGTTTGGTTGGGCAAATGTTTTTATGATTTGTCCTCCAGTACCACAGAGTTGGCAATCAAATCATGAATAGCTTTTTTCTTGTCGCTACTGGTAACTGTAAGTAAGGATAGCCAACCCAAAGAAGTTTTAAGAAGAAATCTTACAATTGCAATTGGAAATGAGATGTTCTTGGTAGTGTCCGAATCTCTTTTTACACAGATTTTACTGTAGGAATGTCCTATAGTCCCTCCATATTTACTCGTAAAAAAGGGATCGTACAGAATGAATATGAATACAGCAGCAATTATCCGAACAATATTTGGCACGCTTTCAAATAATCCGAAAATCTCAGAGATTGCGTACATGCCCGCGACTATCACAATGGCATCAATAAAGACTGCCTTTATCCTATCGGGTAGTATCGCATAATTTCTTTCCATACGATGTGAGCGTTTTTAGTATTGGGGATCGATTTACTTACTTGTACTTAAGATGGAGTAAAAAGCGGTGATACCATATGCCAATTGCCCAATCTTCAGGTTTTCATTGGGACTATGTTGATTGTTGTCCGGATTTACCATGGGCACCACAAAGGCAGGGAGTTGCAATTCGTTGATAAAGGCGGCAATGGGCACGGTGCCGCCCATAATGCGGATCTGTACCACTTCACTCCCAAATGTCTCTCCCAAGGTCTTGACCAAAAATTGCCCGTATTGGTTATCAAGTTCGGTTCTAAAGGCATCGGTGACTCCTCTTTCGGTAACCGTTACGATTTTGTCATGGCTTAAACGTTCTTCCTTGGAAGGAACGTGGTCCAAAACATGATACCCTTGTTTGGTGATATGGGCCTTGACCAGTTTTTTAAGACGATTGCCATCGGTTTCGGGCACCAAGCGTAGATCCAGTTCGGCGGTGGCACTTTCGGGCACAATGGTACGTGCCTTGTCGCCAATCCAACCCGAACCCATTCCGCGAATGTTCAAACTGGGGTATTGTAGGGATTCTTGATAGTAACTGCCTACTTTTTCGTGGGACTTAAACTGTAGTTTTTTCGCAATTTCGGCATCGCTATCGGGAACACTTTTTAAGATTTCTTGGGTGGCATCATCCAAAACAATACCGTCATAATATCCGGGAATAGTCACCTTGCCATTTCCATCTTTCATGGTGGCCAAGAGCTGGGCCAACTGAAAGCCTGGATTTGGGGCATAATTGCCATAGTGCCCACTGTGTTGGGGTTTTATGGGGCCGTAGGTGGTGAGGGTCATTGTGGTGATGCCCCGACAACCGTAAACCACGGTTGGTTTGCCCGATGCGTGTATGGGGCCATCGTTGATGATTAAAAAATCGGCCTCCAAAAGTTCCCGGTATTCCTTTACGGCCTTGGGCAGGGGTTTGCTGCCTTTTTCTTCCTCCCCGTCCAAAATGACCTTGATGTTGAACGGGATTTCCACTTCCTGTTTCTTCAATAGGTCAAAAGCGTTCAAAAACATTACTATGGGGCCTTTGTCATCTGCGGTAGAACGCCCGAACAATCGCCAGTCATAGTCAATATCATCGGACAATTCATCAAACGATATGGTTTTATAACCCGCTTCGGTAGGCTTTTTAAGAGCTATCTCGTAAGGATTGGACTGCTGCCACTTGCCGGGTTCCACAGATTGTCCATCAAAATGCATATAGAAGAGTACCGTGGTTTTGGTATCATCCATTGGTGTTGCGGCAAAAAACAGGGGAAGGTTGTCCGTAGGCAGTTCTGTGGTGTTAAACCCTCTGGAAGTGAACTGTTTTTTCAACCAAAACAAATTGTCATCAATATCATCGGCATTCAGGGCATCGTTGGGAATGGCCACAAAATCCCGTAGATCGTTAATGGCTTTGGCCACATAATGTTTTATCTCATGTGTGTCTGGGGATTGTCCCAATGATACAGTGTGGTTGAAAATAAACAAGAGAAACAAAACAAGCAGTGGTCTGCTACAAAAAATAATGTTCTTTGTATGAAAAAAAATACTTTTTGAATTCATGTAGATAGTGTTATTGTAGTATGATGGCAATGAAAAAAATAATCCCAAAAAAAGCTCCATATTCTTATGACGAAAATAGATTAACTTTTCCAATAATGGTAACGGAAAGATATTAACTCTACTATCTTGAATATTGGAAAGATGCCGATTATATGCCCTCGGTTTGCCATATAGGTTTCCGCTACTTAATTTTTTGTTGGTGCTATAATGAAATCTTATATAATGAAGTGTGGCCCATGTGTTGATTTTATATAGGGTTGCATAGGCATTTTAGTCCTTAGCTTGAAAAATCATAGGTTACTCCAAATCATAAAAAAACAGGGATTTTATCGAAAACCACTCTAAAGATGTAAGAAAAGGCTTATTATTTCGTTTTTTTTTCTTTTATAGATTCAACGCCACAATGGCCATGAATACAGTTGTTAAGGATAAAAAAGTTCTTGTTTCGATTGATAGGGGAAGCATCGTTTTCCAATTGATCATTGTACTTATGCTGGCTGGGCTGGCCATTAATTTCTTTACCGAGTTTCAGTTAGGGGGTTTTTCAAGATATGCGGTAAAGCATCTTGTTGTTTTTTCAACTGTTTTGATTTTCTCTGTGTTTTGGCGGTTAAAATGGGTGTCTTCTGGTTTTATGTTGATTCTCATTGCCTACATCAATGTTTTGTCATCAACCGTTTACCTGCCCTTTCGCATAAGCGATACCCAATTGAATTTTGAAGGGTATTTTTTGAGGGTAGAGATCATGATTTTTGTTATGGCCTTGATCTTGGGGGTTTTTGCTAGGCTGATACACCAAATCATTATCATAATATATAATACGCTCTATATTGTGGCATGTGCCAGTTTTGGCCCCTCAATGCCCACAGGAAAATATGTTTTGGCCTTTCTTTTGGTGTCGTCTGTCGGAGCAATATCATATCTAATTTTTAGAGAAATCATTGCGCTCAGGAATAGTCTGGAAAAGCGAAACCAAAAAATAACGAAGCAGAACAACGAATTGCAAGAACTTACCTCGTTTAGAAAAGAGATTGTTCAAATTATAGCCCATGATTTAAAGGCCCCTATAAAGCAGATTTCAGTACTTACCGATATTGCAAAAAACACAAAGACATTGGAAGAAAAGGATAATTGCTTGGTTATGCTAAAGCAGTCTTCTGAAAAAACCCATACCATGCTCGAGGGGTTGTTGGAATGGGCATTGCAGAACAATGAGCTTAGAAAAACCTATACAGAGGTAAATGTCCACGACGTCATTAAAGAGATAACGGAGGGTAATTCCGAGAATTTGAACCAAAAAAAATTGGTGTTGGAAAATAAGGTAGACCAAGGCTTTACCTTGTTTTTTTCCAAACAGGTATTGGAAACCGTGTTGCGCAACCTATTGACCAATGCCGTTAAGTTTTCGCCATCCAATGAAAATGTAAGGGTTACGGCCAAAGCGGATGAAAAAAGCCATTCCCTTCTTTTTTATAACAAAGCCTTGGATGTAGATTGTTCAAAACTTGAGCAAATAAATAGGGGAGAGGCCGTGGAGAGCTCCTCTGGCACCAATGGAGAGAACGGCTCTGGAAAAGGATTGTCTTTCTGTCACCAACTATTGGTAAAGAACAATGCATCACTGAAATTGCACTGTAAAGATAACGGTGTGGTTGCCATGATAACCATTCCTAAAAAGGCCAGTTATCAATTGGGGCAGGGGATAAGTACCACCGTTTAATATTTTTTGGGGAATACCTTACGGCAAACCAATCAACATTCCTATCATTGTGGCAGAGAGAAAACGGTACAGAGGCACCACAACGATTCGTTGGTATTATTTCTTGGGATTTACTGGGTTTTTCGGACAGATGGAATGGGGATAATTTTAGGCATCAGACCAATCGATAGGGCGCATACCGTTGACTCCACCTACGATCTATCGAATTTTTCCCAAAACCCGATTAGTTCCTGATGGTTTTTACAAAATCCTGAATTTTTTCCACCCCATCTTTGGTCAAGTGTTTGATGAATGCCGAACCAATGATGGCCCCTTTGGCCCTTGCTGTGGCCGCCTTAAAAGTTTCGGAACTCTTTATGCCAAACCCCACTATCTGTGGATTTTTAAGTTGTAATGAGGCAACGCGCTCAAAATAATGTTCCTGCGCTTTTCCAAAACCACTTATGGTCCCGGTTGTGCTGGCAGAACTTACCATATAGATAAATCCGTTTGAGGCGGCATCAATTTTTCGAATACGTTCATCGCTGGTCTGCGGGGTGATCAGAAAAACATTGATCAAGCCATATTTTTTAAAGGTTGCTTCGTACTCTTCTTGGTACACATCAAAGGGTAGGTCGGGCAGAATGAGTCCGTCAATACCAATTTCTTGGCATTTTTTGCAGAAATCCTCAACCCCATATTGTAAAACTGGATTAAAATAGCCCATGATGATCAAGGGAATGGAAACCGTTTTACGAATGTCCTTTAACTGCTCAAAAAGAAGTTCGGTAGTCATTCCGTTATTTAAGGCTGCCGTGGAACTCTCCTGTATGGTGGGACCATCGGCCAAGGGATCACTAAAGGGCAAACCTATCTCTAGCATGTCAACACCCGCTTTTTCCAATGCTTTAATAACAGGCACGGTATCCTCAAGAGCAGGGTAGCCTGCGGTAAAATATATGGAAAGGAGTTTCTGGTTTTCCTGTAGTTTTGATTGTATTCTGTTCATTTTGAGATATGAAATATGTGATATGAGATTTTTCATTAAGAACTAACATCCCATATCTAGGGTCTAACGTCTTTTTTACAATTTAAAATAATCAATATAGGTTTGTAGATCTTTGTCGCCACGCCCCGATAGGTTGATGACCACCACATCGTCTTTCTTAAACTTTTTATGTTCAAAGATGGCAAAGGCATGGCTGGTCTCTATGGCGGGAATGATTCCTTCCAATTGCGACATTTCCAATCCTGCGGTCATGGCCTCATCATCGGTGATGGAAATAAATTCCCCACGACCACTTTTAAACAAATGGGCATGCATGGGTCCAACGCCCGGATAATCCAATCCAGCGGAAATGGAATAGGGTTCGGTGATCTGTCCGTCATCGGTCTGCATCAAAAGGGTTTTGCTCCCATGGATGATGCCCACCTTGCCCAAGGCAGAGGTGGCGGCACTTTCCCCGGAATGGATTCCCTTGCCGGCCGCTTCCACGGCAATGATGCCCACTTCGGGTGTGTCCAGATAATGATAGTACGCCCCGGCAGCGTTGCTTCCTCCGCCCACACAGGCCACCACATAGTCGGGGTTTTCCCGGCCTTCCTTTTCGTTTAATTGCCATTTGATCTCTTCGGAAATCACTGATTGAAAACGGGCAACCATATCAGGATAGGGGTGGGGGCCCACCACGGAACCGATGATGTAATGGGTGTTCACAGGATTGTTGATCCAATCGCGAATGGCCTCGTTGGTAGCATCTTTAAGTGTTCTGCTGCCAGATTTTGCCGGTCTCACCTCGGCTCCCAACATTTTCATTCGGGCTACGTTGGGTGCTTGGCGGGCTATATCAATTTCGCCCATATAGACCACACATTCTATGCCCATTAAGGCACAGACCGTTGCTGTGGCCACCCCGTGCTGTCCGGCACCGGTTTCAGCAATGATCCGGTTTTTGCCCAGCTTTTTCGCCATTAAGATCTGCCCAATGGTGTTGTTTACCTTGTGTGCCCCGGTATGGCACAGATCTTCCCGTTTTAGGTAGATCTTGGTTTGGTGTTTTTCTGAGAGGCGTTCTGCAAAATAGAGTGGCGTGGGGCGACCTACATAATCTTTGAGCAATTGGTGGAATTCCTGTTGAAACTCCCCCGTTTGCATGATGTTGATATAATTCTGCCGAAGCTCCTCACAGTTGGGATAGAGCATTTCTGGAATGTAGGCACCGCCAAACTCCCCGTAATAGCCTTTATTGTTTGCGTGATAACTTTTCATAGTTACAAATTTTCCTTCCTGTTCCTTCCCTCCTGGGAAGGAGGGATTGAGGGAGGTGTTTTAGTATTTTTTTCAAAAGTCAATATATAATCTTCAATGGCCCTTAAGACATTATCCATATCATTCATTACCTGATAATCAGAAAATCGGAGGACATGAACGCCGAGAGAATTTAATCTTTTAGTCTTTTTTTGGTCTTTTTTCCAAACTTCTATGAACTCATGGGAATAACCATCTACCTCTATGGCCAGTTCTAGTTTATTGCAAAAAAAGTCTACGATGTACTCGTCTATTGGTTTTTGTCTATGGAAATCGTACCCATACATTTGATTACGCTTCAATTTTTGCCATAGGCGAATTTCTGCCTTGGTTGCATTGTTCCTTAACTGCCTGGCCAGTTCCTTCAATTTTGGGTTATAGCTTATAATCATAGTACACACCCCTTAATCCCCTCTTTCTAGAGGGGAAAGTTTACGGATAAACGCTTCCAGTTTTTTAATGTTTTTTAGACCTGGCCCATCTTCAAATTTGCTGTTGATGTCCAAGGCATGGCAGTATTTGGATTCCTGCGTCTGCAAAAATGCCATAACATCTTCAATTTGTTCCAATCCAATGCCCCCACTTAAAAAATAGGGTTTGGTGGAGGGGTAATCTTTAAGGACTTTCCAATCAAAAGTATAGCCATTGCCACCCGGCAGTTTTCCCTTGGTGTCAAAAAGGAAATAATCACATACGTCTTCGTAGGCTTCCAAAACGGAGAAATCAAATGTGTCCTTGATGGAGAATACTTTGATGATTTGTAACGAATGGGCACCTTGAACTTGTTTCAAGGTCTCACCAGAATGAGATTCCGAATCGAATTGGGAATGATGAAGTTGTTGACAATACTCCACAGATTCCTTACCATGCAACTGCACGGCATCCAAACCATGAGTTGACACCTTTTCCAAAACGGTATCCATTTTGGCATCCACAAAAACCCCAACCTTTTTTATGGTTGAAGGCATATCTGGAATTTCACCATCAAAATACCTGCTAGATTTCTCCCAAAAGATAAAGCCAAGGTAGTCTGGCCGTAATGCCGCCACTTCTTTGGTATTGTGTTTTTGTCCGCAGATTTTGAATTTCATTTCCTTGTTAATCGTCAGGTCGAGTGTTTTGAAACTTGTTTCAAAATGTATCGAGACCAAATACTTCTCGATACGATTTCGATACATCGAAATCACTCGAAGTGACGCTATTTTTTTAGTTCATCAATAAATTCCTTCGCATTTTTTCCCGGATGTTCCGTTTTCATAAAATTTTCCCCAATCAAAAAACCTTGGTAGCCAAAATCCCTTAACGCTTTGATGGCTTCCACAGAACTGATGCCACTTTCGGACACTTTTACAAATTCGTCCGGGATTAGGGGCGCGAGGGATTTGCTGGTCTCCAAACTTACCTCAAAGGTCTTTAGGTTTCGGTTATTTACTCCCAACATATCCAAACTGGGCATTAGTGATTGTTCCAATTCCTCTTGGTTGTGTACTTCCAAAAGCACATCCATGCCCAGACTTTTGGCCAGTTCTGAAAGGGCTTTGATTTCCTCGCGGTTCAGCACGGCCGCAATCAGCAAAATAACATCGGCCCCATGGGCCTTGGCCTCCAAGACCTGATATTCATCTATCATAAATTCCTTACGTAGCAAGGGCATATTGACAACCGATCTGGCCAGCAAAAGATCTTCCAAGGAGCCTCCAAAATATTTAATATCGGTCAGTACGCTCATGCCGCATACTCCTGCCCTTTGGTACCCTTTGGCCACTTGTGCCACATTGGTGTTTTGGTTGATGGTCGCTTTGGATGGGGAACGCCGTTTATGCTCGGCAATGATTCCCGTATGGCTTTGGCGCAACGCAACGGCCAGCGAAGGACTTTCCCGTTCAAAAAGAACGGACTGCTCCAGTTGAGACGAAGGAATCAAGGCTTTTTTGAGTTGGACCTCTTTCCGTTTATCGGCGATTATCTTGTCTAAGATATTGGCCCCTCCTAACCTCCCCAAAGGTGAGGAATTCGTTTTGCTTATGTTTTTCTTACTATTCATGAATTAGTGATTTAATTCCCCTCCTTAGGAGGGGTTAGGAGAGGCTACTGATTTGTTGCAATTTCTTCAACGTTTCCAATCCTTTTCCGCTTAGCAAAGATTCCTTGGCTTTTTCAAACCCTCTCTTTGGCGAAATATTCTCTACTGTGGCAATGGCCACCCCGGCATTGGCAGAGACCACATTGTTTTGGGCTTCGGTTCCTTTTCCGTTTAAAATGTCCAAGAATATTTTTGCCGATGCAGCAACGTCATCACCACCTATAATTTCTTCTTGGGTAATTGGTTTTACGTCAAAATCTGAAGGGAGCAACATGTTCTCAGAATCCCTGGAAATGGTTTTGGTGGCCCCTGTCAGGCTTATTTCATCATAGCCATCCAAGGCATGCAATACCGTAAAATTTTTGTCGGTATTCTGATAAAGATAACCGTACATGCGCGCCAACTCCAAATTAAAGACACCCACCATCTGGTTTTTGGGGAAGGCCGGATTTACCATGGGGCCCAACATATTGAAAAAAGTCTTTACCGCCAATTCCCTGCGGATGGGAGCCACATTTTTCATGGCAGGGTGAAAGAGGGGCGCATGCAATACGCATATGCCAGCTTCATCAATGGATTTTTTTAAAAAATCGGCTTCATTGCTGAACTTGATACCCAAAAATTCCATGACATTACTACTGCCACATTTTGAGGATACCCCGTAATTACCGTGCTTGGTGACCTTAACCCCGGCCCCGGCGGTCACAAAAGAGGCCAATGTGGAAATATTGAAGGTGTCCTTGCCATCACCTCCGGTGCCGCATAGGTCAATAGGGTTGTAGTCACTTAAATCGACCGCGAGGCAAAGCTCTAAAAGTGCATCGCGAAAGCCTTCCAACTCTTCAATGGTGATGCTACGCATCATATACACCGTTAGAAAAGCCGCTATCTGACTGGTGTTGTAGTTGCCTTTGGCGATATTCACCAGCACTTGTTTGGCATCTTCCTTGGAAAGGATTTCGTGGTTGATGAGTCTGTTCAGTATTTGTTTCATAAGCCCCTCTTGACCTCCCCAAAGGGGAGGAATTTATTATTTGTTATTTGGTTTTTTGATGTTGTCTCCCTGATAATTCCCCTCCTTTGGAGGGGTTGGGGGAAGCTTTAACCAATTCTTCAGCATTTGTTTTCCGTGGGGCGTCAACACCGATTCTGGGTGGAACTGTACCCCGCGCACATCATAGGTTTTGTGTTTTAAGGACATGATCTGTCCGTTTTCATCAAAGGAAGTGGCCATCAAATCATCAGGCAGGTTCGTGTCCACAACCCATGAATGGTAACGCCCCACTTGAATTTCCTTTGGGATTCCCTCAAAAATATGATCCTCGCCGGTAATGGTAATCGGGGTGGCAATGCCATGGTACACTTGATCTAGGTTTACCAAGGTTCCCCCAAAAACCTCGGCAATGGCTTGTTGGCCCAGGCACACCCCGAGAATTCGTTTGGTTGGGCCGTACTTCTTAATGATGGGTTTTAAAAGTCCCGCTTCATCAGGGATTCCCGGCCCCGGGGATAGCACAATATTTTCAAAGGGTTCTACCTCTTCCAACGTCAACTGGTCGTTTCGTTTGACCACAACCTCGCAGCCCAGTTCTTCCAGGTAGTGCACCAAGTTGTAGGTGAAGCTATCGTAATTGTCAATCATTAGGACAGCCCCCTCTAGTTCCCCCGAAGAAATGGAATTGTCATTTTTTATGTTGGATGTATTCATTTTTTAGATTTGTTATATGAACATTTAAATTTTCCTTCTTCGGAAGGGGTTAGGGGAGGTTTTCCGCTATTTCAAGGGCCTTGTTCAATGCTCCCAATTTGTTATAGGTTTCCTGGAGTTCGGTTTCTGGATCCGAGGCGGCGACCAATCCTGCACCGGCCTGAAAATGCAATTGGTGGTTTTTGCTCAAAAAGGTCCTGATCATGATGGCATGGTTAAAGTTTCCCTTAAAATCCATAAAACCTATGGCCCCGCCATAATAGCCACGACTGGTTTTTTCATATTTTTCAATGAGTTGCATGGCCCTATGTTTTGGGGCGCCACTCAAGGTGCCTGCCGGGAAAGTGTCGGCAACGATCTTGAGCGTAGGAATGTCGGGCTTTTTTACTCCGGTTACCTTGGAAACCAAATGGATGACGTGGGAAAAGTACTGTACTTCACGGTAGGTATCCACGTTTACGGCATTGCCGTTCCTGCTCAGGTCATTCCGGGCCAGGTCGACCAACATTACATGTTCGCTGTTCTCTTTTTCGTCCGCAGCCAATTTTTTGGCCAGTTCGGCATCTTTTTCATCATTGCCCGTTCGTTTGTAGGTGCCGGCAATGGGGTGTATTTCTGCCTTGCCTTCCTTCACGATGAGTTGTGCTTCGGGAGAGCTTCCAAAAATCTTGAAATCGCCATAATCAAAGAAGAAAAGGTACGGAGATGGATTTATGGAGCGCAATGCCCTATAGACATTAAACTCATCCCCTTTAAAGCCTTGCGAAAAACGTCTGGAAAGCACCAGTTGAAAAACATCGCCCCGTTGGCAGTGTTTTTTGGCCAAGGCCACATGTTCCCTATAATCGGTATCTTCTAGGTTAGAGGCAACGTTTCCGTCACGGGTAAAATTGTAGGTGGCAAATGTCCTGGTCTTGAGAAGTTGGGCAATTTCTGCAATATTGCTCTCAGCGTCATAGCAATGTGAAAAAATATAGGCCTCGTTCTTAAAATGGTTGATGGCAATGATATTTTGGTACACAGCATAATAGATGTCCGGTATGGCTACGGAATTTTCCTTTTTGGAAAGCTCAACATCTTCAAAATAACGAACCGCATCATAGGCCATAAAACCAAACAGCCCATTATTGGCAAACTTGAAACCATTCTCGGTCACTTCAAATTTTTTGCCGAACCGGTCAATGGCATCCACCACATCTGTAGTAGGGGTGATATCGGTCTTTTTTTGTGAACCATCCGGGAAGGTTTCCAGAATGGTCTCGCCCTCCACCTTTATAGCGGCAATGGGGTTACAGCAGATGTAGGAGAAACTGTTGTCGTTGGCATGGTAATCACTACTTTCCAAAAGAATGCTGTTGGGGTATTTGTCCCTGATCTTTAAGTAGACGCTTACCGGGGTAATGGTATCGGCCAGAATTTTTTTGTAAGATGTTTTTAGCGAATAGTGCATAGTTATCAATTAAAAAAGGCCTGTCGTGAAGACAAGCCTTGTATATGGTTACAGTAGGGACTAGCTCACGACCTTTGACGTAAGTTAATCCACCACCAAGTATTTGTACCGTTAAATTTCATTGGTGTAAATATAGAAATGAATTTGGTCACAACAAATAAAAAACAACAACACTTCATAAAATCAAAAAAAGCAACTATTTAGTTGCGGAATTAAAAGTATCTTGTATATTAGCAACTAAATAGTTGCATATTAATCTTAAAATGAACAATTATGAAAGACATTATTCTAAAAGAGCACATTTTTGACCATTCCATAGATAAGGTATGGAATGCGATTACCAAGGAAGAGGAAATCTCTACGTGGTTCATTAAGGCCGATTTTAAGCCAGAAAAGGGATATCGTTATACTTTTGAGGCAAGTGGGGAAG
This sequence comes from Croceivirga sp., assembly GCA_965230555.1. Taxonomy (GTDB): domain Bacteria; phylum Bacteroidota; class Bacteroidia; order Flavobacteriales; family Flavobacteriaceae; genus Croceivirga. The sequence goes on from OZ246014.1 coordinate 1,716,317, forward strand.
AGGGTTGTAGTCAGATTACAGGTGAAATAAAGGAAGCTGATCCTTATACCTTAATATATACATGGATGGTGCAGAATACAGATGTGGTAACCACGGTAAGATGGCATTTGGAACCCTTGGAAGGAAAGACCAAGCTGTATCTAGAGCATTCAGGGGTTTCTAAGTACAAGGGAGATACCGCGGTGCAAATGTTCAATAGCTTTAATGGCGGATGGGATAATTGTGTTGTTGAGCTTGCTAAATTCCTAAATGAAGCAGTGCATGCAGGATAGTGTGACAAAAGTGTTGAAGGCCATAGCAGACCCAACCCGAAGGGATATTTTTCATGCCTTGATCTTAGCGGCAACAGCCTTGCCAATTACCCAAGTTTCAGGTCAATTTGATATGACCAGACAAGGGGTGACCAAACATTTGAAGACACTGGAGCGGGCAGGTTTGGTGAAGATTGAGGACAAAGGGCGGGAACGCTACTGTAAAGCCGTTGCCACACCCCTGAAGGAAGTGAATGAGTGGCTGAATTTCTACGAACAATTCTGGGGTGATGCCATAGAAAATTTGGATGCTTATTTGGATTCAGCACCATAAACGATTTGGTTTTCTGGAACAAAAAAAATCCCGTTCGAACAAAATTTCCGAACGGGATTTCCAAAAAAACACCAAACACTAAGGGGATTAGAATTCGAGGTCTACTACCAAATCAAATTCGTCGTAAATAAGTTTGTCTTTAGCCGTTCCAATAATTCCTGAGCCGTATTTTACATCAAATTCGGTTCTGTCTACTTTAACTGTAGCAGTAGCTTTGCTGCCATAGATGGACACGTCAAAAGTCACGGGTTTTGTAATCCCTTTTATGGTCAAATCGCCGGTAACTTTGTATGAGTTCTTTCCGGAAGCCTTTACCTTGTTAAAGACCAACTTGGCCGTGGGGTGGTTGGCTACGCCAAAGAAATCGTCAGATTTTAGATGACCTTCCAACTTTCCTTTGTAATCCCCTGTCAAATCTGTGGAAACCAAAGAAGCCATATCCACTATAAACTCACCACCGGTCAATTTATCGCCATCAAATTCCAATGCGCCGGATTGCAAGTTGACCGTGCCGGTATGTGAACCGGTTACTTTGTATCCTTTCCAGGTAACGGTGCTGCTTTCGGTCTTCACCTCTTTTTTGTCACCGTCAACGGGATTGGCCATTGTGGTAAAACCAACAAAAGCGCTCATAACTAAACTTAAAACTGTTTTTTTCATCGTTTTTTAATAATTAATTGTTGTTCGAAAATTTATAGTAGTGTAAAAAGTTCTTCTTTGGATAGCCTTACTTTGGCATGGTGCTGGGTGTCGTCCTCCTCTGACCGATAGCCAATGGGTAACACCACAGTAGCATTGAGGCCTTTGTCCGTGAGTCCAAGGATCTCATTGTATTTTTCAGGTTCAAAACCTTCCATGGGGCAACTGTCTATCTTTAGTTCTGCTGCAGCATTCATGGCATTGGCCATGGCCAGATAGGCCTGTTTTGCTGTCCAGACATTTTTTTCGTCTTTGGAAAGACCAACCAATCTAGATTTCATAAAATCACTATAGCCCTTTAACTTTTCTGATGGAATCTTACGGGTTTGGGAGACATTGTCAAAAAAACTATTGATGAGTTCCTCGCCAAAGTTGGGTTTGTTGGCAAAGACAATGATATGGGAGGCCTCTATAATTTGGGATTGATTCCAAGAGGCAGGTTGCAGCTTAGCCTTGGTCTCCTCATCTGAGATTACAAATACATGATAAGGTTGTAGACCATAGGAGGAGGCACTTAGACGTATGGCTTCCATAATGGTGTCCAAATCTTCTTGGGACACGGTTTTGGTGCTGTCAAACTTTTTGGTGGCATACCTCCAATTAAGGTTTTCTGTAAGGATACTCATAGTCTTTTTTGTGTTGTTTAAAATTTGTCCAATAATTCATTTAAATCTTTCAATTCACTTTCGTTAAAGTTTTTAACGATATCTTTTTCCGCTTTGTCCATGGCCTTGGACATCTCCAAAAGCATATCATTGCCAGCTTGGGTAATAAGGATTTCTACCTTTCTTCTGTTAGATTCGCAGACGGTCCGTTCCACATAGCCTTTGGCAATCAACTTATCTACCAAACGGGTCGTATTGCTCATCTTGGTCACCATGCGTTCATTTAAGGTGGAAAGATTGGCCGGAACCCCGTTTTGGCCCCGCAAAATGCGTAGTACATTAAATTGTTGTAAGGACACCTCAAAGGGTTTAAGGGCATGGGTGGTAATCTCTTGAATCTTATTGGTGACCAACTGTAGGTGTATGATGGTTCTGGATTCTGCCCCAATCTGCTTTCGTGTCTTTATGATTTTTTCAACATCCATGTTGTTACAACAATTGTATATACAAATGTATGTTTATAGTCGTCAGATTACCAAATTCTAATCCGATAAATTTTTGTTAAATGAAATTTGCACCATATTCCAATATGTATCTTTAATGCTGTTAAATGATATTATGAAAGCTGTTTTATCGCTGCTGTTCTTCGCTTTGTTTTTCTTGAATTGCAAGGATGTAGACGGTCCCAAAAAAGCAAATGGAAAAGAAGTGGCCCTAGCGGAAACTACAGACCATTCCGGTACGGTAGATTTCCCTGTATATGATTATGAAGGTTTAAAGCCACTCTTGCACAAAGAAGATGGTAAGACCTATATTGTTAACTTTTGGGCTACATGGTGCAAGCCCTGTGTAGAGGAGTTGCCAGATTTTGAAAAGGTCTTTGCCGAAGAAAAGGACAACAATGTTGAGTTGATCCTGGTTAGTCTGGATATGCCTTCCATGTGGAAATCACGCTTGGAACCCTTTGTTGCCGAAAGCAAGCTACAGGGAAAAGTGGTCATTTTGGATGATCCCAAAATGGATCAGTGGATTCCGAAGGTAAACGCTGATTGGGGGGGCGGTATTCCGGCAAGCTTAATCTATAATAAGGAGCAACGCCAGTTTTACGAACGTGGATTTACTTACGGTGAATTAAAAACGGAATTGGAAAAATTTATCAATTAAAACACTATGAAAACAGTACGAAAAATTAGCTTGTTGGCCCTCCTTTTTGTTCTTGGGGCTTTCACTGCCTCAGATTCGGTCTATGAGGGTTATGAAATTGGCGATATGGCCACAGATTTTTCATTAAAGAATATAGATGGTCAAATGGTTTCCTTGGCAGACTATCCAGAAGCCAAGGGTTTTTTGGTGATCTTTACTTGTAATACCTGCCCTTATGCTGTTGCCTATGAGGACAGGATTATGGCGTTGGATGCAAAGTACAAGCCTCAAGGGGTTCCCGTAATCGCCATTATGCCCAATAACACCAGCATAAAACCGGGCGATAACTATGATAATATGAAACAGCGGGCAGCGGAAAAGGGCTTTACTTTTCCTTATTTGATTGATGAAGGTCAGCAGGTTTTCCCTCAGTATGGAGCTACGAGAACACCCCACGTCTTCTTGTTACAGAAAACCGATGCAGGAAACATTGTTAGGTATATTGGCGCCATAGACGATAATTACCAAGATGCCTCACAGGTAGAGGTAAAATTTGTGGAGAATGCCGTAGATGCCATGTTGGCTCGGGAAACCATTGAGATTACGACGACCAAAGCCATTGGTTGCACCATTAAAGTGTAGAAAAATATGCTTAATTTTGAACAGAATCCGAAGTAAAGCTTCGGATTTTTTACTTTTAAGGACAAACACTTCATAATCATGGCAGATTTAGAACAAGAAGAATGGGCAGGCCAATTGGAAAGCGATGGCAATGCCTTTATTTTAGACGTACGAACTTCGGAAGAGGTTGAGGAGGGCTATATACCCGGCTCTACTAATATCGATTTTTATTTGGGACAGGGATTTTTGGACGAATTGGAAAAATTGGATAAGTCCAAGAACTATTATGTATACTGCCGCTCAGGGAACAGAAGCGGTCAGGCCTGTGCCCTTATGAACAATGCTGGCTTTGCCAATACCTATAACCTTGTTGGAGGTTTTATGAATTGGGATGGTGAAGTGGCAGAGTAATGCAGGTTAAGGATATAATATCGGGGCTTGAAAAGAACATAGTGGTTTTTCAGGCCCTTTTTGATCTGGATACACCCGATCTGATCGGGTTTAAACCCAAAGAAGATGCTTGGTCCGTCTTGGAAATAGTTTGTCATTTATTGGATGAAGAGCGTGAAGATTTTAGGGCCAGGGTAAAATTGGCCTTGTTTTCACCCGGATCAAAACCAGCCCCCATTAGCCCGACCACTTGGCCTATGGAGCGAAAATATGAAGAACAGGATTTCAGGGAAATGGTCCATAAATTTCTACAGGAAAGGGAATCGTCCGTTCAATGGTTAAAGGGACTGGAAGCAGTGGATTGGAACAATCAACTAGATCGTCTCGATTTGGGTAATATGTCCGCTTTAAATTTTCTTCAGAATTGGTTGGCGCATGATTATCACCATATTCGCCAACTCAATGCCATAAAACACGCTTTTCTCAAGGCAACTTCTGCAGATGGCCTTAGCTATGCGGGAAAATGGTGAAGCTTTGCTATTTTAGCTGAATGCGTGAGGAATTCCTGCACTTTGTTTGGAAAAATAAAAAGTTCAAGACAGAAAAGTTATGCACCAGCACAGCTGTGCCTGTAACAGTATTGAATCTGGGCCAGCACAACCAACTTTCGGGTCCGGATTTTTTCAATGCCAAACTGGAGATTGGTGGTCAAGTATGGGCCGGCAATGTGGAAATACACCTTAAATCATCGGATTGGTATACCCATGGGCATGAAGACGATGCCAATTATGACAATGTGATCCTGCATGTGGTCTGGCAGGAAGATGTGTCTGTCTACCACAAGGATGGCTCAGAGATTCCAACATTACGTTTAAAGGATTTTGTGGCCGAAGAATTGGTGTTGTCGCATCAAAAACTCATGCAGAAAAAGAACTTTATCAATTGTGGGACCGAGTTTTCCTCCATAGATGAATTTACTATGGATAATTGGCTAGAACGTCTTTTTGTAGAACGATTGGAGCAAAAATCACAACTGATCGAGGCATTGCTCGAAGCTTCAAAAAACGATTGGGAAAAAGTACTGTTCTGCCTGTTGATGAAAAACTTTGGCCTAAACCACAACGGCGAGGTCTTTCTGGAGATGGCCAAGGTTATCGATTTTTCGGTGTTCAGAAAGGTGAGAAATGACCTCGTCAAATCAGAGGCTTTGTTGTTCGGTATGGCGGGATTGCTGGAGCAAGATGGTGAGGATGCGTACTATCTGGAACTTAAAAAGGAGTTTGGTTTCCTGTCACAAAAGTTCAAGGTAAAGGCAGGCTTCCTGTCCAAGCCCAATTTTTATGGGTTGCGACCCAACAATTTCCCTACAATACGGTTGTCGCAGTTTGCCAGCCTTTATGAACAACAGGAGAATTTGCTCCAAAAGATTGTCAAAGCAGAAAGCATGGAACAGATAAGTTCCTATTTTAATGTAGCGGCCAGTGCGTATTGGGATACGCACTACGTTTTTGGGAAGGAATCAACCAAGCGAAAAAAGAAGCTTACCCAAAGCTTTGTGGATTTGGTTGTGGTGAATACCTTAATCCCTTTAAAATTTTGCTATGGAATAAAGAAGGGAAAACCAATTGGAGAGGTTCTATTTAAGTTGGCACAGGCGTTGGGGGCAGAAAAAAATTCAATCATCCAAAGATTCGATGGAATGGGTTCACCCACCAAAAATGCCTATGAAAGTCAGGCCAAGTTACAGTTGTATACAAATTATTGTCTTAAGGACCATTGCCTAAAATGTGTGGTAGGGAACAAACTGTTGTTGCGAAATGGTTAATTTTGAATATGGGTTGGTTTTATAACATGCTGTATTTTTTTCAAAAGCGGGGCTTTGAAGTTTGTGGGCGAATAGCGGAAAAAATGGGTATTAGGGCCAGGGTTGTCCGTTCAACCTTTATATACCTGACCTTTGTAACCTTGGGCTTTGGTTTTGCCCTGTATTTGTTCATTGCCTTTTGGTTAAAGATTAAGGATTTGGTGTACACCAAACGAACCTCTGTATTTGATCTGTAATCTATGATAAGACTCTTCCGTTCCAAAATAGTCGTTGCCGTATTGTTAATGTTTGCGGTATTGTGTATTGGGGCCATTGGTTACAGGTTGATTGCGGATTACACTTGGGTAGAGGCTTTTTATATGACCATTATTACGGTCACCACCGTGGGATTTTCAGAGGTAAGGCCCTTGGATGCCAATGCCCAATTGTTTACCATTATATTGATTGTCTGCAGTGTGTTTATTTTCGGTTTTGCCATATCGGTGATTACCGAATATATTTTGAGTAGAAATTCATTACAACTCCTAAAAAAGAAAAAAGTGAAGCAAAGGGTTAACGGTTTACACAACCATGTGGTGGTCTGTGGTTTTGGAAGAAACGGTCAGCAAGCTGCCGAAAAACTAGAAGCCTACAAAAGACCTTACGTTGTCATAGAAAAGGATAAGGATATCATAGAGGCCCATGAGGATAGTGTGCTTTTTGTGGAAGGGGACGTTAATGAAGATGAAGTGCTGTTGGAAGCCGGCATTGAGCGCGCCCAATATTTGGTCACGGCCCTGCCCGATGATGCCCTGAATCTTTTTGTGGTACTCTCGGCAAGACAGATGAACAAGAACCTTTTTATCATAAGCAGGGCCTCGCAGCCCACATCGGTAAAGAAGCTACAGTTTGCTGGGGCGGACAAGGTAATCATGCCTGATAAAATAGGTGGGGACCACATGGCGTCTTTGGTGGTCATGCCCGACCTCATCACCTTTATGGACCAATTGTCCGTAGAAGGCGAAAGTACCACCAACTTGGAAGAGGTGGAAATTGCAGATTTTAAAGATCAGGCCAACTGTCAGTCCATACGGGATTTGGATTTACGTAGAATAACGGGATGTACCATTATAGGATATGTGGATCCAGATGGCAGGTACATTATCAATCCAGAACCAGATTTGGAACTAGAGCCCAAAGGAAAGGTCATTGTCTTGGGAAGACCCGAACAAATTCAGAAATTGAACCAAATGTTCCACATAGGGTAGTTAAATGGCGACAAAATTTTTTTCGGTTGAATTTTTTTAGGATATTGTCGGCTTACAATAAATTAACATTCCAAATTAACATAATATGAAGTATAGACTTCTTACCCTTTTAAGCTTGTTGTTGCCAATTTTTACATTTTCTCAGGAAGTGGCTGAAAAGGGATTGGATCAGCAAATTGATGAAGCATTTGGTAATGCCACAGGTTGGTTCGTGAATTTCATTTTTTACCAAATTCCCTTTACCGATACGATTAAGATATACTGGGTGCTGTTCCCTTTGATTTTGGGAGCTACCTATTTTACCATCTATTTTAAACTGATCAACTTTCGGGGCTTTTTTACTTCAATCAATATAGTTAGGGGTAAATACGATGATATTGATCATCATGAGGCTATGCATATGCCTGGCGATACCGATCCGGATGAAGATATTAGAGGAACCATTGCAGTGGAAGGGCACACGGGAGAGGTTTCCCATTTTCAGGCGCTTACCGCGGCACTCTCGGGTACGGTAGGTTTGGGAAACATTGCCGGAGTTGCCATTGCAGTATCCATAGGTGGGGCGGGAGCCACATTTTGGATGATCGTTGCTGGTTTATTGGGGATGGCTTCAAAATTCGTAGAGTGTACCCTAGGGGTAACATATAGGGACATAGAAGATGATGGAACAGTGTACGGAGGGCCTATGTATTATCTTAGAAAAGGCCTGCAATTAAAGGGGCTTGAAAAACTGGGAAAAGTATTGGCCGTTTTCTTTGCAATATTTGTTATTGGGGGATCTTTCGGTGGAGGAAACATGTTTCAGGTCAATCAGGCGTTTCAGTTGGTTGAGCATATGACTGGCGGAGAGTCATCCTTTTTGTACCAAAGAGGATGGATGTTTGGAATAATCATGGCCGTTTTGGTAGGTATTGTCATCATAGGCGGAATAAAGAAAATAGCAAAAGTGACCGATAAGATAGTTCCCTTTATGGTGGTGATTTACGTAGCCGCATCCATTTTTGTCCTTGTTGCCAGATACGATATGATCGGGGATGCATTTATGGAAATAATAAACGGTGCCTTTAGCCCCAAAGGGGTTATTGGGGGCGCAGTTGGGGTATTGGTCCAAGGGTTTAGACGTGCGGCCTTTTCAAACGAGGCAGGTGTGGGGTCGGCATCCATTGCCCACTCGGCGGTCAAGACCAAATATCCGGCCTCTGAAGGTATGGTGGCCTTGTTGGAACCCTTTGTAGATACTGTTGTGGTGTGTACCATGACGGCACTTGTGCTTATTATTACAGGAAACGTGGCCGCTGAAAATGCCACCCTAAGTGATGCCCAAGCAATTCTTCTCACTTCTGGGGCTTTTGAGTCGGTGATATCCTGGTTCCCATATGTGTTGACAGTGGCCGTTGTTTTGTTTGCCTTTAGTACCATGATTTCGTGGTCCTATTACGGCTATCAGGGGTGGGCCTATCTCTTTGGAAGAAATAAGAAAACAGAATATATATACAAAGCCATTTTCTGTCTCTTTGTAATCATTGGTTCAGCTGCAGGATTGGGTTCTGTGGTTGGTTTTTCAGATGCCATGATTTTTGCTATGATGGTTCCGAACATGATAGGGTTGGTTATTTTGGCACCACGGGTCAAAGATGAGCTTTCAAAATATATGACTGCCATAAAGAGTAAAAAATAGCTTTCTTAAGGTAAAAATGAAATCCCACTTCAACTTTAACAAACAAGAACGGAGTGGGATTTTCTTTTTATTATTGATTTTAATACTGCTTCAACTGGCTTACTACGGATTGAAGTACTTTCCCCATGCTCGAAACCCCAATCTCTTTGTTGTTGATGACAGGGGGCAAAAAGAGCTGGACAGTTTAATTGCCCTTGGCACGGCCTCACAAGATGCCAAAAGGTATTTGTTCAACCCCAACTTCATCTCAGATTATAAAGGGTACGCAATAGGAATGTCCCCCGAGGAGATAGGCAGGCTTCATGCCTTCAGGAAACAGAATAAGTATGTGAATTCGGTCAAAGAATTTCAAAAGATCACCCAAGTATCGGATTCCCTATTGGCAGAGATATCCCCTTATTTTAAATTTCCGGAATGGATAAAAAAGCCTAAACCATCTTCTGTTGTATACCATGCGGAGAAGGATTTGGTAATAAAACCCAAGGCATTGAATCTGGCCACGGCCGAAGACCTCAGACAAATTAATGGTATAGGGGAGAAGCTTTCGGCCAGGATTGTAAAATTTCGTGATCGACTTGGTGGGTTTTTGGTCAATGGGCAACTGTACGATGTTTATGGATTGGACAAAGAGGTTGCTGATCGGGCACTCAAACAATTTCAAGTGGTGAATCCACCAGAAATCAAAAAAATAAATATCAATACGGCCAATGCATCGGAAATTTCCAAATTGGTCTACATACCCTATGCGTTGGCCCAAAAAATTGTAGCGCATAGAACCGCTTATGGAGCGTTTAAATCCTTGGATGAATTGCAACGAGTGGAAGGCTTTCCAATGGATAAGATAGAGAGAATAGCGTTATATTTGTCTTTCTAATTTTTTATGGTCAGTAGTATGTACTTCACGGAAGAACATCGGTTGTTTAGGGCAAGCTTAAAGGACTTTCTGCAAAAGGAAGTCGTTCCACACGTTGATAAGTGGGAGGAAAACGGAAAAATAGACCGATTCATTTGGAAGAAATTTGGAGAGATGGGTTATTTTGGCTTGGCCACGCCAGAAGAGTACGGTGGTCTGGGGCTGGACTTATTTTATACCATAATCTTGTTGGAGGAACTCCAAAAGGTCAATTCTGGAGGCTTTGCAGCGGCTATATGGGCACATGCGTATTTGGCCATGGTCCATTTGAATAAAAATGCCAATGAAGCCCAAAAGAGGGCTTATCTAGAACCCAGCGTTCATGGCGAAAAAATAGGCTGCCTTGGGGTCACCGAACCTTTTGGGGGTAGTGATGTGGCCGGGATGAGGACTACTGCAGTAAAAAATGGCGATACCTATATTGTTAATGGGTCAAAAACATTCATTACCAATGGGGTAGATGGTGATTATATTGTTTTGGCAGTCAAGACCGATCCCCTAGCGGGGAATAAGGGCATAAGCATCTTAATTGTGGACAGAAACAGTCCGGGAATTTCTGCTAATAAGTTGGATAAATTGGGTTGGCGGGCTTCGGATACCGCAGAATTGGCCTTTGATAATGTGCAAGTACCTGCCAGTAACTTAATGGGCGAAGAAGGCATGGGATTTAGGTTTATCATGGAAGCCTTTGCCTTGGAGCGCTTGGTTATGGCCATAAATGCCCATGCCAGAGCGGAATATGCGCTTGATTATGCCTTGCAGTACATGTCTGAGCGGGAAACCTTTGGCAAACCTATAAACCAATACCAAGCCTTGCGACATAGGTTTGCGGACCTTTATGCAGATATGGAGGTGTGCAAACAGTATAATTATACGGTCGCCTATAGAATGGAGCAAGGAGAATACGTGGTTAAAGAAGCGACCATTTCAAAATTGAAATCGACCAAAATGGCCGATGAGGTCATATATAATTGTCTACAATTTTTGGGAGGATATGGCTATGTTGAGGATTATCCCTTGGCCAGAATGTTTAGGGATAGTAGGTTGGGGCCCATTGGTGGGGGAACTTCAGAAATACTGCGGGAGATTATTTCAAAGATGGTCATAGATAAAAAGGAATACCGCCCTGTATCGGACAAAATCAGTCAAGAAAATTTTTAAAACCCCAGTTCGTTAAAAATACATTTGTATATTTGCACTCCCAAAAATTAAAAGAAAGGAGGTTGTAGCCCATGTTGATAATACCCGTAAAAGAAGGAGAAAACATAGATAGAGCGCTAAAGCGTTTCAAGCGAAAGTTTGACAAGACAGGTAAGATGCGTCAGTTGAGAAGCAGACAGCAGTATACGAAGCCTTCGGTCAAAAGAAGAACTGAGATACAAAAAGCCCAGTACATTCAAGGCTTGAGGGACAAGGAAGAGCTTTAGTCCTTTTGAACCATATAGATCAAAATCCCGTGAACAACGGGATTTTTTTGTTTTCCTACCTTTGGGTCATGTCTTTGGAAGCCTTCGGTTCATACCTGTCCCATGAAAAAAACTATTCCCAGCACACTTTGCGGGCATACTTAAAGGACTTGTCGGATTTTTCATTGTTCTGCAAGGAAGAGTTTGATGTGTCCAATATAGATACCGTAAATTACCCCATGGTTCGCAGTTGGATCATTGCTTTGGTGGAATCTGGCGTGTCCAATAGGAGTGTCAATCGTAAAATAGCGTCGTTAAAGGCCTATTATAATTTTTTGATGAAGGCGGAGGTAATCACGTCCTCCCCCTTGGCAAAACATAGGGCGTTAAAGGTGGAGAAAAAAGTGATCGTCCCCATTAGTGAGGCCGAGATGGAGCGTCTTTTAACAGAAGTGCCCTTTGAAAATGATTTTAAGGGCACAAGAAATCGTTTGCTGATAGAGTTATTGTATACAACGGGTATCCGGCGGGCAGAACTCATCAATCTAAAAATGAGCGATGTGGATCTGGATAGGAAAATCATCAGGGTTTTGGGCAAGCGCAATAAAGAACGGCTGATTCCATTATTGTCACCGACAGTGCTAAGCTTACAAAGGTATTTATCGCTGCGCAACCAACTCCCAGTGCTGGAAGACGCTCCCTTTTTTTTCCTTAGAAGCTCTGGTGAAAGAATGTATGAAACCCTTGTTTATCGGATCATAAATGAGTATCTTAGTGTAGTCTCCTCAAAGATTAAGAAAAGTCCGCATGTACTACGACATTCATTTGCGACACACTTACTCAACAAGGGAGCCGACTTGAACGCTGTAAAAGAATTGTTGGGACATTCCAGTTTGGCTTCTACCCAAGTGTACACACACAGCAGTATAGCCGAACTTAAAAAAGTATATAAGAATGCCCATCCGAGAAGTAAGGAGTAAATTCCTTTGATGTTTAATCCGTTCGTTAAGCGAACACAACAAATCTTAGTAATTATGAAGGTAAATGCGCAATCGGTGAATTTTGTTGCTGACAAGAAACTTCTTGAATTTATTCAAGAAAGAATGGATAAACTGGACAATTTTTATGACAAGGTCATAAGTTCAGATGTTTATTTAAAGGTAGAGAACACCAGTTCCAAGGAAAACAAAATTGTAGAGATAAAAGTGCAAGTGCCGCGTGATCAAATTATTGTGAAAAAGCAATGCAAATCCTTTGAGGAAGCAGTGGATTCTGCGTGTGGTTCCTTGGAGCGCCAACTGGTAAAAAGAAAGCAAAAACTAAGGGCTCACGCCTGATTAAAATTTTTTTCAATTTATTTTGAATAAACAAATAAAGCGTTACATTTGCAGTCCGTTAGAAATAGCGGACTTTTTTTGTGTAAAAAATGCTGATAAAAGCCGATATAGCTCAGCTGGCTAGAGCAGCTGATTTGTAATCAGCAGGTCGTGGGTTCGAGTCCCTCTATCGGCTCGTAAGTTACTGAAAATCAATTGAGGGGAGATACTCAAGCGGCCAACGAGGACAGACTGTAAATCTGTTGGTTTTCACCTTCGCAGGTTCGAATCCTGCTCTCCCCACAAGGCTTCACAAAAAAAGAGGGTAGGTCAAAATAATTTTTATTGACCTTGACATATTGAGAAAATAATTGCGGGAGTAGCTCAGTTGGTAGAGCGTCAGCCTTCCAAGCTGAATGTCGCCGGTTCGAACCCGGTCTCCCGCTCAAGATGAGCGAAAATCCCGGTTGTGCCGGGTTGGTAAGCCTGCCTGTCGACGGACAGATTTGTCCAGAGCCATTTCACTGAGCCTATCGGAGTGATGGTCGAGGATAGTTCGGGATGCCGCTCAATGACCTTGGGTAAATGTTTGTTGTTTTGTGTGAAGGGTAAAAAAGGGGTTTCCTTAAAACCTTTTGACATTAAACCTTAAACCCAAAAAGCCGACGTAGCTCAGGGGTAGAGCGTTTCCTTGGTAAGGAAGAGGTCACGGGTTCAATTCCCGTCGTTGGCTCATAGATTAACGATTGACACTAATATAATACTAAAGATTAAATTGATTAAAAATGGCAAAGGAAACTTTTGATCGTTCCAAACCCCACTTAAACATTGGTACCATTGGGCACGTAGATCATGGTAAAACTACCTTGACCGCTGCGATTACTACTGTATTGGCAAATGCTGGTCTTTCTGAATTAAGAAGCTTTGATTCTATTGATAATGCTCCTGAGGAAAAAGAAAGAGGTATTACCATTAATACGTCTCACGTAGAGTACCAAACCCAGAATCGCCACTATGCACACGTTGACTGTCCTGGTCACGCCGATTACGTTAAAAACATGGTAACTGGTGCTGCTCAGATGGATGGTGCCATTCTTGTTGTAGCTGCAACAGATGGTCCTATGCCGCAAACCCGTGAGCACATCCTTTTGGGACGTCAGGTGGGTATTCCAAGAATCGTTGTGTTTTTGAATAAAGTTGACATGGTTGACGATGAGGAGCTTTTGGAGCTTGTTGAAATGGAAGTAAGGGAATTGCTTTCTTTCTACGAGTATGACGGAGACAATGGTCCTGTAATCTCTGGTTCTGCATTGGGTGCCTTGAACGGTGAGCAAAAATGGGTTGATACCGTTATGGAATTGATGAAGGCTGTTGATGAATGGATCGAGCTTCCTAAGCGTGATATTGACAAAGATTTCTTGATGCCTGTTGAAGATGTGTTCACTATTACAGGTCGTGGTACTGTGGCAACTGGTCGTATTGAGACTGGTGTTGCTGTTACTGGTGACGGAGTGGATATCATTGGTATGGGTGCTGAGAAATTGACTTCTACCATTACTGGTGTTGAGATGTTCCGTAAAATCTTGGATAGAGGTGAAGCTGGTGATAACGTAGGTATTCTTTTGAGAGGTATTGAGAAATCAGACATCAAAAGAGGTATGGTTATCTGTAAGCCGGGTTCTGTTACTCCTCACGCAAAGTTCAAAGCAGAGGTTTATATCTTGAAAAAAGAAGAAGGTGGTCGCCACACGCCATTCCACAACAACTACCGTCCCCAGTTCTACGTTCGTACAACTGACGTGACAGGTAACATTAACTTGCCTGAAGGTGTTGAGATGGTAATGCCAGGTGATAACTTGACCATTACAGTAGATTTGATTCAGCCAATTGCCTTGAACGTAGGGCTACGTTTCGCTATCCGTGAAGGTGGTAGGACTGTAGGTGCTGGTCAGGTTACTGAAATTTTAGATTAATAATATAGAAAATAGCTTATACTGAGGGTATTCCGCTTAGCGGAATACCTTTCGGTGTACATACGGGTGTAGCTCAGTTGGTAGAGCACTGGTCTCCAAAACCAGGTGTCGGGAGTTCGAGCCTCTCCTCCCGTGCAAACGAGAATAAAAGCAATAATAAGGTAGGGTAGGGTTCTTTTTTAGGACAATAAAGGTTAAAGAAAGGCTATCCTGCTAAATTGTATAAAGGTGTGTAAAGTTGGACTCTCGGGAGTTTGGGAAGAACATAGATAAAACACATCAGAAAAGAAAATTGATATGTTGACTTACGTAAAGGAATCTTGGGAAGAGTTGAAAAACAATGTAACCTGGTTGGATCGCGAAAAAGCGTCCAATCTTATGGTTGTCGTTGCTGTGTTTTCAATTTTGTTCGCTTTGGCAACTTGGGGGGTGGATACGCTCTTCAGTAAGTTGATAGCATTGTATTTTGAAAACATAATTGGATAGGTGATGTCTGAGGTGTTGGAAAAAAAATGGTACGTGGTTCGTGCTGTAAGTGGACAGGAGAACAAGATTAAGGGGTATATAGAATCTGAAGTGGAACGCGCTGGATTTGGAGATTACCTAGAGGACGTATTGGTGCCTACAGAAAAGGTGGTCCAGATTAGAAATGGTAAGAAAATAAACAAAGAGCGTACCTATTTTCCCGGTTATATCATGATCAAGGCCAACCTTGGTGGAGAGATGGTTCACATCATCAAATCCATTACCAACGTCATTGGCTTTTTGGGAGAAACAAAAGGGGGCGACCCTGTGCCATTGCGCAAAGCAGAGGTAAACCGAATGTTGGGCAAGGTAGATGAGTTGGCAGTGAATACAGACAATGTGGCCATCCCGTTTATATTGGGAGAAACGGTAAAAGTGATCGATGGTCCTTTCAACGGTTTCAATGGTACAGTTGAGAAGATAAACGAAGAAAAGCGTAAGCTTGAAGTGATGGTGAAGATTTTCGGAAGAAAAACACCATTGGAACTCAGCTATATGCAGGTAGAGAAAATATAAAGAGGAAACAGGAGATAGGAGGCAAGACCCAAGATAATAAGTTTGGAGAATTTGTGAGACAATCCAAGCGTCCTAAAGTTTTGATCCTTAAATCCAGTATCTAAAATAAAAAGAGCTGTTACATTATATATTGTGTTGCTTCCAAATTATAACACAATTGAATTTTAACTATTAGAAATGGCAAAAGAAGTAGACAAGGTTGTAAAACTGCAAGTTAGGGGAGGTGCTGCGAATCCATCGCCACCGGTTGGACCCGCCTTAGGTGCTGCTGGTGTCAACATCATGGAGTTCTGCAAGCAATTTAATGCGCGTACGCAGGACAAACAGGGCAAAGTATTGCCAGTTGTCATCACCGTTTACAAGGACAAATCGTTTGAGTTTGTCGTAAAAACACCACCGGCGGCCGTTCAATTGATGGAGGCAGCTAAGATTAAAAAAGGATCTGGCGAACCTAACAGGGCAAAATCAGGCACGGTCACTTGGGATCAAGTGAAGACCATTGCCGAAGACAAAATGGTTGATTTAAACGCTTTTACCGTTGAGTCAGCAATGAGTATGGTTGCCGGAACTGCTCGTTCCATGGGATTGAAAGTATCTGGAACCAAACCTTTTTAAATCGAAAAGCAATTTAGAATGGCAAAGTTGACAAAAAAGCAAAAAGAGGCTCGCGCCAAGATTGAGCGCGACAAATTGTATTCACTTGAAGAAGCCTCTTCCTTGGTAAAAGAGATAACCAATGTAAAATTTGATGCCTCTGTAGATTTGGCAGTGCGTTTGGGTGTTGATCCCCGTAAGGCCAATCAGATGGTACGTGGTGTGGTTACCTTACCACACGGAACCGGTAAAGAGGTCAAGGTTTTGGCATTGGTAACCCCAGACAAAGAAGCGGAGGCCAAAGAGGCCGGAGCAGACTTTGTTGGGTTGGATGAATATTTGGATAAGATCAAAGGCGGTTGGACAGACGTTGACGTCATTGTGACCATGCCAAGCGTTATGGGTAAATTGGGACCTTTGGGCCGGATTCTTGGGCCAAGGGGATTGATGCCCAACCCCAAGACAGGTACGGTTACCATGGACGTGGGCAAGGCTGTGGCCGATGTAAAAGGCGGTAAGATTGATTTTAAGGTAGATAAGACCGGTATTGTTCATGCAGCAATAGGAAAGGTGTCCTTTACACCAGAAAAAATTGCTGACAATGCCAAGGAATTGTTAGATACCTTGATTAAGTTAAAGCCTTCGGCTTCAAAGGGTGTTTACATGAAGAGCATCTATTTGAGCAGCACCATGAGTCCAAGTGTACAATTGGATCCAAAAGCAGTTTAATAACCGAGTAGTTCAAACATAAAGCAATGACAAGAGAAGAAAAAGCAACTGTAATTGAAGATTTGACTGCTCAGTTGGCCGAGAATGCTAACATTTATTTGGCAGACATCTCGGGTCTTGATGCAACGACCACCTCAGATTTGAGAAGGGCCTGCTTTAAGGCAAACATTAAGCTTGCAGTCGTTAAGAATACCTTGCTTGCGAAAGCAATGGAAGCTTCGGATAAGGAGTTTGGTGAACTTCCCAATGTCTTGAAAGGAAACACTTCATTGATGTTTTCAGAGACGGGGAACGGACCGGCAAAACTTATCAAAAACTTTAGAAAAAAATCAGATAAACCCCTTCTTAAGGGAGCCTTCGTAGAGGAAGCCATCTTCATTGGGGATGAAAACCTGGAGGCCTTGGTGAGCATTAAGTCCAAGGAAGAGCTTATTGGCGACGTTATTGGATTGTTGCAATCACCTGCCAAGAACGTTATCTCTGGACTTAAGTCCGGGGGAGGCAAATTGGCCGGTATCCTTAAGACCTTATCTGAAAGATAATCGCGCACTATTTACTAATTATATTTTTTAAGAACTTATTTAAAACGATAGAAAATGGCAGACTTGAAAGAATTTGCAGAACAGTTGGTGAACCTTACCGTAAAAGAGGTTAATGAGTTGGCCGACATTTTAAAGGAAGAATATGGCATTGAGCCTGCAGCTGCTGCAGTAGCTGTTGCCGGTGGCGGTGCTGCTGGTGGCGGTGATGCTGAAGCCGCTGAGGAGCAAACAGAATTCGACGTAATCTTGAAAGCCCCAGGAGGTTCTAAATTGGCCGTTGTAAAATTGGTTAAGGAATTGACAGGTCTTGGCTTGAAAGATGCTAAGGAAATTGTTGATAGCGCACCAAAGGCAGTTAAAGAAGGTATCGGCAAAGATGAAGCCGAAGGAATCAAAAAATCCTTGGAAGAAGCTGGAGCAGAAGTTGAGCTTAAATAACAGCAGATTTTAAATAATTGGGTAAGGTCTTCCCGCCTCTGGTGGCTAGACCTTAACCCGTTTTATAAAGGAGCGTATAAAGTCGTGCGCATCCCCCTAGAGAAATCACTATCAAAACTTGTCCATAGATGTTCATAAATCAAACTGAAAGAGTAAATTTTGCATCCGCTAAGAACATACCGGATTACCCGGATTTCTTGGACATTCAGATTAAATCCTTTCAAGACTTTTTTCAACTTGAGACTAAATCTGACGAAAGAGGCAACGAAGGTTTGTACAACACCTTCATGGAAAACTTTCCAATCACAGATACCAGAAACCAGTTTGTACTGGAGTTTTTGGATTATTTCATCGATCCACCGCGTTACACCATACAAGAATGTATAGAAAGGGGATTGACCTATAGCGTACCCTTGAAGGCGCGTTTAAAATTATATTGTACCGACCCTGAACACGAAGATTTTGAAACCATTGTCCAAGATGTGTATTTGGGCACCATCCCGTACATGACGCCCAGTGGTACTTTCGTCATCAATGGTGCTGAGCGGGTTGTAGTATCCCAGTTGCACCGTTCACCTGGGGTGTTCTTTGGCCAATCGTTCCACGCCAATGGAACCAAATTGTACTCGGCCAGGGTTATTCCTTTTAAAGGCTCGTGGATTGAATTTGCCACGGATATCAATGGCGTGATGTACGCTTACATTGATAGAAAGAAAAAATTACCGGTGACCACGCTTTTTCGTGCTATTGGATATGAGCGTGATAAGGATATTTTGGAAATCTTTGACCTCTCTGAAGAAGTTAAGGTCTCCAAGGCAGGATTGAAGAAAGTGTTGGGCCGAAAGTTGGCTGCCCGTGTTTTGAACACTTGGCATGAGGATTTTGTGGATGAGGACACCGGTGAGGTAGTATCCATAGAACGTAATGAAATTATCCTGGATCGTGACACCGTCTTGGAAAAAGAACATATAGATGAGATAATCGATGCTGATGTGAAGACCATCCTTTTGCACAAGGAGAACAACGCACAGTCAGATTATGCCATCATTCACAATACATTGCAAAAAGACCCTACCAACTCAGAAAAAGAGGCGGTAGAGCACATTTACCGTCAGTTGCGTAACGCGGAGCCGCCCGATGAGGAAACTGCCCGTGGCATTATAGACAAATTGTTCTTCTCCGACCAACGCTATAGTTTGGGTGAGGTGGGTCGTTACCGAATGAACAAGAAATTGGGTCTTGATATTGAAATGGACAAGGAAGTCTTGACCAAGGAGGATATCATCACCATTATCAAATATCTTATTGAACTGATCAACTCCAAAGCGGAGATTGATGATATTGACCACCTTTCCAACCGTCGTGTACGTACGGTAGGGGAGCAATTGTCTCAACAGTTTGGTGTTGGTTTGGCCCGTATGGCACGTACCATTCGGGAACGGATGAACGTGCGTGACAATGAGGTGTTTACCCCTATCGATTTGATCAATGCGAAGACCTTGTCCTCAGTGATCAATTCGTTCTTTGGAACCAACCAGTTGTCCCAGTTCATGGACCAGACCAATCCATTGGCAGAGATTACCCACAAGCGAAGATTGTCTGCTCTTGGGCCTGGGGGTCTTTCAAGGGAAAGGGCAGGTTTTGAGGTGCGTGACGTTCACTATACCCACTACGGTAGATTGTGTCCGATAGAAACACCAGAAGGTCCAAACATTGGTTTGATATCTTCATTGGGAGTTTTTGCCAAGGTAAACCAGATGGGATTCTTGGAAACCCCATACCGTAAGGTTGAAGCTGGTAAGGTAGATGTAAAGGAACACATCTACTTGAGTGCAGAGGAAGAAGAAGGCATGAAAATTGCCCAAGCGAACATTCCATTAAAAGAAGATGGGACCATTGATCGTGAAAAGGTAATTGCCCGTGAAGAAGGTGATTTCCCGGTAGTGGATCCATCCGAGATCAATTATACAGACGTTGCCCCCAATCAGATAGCATCCATTTCAGCATCATTGATTCCGTTCTTGGAGCATGATGATGCGAACCGTGCCTTGATGGGATCCAACATGATGCGCCAGGCCGTACCCTTGTTACGTCCTGATTCGCCAATCGTGGGAACTGGTCTGGAAAGACAAGTGGCCACAGATTCCAGGGTATTGATCAATGCTGAGGATGATGGTGTTGTGGATTATGTGGATTCGCAAAAAATCATCATTAAGTATACCCGATCGGAGGAAGAAAAATTGATAAGCTTTGATGAGGACTACAAAACCTATGGACTTATCAAGTTTAGAAAGACCAACCAAGGGACTTCCATTAACTTGAAACCAATCGTTAGGAAAGGGGACAAGGTTAAAAAAGGACAGGTGCTTTGTGAAGGATACGCTACCCAAAAAGGCGAATTGGCCTTGGGTAGGAATATGAAGGTAGCCTTCATGCCTTGGAAGGGGTACAACTTTGAGGATGCAATTGTGATTTCTGAAAAAGTGGTGCGGGAAGATATCTTTACCTCCATCCATATTGATGAATATGCCCTTGAGGTTCGTGATACCAAATTGGGTGCAGAGGAATTGACCAACGACATACCTAACGTTTCGGAAGAAGCCACCAAGGATCTGGATGAGAATGGGATGATCCGTATTGGTGCCGAGGTCAAGCCTGGTGATATTTTGATTGGTAAGATTACCCCAAAAGGAGAATCAGATCCAACACCGGAAGAAAAATTATTGCGTGCCATTTTTGGAGATAAGGCTGGTGATGTAAAAGATGCATCCTTAAAGGCTTCCCCATCGTTAAGTGGTGTGGTTATCGATAAAAAACTCTTCTCCCGTTCCATTAAGGACAAGCGTAAGCGTTCTGAGGATAAAGAGGCCATTTCTAAATTGGAGCTGGAATATGAAGTAAAGTTCCAACAGTTGAAAGATGTCCTGATAGAGAAGTTGTTTGCCATGATCAATGGAAAAACATCGCAAGGGGTACAAAACGATTTGGGAGAAGAAGTGCTTCCAAAAGGTAAAAAGTACACCATTAAGATGTTAAATTCCGTTGATGATTTTGCCCACTTGGTGAGCGGTACTTGGACAGTGGATGACAAGACCAATGAGATGGTCAACGATTTGCTGCACAACTATAAAATCAAGTTGAACGACCTTCAAGGAAACTTAAGACGTGATAAGTTTACCATCTCTGTAGGGGATGAACTTCCTGCAGGTATCATGAAACTGGCCAAGGTTTACATTGCCAAAAAACGTAAGCTAAAGGTTGGGGATAAGATGGCGGGTCGTCACGGAAACAAGGGTATTGTAGCAAGGATCGTTCGTCAGGAAGACATGCCGTTCTTGGAAGATGGTACTCCTGTAGACATTGTCTTGAATCCATTGGGTGTACCTTCCCGTATGAACATTGGGCAGATCTATGAGACCGTTTTAGGTTGGGCAGGTCAGAAATTGGAAAAGAAATTTGCCACCCCAATTTTTGATGGAGCTTCTTTGGAACAGATTGATAAGCTTACCGAAGAAGCCGGTGTGCCCCAGTTTGGCCATACCCATTTGTATGATGGGGGTACTGGTGAGCGTTTTGACCAAGCCGCAACAGTTGGGGTCATTTACATGCTTAAATTAGGCCACATGGTAGATGATAAGATGCACGCCCGTTCCATAGGGCCATACTCGTTGATCACGCAACAACCATTGGGTGGTAAGGCCCAGTTTGGTGGTCAAAGATTTGGAGAGATGGAGGTATGGGCATTGGAAGCTTATGGTGCCTCATCCACACTTCGTGAGATTTTGACCGTGAAGTCCGATGACGTCATTGGCCGTGCCAAGACCTATGAGTCCATCGTAAAAGGGGAGACCATGCCAGAACCTGGATTGCCAGAATCTTTCAATGTATTGATGCACGAACTTAAAGGTTTGGGCTTGGATATCCGTTTGGAAGAATAATTGAATAAGAGAACATTTTAACACATTAGCTGATAATAATATGGCTAGAGTAAAAGATAATAACGCACCAAAAAGGTTTAACAAAATTTCCATCGGTCTGTCTTCGCCAGAAGCAATTTTGGCAGAGTCGCGCGGAGAGGTGTTAAAGCCAGAAACCATTAATTATAGAACCCACAAGCCCGAGCGGGATGGCTTGTTCTGTGAGCGTATTTTTGGTCCCGTAAAAGACTATGAGTGTGCCTGCGGAAAATACAAGCGAATCCGTTATCGCGGTATTGTTTGTGATCGATGTGGTGTAGAGGTGACCGAGAAGAAAGTACGTCGGGATAGGGTAGGACACATCAATTTGGTAGTGCCCGTGGCCCATATCTGGTATTTCCGTTCCTTGCCCAACAAAATTGGGTACTTATTGGGATTGCCCTCCAAAAAGTTGGATATGATCATTTACTACGAGCGTTACGTAGTGATCCAACCAGGTTTGGCCAAAGGTCCTGAAGGAGAGGAAATCAATAAGATGGATTTCTTGACCGAGGAAGAATACCTCAACATTTTGGACGAACTTCCACAGGACAACCAATATTTGGAAGATACCGACCCCAATAAGTTCATTGCCAAAATGGGGGCGGAATGTTTGATTGATTTGTTGGGAAGAATCGATTTGGAACAACTTTCGTACGAATTACGTCATAAGGCAAATACCGAAACGTCCAAACAACGTAAGACCGAAGCCTTAAAAAGACTTCAAGTTGTAGAGGCACTTCGTGAATCACAGGATAATCGGGAAAACCGACCAGAGTGGATGATCATGAAGGTCATTCCGGTCATTCCACCAGAATTACGTCCATTGGTGCCTTTGGATGGTGGTCGTTTTGCCACTTCAGATTTGAATGATCTATACCGTCGTGTGATCATTAGGAACAACCGATTGAAGCGTTTAATGGAGATTAAGGCTCCAGAGGTTATCCTTCGTAATGAAAAACGGATGCTCCAAGAAGCGGTGGATTCCTTGTTCGATAACACCAGAAAAGCTTCAGCCGTTAAGACAGAATCCAACAGACCTCTAAAATCACTTTCAGATTCCCTGAAAGGCAAGCAAGGGCGTTTCCGTCAGAACTTGTTGGGTAAACGTGTGGATTACTCCGCCCGTTCGGTTATTGTCGTTGGCCCGGAATTGAAATTGTACGAATGTGGTCTGCCCAAAGACATGGCAGCAGAGCTTTACAAGCCTTTCATCATTAGAAAATTGATTGAGCGTGGTATTGTAAAGACGGTAAAATCCGCTAAAAAGATCATAGACAAGAAAGAGCCCGTAGTTTGGGATATCTTGGAAAATGTGCTTAAAGGGCATCCGGTACTATTGAACAGGGCCCCCACATTGCACCGTTTGGGTATCCAGGCCTTTCAGCCAAAATTGATAGAGGGGAAGGCAATTCGCCTACACCCATTGGCCTGTACGGCATTTAATGCCGATTTTGACGGTGACCAGATGGCGGTGCACCTTCCATTGGGCCCAGAGGCAATTTTGGAGGCACAACTATTGATGCTGGCTTCGCAGAATATCCTAAACCCAGCCAATGGATCCCCTATTGCGGTACCATCACAAGATATGGTTTTGGGATTGTACTACATGACCAAAAAGCGCGTGACCGATGATAAAATCACCGTTAAGGGAGAAGGGTTGACCTTTTATTCCCCAGAGGAAGTGGTCATCGCCTTTAATGAGAAACGTGTTGAGTTGAACGCGGGAATCAAGGTAAGGACCAAAGACCTTAATGAGGAAGGCGAATTGGTGAATCAGATTATTGATACCACTGTTGGCCGAGTATTGTTCAATGAGCATGTGCCGGAAGAGGCTGGCTTTATAAACAATGTGTTGACTAAAAAGGCACTGCGTACCATTATTGGTGATATTTTGGCGGTTACCGATGTTCCCAGAACTGCAGAGTTCTTGGATAAGATCAAGACCATGGGGTATCAGTTTGCCTTCAAAGGAGGTCTTTCCTTCAGTTTGGGCGATATTATCATCCCTGCCGAAAAGCACGATATGATCGGTGATGCCAACGAACAGGTAGATGGCATCATGATGAACTATAACATGGGGCTTATCACCAATAACGAGCGTTACAATCAAGTTATTGATGTTTGGACCTCTACCAATGCCATGTTGACAGAATTGGCAATGAAACGAATCCGTGAGGACCAGCAGGGCTTCAACTCGGTATTTATGATGTTGGATTCCGGTGCACGGGGTTCCAAGGAGCAGATTCGTCAGTTGACCGGTATGCGTGGTCTGATGGCCAAGCCCAAAAAATCTACCGCAGGTGGTGGAGAGATTATTGAAAACCCTATTCTTTCCAACTTTAAGGAAGGCCTTTCCATTTTGGAATACTTTATCTCTACCCACGGTGCGCGTAAAGGTTTGGCAGATACCGCATTGAAAACAGCAGATGCAGGGTACTTGACCCGTCGTTTGGTAGATGTTTCACAAGATGTCATCATCAATATTGAGGATTGCGGAACCCTTAGGGGAATTGAGATCGAACCGCTTCGCAAAAACGATGAAATTGTAGAAACGCTGGGTGAGCGTATCTTGGGGCGGGTATCATTGCATGATGTCTACCACCCCATAACTGAAGAATTGTTGGTGGCTTCCGGTCAGGAAATAGCCGAAAAGGAAGTGGCCAAAATTGAAGCCTCACCTATTGAAAAGGTTGAAGTACGTTCTCCGTTGACCTGTGAGGCACCAAAAGGTATCTGTGCCAAATGTTACGGTAGGAACTTGGCGACCAACAAAATGGTCCAAAGAGGTGAAGCTGTTGGTGTTGTTGCAGCCCAGTCCATTGGTGAACCTGGCACACAGTTAACATTGCGTACGTTCCACGTGGGGGGTATTGCAGGAAACATCTCTGAGGAAAGTAAATTGGAAGCCAAGTTTGAAGGAATTGCTGAGATTGAGGATATGCGAACCGTTGTAGGGGAGAACAGTGAGGGCGGTAAGGCCAACATTGTAATCTCCAGGACTTCAGAAATCAAGATAATTGATGAGAAGACGGGCATTACCTTGAGTACCAATAATATTCCCTACGGTTCCCAATTGTTTGTCTCCAATGGCGATAAAATCAAAAAAGGAGATGCCATTTGCCAATGGGATCCGTATAATGGTGTAATTGTTTCAGAGTTCACCGGACAGATAGCCTACGAGAACATTGAGCAAGGGGTTACCTACCAAGTGGAAATTGATGAGCAGACCGGATTCCAGGAAAAAGTGATTTCTGAATCTAGAAACAAAAAGTTGATTCCCACCCTCTTGATCAAGGATGGTAAGGGAGAAACCCTTAGATCGTACAACCTTCCGGTTGGTTCGCACATCATGGTAGATGATGGAGAAAAAATCAAAGAAGGTAAGACCTTGGTAAAGATTCCACGTAAATCTGCAAAAGCAGGGGATATTACCGGGGGTCTTCCAAGGGTGACAGAGTTGTTCGAGGCTCGTAACCCATCAAATCCAGCAGTGGTTTCGGAAATAGATGGCGTTGTTTCCTTCGGAAAGATTAAAAGAGGTAACCGAGAAATCATTATTGAATCCAAACTTGGAGAGATCAAGAAGTACTTGGTTAAGCTTTCCAACCAAATCTTGGTCCAGGAGAACGACTATGTGCGTGCAGGCATGCCACTTTCCGATGGTTCCATAACCCCAGAAGACATTTTGGCAATCAAGGGTCCTTCTGCGGTTCAACAATATTTGGTGAACGAAGTTCAGGAAGTTTACCGCTTACAGGGTGTAAAGATCAATGACAAGCACTTTGAGGTGGTGGTAAGACAGATGATGCGTAAAGTTCGCATTGAAGATTCTGGTGATACCACATTCCTAGAAAACCAATTGGTCCATAAAGATGATTTTATCAGGGAAAATGATGAAATTTTTGGTCAAAAAGTGGTTGAGGAAGCTGGTGATTCCGAGAACTTGAAAGCGGGTCAGATTGTTACCGCAAGACAGTTGAGGGATGAAAACTCGCTCCTAAAACGTTCCGATAAAGCATTGGTGGAAGCAAGGGATGCCGTTCCCGCTACGGCTACGCCAATACTACAAGGGATAACCCGTGCATCGTTACAGACAAAATCGTTTATCTCTGCGGCTTCGTTCCAAGAAACGACCAAGGTGTTGAATGAAGCGGCTGTTAGCGGCAAGGTAGATACTTTGGAAGGCTTAAAGGAAAACGTAATTGTCGGACATAAGATTCCTGCGGGTACTGGTATGCGTGACTATGACAGTATCATTGTAGGCTCCAAGGAAGAGTACGATGAGATCATGGCCCGTAAAGAGGAATTTAAATTTTAAATGCTATGGCCGAAAAGAAGGACAGCCAGAAACAGATTAATATAGAATTGGATGAGAAAGTTGCCGAGGGAATCTATTCCAATTTGGCGATTATCAATCATTCGGTTTCTGAGTTTGTGGTTGATTTTATCAGTTTGATGCCAGGAACCCCAAAGGCAAAGGTGAAGAGTAGGATAGTACTAACGCCCCAACATGCCAAGAAGTTGCTTAAGGCATTGAACGATAATGTCAAACGTTTTGAACAGGCCCATGGCACCATTAAGGATTATGAACAACCCCCGATACCATTGAATTTTGGTCCCACGGGAGAAGCATAAAACTAAAACGCCCTTTCATTCGAAAGGGCGTTTTTTTTTATTGGATCAGTTGTATAATACAAAAACAGACTGATCAATTGAGCCATCCTTTTTTAATACCGTTCTTTGAGAACAGGATTTCTATAATACCCACGACGATGACCAATATGGGTATTGTGTAAGTTCCGGGGCCAAAGGCCTCCACCGCATTTGAAATGAACAGCCAATGTATAAATTGGGCAAGGGCGGCCAGAAAGGAGATAACAAAAAGAGGCATGGCCCATTTTTTGCGTAAAAGCAGGGCTATACAGGCAATTGTCCCTGCAAAGACCGCAATGGCAAAGGCACCTGTGGCCCATGCGGGAATGTTTTCAAAAGCTTCCCTTTGTGGTTGTGTCATGGACTCCAATAGAGCCACTTGGTTGAAGGCCTTGTCTAGATATCTGAAAACACCCACGGAATTCCATAAAAGGGCAATAATACTTACCACCCAAAACCAAATGGGCGGTTTTACTAAAGTGTTGTTGGTCATAGCTGTACGTTTTATTGGTTACACCATGAAATGTACAAAATAATATTTAAAACACTTTATTTCAGTATTTTACGGTGTCATGGAGTGTGTTGGGCCTCTTTCTCAGAAGTAAACCTAAGATGGATTGAGGGATATTTTTGCTGTGTCATTTGTAGTGAAAAAGCAGAATCGGACAAAAAGACCAACTGTCCAGATTTATCCCTGGCCAAAAACTTTTGTTTTACCCGTTTGAATTCTTCAAATTCAATTTGGTCTTCTTCAGCATCAACCCAACAAGCCTTATGTACAGGGAGGTTCTCATAAGTACACTTGGCGCCATATTCATGTTCCAAACGATATTGGATGACCTCATATTGAAGGGCACCCACCGTACCGATTACTTTACGGCCGTTCATTTCCAAAGTGAACAATTGGGCCACACCTTCATCCATGAGTTGGTCAATCCCTTTGTACAACTGTTTGGCCTTCATGGGGTCTGCATTGTTGATGTAGCGGAAGTGCTCCGGTGAAAAACTGGGAATGCCTTTGTAATGTAACTTTTCCCCGTTGGTGAGGGTGTCCCCAATTTTAAAGTTGCCCGTATCATGAAGACCTACGATATCACCGGGAAAGGAGACCTCAACAATTTCTTTTTTCTCGGCAAAGAAGGCATTGGGGCTGGAAAACTTTAGTTTTTTGTCATTGCGAACATGTAGATAAGGCTTGTTTCGTTCAAACTTTCCAGAAACAATCTTGATAAAAGCCAAACGATCACGATGGTTGGGATCCATATTGGCATGTATTTTAAATACAAAACCAGAGAAATCCTTTTCATGGGGTGCCACGGTTCTTTCCTCGGCATTCTTTGGTCTGGGTGTAGGGGCAATTTCAATAAAACAATCCAGAAGTTCCCGAACCCCAAAATTATTTAGGGCAGACCCAAAGAACACAGGTTGTTGTTGCCCCTGTAGATAAGCCTCTTCATCAAAGGCAGGATATACCCCGCCGACCAATTCCAAATTTTCACGAAGGACCATGGCGGCATCTTCCCCAATGATCTTTTCCAGTTCACTGCTTTCAAGGTCATCAAAGGCAATGGTGTCTTCTATGTTTTGCTTGCTATTGCCAGAGAACAGGTTGATGTTCTTCTCATAGATATTGTATATGCCCTTAAAATCATATCCCATCCCTATGGGAAAACTAAGTGGCGTTACAGATAGGCCCAATTTTTGCTCTACTTCATCCAATAGATCAAAAGCATCCTTTCCTTCCCTATCCAATTTATTGATAAAAACAATCATGGGAATATTGCGCATTCTGCAAACTTCAACAAGCTTTTCGGTCTGTTCTTCAACCCCTTTGGCCACATCAATGACCACAATTACACTATCAACAGCGGTAAGGGTCCTAAAGGTGTCCTCTGCAAAATCTTTGTGCCCTGGCGTGTCTAGGATGTTTATTTTCTTGTCTTTGTATAGGAAGGCAAGTACCGAAGTGGCAACAGAGATTCCCCGTTGGCGTTCAATTTCCATGAAGTCACTGGTGGCCGATTTCTTGATTTTGTTACTTTTTACAGCTCCAGCCTCTTGGATTGCACCACCAAAGAGAAGCAATTTTTCGGTCAGGGTTGTTTTTCCGGCATCGGGGTGTGAGATAATACCAAAGGTACGTCTTCGCTGAATCTCTTGTTCAAAGGTCATTTCTGAAAATTTGGGCAAAATTAACGCAAAAATATCAAGGGGTAAGATTCTTTTGAGGAAGTGGTGTAGTTGATAATTTTTGGCACAAAAAAGAAAAACATAGGTATTAACTAAGAATAACGATTTATCTTCGGGTTGGTAAAAACTGTTTTCTTGATAAATTGGTAAGTAAGTTTACATACTGTTTTTATCGTATTTAATCGAGTAAAATAGGTCTTTCGGGTATTATAAAATAATTATGCGTATAGAAATAATATAATACTCGTGCCACAAGTGTCCCCAAATTTTTCCCAATTGCTTAAAGACCTACATTGGTTGGCGCTATTTTTTATAAAAATGATAACGTATGCGAGCTAACAGTCTTTCTAATCTAAAGTTGTTGCTGACCAGTGCTCTTTTGATGAGCGTTTCATGGTATGGATATGCCTATAAGGAATACCATTCCATAAATTCAGATGTACAGTATGAATCAGCTCCCATCAAAGATCTTGATGCGGATAATGATGGTATCCGGGACGATGATGAGGATGCGAATTTAGACAAGGATAACAATCCGGCAACAAATCCTACGGATACCGATGGTGACGGAATACCGGATTATTTGGATATTGATTCGGACAATGATGGGATTCTTGATAATATTGAGGCTCAAAGTGATATTTATTACAAGCCTCCATCTGGTTTAGATAGGGATGGAAATGGCCTTGATGATATTTATTATTCATTTCCATGTTTTTGTGTTGGATTAGATCCAATTGACTCAGATGGTGATGGTATGCCAGATTATAAAGATATTGATTCCGATAATGATGGGATAATCGATAATATTGAGGCACAATCCATTGATACATACATTACACCTAGTGGAAATGATCATGATGGAAATGGGTTGGACGATGCATATGAAGATTACCTATGTGTCTGCCATGGTCTTGAGCCTATAAATTCTGATACCGATTCTTTAACAGATTATAGGGACATCGACAGTGACGACGACGGCCTGCCGGACAATATCGAGGCCCAGTCCACCGCTGGATATATTCCCCCAACAGGCATGGACGATGACCATGACGGACTGGACAATGCCTATGAGGGCAGTGGCGATTCGGGCCTTGCCCCGCAGGACACGGATGATGATGGCACACCGGACTATCTGGACTCCGATAGCGACAACGACCTGGTGTTCGACAACAATGAGGGGAACGACTTCAACTATGATGGGATACCGGACCAGGCCTATACAGGCATGGACACGGACAACGATGGTCTGGACGATGGTTATGAGGGCAGCGATGTCAACGATGGCTATGACGTGAACGACGAGATAGAAAACCCTGCCACGGATCTACCGGACACGGACGGTGAGGGCGATGTGAACTATCGTGATCTTGATGATGACGGGGACGGTATCGACACCCCTGACGAGGACGCCGATGGCGATGGCGACCCCACCGATGACGATACGGATGGGGACGGCACTCCCGATTACCTCGACCCGACGGATGATAGGGACGATACGGACGGGGACGGGGTACCCGACGCAGTGGACATAGACGATGACAACGATGGTATCCTGGACACCTTGGAGGGCGATGGCAGTATTGACAGTGATGGGGATGGCCGTCCGGACAGTCTGGACATAGACAGTGACGACGACGGCCTACCGGACAATATAGAGGCCCAGTCCACCGCTGGATATATTCCCCCAACGGGCATGGACGATGACCATGACGGACTGGACAATGCCTATGAGGGCAGTGGCGATTCGGGCCTTGCCCCGGAGGACACGGACGGTGACGGTACCCCGGACTATCTGGATGCCGATAGCGACAACGACCTGGTGTTCGACAACAACGAGGGGAACGACTTCAACTATGATGGGGTGCCGGACCAGACCTACACTGGCATGGACACGGACAACGATGGCCTGGACGATGGTTATGAGGGCAGCGATGTCAACGATGGCTATGACGTGAACGACGAGATAGAAAATCCTGCCACGGACCTACCGGACACGGACGGTGAGGGCGATGTGAACTACCGGGATCTTGATGATGACGGGGACGGTATCGACACCCCTGATGAGGATGCCGACGGCGATGGCGACCCTACCGATGACGATACGGATGGGGACGGCACTCCCGATTACCTCGACCCGACGGATGATAGGGACGATACGGACGGGGACGGTGTTCCCGACGTAGTGGACATAGACGATGACAACGATGGTATCTTGGACACCTTGGAGGGCGATGGCAGTATTGACAGTGATGGGGATGGCCGTCCGGACAGTCTGGACATCGACAGTGACGATGACGGCCTACCGGACAATATAGAGGCCCAGTCCACCGCTGGATATATTCCCCCAACGGGCATGGACGATGACCATGACGGACTGGACAATGCCTATGAGGGCAGTGGCGATTCGGGCCTTGCCCCGGAGGACACGGACGGTGACGGTACCCCGGATTATCTGGACTCCGATAGCGACAACGACCTGGTGTTCGACAACAACGAGGGGAACGACTTCAACTATGATGGGATACCGGATCAGACCTATACGGGCATGGACACGGACAACGATGGCCTGGACGATGGTTATGAGGGCAGCGATGTCAACGATGGCTATGACGTGAACGACGAGATAGAAAATCCTGCCACGGACCTACCGGACACGGACGGTGAGGGCGATGTGAACTACCGGGATCTTGATGATGACGGGGACGGTATCGACACCCCTGACGAGGATGCCGACGGCGATGGCGACCCTACCGATGACGATACGGATGGGGACGGCACTCCCGATTACCTCGACCCGACGGATGATAGGGACGATACGGACGGGGACGGGGTACCCGACGCAGTGGACATAGACGATGACAACGATGGTATCCTGGACACCTTGGAGGGCGATGGCAGTATTGACAGTGATGGGGATGGCCGTCCGGACAGTCTGGACATAGACAGTGACGACGACGGCCTACCGGACAATATAGAGGCCCAGTCCACCGCTGGATATATTCCCCCAACGGGCATGGACGATGACCATGACGGACTGGACAATGCCTATGAGGGCAGTGGCGATTCGGGCCTTGCCCCGGAGGACACGGACGGTGACGGTACCCCGGACTATCTGGATGCCGATAGCGACAACGACCTGGTGTTCGACAACAACGAGGGGAACGACTTCAACTATGATGGGGTGCCGGACCAGACCTACACTGGCATGGACACGGACAACGATGGCCTGGACGATGGTTATGAGGGCAGCGATGTCAACGATGGCTATGACGTGAACGACGAGATAGAAAATCCTGCCACGGACCTACCGGACACGGACGGTGAGGGCGATGTGAACTACCGGGATCTTGATGATGACGGGGACGGTATCGACACCCCTGATGAGGATGCCGACGGCGATGGCGACCCTACCGATGACGATACGGATGGGGACGGCACTCCCGATTACCTCGACCCGACGGATGATAGGGACGATACGGACGGGGACGGTGTTCCCGACGTAGTGGACATAGACGATGACAACGATGGTATCTTGGACACCTTGGAGGGCGATGGCAGTATTGACAGTGATGGGGATGGCCGTCCGGACAGTCTGGACATCGACAGTGACGATGACGGCCTACCGGACAATATAGAGGCCCAGTCCACCGCTGGATATATTCCCCCAACGGGCATGGACGATGACCATGACGGACTGGACAATGCCTATGAGGGCAGTGGCGATTCGGGCCTTGCCCCGGAGGACACGGACGGTGACGGTACCCCGGATTATCTGGACTCCGATAGCGACAACGACCTGGTGTTCGACAACAACGAGGGGAACGACTTCAACTATGATGGGATACCGGACCAGACCTATACGGGCATGGACACGGACAACGATGGCCTGGACGATGGCTATGAGGGCAGCGATGTCAACGATGGCTATGACGTGAACGACGAGATAGAAAATCCTGCCACGGACCTACCGGACACGGACGGTGAGGGCGATGTGAACTACCGGGATCTTGATGATGACGGGGACGGTATCGACACCCCTGACGAGGATGCCGACGGCGATGGCGACCCTACCGATGACGATACGGATGGGGACGGCACTCCCGATTATCTCGACCCGACGGATGATAGGGATAAGGAAATAAAAATTAATCAATATATGAACCCCAGTGGTACGGTTAATACCTTTTTATTTATCTATAATGTAGAATTAATTCCCGATAATAGGATGAGAATCTACAATAGGTGGGGAGTTTTGGTATATGATGGAGTTAATTATAATAATTCCAATAATATATTTGATGGACGATCTAGGGTTAGATCTACCATAAACGTTAATGATTATCTTCCGGCTGGAGTGTATTATTATATCTTTGAATACGAAAATGAAAATGGAAAAAGGATTGTTCAAAGGGACTATTTATATATTAACAGCAAATAGCTGAAAGATTTTAAATCCAAAAAAATTGAGAAAGTCTATATTAGTTTTGCTATTGTTGGTATACTTCACTGGCACACGAGCCCAACAAGATGCACAGTATACGCAGTATATGTTTAATACGATGAGTGTTAACTCAGCATATGCAGGTTCTAGGGGGCAATTGAGTTTTGCAGGGTTGTATCGTTCACAATGGCTGGGGGTTAATGGTGCCCCTGAAACTTTTACCATGAATTTACATTCTCCCATTAGAGATAGTAGGATGGGATATGGAATATCCATTGTCAATGATAATATTGGGGATGGAGTGGTCCAAGAAACCACATTAAGTGCAGTTCTTTCATATAGTATTGATGTGGCTATTAATGCTAAACTATCCTTTGGTCTAAATGCCAATGGAAACTTTTTTAGTTTGGATTTTGATGGATTAAGAAATTTTGATAAGGATGGTGTAAACCAAGATATCACGGAAGATGGTAGGTTAAATGAATTTAACCCAAATTTTGGGATGGGAGTATATTACCATACCGATAGATTTTATATGGGTGTATCCGTTCCTAATCTGGTTCGGCAAGATTTTTTTGACAATAATGGACGAAATTTAATTTCTGCTAGTAGAATCAATTATTATTTTATTTCAGGTTATGTGTTTGATTTAAACGGTAATATAAAGTTCAAACCAGCTGTATTGACCAAAGCCGTGGGAGGGGCACCGCTACAAGTAGACCTTTCTGCGAGTTTCCTGTTCAACGATAGGTTTAGTTTTGGGGCAGCTTACCGGTGGGATGCTGCAGTAAGTGCACTTGCAGGTTTTCAAATTACCGATCAAGTCATGTTAGGCTTGGCTTATGATAGGGAAACTACCGAGTTGGGAGCACAACAGTTTAATGACGGCACTATTGAATTTTTCCTTCGTTTGGAATTGCTAAAACGATTTCAGCGTACCATATCCCCCCGTTTTTTCTAAAGACACCATAGTATGGTCAAAAAGATTCTTATATTTTTTGTTGCAATCAGTGTGAATTTTTTCACAGTGAATGCCCAAGAGCGCATATTGGACAAGGCAGACGAGAGTTACCGGGAATATTCGTTTAAGCCTGCCATTGATATCTATGAAAAAGTAAGGCAACGGGGTTATGAGGATGCAGATTTGTTGAAGAAGCTGGGCAACGCCTACTATTTTAACGCTGACTATGAAAAAGCGGCCAATATTTATAAAGAGCTCATTAAAAAGTACGATTCAGTTACAGGTCTAGATTATATTTTTAGGTATGCACAGTCCCTAAAAACATTGGGGGAGTATAAAAAATCAGACTCCATGATGGTTCTGTTTGAGAGAAAGGCCATGGAAATGGGGCTTAATGCTACTTTGGATACGGATTATTTGGAAAGGATTGAAGAAAATTCAGGACGCTATGCTATAAAAGCGTTCAAATACAACTCTAAGTATTCAGATTTTGCACCAAGCTTTTATAAAAAAGGACTGATTTTTTCGTCCGACAGGGACACGGGAAACCTGGCAAGGTACCGCCATACTTGGAATAGCCGGGATTTTCTTGACCTTTATAGGGTGAATTCGGATAGTATTTCCCAAGAAAGAGTGGTCAAGATCGATGTTTTTGAAATCGAGGAAAAGAACCAATCATCATCGGGAATAGAGGGCAATGTTACCGTTGCGGTTGAAAAAATGCCAAAAAAACGAAATCGGATCAATTCAAGATTCCATGAATCTACTTCCATAGTGACCAAAGACGGCAACACCTTGTTTTTTACCAGAAATAATTACTTGGCCGGGAAACGGTACAAAGATGCCGAAGGGATGACCCGCTTAAAGATTTACCAAGCGACAATGGAAGATGGGAGATGGACGGCCATTACCGAACTGCCTTTTAACAGTGACGGTTATTCCATTGCCCATCCTGCATTGAGTCCAGATGAAAAGTTTCTCTATTTTGCTTCCGATATGCCGGGCAGCTATGGGGAGTCCGATCTTTGGAAGGTTCAAATAATAGGGGATGGCACTTTTGGCCCTCCCATTAATTTGGGGTCGACGATAAATACCCAAGCCCGTGAAACGTTTCCATTCATCACTGAAAAGGATGTACTCTATTTTGCCTCTGATGGACACCCAGGATTGGGTGGTTTGGATATGTTCGCTACCAAAATAGCTTATGACGCCTATGAACAGCCGGTCATTAATCTTGGGCGGCCGATCAATACAAAATATGATGATTTTTCCTTTATCATCAATGATGAAACAAAGATGGGTTATTTTGCCAGTAACCGACCAGAAGGCATGGGGATTGATGATATCTATGGGTTTGTTGAAACCGCTCCCGTTCCGTTGGATTGTCTACAAGATATAACAGGTACCGTAAGGGATCGTATATCCCATGAGGTGTTGGCCGGCGCAACGGTTAAGATAATAGGTGAAGACAATAACGAGGTTTCCTCTACCCTTACCAATGCCAAGGGCCAGTATAGTCTTAACCTGGATTGTAACAACGGTAATTTTGTACGTGCCTTAAAAGATGGTTATATCCCATCGGAAGAATACCTTCCCAAGTCCTATGGGAAACCGGCCATTGTGGATTTTTACCTGGAAAGGGATGTGGTTACCGCTGGATTTGGTGATGACTTGGCCAAATTATTGCAGTTGAGCACCATTTACTTTGATTTGAACAAATTTGATATTCGCCCAGATGCAGAAATCGAAATCCAAAAGGTAATTGCTGCCATGGAGAAATACCCAAGCTTAAAATTAAAGGTCAATTCCCATACAGACAGTCGTGGCCCTGATGCCTATAACCTATGGTTGTCCCAAAAAAGAGCGGCATCTACTGTGGAGTATATGGTTTCAAAAGGCATAGAAAGAGACAGGCTTTTGGGCGAGGGATTTGGAGAAAAACGCTTGATCAATGAATGCGAAAATGGGGTTGTCTGCAGTGATGAAAAACATCAAAAGAACAGACGGTCAGAATTCATCATATTAGAGTAGTTTATCGATTTTATTTGTAAGAAAAAACTTATTTTACTACATTTTGCCATTATTTACACTTCAAGATATGGGGCTTTAATGGTCCAACGCCCTAGCTACACAACAAAAATTTAACTTCTCATTGGGGTAAAGCTACATTTGGTATACTAACAATGTAGGACAACCTATGTTCAATATTAGGAACTACCATCACGACCTATGGATAATTCTATTCATTGTATCACCAATCTTTTTGTTTGGTCAGGAAACCTTTAGGGATAATTTTAGTTCAATTGCCTATGACAACAATGATGGTACACAGAATTTTTCAAGTAATTGGGTAGAAACTTTTGACGATGGTACACCCAATTATGGAAGAATACGCATTAACTCAAATCAATTACGGTTTAGAAACTTGGATGGTAGAACCATAAGACGTACTCTGGATTTATCAGGAGCTTCAGCAGTAGAATTGACATTTGATTATGATGCTACGGAAATAGGAGATCAAAGCTTGTTCATCCAGTTGTGGAACGACACCTCTTCCGCTTTTGAGACTGTAGCGACCATAAATACAGATAATACGGGTTCGGTATCCCACACCTTAACGGTGGATCAGATATCTGCCAACTCAGAAATCCTTATTCAAGGAGGA
Organism: Croceivirga sp.; assembly: GCA_965230555.1. Taxonomy (GTDB): domain Bacteria; phylum Bacteroidota; class Bacteroidia; order Flavobacteriales; family Flavobacteriaceae; genus Croceivirga. The sequence goes on from OZ246014.1 coordinate 1,752,934, forward strand.
TATTTCTTTTGGGACAGTGACGAATACGTATTTTTAGATAATGTACTCTTTACGGCTACTTTTGGGCCAACACTATCAATGGGTGACCTTACCGTAAATGAAAGCAATGGCAATGCTGTTTTTACGGTCACACATAGCGGAACGGATGCTGCTGGACCGTTTACGGTCAACTATCAGACTATAGATGGTACAGCAAATGCAGGCAACGATTATACATTTACTTCGGGACCCTTAAATTTTAATGGAGCTGCCGGAGATGTTCAAACCATAACCGTTCCCATCTTGGATGATGGCGACTTGGAGAATTCAGAAACCTTTGGGATACAGTTTTCAAGTGTTACAGATGCTACGGTCAATATCTCGGATACCGCCACGGCCACCATTACGGATAATGATGCATTTGTAATGACAGATGGTGCCACGGTGAATACCTGTAGTGGCACTTTTGTGGATACAGGGGGCATTTCAGCGTCTTATGCTAATAATGAAGTGATCACATATACCATTTGTCCAGATATCTCGGGAGCAGATGTAATCGTGGAATTTACAAGTTTTGATGTAGAGTCAGGTTATGATTTTTTATATGTCTATGAGGGCACATCAACTTCGGGAACGCTAATCGGTCAATACCATAATGGCAATATTCCCACAACGATTACCTCAACGGACAGTTCCGGGTGTTTGACATTTCGTTTTGAATCCGACTTTAGTGTCACGAATAGTGGTTGGGAGGCAACAATTTCCTGTATGGTTCCCAGCCCGACCATAACCATAGAGGATATATCGGTATTTGAAAGTGCAGGTGTGGCCACTTTTACAGCAACCCATGTTGGTGTTGCTGCCGCTGGGCCTTTTACGGTAAATTATCAAACGGTAGATGGTTCTGCCTTAGCAGGAAGTGATTATACCAGTACATCTGGATCCTTAAGTTTTGATGGTAATGCAGGGGATTTTCAAACCATATCGGTACCCATTTCAAACGATGGGATATTGGAGTTTGATGAGAATTTTTCCGTCCAGTTCACCGCAACTTCAGACAGTAGTGTAAATATAACGGATACCGCTACGGCAACCATAAACTCTCAGGTTCAGAATGATGTTCCTCTGGCCTTATTGGAAGAATTTGATGGGTATCTTGATTATACCTCCACCGGGGGTTCACTCCGGACCCAGGATAACAATACCAATTCCTGTGCGGTGACCACAAGTTCATCCGCCACATTGATCAATAGTATCCCGGCAACGGCAACCATAGAAAAGGCATATTTGTACTGGGTACATTCGAGCTATACCTTGGATGGGGACATCACTTTTGAAGGACAATCGGTCACAGCAGATTTGGTATATCAGACAGATTTGACCAATAGAACCTTTTTTGGTTATGTGAGTGATGTTACCAGTATTGTAAGTGCCATACCAGACCCTTCTACAAATACCTATGATTTTTCTGATTTGACCATAGATACCAACGATCCCTATTGTAGTTCATCCACGGTTTTGGGAGCATGGGCGCTTTTAATATTTTATGAAGATGCTTCATTGCCTCCGGTTAACATTAACTTATACCAAGGTTTTGATGGGTTGAGCAATACGGGAACCTCCTTTACCTTGGATGCTTTTTATGCCATTTCCGGTTCAGGATCCAAGGCTTCTTTCTTATCGTGGGAAGGAGATGATACGTTGGATGGGTCTAGTTCCGGTTCCACAAACCCAGAAGAATTGTCGATTACCAACCAGGCCGGAAACACTTTTGTTTTGAGCGGTGATGGAGGGCAGACTGGCAACAATGCTTATAATTCAACCATTTACGATAATACCCAGACACCTGTCTATAATGATGCGACAACCTACGGACTGGATTGGGATACGTTTGACATTTCATCATATATCGCAGCTACCGATACCCAGGTAACGGCCAATGTGGATGTAGGGCAAGACTTTGTCATATCCAATGTTGTGGTTTTAAGGGTGCCTTCAAATTTGATTACAGGAACTGTCTTTGAAGATGTTAACTATCCCGGCGGGGCAGGTAGGAGTCTAACAAGCTCATCGGGGGTAGGGGTGGAAAACGCTACCGTGGAACTCTACAATTCATCAAATAACTTGGTACAGACCAGAACAACGGATGCAAGTGGGGGATATACCTTTGGAGGGATGCCGGATGACACCTATTATGTACGTGTGATCAACGCATCGGTGCGGTCTTCTAGAGGCGGTGGATCAGCATGCACAGATTGCCTACCCATACAGACATTTAGACGATATGATTCAGGTAGTGGTTTGGTCGATGTTATCGATGAGGTAGGCGGGGTAAACCCTTCCGGGGAAGATGTGGCGGCAGGAATACTGTCCGGTGCCCAGACGGTTACCCAAGTGGGTATTAACAGTAGTGGGGCGGTTGATCTGGACTTCGGTTTCAATTTCAATACCATAGTCAATACCAACGATACGGGACAAGGTTCTTTGGCACAATTTATTGGCAATGCCAATACCTTGGATGAGACAGGTCTGGATATAGAAGCCAATGGAATTTTTGATCCATCTGCAGGGGAAGACACATCAATATTTATGATTCCGAGCAGTTCAGATCCCTTGGGAAGAACGGCCGATGTGAATTTTAATGGAAATTACTTTGATGTTTACCTTTCAAGTGCTAATCCATTACCTGCTATTACCGGGGACAATACGGTATTGGATGGGCGAACCCAAACGGCATATTCAGGCGATACCAACTCAGGAACCATAGGATCGGGAGGGGCTTTGATAGGAGCCTTAGGAGCTACGCTCCCAAATTTTGAATTACCAGAGATACAGGTCCACAGGGATAATGGGGACGTATTCACCGTACAGGGAAATGATGTCACTATCCGGAATCTATCGGTTTATGCCAATAGCAATTCGGGCATACGGGTAGATACTGGTTCGGCAATTATTTATGACAATATATTGGCGGTTGATGCAACAGGTTCTAACGCTGGAAACATAGCCTATGCCATTGAAAATGTAGCGGGGAACATCAATGTGGTTGATAACTACATAGCAACGGCAGCCGATGCCGGCATTTGGATAGGCGGAGGAACAGCTTCGCTGATTCAGACCAACCAAATATCAAACATTGGGGACGGCCCTTGTGATGATGCCATAACCATTACGGCCGGTAGTGGAATTTCAATTCAGCAAAACCTGATAGAGGCCTCGGCATCTACGGGAATTGATGCAGAAGGGGCTTCAGGAAGCATTTCAATAGTAGGAAACAGTATAACTACTTCGGGACAAGACGGTCGTACCTGTACGGGAAACATAGAGGACATGGCCATAAAACTGGATGGGGACAATTCACAATTGGCAAATAATAGTATTTATTCAAATGGAGGTTCGGGCATAGTGGTCATTGGGGGGACAGGAAATCAGATAACCCAAAACTCCATATATTCCAACGGGACCAATTCTGATGCCATTGGGATAGATTTGGATGCATCAAGCAGTGCAGGTGATGGAATCACGATAAATGACAATGGTGATGCGGATTCAGGGCCTAATGGTCTTCTAAATTTCCCCATACTATCAGATGCGATTATTTCTGGAAATACGCTGATTGTCAGGGGTTGGTCAAGGGCTGGGGCCACCATAGAACTATTCTTCACAGACATAAATGAAGGTACTGCATTGGTTGGAGACAACCAATTGGGCTTTACACAGGATTATGGGGAAGGGCAGACCTTTATAGCATCCCTTGTCGAAGGAAGTGCATCAGATACAGATACGACTATCAGTGCCTATTCGGACAGTGATGGCAATGCAGCGACCACAAATCGTTTTGGCTTTTCAATACCCTTGCCATCAGGAATGGTTCCCACAGCTTTGTTGACGGCAACGGCTACCCTATCAAATTCCACATCAGAATTTGGTCCTTTTGTAGTGGTAAAAGTTGCTACGATTATAACTAACAGGAGGATAACATATCGAGTGAACAACTAATTGAAAATTGAAAAAACAAAAAAATATCAGTAGTAGAATGCGCTTTTTGGCGATGGCTTTTTGATGGACAAAAGCCATTTTATACAAAAAACTGACCTCAAGTAATTGGGGCTATACCGTGGGAAAATAGAGGTATACAACATTTATTTTCCACAGCTGTCCCTAAGGTTAATTTTGTAATAGTGTATGCTGGAAATACTGAATATACGTAAGAATCAATTAGTGATACACCAAATAAACCAAGCCTAAAACTACCCAAAAAAGAGTATAAAATGTCAAACAAAACCAAATCTGAAAAAAAGATACTTAGCCTGATCCTTTTTCTTTTTGTAATTGGGTTTTCATTCGCTCAGACTACTGTGACGCTACAGGATCAATGTAATTGTGAAGTGTTGAGCGGTACGGATGTCTCAACTCCTGGAGCAACTTCACCAACAGGTGCAGAAATGGGAGATCTTTATGTAAACACCAATACAGGCCAGATTTTTTATTGGGATGGGAATTCTTGGGAAGCTTCCTCAACAAATGGAACCGATGGATCAGATGGGGTCGGGATCACCTCAACGGTGGACAACGGCAACGGTACCTTCACACTGAACTATTCTGACGGCAGTTCGTTCACGACCTCGGACCTTACTGGTGCCACCGGCGCCACAGGGGCACAAGGTCTACAGGGCAATCCAGGGATAGCCGGGACCGATGGGGTCGGGATCACCTCAACGGTTGACAACGGCAACGGTACCTTTACGCTGAACTATTCGGACGGCAGTTCGTTCACGACCTCAGATTTGACAGGTCCAACCGGAGCAGCCGGGACAGCCGGGACCGATGGGGTCGGGATCAGCTCGACGGTTGACAACGGCAACGGTACCTTTACGCTGAACTATTCGGACGGCAGTTCGTTCACGACCTCGGATTTGACAGGTCCAACCGGCGCCACAGGGGCGGCCGGGGCAGCCGGGACCGATGGGGTCGGGATCACCTCAACGGTGGACAACGGCAACGGGACCTTTACGATAAACTATTCTGACGGCAGTTCGTTCACGACCTCGGATTTGACAGGTCCAACCGGCGCCACAGGGGCACAAGGTCTACAGGGCGATCCCGGGACGGCCGGGACCGATGGGGTCGGGATCACCTCAACGGTGGACAACGGCAACGGGACCTTTACGCTGAACTATTCTGACGGCAGTTCGTTCACGACCTCGGACCTTACTGGTGCCACCGGGGCAGCCGGGACAGCCGGGACCGATGGGGTCGGGATCACCTCGACGGTTGACAACGGCAACGGGACCTTTACGCTGAACTATTCGGACGGCAGTTCGTTCACGACCTCGGATTTGACAGGTCCAACCGGTGCCACCGGGACAGCCGGGACCGATGGGGTCGGGATCACCTCAACGGTGGACAACGGCAACGGGACCTTTACGCTGAACTATTCTGACGGCAGTTCGTTCACGACCTCGGACCTTACTGGTGCCACCGGGGCAGCCGGGACAGCCGGGACCGATGGGGTCGGGATCAGCTCGACGGTGGACAACGGCAACGGGACCTTTACGATAAACTATTCTGACGGCAGTTCGTTCACGACCTCGGATTTGACAGGTCCAACCGGCGCCACAGGGGCACAAGGTCTACAGGGCGATCCCGGGACAGCCGGGACCGATGGGGTCGGGATCACCTCGACGGTTGACAACGGCAACGGGACCTTTACGCTGAACTATTCGGACGGCAGTTCGTTCACGACCTCGGATTTGACAGGTCCAACCGGCGCCACAGGGGCGGCCGGGGCAGCCGGGACCGATGGGGTCGGGATCACCTCTACGGTGGACAACGGCAACGGTACCTTTACGCTGAACTATTCTGACGGCAGTTCGTTCACGACCTCGGACCTTACTGGTGCCACCGGGGCAGCCGGGACCGATGGGGTCGGGATCACCTCAACGGTTGACAACGGCAACGGGACCTTTACGATAAACTATTCTGACGGCAGTTCGTTCACGACCTCGGATTTGACAGGTCCAACCGGCGCCACAGGGGCGGCCGGGGCAGCCGGGACCGATGGGGTCGGGATCAGCTCGACGGTGGACAACGGCAACGGGACCTTTACGATAAACTATTCTGACGGCAGTTCGTTCACGACCTCGGATTTGACAGGTCCAACCGGCGCCACAGGGGCACAAGGTCTACAGGGCGATCCCGGGACGGCCGGGATCGATGGGGTCGGGATCACCTCAACGGTGGACAACGGCAACGGGACCTTTACGCTGAACTATTCTGACGGCAGTTCGTTCACGACCTCGGATTTGACAGGTCCAACCGGCGCCACAGGGGCACAAGGTCTACAGGGCAATCCCGGGATAGCCGGGACCGATGGGGTCGGAATCACTTCAACGGTTGACAACGGCAACGGTACCTTTACGATAAATTATTCTGACGGCAGTTCGTTCACGACCTCGGATTTGACAGGTCCAACCGGCGCCACAGGGGCACAAGGTCTACAGGGCAATCCCGGGACGGCCGGGACCGATGGAGTCGGGATAAGCTCGACGGTTGACAACGGCAACGGTACCTTTACGATAAATTATTCGGACGGCAGTTCGTTCACGACCTCGGATTTGACAGGTCCAACCGGAGCAGCCGGGACCGATGGGGTCGGGATCACCTCAACGGTTGACAACGGCAACGGTACCTTTACGATAAATTATTCTGATGGCAGTTCGTTCACGACCTCGGATTTGACAGGTCCAACCGGCGCCACAGGGGCACAAGGTCTACAGGGCAATCCCGGGGCAGCCGGTGCCGCGGGAGTCGGGATCAGCTCGACGGTGGACAACGGCAACGGTACCTTTACGATAAATTATTCGGACGGCAGTTCGTTCACGACCTCGGATTTGACAGGTCCAACCGGCGCCACAGGGGCGGCCGGGACAGCCGGGACCGATGGGGTCGGGATCACCTCAACGGTTGACAACGGCAACGGTACCTTCACGCTGAACTATTCTGACGGCAGTTCGTTCACGACCTCAGACCTTACTGGTGCCACCGGGACGGCCGGGACCGATGGGGTCGGGATCACCTCGACGGTGGACAATGGCAACGGAACCTTTACGATAAATTATTCTGACGGTAGTTCGTTCACGACCTCGGATTTGACAGGTCCAACCGGCGCCACAGGGGCACAAGGTCTACAGGGCAATCCCGGGATAGCCGGGACCGATGGGGTCGGGATCACCTCAACGGTTGACAACGGCAACGGTACCTTTACGCTGAACTATTCTGACGGCAGTTCGTTCACGACCTCGGACCTTACGGGTGCCACCGGGACAGCCGGGACCGATGGGGTCGGGATCACCTCAACGGTGGACAACGGCAACGGTACCTTTACGATAAACTATTCTGACGGCAGTTCGTTCACGACCTCGGATTTGACAGGTCCAACCGGTGCCACAGGGGCACAAGGTCTACAGGGCAATCCCGGGATAGCCGGGACCGATGGGGTCGGAATCACCTCAACGGTTGACAACGGCAACGGTACCTTTACGATAAATTATTCTGACGGCAGTTCGTTCACGACCTCAGACCTTACTGGTTCCACCGGGACGGCCGGGACCGATGGGGTCGGGATCACCTCAACGGTTGACAACGGCAACGGTACCTTCACACTGAATTATTCTGACGGCAGTTCGTTCACGACCTCGGATTTGACAGGTCCAACCGGCGCCACAGGGGCGGCCGGGACAGCCGGGACCGATGGGGTCGGGATCACCTCAACGGTTGACAACGGCAACGGTACCTTTACGCTGAACTATTCTGACGGCAGTTCGTTCACGACCTCGGACCTTACGGGTGCCACCGGGACAGCCGGGACCGATGGGGTCGGGATCACCTCAACGGTTGACAACGGCAACGGTACCTTTACGATAAATTATTCTGACGGCAGTTCGTTCACGACCTCGGATTTGACAGGTCCAACCGGCGCCACAGGGGCACAAGGTCTACAGGGCAATCCCGGGGCAGCCGGTGCCGCGGGAGTCGGGATCAGCTCGACGGTGGACAACGGCAACGGTACCTTCACGCTGAACTATTCGGACGGCAGTTCGTTCACGACCTCGGATTTGACAGGTCCAACCGGTGCCACCGGGACAGCCGGGACCGATGGGGTCGGGATCACCTCGACGGTGGACAACGGCAACGGTACCTTTACGATAAATTATTCTGACGGCAGTTCGTTCACGACCTCGGATTTGACAGGTCCAACCGGAGCAGCCGGGACCGATGGGGTCGGGATCACCTCAACGGTTGACAACGGCAACGGTACCTTTACGATAAATTATTCTGACGGCAGTTCGTTCACGACCTCGGATTTGACAGGTCCAACCGGCGCCACAGGGGCGGCCGGGACAGCCGGGACCGATGGGGTCGGGATCACCTCAACGGTTGACAACGGCAACGGTACCTTTACGCTGAACTATTCTGACGGCAGTTCGTTCACGACCTCGGACCTTACGGGTGCCACCGGGACAGCCGGGACCGATGGGGTCGGAATCACCTCAACGGTGGACAACGGCAACGGTACCTTCACACTGAACTATTCTGACGGCAGTTCGTTCACGACCTCGGATTTGACAGGTCCAACCGGTGCCACAGGGGCACAAGGTCTACAGGGCAATCCCGGGATAGCCGGGACCGATGGGGTCGGAATCACCTCAACGGTTGACAACGGCAACGGTACCTTTACGATAAATTATTCTGACGGCAGTTCGTTCACGACCTCAGACCTTACTGGTGCCACCGGGACGGCCGGGACCGATGGAGTCGGGATAAGCTCGACGGTTGACAACGGCAACGGTACCTTCACGATAAATTATTCTGACGGCAGTTCGTTCACGACCTCGGATTTGACAGGTCCAACCGGAGCAGCCGGGACCGATGGGATTGGGATCACCTCAACGGTTGACAACGGCAACGGTACCTTTACGCTGAACTATTCTGACGGCAGTTCGTTCACGACCTCGGACCTTACGGGTGCCACCGGGACAGCCGGGACCGATGGGGTCGGGATCACCTCAACGGTTGACAACGGCAACGGTACCTTTACGATAAATTATTCTGACGGCAGTTCGTTCACGACCTCAGACCTTACTGGTGCCACCGGGACGGCCGGGACCGATGGGGTCGGGATCACCTCGACGGTGGACAATGGCAACGGAACCTTTACGATAAATTATTCTGACGGTAGTTCGTTCACGACCTCGGATTTGACAGGTCCAACCGGCGCCACAGGGGCACAAGGTCTACAGGGCAATCCCGGGATAGCCGGGACCGATGGGGTCGGGATCACCTCAACGGTTGACAACGGCAACGGTACCTTCACACTGAACTATTCTGACGGCAGTTCGTTCACGACCTCGGACCTTACTGGTGCCACCGGAGCGGCCGGGACAGCCGGGACCGATGGGGTCGGGATCAGCTCAACGGTTGACAACGGCGACGGTACCTTCACACTGAACTATTCTGACGGCAGTTCGTTCACGACCTCGGACCTTACTGGTGCCACCGGAGCAGCCGGGACAGCCGGGGTCGGGATCAGCTCAACGGTTGACAACGGCAACGGTACCTTCACGCTGAACTATTCGGACGGCAGTTCGTTCACGACCTCGGATTTGACAGGTCCAACCGGCGCCACCGGGGCACAAGGTCTACAGGGTCTCCCCGGAACAAATGGAACAAACGGAGTCGATGGCGATTCCGCCTATGCGATATGGTTGGCCGCTGGCAACACGGGCACGGAGGCCGATTTTCTGAACAGTCTGGTCGGGGCGCAGGGCCCACAGGGTCTCCCCGGAACAAACGGGGCCGATGGAGCTGACGGTGCCAATGGAACCGATGGCGATTCCGCCTATGCGATATGGTTGGCCGCTGGCAACACGGGCACGGAGGCGGACTTTCTGAACAGTCTGGTCGGTGCGACCGGTGCTACAGGTGCCACTGGCGCACAGGGCCCACAGGGTCTTCCCGGAACAAATGGAACAAACGGAGTCGATGGCGATTCCGCCTATGCGATATGGTTGGCCGCCGGGAACACTGGCACGGAGGCCGATTTTCTGAACAGTCTGGTCGGGGCGACGGGAGCCACAGGGGCACAGGGCCCACAGGGTCTTCCCGGAACAAATGGAACAAATGGAACAAACGGGGCCGATGGAGCTGACGGTGCCAACGGAACCGATGGCGATTCTGCCTATGCGATATGGTTGGCCGCCGGGAACACGGGCACGGAGGCTGATTTTCTGAACAGTTTGGTCGGAGCCACTGGCGCTACTGGCGCACAGGGCCCACAGGGTCTCCCCGGAACAAATGGAACAAACGGAACCGATGGCGATTCCGCCTATGCGATATGGTTGGCCGCCGGGAACACGGGCACGGAGGCCGATTTTCTGAACAGTTTGGTCGGAGCCACTGGCGCTACTGGCGCACAGGGCCCACAGGGTCTTCCCGGAACAAATGGAACAAACGGGGCTGACGGAACCGATGGCGATTCCGCCTATGCGATATGGTTGGCCGCTGGCAACACGGGCACGGAGGCCGATTTTCTGAACAGTCTGGTCGGGGCGACGGGAGCCACAGGGGCACAGGGCCCACAGGGTCTTCCCGGAACAAATGGAACAAATGGAACAAACGGGGCCGATGGCGATTCCGCCTATGCGATATGGTTGGCCGCCGGGAACACGGGCACGGAGGCGGACTTTCTGAACAGTCTGGTCGGAGCCACGGGCGCCACTGGGGCGCAGGGACCAGCGGGTGACCCAGCTACGGATGACCAGACCCTTTCTACGGATGGTACAGCAGGAGATATCCGTATATCTGGAGGAAATGGGATTACATTAAATGTCAATGATGCGGATGCAAACCCTAATAATGAAATTCAAGACCTGAGCATCAGTGGCGATGCCTTGAGCCTGAGCGGCGACCCGACGGCGACCCCTATAGATTTGAGCGGGTATTTGGACAATACGGACAGTCAGGATTTGACGATAAGCGGTAATGTGCTGAGCCTTAGCGGCGATGCGACACCTGTGACGCTTCCCACGGTTGATGGCTCGGAGACGGTGATCAACAACGGAACGAACACGACGGTGAACGGCAGTGGTACCACGGCGGATCCCTATACGATCGATGTCCCCTCGAACACGGACAGCCAGGATTTGAGCATCAGTGGCGATGCCTTGAGCCTTAGCGGTGACCCGACGGCGACCCCTATAGATTTGAGCGGGTATACAAATGATGACACCAACGAGTTGATCACATCGTTCGGCATCAATGGCACGGATCTTCGGATTACCGAGGCGGGTATCAATTTTGACGTTCCTTTGAGCAGTCTCGGCACTGACAGTCAGGATTTGAGCATCAGTGGCGATGCCTTGAGCCTTAGCGGTGACCCGACGGCGACCCCGATAGATTTGAGCGGATACTTGGACAATACGGACAATCAGGATTTGACGATAAGCGGTAATGTGCTGAGCCTTAGCGGCGATGCGACACCTGTGACGCTCCCCACGGTTGATGGCTCGGAGACGGTGATCAACAACGGAACGAACACGACGGTGAACGGCAGTGGTACCACGGCGGATCCCTATACGATCGATGTCCCCTCGAACACGGACAGCCAGGATTTGAGCATCAGTGGCGATGCCTTGAGCCTTAGCGGTGACCCGACGGCGACCCCTATAGATTTGAGCGGGTATTTGGACAACACGGACAGTCAGGATTTGACGATAAGCGGTAATGTGCTGAGCCTTAGCGGCGATGCGACACCTGTGACGCTCCCCACGGTTGATGGCTCGGAGACGGTGATCAACAACGGAACGAACACGACGGTGAACGGCAGTGGTACCACGGCGGATCCCTATACGATCGATGTCCCCTCGAACACGGACAGCCAGGATTTGAGCATCAGTGGCGATGCCTTGAGCCTTAGCGGTGACCCGACGGCGACCCCTATAGACTTGAGCGGGTATACGAATGATGACAACAACGAGTTGATCACCTCGTTCGGCATCAATGGCACGGATCTTCGGATTACCGAGGCGGGTATCAATTTTGACGTTCCTTTGAGCAGTCTCGGTACCGATAATCAGACAGCAAGCGAAGTAAATTTGGACACTCCTGTTGATATGGATGAAGGAGGAGAACCCTTCCCAACTTCAGAGACCACGGTAGAAGCTGCTTTACAGGCCATTGCCCCAATTACGTCAAAGGCTGCTAGAATTTTCTATCCACCATCAATTGCGGTAAACGCTTCTACAAACGTTACTGGAGCTCAGTTAAACTTATATGCCCAATATACAGCGCAATATGGGTCACCAGCAGTAGCGAGTGCCGGTGCCCCCGCAGCGATACCAACTTATGGACCCACAGAATTGTATTACTACGTAACCTATGCAGACCCGTTGGTATTTAGTAATATGAGTATAGACGCCAATGGTGTTCTTACCTATGATATCATTGGACAGCCAACTGATTATAATGCATTGATCAATGTGGTGTTTGTAGTGAAAAAATAAACAGAAAACCCAAATCTTGAGACAAAGAAACCTACATCTTATCCTATTGTTCCTCTTCTGTGGGGTATCGTTGGTGCATGCACAGTTTTTGCTACAGGCACCCAATAGTGGAGATGAAAACAATTATAGGTGGTACGAGGCATCCGATACCGCTAGGGTACTGGGGACAGAATCCTTTTATGAGGTGACACAACCCGGTGTTTACTTTGCCACTTATGATGGAACTTTATGTGGATCCAATGCAACAGGGTATTTTATTGTTACGGATTGTAACACTCCTTTTAATGAGGTTACCTTGGATATTATGGCCAATGTTTCCAGTGGAGCCACGGTAAGTTGGTCCCCAGCAGTCACAGGAGATCAACTACGCCCAACGGTTATTGCCAATACTACGGTAACGAGGTATGTGGCTACCATTACAAAAGTGGGCAACTCCATTGCTCTGCCCCGTTTTACAGTGGTATGTATGAGTCAAGCGGCTACTTTGGTCGATGATTTTGTCTCAGTGGATGAAGACAGCTCCGTAGTGGTGCCCATTTTTGATAATGACAGTGATTTGCCCATCTCGGGCTCCTTGGCCACCAGTGACCCTGTAAATGGGACAATTTCCATAACTGATAACGGAACTCCGAATAATCCTTCCGATGATGTGGTTACCTATATTCCCAACCCAGATTTTAATGGTACGGATAGTTTTACCTATACACTTTGTAATTCCTCTGGGGATTGTAGTACGGCAACGGTAACGGTAGATGTAGTGCCTATTGTGGATACCCATGACGATTCTGTTTCAACGGAAGAGAATACCGAAGTGGCCATTTCATGGCGGATAAACGATAACGACCTTCCCAATGTTGGTACCCTAACGACCACATCACCTACCCATGGAACGGTGACCCTAAACGATAATGGTACACCCAACGACCCGTCTGATGATGATATCACTTACACACCAACATCAGGTTTTCAAGGTACAGATTCCTTTGATTATACAGTTTGTGATAATCAGGGCAATTGCGATACGGCAACGATAACCATTGTGGTCACTTCACCAATGATGACTGAAATTGATAGTGATAATGACGGGATAGTTGACAGCTTTGAGGACTTGAACGATGATTTTGACAATGATCCATCGACCAATCCTACCGATTCTGATGGAGATGGTTATCCGGATTATTTAGATATTGATAGCGATAATGATGGAATCCCGGATAATATTGAAGCACAGGCTACCGATGATTATATACCACCTAGTGGTGTAGATGCCAATGCCAATGGGTTGGACGATGCCTATGAAGGCAATGGAAGCTTAGGGTTGATACCGGAAGATACCGATGATGATGGTATTCCCGATTATGTGGATGAAGACAGCGATGATGATAATGTTCCAGATAATATAGAAGGCAATGATTTTGACCAAAACGGTATAGCTGATTTAACTCTAATTGGATCCGATAAGGACAATGACGGATTGGATGATGGCTATGAGGGAGAGACAACCATAGATGTTGATGTGAATGATGAGATTGATTCACCAGCAAACTTACCAGATACCGACGGCGATGGCATACCTGATTTTAGGGATACGGACGATGATGACGATGGTATCATGACCTCTGATGAAGATTTAAACTCGGATGGAAATTATGCCAATGATGATTCCGATGAAGATGGCATACCCAATTATTTGGATCCAGATTTAGACACCTTGGAAGTGGAAGCTATAGAGGTCTTTCAAATCATACAGCCAGACGAGAGTAATAAATACAATACCTTAAGAATTAAAAACATAGAAAACTATCCCAACAACCATGTAAAGATTTATAACAGATGGGGTGTGCTGGTTTTTCAAACCAAAGGATATGATAATCTTTCAAACAATTTTGATGGCACATCAGAAGGAAGGGCAACGGTTAATCAGAACAATAAACTTCCAGTGGGTACGTATTTCTATATCATCGATTATGAGGTAGGCAATGGAAATATGAAGAAAACTTCAGGATATATCTATATCACACGATAAAATACAAAGCAGTGAAAAACAAAGTCATTTACTCCAGTTACCAAACAATACTGACTACTTTCATGCTTTTGATATGGGGTCTTGGTCTTGCCCAGCAGGATGCCCAATATACCCAGTACATGTACAATACGGTAAGTGTTAATCCGGCCTATGCGGGGTCTAGGGGGCAATTGAGCATTGCGGGCCTCTATAGGGCCCAATGGGTTGGTCTTACGGGAGCACCGGAAACACAAACGCTAAACCTGCATACCCCCTTGGGGTATCGTGGACTTGGTATGGGGTTATCAGTCGTAAATGAGACCATAGGACCTACTTCAGAAACGTATTTGGATGTAGATGTTTCCTATACCATAAAAACAAGTTTTGATGCTAAATTGAGCTTTGGAATCAAGGGAGGACTTCACATGTTGGATATTCGCTTTTCCGAACTAAAAGTTGATGTTGGAGATCAAGGTGTTTTGCCACCTAATATAGATAATAGACTTTCTCCAAACGTTGGTGCCGGGGTGTATTATCATACCGATAGATTTTATGCGGGCCTATCCATTCCTCGAATGTTGCAAACCGAGCATTTTGATGAATCCTCTTTATCAACGGCTAAGGAGCGAATGAACTGGTATTTGATTACGGGTTACGTTATGGATTTGAATCCTTTTTTAAAGTTTAAACCGGCCTTGTTGGGTAAAATGGTCAGTGGTGCACCGCTACAGTTGGATGTGTCTGCCAATTTTATGTTCAACGAAAAATTTATTGGGGGTGTCGCTTATCGTTGGGATGCCGCCTTTAGTGGTATGTTCGCCTTTCAGGTATCAAACAAGTTTTTGATCGGCTTGGCCTATGATAGGGAAACCACCGATTTGGGAGCCGCAAGCTTTAATGATGGGTCGTTTGAAATTATTCTTCGTTACGATTTTATACAGGCCATCGGCAATCTAAAATCTCCCCGTTTCTTCTAATTTTAAGAGGAAATTATAAGATTTTTATCAATTCTACGGCCGCTACCATGCGCTAAGATTTTATTTTAGCACCATGGAAGAAGAATTAGTGGTCTTGGTTGATGAGAATAACCAAAAATTGGGCCTAATGCCCAAGATGGAAGCTCATGAAAAAGCGGTATTGCACCGAGCCTTTTCAGTTTTTATCATGAACCATAAAGGGGAGACCATGTTGCAGCAAAGGGCTGCCAACAAGTATCATTCCCCACTATTATGGACCAATACCTGTTGCAGTCACCAGCGTGATGGTGAGACAAACATAGAAGCAGGAAAGCGCCGCTTGCGTGAGGAAATGGGTTTTGAAACCGAGCTTAAAGAGCTGTTTTCCTTCATTTATAAGGCTCCTTTTGACAATGGGTTGACCGAGCACGAACTGGACCATGTGCTCATGGGGCATTTTGAAGGGGAACCGACCATTAATCCAGACGAAGTTGAAGCTTGGAAATGGATGTATCCTGTAGCCATAAAAAAAGATATCGAACTTCATCCAGAACACTATACGGCCTGGTTCAAGATTATTTTTGATAAATTCTACGAATACATCGCCAACCAAAAATAGGTATGAAAGTCAAAGTAAGCAGAAAGGCGCGGTTTAATGCCGCACACCGCTTGTACAGACCCGATTGGAGCTTTGAAAAGAACAAGGCAACCTTTGGTAAATGCAACAATCCCAATTTTCACGGCCATAACTACGAACTTATAGTGAGTGTGACCGGAGAGATAGATTCTGAAACCGGCTTTGTCATTGACATGAAAATCTTAAAAGGGTTGATCAAAACTGAGATTGAAGATCAACTGGATCACAAAAACCTGAACATAGACGTACCCGAGTTTAAGAATCTGAATCCAACCGCAGAAAATATTGCCGTGGTAATTTGGAACAAACTGCGTTCCCATATTTCCTCGGATAAGGAATTAGAAGTAGTTTTGTACGAAACTCCAAGAAACTTTGTCACCTATTCAGGCTAAATACTAAAAACCATGCTTTATCCATTAAAATTTACCCCTATTATGAAGGACCGTCTTTGGGGCGGTGAGAAATTGCAACAATTGTTCAACAAACCTAGTGAGACGGATACCACGGGTGAAAGTTGGGAGCTTTCCGCGGTTAAAGGCGATGTCTCGGTGGTTTCCAATGGAAATCTGGCGGGAAAATCGTTGCAGGATTTGATAGATGAAGATGCAGAAGGCCTTTTGGGCAAGAGTGTGGTGGATCGTTTTGGAAAAGATTTTCCCATTCTCATAAAGTTTATAGATGCCAAACAAGATCTGTCCATCCAGTTGCATCCCAATGATGAATTGGCCAAGGAACGGCACAATTCCTTCGGAAAAACCGAGATGTGGTACATTATGGATGCCGACCCCGGTGCCCAGTTGATCGTAGGGTTCAACAAAGATGTAAAGAAAGAGGAGTATGTGGAAAGTCTTGAAAAGGACACCCTTTTGGAACTGCTCAATTATGAGGAGGTGGTAGAGGGCGATACCTTCTTTGTCAACACTGGAAAAATACATGCCATTGGGGCAGGGGTGCTCTTGGCAGAGATCCAACAGACTTCTGATGTTACCTATCGGGTATTTGATTTTAACCGCCGTGACAAGGAAGGTAACCTTCGTGAACTGCATACCGAGTTGGCGGTGGATGCCATTGACTATGAGAAAAAAGATGACTTTAAGGTAAACTACCCCAAAGCACAGGATCAAGTGAACGCGATGGTCGATTGCCCTTATTTTAAGACCGATTACCTGAACCTGACCCAAGGACTTTCACAAAATGTTTCGGAACGGGATTCCTTCACCATTTTTATGTGTGTAAAGGGAAGTGCCAAAATATCAAATGATTGGGGGACTACAGCGTTGGCAAAAGGCGAAACCATATTGCTGCCCGCCACCTCGACCAAAATTGATATTGCTACCACGGGGGCGACACTTTTGGAAGTTACCATTTAATAATATTGTAATTTTAAGGGAAAATAGAATTATGGCCAGTGTTAGAGACCTAAAAAAAGACATCAACTTTGTGTTGGGCGATTTTATTGAAGCTGTGTACCAATGGGAAGTAGATGCAAATGTTAAGAATTCAGATGAGGGAAATGCCTTAATAGATAAAGCGATAGGTGTTTTTGATGAATTGATGCAAAAAGTGCATCAGAAAGATGTTGAAAATGCCAAGACCCACTTTAAGGCCATACGCACCGAACTGGAGGAGAAAGCGACAGGTTTAGTGGAAGAATTGAACAAATTGGTCAATTAACAATACAAAACCCCGATGCATGCATCGGGGTTCTTTATATTCGTTTCTGTGTCATCATGAACATTGCCCTTGTTTGTCCAAGGGGGAATCAAAAAATTTAATCTCCTTTTAGTTCCTCCACATAGCTTTTAAAGGCCTTACCGTATTTGCCGTTGCCAACTTCTGGGGTCAATGAGTTAGCCAAGGAGTCCAAATATTTGATACTGGTGGTATTGGCCACCTCGGTCATCATAATATAAGGGGTAACGTGGGAATCCTTGTTGTTAAAGGCAAAATTGAGCACATACAGATACCGGTTCTTCAAATTGCGTTCGCTCATTACTTGGAGCGAATCCAAGGCCAAGGAATCCATCCCTGTGCTCAGGTGTATCAATTCCAGGTCACGTTTGTTGAAATTGGAGAGCATCTGTTGCACCTCCATGAATTTTTCATTTGATGTAGAACCCATAATTTCAGATTTGGTATCAAAAGTGTTCCAAGCCGTCTTGATGAAGATTTCACCGGGTTCCCCAAAAAAGCTGATGCGGTCGTTATATTCATTGTTGTCTGCCTTTTCCAAGTGCAGGTAAAACAGCTCAGGACTTTCCAATTCTTGGGAAAACGAAAAATTGCCATCCCCTTTTAGGTCTAGCGAATCAATGTTGATAAGGGTAGAGTCACCAATCCGCTGCAAATACAGCTTTCCTTTTTTCAGGCCATCAATGGAGCCTGAAACGGTCATTAAGTTTTCGGGTCTTTTGGTCTCACAGGCGGTGAAAACAACCGCTGCCAGAAGTATGTAAAGCAAATGGTTCTTCATCATTGGATTTTGAGGGGCAAATATCGAGAAAAGTTTTAAAAAAGGAATCGTGAATGTTGAACCTGTCCTATTTTGGATCGTTCTGTTGGGTTCCAGAAAAAAAGATTGACCACGGGCTTACTGTTTTTTTAGCTTGGTTCCTGTTTTTAAGTAATGGTTGATCGCTGTCTCCCACCAGTCCATAGTTTCCAAGAACGATTTTTCCAAACCAGAATTGATAAATTCACATTGGGCCTCATTTAGTGCGGTATACTGGTAATTGATAAAGACCTTGGTCTGTTGCGCTCCAAATTTTTTCAACCGAATATCAATTTTGACCACATTTTCAGCAGGGGTTACCCGTACAAATTCAATTCTATGATTTAGTTCATCATGTTCGGTTACATGCCAAACGGTATCAAAGGTGCCATGGTGGGGTGTTGTAAAAACACAGTTTTTCTCAATTATTCCTGAATCTGAATGAATCATTTTATAGTTCCATCCATCCAACCAATCTTTTTCCCTTACCGGACAAAGAAGTGGAAAAACCTGTTCAATAGTGCCGTTGTTTATTTGCGTATGGCTATAAGTTTTTTGGGCCCCTTTAAATGTCATTTTGCTATCTGGCTGAGGTGTGGAAAAAGTTATCTTGGTCAATCTTGTTCTACTTAATTGCAATGGTGCTAAAGATTTTTAGCCTTGAAAATTTTTATGTCCGTCACAAATTTTCATGGAAGGGTGCAGGGCCACTTTTCCCTCTTCAGATAGCATTGCTTTTTGGCGGTCTACGAGAAAGTTGAGGGCATATTCCTTGGGAAAGGCATTTCCAGAGCATGACCCAAAATGGACATCGTTGCCCCAGGTTTCACCTATGGCTTCGATGAGTTCTTCCGGGGTCCATTCATTGTTGTTTTGCTCTATTAAAAAAATCACTTCGTGAATGTGCTTAATATTGGTCATATTATTGTTGGTTATTGGTTGTCTTTACAAATTTAAAGATATAACGGGAAGGTTTGTTGTTTTCCATGCCACTGATTTCCCTTTCAAATGATTGGTCAGACAGAAATCTGTATACCACCTTATTTGGATTGTGATATTCCGTGTTTTCAAAAACGATTTGGTTTTCTTCGTAGGCGATTGCCTTAAATATTTTGGGATTAGCATTCTTTATGACCGTAATCAATATCAGTTCATTGTTGATCAATTCCATTTTATTACAGGCCTCATACAGCAGCTTGCCCTCTTCATAATACGTCGCCTGTTGATTTAAATGGCCATGCCCGTCCACAAACCAATTTTCGTCCAAGGTACCATTCCAAGCTTTGGATGTCCATTGTCCACGGAGCCCATTTTTCATACGGTCATAGACAGCGGCCATGGTTTCTGACCCTTGGGCACGGAATTGGGTTTCCAAATACACTTGTTTCCAACTGTCATTGTCGTAATCGCCCACTTTAAAAGTATAGGTGGAATCATTTACATACTCCCACATATCCGTTACGGTAGTGCCCCCATAATCATACCGATATATTATGTTTTTGTCTTGGGAGCTCACCTTGCCCTCCGTTAATCCGCCAAAGACATCAAACTCCCAAAATTTGATGCTGTTTGTTTCTGTGTCAACTTGTCTTATGCCGTGGTTTCGTAGTCCCAAGCTAGTCTGTTTCTCGTCTACAAACCCGATGGATTTGGCCACGACAATGGTGCTGTCCAATGAATAAGCTATGGTTATCTCTTGAAAGAATTTGCTTCCGTCCCCCCAATTTCCTTCTGCTTTCCATGTTTTTCCAACAAGGTTGTCAAAGATGGAAAGTTTAGGGGGCTGTCCATAAGTTACAATGGAAAAGAACAAGGCCAATGAGGAGATGATTGTTTTTTTCATGATGGTGAGTAAGGCTGTTTTGGTTAAAAAGTTAATCCTTTTGTTGCCACGTTAATTATGTAAAAGTTCATCCTTTCTATAAATGACCATTCTTTTAATGAGTTCTTTTGGCAATGGTTTGTTAAATGGAAACTTAACAGTCCCTTTACCCAATTCAAAGCTTTTTAACTCATCCTTAAAATGGTCTACAGTTGCTTGATAAGGATAAAAACTAACATAGTGGGCATAAGCCACGATCATCATTTGTTGTTTGGGTTTGGTTCCGGGAATAAGGGTGAAAGAAGGAACTTTATAGTCTGGAATTTCAACTGTTTCAGGAACAGCCTCCTTTATCAGACTTCTTAGTTCATGCAAAATTGATTGCGCTTCCATGGATTGATTATTGATATAATCATCGATGGTCTTAAAGCTTGGCATAGAACCCTTTTTTCCCATTTCTGTGGTTTTACATGATCAGGCTAACACGAGGTTCGTTTTGTATATGGGATACAAAAAATAATACAGATCATCTGATGTTGTATGACCTTATAAAGAGAAAGATACAAAATAAAGCTACACCTGTGAAGCCACTTCCATCAACAATGCACAGAGATAGGCCCCTGCCGTGCCCACCACATAGCCAAATACCGCCAAAAGGATGCCCACCGAAGTCAATGAAGGATGAAACTCGGCCGCGACCACCGGTGCCGATGCAGCACCGCCCACATTGGCCTGGCTGCCCACAGCCAAGAAGAAGTATGGAGCCTTAATAAGCTTGGCTACCAAGATCAACAAGCCTGCATGTATGCTTATCCATACCAGTCCAATGGCCAACAATCCGGGGTTGTCCAGCATACGGCCCAGATCCATTTTCATGCCAATGGTGGCCACCAAGATATAAATGAACACGCCCCCGATTTTACTGGCGCCGGCCCCTTCATAATTTTTGGCCTTGGTGAATGATAGCCCAATGCCAATGGTCGTGGCAAAGACCACCATCCATAAAAATCTTGAACCAAGCGAGGATAGGATTTTTTCCTTATTTCGTACCACCTCAAAATTGTTTTCGAGGAAATCGGCAAAATGGTTGCCCAGAAAATGGGCGAGTCCCACCCCTACAAATGCAAAAAACAGCAACATGACCAAGTCATGGAGGCTGGTCACCCGTGCTATTTTTTCGGTATGGGCAGATACCTTAATCTTTAACTTTTCAATGGATGAATTATCTGCCTTGAGCCAGGCATCGATTCGGTTGCTCTTACCGATGCCGAGCAATAGGATGGCCATCCAAATATTGGCCACGACTACGTCTACAATAATCATTTGGCCAAACTTTTCTGGATTGAATTGGAAAACCTCGAACATGGCCGCTTGGTTGGCCCCACCACCGATCCAACTTCCGGCAATGGTGGAGAGTCCGCGCCAAACGGCATCTGGGCCCACCCCACCCACGGTTTCTGGCGAGAATATGGAAACCAACAATATGGCAATGGGTCCGCCAATGATAATGCCGGCGGTGCCCGTTAGGAACATGATCAGCGCTTTGCTCCCTAGATTGGCTATGGCCTTTAGGTCAATGCTCAAGGTCATCAGGATCAAGGCGGCGGGCAATAGGTACCTGCTGGCCATGTGGTAGAGTTTGGATTCGTGTTTTACCACTTCCCCAGCTTCGTTTATGGTTTCCCATTCTGGGGCGATCAACCCTATGGAGGTCAATATACCGGGCAATAGATAGCACATAAGAACCCCAGGGACAATGGTGTAGAATTTTTTCCAAAAACCGGATTCTTGTTTGGTGCCATAAAAAACAAGGCCTAAACATAGGGCCAAAAGACCAAAGACTACTTTATCATCTGTAATAAGGGGAGCATTCATTTGTGTTGGTTGTTTTTGAGGTTAGGTGTTGGGTTTTGGTTTTGAACATAGCACCGCACAAAATACTAAACTTTTGACTGAAATTTGAACAGGTTATTCGTATAGGTACTTAAATTGATCAGATATTCAGCCAATAGGTCAGTTTTAAGTTAATGGAACGGCTTCGGGGCATAAAGGTATCCACAAAATAATTATCGTTGTAGACCAGGAACAGGTCAGATAAGGGGGCAAAACGCCATTGCAAACGCGAGTTGATGCCCAAGTTGTCCCGTTGGTTGCTGTACTGCACCAGCGTGGACCAAAAAACCGACTTGCTAAAGGTAATCGTGGCCCGTGGACTTATTAGCCAAATGTTGGTACTGGAGTAGGGTTGGGGTAATTCTATACGGTCAAATTGCAGGCCCAGGCCCAACTCAACCTTGGGTTGGAACCTTAGGTTGAAACGACTTTCAAAGGAATAGCGGTTGCCGTTAAAGAATTGCCCAATTTCTGAACCAAGCCGAAAGTTGAACAACTTTCGTTGGTCGGACTCAAACCCAAGGGAGACCGAATTAAAATGGTATCCGGTATTGCTGGGCAATTTTATGGCTCCTTCCTCACCAGTGGGTTCAAAATCACTGGTCAGATACACATAACGCTTGGTAAAGGACAGTCCCATTTCTTCCAAGCTTTTAAAAACTGCAGCGATTTCGGCATTAAATCGGTAATCGGAATACAGATGGTCCAATCCCGGTCGCCATGTAATGACGTTGAAGATTTGCGTCATGTACCGGTTTATCTTCCCTTTTTTGGGCCAGAAGCGCCCCTGTACCATGCCAGCGAGCTTTAGGATATCCTTTCGGGGGATAAAACCCAGGTCTGAGTTGAATTCCTCATCAATGGAGACCGCATCTATAAAGCCCGAAAAATTGCGGGTATTCTTACTGATAAAGGCTCCTAGGGAATAATTGCCCTCGGAATCGTTGGGCTGGAACGACTTGTGGGCATAGACTTTTCCGGTCCAACTATTATCGGCAGAAGCCAGATTGTAATCTATGCCCATAACACGGTTATAGTTTGATTCCAGATTGAGTGAATCGATGGATATGCCCTGATCCATAACATATTCCCTGTTAGCGGCAATGGTATCAATACTGTTAGTGCGCTGTCTGTTGATGACAAAGAAACCGATATTGGATCGCGAAAATACTTTTTGCTGCATGGCCAACATCATGTTGTTGTTGGAGGGAATAAGGTTGCCTTGGTCTTTTTCTGTCTGTATGTTAAAAAAGCCCAATCTTAAATCCCTGTTGATCTTGCCACTAAGACGCAACCCACCAATGATTCTGTTTTCTATGGTTGTCCCGGAGGTGTCCTTGGCAATGCCAATCCTTCTAGAAAAAAAAGGGTTGGCATCCCTGCCCCCGCCAAAACTGCCAAAGAGGTCGTTATTGTCCACAAAAAACTGTCTTCGTTCGGGCAGGGCCACTTCAAAACGGGTAAGGTTGGTGATGAAATTGTCTACCTCTACCGTTGAAAAATCTGGATTTACAGTAAGGTCCAAATTTAAACTGTTGCCTACAGATACTTTGGCATCTGCTCCAACCTTGAAACTGCTCAGGTCCTCCTTGTTTTCATAGTCTTTGGCCCCAATACCGTTAACGTAGGGTATGATGGCCAAAGGGGTCCTGGATTTTCCCAGTCCTTTTTCAAAGATCATATCGCCCATATAGGCCATGCCAAAAATGGGTTGGTTCTGGGGTATGTTTACCCATGTGGTACGTTCGTTGGTCTGCATGTCCAACCGGTAACTGTTGAACCGCCATTTGGTCTCTCCCTCCTTGAATTTGAGCGAAGTAAGCGGTATAGCCATCTCTGCCGTAAAATGATCATCGTATATTTTGGCATCGCCCCGCCATTTTACATCCCAAGAGGTGGTAAAATCGTTTCCGTTGGTGCCACCATTGGCAATGAGTCCCTCACGCCTCACGCCAAAAGGGTTGATGCCAAAAATAAAGGCATTGGTGGCATCATTGAAGGTGTCAAAGACCAAGGAAATCTGATCTATTCCGCCACCCCTAAAATCGCGTTGTAATGAACGGGTGTTGTAATTGGTACCATCGGCTTCGCCCCGTATACCAATGTACAGCATGGTGTTGGTGTACAACATCTTGACTCTGGTTCCTTTAATGGCCATGACAGAATCTGTGGGGAAATATTGGTGGAAATCAGTGGCGCTGTCGGCCTCTTGCCAAATGGGTTCGTCCAAAATGCCATCGGGAACAATTTCAGTATCAATAAATTTTACGAGAACGGATTTTTGTTGGGCTTGAATACTTATAAAAAATAGGAGAAAAATAGGGGAGAGGCATAATTTACCCATGGGTATTATTTGGATTAGCCGTCTAATTTAACACCAAGGTGCGTTAAAAAAATGCTAAAACCTTATTCTGCCTCTTCCGAAGTGTTTTTGGGGTTTCTTTTTGCCTCTTTCAGGCTTTTCATCAACATCCATTCAATTTGACCATTGGTGCTGCGAAATTCATCAGCCGCCCACTTTTCAATGGCCTTGAGCATATCTTCATTGATCCGTAAGGCAAATGCTTTTTTCTTAGCCATTGTTTTTGATGAATTCTACGATTGCCCTCACCAATACTGATGAAAGAGGAAAATCTGGATCATAATAGGATGCTTTGTTTTCGGTCGTATTGGCCACGGTTTTTAGCACGTGGTTCATGTTGGGCACTAGAAGCAGTTTGGCATCGGGTTCGGCGTTCTTTAAATTCTCGGCATCGGTGGTTGGGACTTGAAAATCCGATTCCCCATTGATGATAAGCACGGGAACCTGCAATTTTACAATTTCTTCCTTGGGATTGTACACCATCCAACTTTTTATAAACTTTTGGTTTTGTGGGGCAAACAGTTGCTTTAGAAAAGGGTTTACCGTTATAATGGTGTCCGTTTCCATCAATTCTTCCAAATGAGCTTCTGCCGCCTTTGCCAAGTCCTCATTTTGCTTTTTTATCTGAGCAACAATGGTCTGGCCAATAGGTGTTCCCGCGCCTGCCAAGGAAATAAAACCATTGACACTTGCATCAGAGGCCAGCATGGCCACTAAGGAACCTTGGCTGTGGCCAATAGGATATATGCCGGAAAAACGTTCGTCATCTTTAAAATGGGCAATGACCTTTTTAACATCGCTCGCCAGATCTTTAAAACGGATGTCGGTCATTTTGGGGATGTTTTCCTTGATGGCAGACCTTTTGTCATAACGGTAAAAGGCCATTTGGTGGGCGTTGAGGCTATCTGCCAATAGTTTAATGTAATTGGCCATGATCAGAGGGGCTTGGTTGCCATTTCTATCTACGTTGCCAGAACCATGCACAAAGATCACCAAGGGAATTTTTTCTTGGGTTTGTGGGTAGGTCAACGCTCCGGGAATTTGAATTTCGCCATTCACCATGGCGATTTCCTCAGTAATTATTTCTTGGGAAATCCCTAAAAAAGAAACACTTAGCGCTAAAAATGTAAGTAGCTGTTTCATCGGTTTTTATTTCTTTCAAAAATGATTTGTGAGTAGTCTTTGATGACTTCTTTCAGTGTCCAACCTTGTTGGGCGTATTCATTCAGGATGTCTTCCAAACGTTGATTATTGTTTGTAAGCCCTACTTTCCAACGTACTACTTTATATTCCTTCATTTCTCATATATTTATCGATGACCTGTTGTGCTTCTTCTGGTCTTTGGGTGCCGATGAGCAATTTTTTGCCGTTCTTGTACTCAATCTGAATGCCCTTGTTTCCTTTGACGTTATAGGCCAATCCCTTGCCCCTGCCTATAAATTTATAGCCCCATCCACCATAATCTAAAATTGGGTTGTATTGTTTAACATAGCATTTTTCAATGTCTTTCCATGCCACTAATCTTGAATTTCTGTGGATAGGGGAAAAGCGGTATAAAATACCTCTTTCATCAATTACAGTATTCAATTTCAAAAAATAAAATACAATAAGTAAGAGGGGAAACAATATAAAAATGGTTGCAATGCCATCCCAATCGGTTGGGCCAACATTGCCCAAATTTTCATTGAGTACAAACCATTTGTAAGAACCGAATAAAGGAAAACCTAGGAGGAATAGATAAATAGGGATCAACCACCATTGGGTAAACCGTTGTGTTTCTTCAAAAACCCTCATTTTTTTATTCATTATGAATTACCACTTACCGTACTTGAACTTACTAGGAATATGGTTTTCACGACTTGAAACTACTGATTATTTCAATTTTGTCTACAGTCTAATGATTCAACGTTCCTGTGTTTACAATGGGAGATGCATCTTTGTCCGAACACAGCACGACCATCAAATTACTGACCATGGCTGCTTTGCGCTCCTCATCCAGATCTACAATGTCCTTTTCGTTCAGTTCATCCAAGGCCATTTCCACCATACTCACGGCCCCTTCCACTATTTTATGCCTGGCCGCTACAATGGCCGTGGCTTGTTGGCGCTTTAACATGGCGTTGGCTATTTCTTGGGCATAGGCCAAATACCCGATACGGGCCTCCAAAACTTCAATGCCCGCCATATGCAAACGGTCTTGGATTTCCTTTTCCAAGGCTTCGCTTACCTCGTTTACACTGGAGCGTAGCGTAATGTCCTCTTCTATGCCCTCATCGGCAAAATTGTCGTAAGGGTACATACTGGCCAATTTACGTACGGCGGCATCGGTCTGTACGCGTACAAAGTTTTTGTAATCGTCCACATCAAAGGCCGCTTTGTAGGTGTCGGTCACCCGCCAGACCAAGATGGTGCTGATCATGACCGGATTGCCCAATTTATCGTTCACCTTTAAGCGTTCACTATCAAAGTTACTGGCACGGAGCGATATTTTTCGTTTGGAATACAATGGGTTTACCCAGAACAGCCCATTCTTTTTTATGGTTCCCACATATTTTCCAAAGAGTAGTAGCACCCTGGAACTGTTGGGGTTTACCAATACCAGTCCGGCCGCGATGACCACCCCCAGCAATATGCCAAAACCATACCAAGGGGAATGGGTGACAACGATCGTATAAATTCCTCCAAAAAAGAGGACTAGTGTCAAAAAGAGCATAAAATAGCCGTTGACCGGGCCAATCGTTTTTTCGTTTGTCATGGTAGTATATTTTTGTGTGATATTAAAATGATATCATAAATATATCAAATTAAAATATAATTTACAAATCCGAACCCATTTATAGCAGTTAGGGGTTATACTGGATGGTTTGTTGGGAATAAAGTTGCTAACAAGGATGTACTTCTCCATACATCCCGACGATAATGTAGGGACACTCGAGGCGACACATTTAACCTTAACGATTATTTATGTTAAAGGATAAAAACTAATGCTATGCAATGGCAAAGCATACATCAGTGATTAAATCTTTGGCATTTGTGGTAGCTGGATCGTTCCTGTAAAACTCCAGGGGAAAATATTTTTTCTTTGGCTTATATTCCTTGTTGCGCTGCATCATTATTTGGGCAGACCATGCATTGCCCAAATGGTCATATTTGCCCGTATGGCCTACCACATGAAATGTTGCCTTGGGGAGCTTGCCTATAAAAAAGGGTTTTTCTGGTAGTGTTGCCCCTTCTTTTATTGGTATGCCCGCTATATAGGCAACGGCAGAGGAAACCATGTCAAACTTGGTATATTGGGAAAAAGGAACCCCACATACTTCTGTTTTGTTATTCTTTGTAAATTCCTCTAAAGCTTTAAAATCTTGCTCCATGGCCGGGCCCATTTGGTCAAATGTAGTTTCGGTCTTTATGCCTATGTAGGAACATCCCTCAAAGTCCATGGTGTTTCCAAAACTTAATTTGGATGGTACCTCACCCAGTTCAACATAATCTTTGAGCATTTTCAGTCCCCTGTCATAATCCATTCCTATAAAGGCTTCCATTTTCTTTTTCATCCAAAACATGAATAAGGGGAGACTGCTGTCCATGGTCCATTCGGTACGGGTGCCTTCTTTGGTCTCAGAGAGAATAAAAGCAACTTTTGCTGTTGATTTCCATGGTTTTAAAAAGGTAAGGTCATAATCTATACGGGTATCGGTCTCTTTTATGACCGTCATTTCACCACTGCCAACCCGTTTTCCTTCCCAAGAATACTGCTTTCCATCTTTTTCAACCTTAATTTCAGCTTCGGGTTCACAAATAAGCCATGGTGACCAAGGTTGCCATGAGCCTAGATGGCACACGGTTTCCTTTACTTTCTTTAAAGGAGCATCAATGATAATAGAACGGGAGACATAAGTTTTTGGCATGACGTTTTGTTTTTTGATTTTACGTCATAAGTTAAAGAATTTATACAACATTGGGGTATATCTTGTTGAGGGTCTTCTAGTCAATTATTCTGAAAGTAAGATTGATACGCTCCCCAATGGGTTTGGCTGTTTTGGGTATTTGGTGTTTCCAATGGTGTTGGGTGGGGCCGGTCATCAGTAAAAGGCTGCCATGTTGCAACAAAATTTTATGCTTTAGTTCTTTGTTGGTTTTGTGCTTTAAGTGGAAGTAACGTTCCGCCCCCAAGGAAATGGAGGCTATGGGTGGGTTGATGCCTAATTCCCTTTCATCATCGGCATGCCAGCCGTTGCTGTCCCTTCCATCTCGGTAACGGTTCAGCAAGCAAGTAGTGAAGTATATTTGGGAAACATCCACTATTTTGTTGAGCAACGCTTTCAATATATTGGAAAATGGATGTGGTTGCATGCTGATGTTGGAATAGGAGTAAGGCCTGCCATTGGTACTGTAAAGGGCTGTTAGCCTTGGTTGGACGTAGGTTTTTCCAAAAACGGTGATGTTGTCTTGTTGCCACGGCACATTTACCATTAGTTTTTGAAAAAGGAGATCGGCCTTCTGAACGTTCAAGAAATTTGGGTAATACCCAATTTCTGCATCGGGTAGACCTAAGTCAACCTTATCAATCATTTAAGAGGCCAAGACCGTTTTTAATTGATTGCGGTATTCCGATGGATTTTGGCCCGTAAACGACTTGAACGATTTATTGAAATGCGAAAAATTATTGAACCCACAGGCAAAGCACACCTCGGTGATGCTCATGTTCTGCTCTGCCAAGAGCTTTGAGGCATGCACCAAGCGGTATTCGTTGACAAACTGGGTAAACGTTTTGTTGGTCATCTTTTTAAAGTAGCGGCAGAACGAGGGCACCGTCATACTCACCTTGTCCGCTATTTCCTCTAAACTGATGGATTCCGTAAAGTTGGATTTTACATGGTTGAACACCACATTGATCCGGTCATTGTCCTTTACTTCGGTCTGTAGGGAAAAGCCTTCGGCGTTCAATACCTTGTATTCATCGGAAATGGAGAGCTCGTTCAAAATATTTAAGATGGACAACAGCCGCTGAAAATCACTTTGGTATTCCATGATTTCCATCTTTTCACCTATTTTGGCCTTGGTCTTCCCATGAAAGGAGATACCGCTTTTAGAAATCTCGAAGAGTTTTTGGATGCCCAGCATTTCTGGGATATTAAAAAAATCACTTCCCAAAAAGTCCAGTTTCATCTGTATCACGGTTTCACATTTGTTGCCCGTGTATTTATCGGTAAACCCACAGTGGGGAAGGTTGGATCCAATCAGCATAAGGTCGCCATCCCTAAAATAGGATACATGGCTGCCTATTTGCCGTTTTCCCGATCCCCCATTGATATAGATCAGTTCAAGTTCGGGATGGTAATGCCAAAAGGTAAAGTTGTTCTTGTTTACCTGATCATACCTCTTATAAGTAAAAGAATTGCCAAAAGTAGGTTCAATGGCCTCTAAAGAGGGCTTTTGTTTTATTGTTTCCATAGCACTTTCTACAACACAAAATTACTATACGTTAAAAACGGAATGTGTGCTAAATTAACCAAATAATATGTTTTTTTGTCTGTTAAGAGAATATTAAGAACATATTGGGGTAAAATTCCATAGAAAATTGAAAAATCTGTGGATGAATCATGGCCTTCCGGCGTGCTATGTTTGCAGTGTAAATAAAAAACGAAAAAGTTATGAAATCATTTAAAAACACATTGGCACTTGCATTGACATTTACTGTAGCAGTAGGTTTTGCAAACGATTATGGGAAAAACGGGAAAGCCGTTAACGAAGTTGAAAAAAAGGTCATCAAGCTTAAAGAAGACCCTACATTTATAAAAAAGGGAGGAAGATTATTCATTAATCTTTTGAACTTGGATCAAGAGAAGGTCGTAATCAGGGTTAAAGATAGTGAAGGTCGTACCGTATATAGCGAGGTGATCAAAGGAGAAATGATCATTGAAAAAGCATTCAACTTCGAAAAAGCTTACAAGGATGATTATACTGTTGAGATCATAGACAACAAAAAGTCATTCAAAGAAGTGGTAGAAGTTAAGTAGCAGATTTTAGTTTAGTTATTTTATTCAGTTGATTGAGCCCTGTCCGTCTGGACAGGGTTTTTTTATAGTAAAGCCTTAAGTTTTTCCCTTTTTGGCAATCGGATGGCATCATTTTCTACCGCCAGTTGTATAAGGGCGGGATCTTTAATCTGTTTGTTTACGATTAAATTGTATTGTTGTACCGTAAGCGGATTTTCCGATTCTTCTACAAGTTGTAGGACATCATTTTTGGCCACTTCTCCCTCGGTAATGATTTTTACATAAGTGCCGGAGTGCCCAAAATCGATAAATTCGCGAAGAATTTTCTGGGTGCCAAACCTGATGCCCAGTTTAAAACAAGGTTGTCTTGGTTCGGTGATCTGTACCCTTGCGGTACCAATATCGTAAATGTTGCCTACACGCATGTTGTTTTCGTCCAGTCCTTCAACCGTCAAGTTTTCACCAAGCATACCCCAGTTCCAATCCAATTGTGGGTAGAGGCTTTTCCAATGGTCGTAATAGTCCGAAGCATAGAGGTAACAAGCCTTGTATTCCCCTCCATGGTGTTTTCTGTCGATTACCGTATCGTTGGCCACATCTTCTTTTCCCAGAAAAATGGGTGTTTCGGTCGGTTTCTTATAGATGCCGGTCTCTATTTTTTTGCCTCGCCATTCAACTGTGGTGAGTTCGGAGATATTAGTGCTGATGATTTTCATGCCATGAAAATAAAAAAACCATCCCAAAGAGGGATGGTTTAAACAAGATTGCTTGTTTTGTTTACTCCGCTTTGGTAAGCTTTTTGGACATATTGAACCCTACCAAGAGTCCAATGCCCGCTATTAAAAAGATACTTCCAGGATAGGCAACTTCGCCATCAAGGCCCAATTCCCTTAAAAAAGAACCGACAAAAATGGCCAACCCAATGGCAATGAGCAATAAAGCCAAATTGAGCAATAAGATTTTCCAGATGGGTATACTGTTGCTGCTCTTTCCCTTGACAAAAATGCTGGCATCGGCCCCTTTTTCGATCAAGGCCATGCGTTCCTTGTTCCTAGTTGAAAAATACAGATACACCATCCCGAAAATTGCTCCGAAAATGATTGGAAGAATAATTACTTCAGATCCCATAACGCTTCGTTTTTATGATTATTTAATGTTTTGCTGTTTATGACGTGCCTT
Source organism: Croceivirga sp. (assembly GCA_965230555.1). Lineage (GTDB taxonomy): Bacteria > Bacteroidota > Bacteroidia > Flavobacteriales > Flavobacteriaceae > Croceivirga. The sequence goes on from OZ246014.1 coordinate 1,784,820, forward strand.
GTTGCAAAAAGGTTACAGATCCATAATTTTTTTTATCTTATGTAACCTAGGCATCCTTATTATCGTCTTAGAGACAATGGCAACCAACGGAACAGACCAATTGCTGGATAGGATCAAGGCAGGCGACACGCTGGCTTTTGAACAGCTTGTGAATGAGTATAAGGGCTTGGTGTTCTCTTTGGTGCTGCAAATGGTCAAGGAAAGGCAGGCTGCAGAAGAGGTGGCCCAGGATGTTTTTATAAAGGTGTTTAAGTCGATCCAAGGATTTAAGGGCGATTCAAAGTTCTCTACCTGGTTGTATCGGGTGACCCGCAACTGTTGTTTGGATCATTTGAGGGCCAAAAAGATAAAGTACAAGGAGGTGGAGATTGAAGAGGTTTCGATGACCCGTTTGGATAGTGCCACCAATGCCCTGGAGATGATGATAAACGAGGAACGAAATGAGCGATTACGCCGTTGTTTGTCGTATCTTTCAGCTGAGGATGCCGCCATTTTAACCTTGTTTTACTTTGAGGAGCGGAATTTGAATGAGGTAGCGGATGTATTGGAAACCTCGATCAACTCTGCCAAAGTTAGGTTGCACCGAGCCCGAAAGCGTTTGGCATCGGTATTGATAAAACAGTTGGAACCTGAAATGTTAAAAAACTATGGATAGGGAAAAAAAATTGGAGGAATTGACCGATCGTTTGTTCGAGCAGCTTCCGTTGGAGCAACCCTCTGCAGATTTTACAAAAAACATACTGCAGCAATTGGAGCCCGCAGCTGCCCAAAGCAAGTTTGCCTATAGGCCATTGATTTCCAGAAAAGTTTTGGTCGCAATCTATGTGTTACTGGCCATTGTATTGGTTGTGGCGGCCTTTACCCTTGATTTTGATAAGAGTGCCTTGTTCCAATCCCTTGATGTGGCTACCTATTTTGACCGATTTGCGTTTAAAGTGCCCAGTATAGAATTTTCAAGTACACTAAGCTATGCCTTGGTCGGTTTGGGGGTGATGGCCATTGTGCAGATTACCCTATTAAAGAAACAGCTTGAGGATGGCATCCTAAAGGGATGAGCTATGTGTGGGCCAATCTTTAAAATACCAAAAAAGTACAGTTTCTTCGATTAACTCTACAACGACATCTTTTGCTTTCCATTTTCTGATTGGTTGTTGTATGTACCGATTGTATTGGGCTTGTCCTGCACCAATGTACAAGGGTGTTTTGGGTAAAATGGCAAAACCCGAGACAATGGGTTCTCGTCCCCAGCTTTGTCACCGTAGGAGATCCCAAAGTTTTTAAAAGCGGAATTGTAATAATCGGTGCTCATGGTGGGAGTGAATTTGTAAACTTTTTGAAACTCTTTTGATTAAGTTTCGTATTTATACTGAAGACTAAATTGAAATTCATTTGGCGGATCAAGAAAAACTAGTGGATGGTTGTCGTAGGAACAACCGTATGTCCCAATTAGAGTTTTACAGAAAATATTGCAATGCTATGTTTCAAGTAGCCTGTAGATATCTTCAAAATGAAGAGGACGCCAAAGATGCCATGCAAGAAGGTTTTTTAAAGTTTTTTCTGCAGATCAATAATTATAAAGGGCAAGTGTCCATAGGCTCTTGGCTAAAGCGAATAATCATTAATTGCTGTATTGATATGCACCGAAAAAAAAAGGTGGAATTTGAATCATTGGATGGTGGATACCATCAGTTGGGGGACGATACCTTTGAAGATTTGTTTGGTTTAACTATAGACAAACAGGCCATTGTAAGGGCCATGGACAGGCTTCCCGTTAAGTACGGATTGGTGGTAAAGATGTATTTGGTGGAAGGGTATGATCATGAAGAAATATCTGCTGTCCTCCAAATTCCGATAACAACTTCCAGAACCCAGTTAAGAAGGGGAAAACAAATGCTAAAGGAACAATTAGAACGCAAGTATCATGAACTCAGAAAAGGATAAGGGATTCATATTCAAGGAAAAAGATTTTCCAGAAAAAAGGTTGCCAGAAAACCATGAGGAAGAATTTTTGGCCAAACTCAATAAGCTCCACAAGGCAAAAAACAAACAGTTCCCGTTAAGTAAAAAGTTGGCTGTAGCCGCCTGTACACTGTTGTTTTTAGGATTGGTAGGGTACTATTTTTCAAAGGAGGATAATTTGGGAAAGACTGATTTTGAAGATGATATCATGGTTTTTGGGGCAGAACAGGAGCAGCAATATTTGGCCAATATAGACAGGGAATGGGAAAGGTTCCTGTCCCTGACCGATGATCAAGTCTTGATTGAAAGATATAGAAATAGATTAGATGAGTTGGATAGGGATTACCAAGAGCTTTCGGAGCTCTATCAACTTGAAAAGGACAATGTGGTTGTTCTGGAAGCCCTTGTGGAAAATCTGAAAATACGCCTTAGGTTATTAAAGGATATACAAGAACACATTCAATTGTTAAATCAAAAAAAACAACATGATAAGAAAGTATTATAAACTGATTTTAATGGCTTTGTTCTGTGTTGAAGCAGGAGTGGGTCAAGAAGTTATAACCTATGAAAAATCGTATCGGGTTGATAATCCATCAAGAGTGGCTATTGATGTAAAAGATGTGGATGTACTATTAAAACAATCCAATGATGGTCAGGTGCATATTGCCCACAAGGTAAACTTTAACCGATATACACGAAGACAACAAGAAAAATATTTAAAAAAACATAAAGTCAGCTCGGAACATGGAGAAGATATTATCAAAATTAGGGGATACAGAGAGGGGCCTTCTTACTCCCATTTTTATAAGCTCAAAATCTTTGTGGATTCAAATTTGGAAAAAAAAGACAGTATAAAGCAAAAGAAGACAGTTTCAGAATTTGGTAAAAAACGTTTGACCAATAATCCATATCTCCTTAAAATTTTCCATCCCGATCAATACAAAAAGAAAAGAAGGTACAAGAATGCGTATACAATTTTAGAGGTGGGGGTTCCGTTAAACGTGACGATTGAGCTTAATGGTTCGGGTACAGTTTGTGGAATCAAAGATTTGGAAGTCCCCATGAAGTTAACGGTTGATGGGGGTGGTGTTAAAAGCAATTCTTTAAGGAATACGGAAAACAAGTTTTATATAAAGGACGGATTTTTTCAAGTACAGCAATTGGATGGCGGTGAATATCAGTTGAACACGTCATATAAAACAGCGATAGGAGAAACCAGCAATGCCAAAATTATTTCAGATTTTTCCAATATTGAAATCGGACAAATAGGGAAGAATAATGAGATTATCGATTTCAACGGGAAACTATGGTTTTATAATTTCAGCTCTGATTTTGGCGAACTTCGCTTAAGTTCCGATTATTCCAGGATAAATGTATTTGATCAGCGTTTAACGGCATTAAAAGATAAGGTAATGGGTGACAATGCGCCTGTAGTGGAAGGTTGGGAAACTATTAAGGGCAATGCGGTAAAGTACAAGGTATCCAACGGACTTATGTACATTCACGAATAAAAAAAAAGCCCGGCACTTCGAGTACCTCAGTGACCGGGCTTTTTTAATAGTTAGTATCTAAAACCTAAAACCTATTTTATCATCTCGTAGCTACGGTTGATAAAGTTGGTCAATTCCTCACCTTTTAACAGTCCCTTGGACAATCGTGCCAAATCCAGTGATTGGTTGATCAAGCGTTCCCGTTTTTTGGCGGTCTTGGTGTTCAGGATTTCCCCTACCAGTTCGTGGTTGGTGTTCACGATCAGGTTGAACATATCGGGCATATTGCCCATACCAAACATACCCCCGCCACCGGTCTGTTGCATATCCTTCATCCTGCGCATGAATTCGGGTTCGGTAATGATAAATGGTTGGGAAGTACTGTCCATGGCCTCCAATTGTACGGTAAAAGTGCTTTTCTCACCAATAACACCTTCAATTTGTTCCTTCAATTTGTCTTTTTCCTCATCGGAAAGTTTGGATATGGTGGTGTCCTCTTTTTTGATGAGGTTGTCTATATGGTCGGCATCGACCCGTGCAAAGGAAATCTTCTCTTTTGAAGTCTCCAATTTTTGCATAAGGTGCGGTACTATGGGCGAATCCATTAACAGTACCTCATAGCCCTTGGCCTTGGCAGACTCAATATAGCTGTGTTGGGCCTCGGTATCTGAAGCGTACAATATGACCATTTTGTCATCCTTGTCGGTCTGGCTGTCCTTGATCTTGTTCTCCAGTTCTTCAAAGGTCAGGTATTCATTGTCCACCGTTGGGTATAGCGCAAATTTCTCGGCCTTGTCAAAGAATTTATCTTCGGAAAGCATGCCATACTCAATAACCACTTTTATGTCGTTCCACTTTTGCTCAAAGTCCTCACGGTTATCCTTGAAGAGGGAATTCAACTTATCGGCCACCTTTTTGGTGATGTAGGATGAGATTTTCTTTACGGCACCATCGGCCTGCAAATACGAACGTGATACGTTCAATGGAATATCGGGAGAATCGATGACCCCGCGCAACATGGTCAAAAATTCTGGGACAATACCTTCCACGTTATCGGTGACGAACACCTGGTTTTGGTAGAGTTGTATTCTGTCCTTTTGAATGTTGAGGTCGTTGGTCAACTTCGGAAAGTAAAGGATTCCCGTTAAATTAAAGGGATAATCCACGTTCAAATGAATGTTGAACAATGGTTCTTCAAACTGCATGGGGTAAAGTTCTCGGTAGAACCCTTTGTAATCTTCCTCTTTTAAATCGGTCGGTTTTTTGGTCCAGGCCGGGTTGGGATTGTTGATGATGTCATCTACCTCCTGGGTAGGGGCCAGGTCATCTTCTTTGGCATCCTCGGGTTTTGGAAGGGTCTCTGTCCTTGTCCCAAACTTGATCGGGATGGGCATGAACTTGTTGTACTTATTCAACAGCTCACGGATTTTGCTTTCCTCCAAAAATTCTGTGGAATCCTCGGCGACGTGGAGTAAGATCTCGGTTCCCCTTTCGGTTCTGTCGGTTTCTTTCAACTCAAATTCCGGTGAGCCATCGCAGGACCAGTGTACCGCAGGTTCGTCCTTGAACGATTTGGTGAAGATCTCCACCTTATCGGCCACCATAAAGGAGGAATAGAAGCCAAGACCAAAATGGCCAATGATGCCCGATTCATTGCCTGCATCCTTGTATTTGTCCAAAAATTCCTCTGCCCCGGAAAAGGCTACCTCGTTAATATACTTTTTTACCTCTTCTTCGGTCATTCCTATACCTTGGTCAATAATACGGATCTCTTTGGCGTCCTTATCAACCTTGACCTCGATCATGGGATTGCCGTATTCTACCTTGGCCTCGCCAATGGAGGTAAGGTGCTTTAATTTGAGTGTTGCATCCGTTGCATTTGATATCAGCTCACGAAGAAAAATCTCATGATCGCTGTACAAGAACTTTTTGATTAATGGAAAAATGTTTTCTACTGAAACATTGATTTTGCCTGTCGCCATGTTTAGTCTTTTTTTGCAAATCACTTTTTCAAAAAAAATACCAATCTAGAAAAAGTGACATTATGGCATTTTGTGGGTAAAGGGGGCTGTCATCAAAATTAACAAATATTTTGTTTAATATATTTTGAATATCATTAAACGTTATATACTTTTGTATTGGTATGGTGAACGATTGCTATGAAAATGATTCACACTACTAAGAATTGTTTATTTATTGGTTAGGTTGTTGAAAACGCACTTTTGCTAGAAAGTGCGTTTTCCTTTTTTACGCCTACCCAACATTCAAATTAAATACACACTGTTTAGGGAAAAAGAGGGGATGGTAAACAAAAATAAGTTTTAGTATTGGTTTTCAGCATGTTATGTTTGTTTTTGTGTCTGTTGTACATTTTAAAGTTGATATCCCAAAGGCTTTACATAGAACCAGCCCGTTAAACGGGCTGGTTGAAGTGTTTTACTAAGTGAAATTAGGGTGTGGTTTTAATCTTTCCCTACGGGTTCCCCTAATTTGATTTCCCCTTTTGGTGGTTTGTTCTTTACATATTTTTCCAACCATTGGTCTTGCTCCCACAATAAATGGAGAATACTCTCTTTTGCCTTGTAGCCATGGCTTTCCTTGGGTAGCATGACCAAGCGCGCAGTGGCGCCCAATCCCTTTAGGGCATTAAAGTAACGTTCACTCTGCATGGGGTAGGTACCCGAATTATTGTCTGCTTCCCCATGGATCAGTAGCAAGGGGGTCTTCATCTTTTCAGCATGCATGAATGGCGACATGGTGTAGTAGACTTCTGGAGCCTCCCAATAATTGCGCTCTTCGCTCTGGAATCCGAAAGGGGTCAGTGTCCTATTGTAAGCACCGCTCCTAGCGATACCGGCAGCAAAAAGATTGGAGTGCGATAAGAGGTTGGCCACCATAAAGGCACCATAGCTGTGACCGCCCACAGCTACCCTTTCCCGGTCAATGTAGCCCAAGGCATCAACCGCATCAATGGCAGCCTTGGCATTGTCTACCAATTGCTTTCTAAAGGTATCGTTGGGTTCTTCATCGCCTTCTCCAATAATTGGGAAAGAGGCATCATCCAAGACCACGTAGCCCTTGGTCACCCAATAAATGGGCGACCCCCAATACGGATAGGTAAATTCGTTGGGGTTTTTGGTATTCTGTGAGGCACTGTTCTTGTCTTTAAATTCCCTTGGATAGGCCCATAGGATCATGGGTGCCTTTTCTTTTTGTTCCTTGTCATAACCAACGGGCAGGTATAGTGTTCCGTTCAGTTCCAGGCCATCTTCACGGGTGTAGGTAATAACTTCCTTATGTACGTTTTGTAGGCTCTTGTACGGATTGTCAAAATTGGTGAGTTGTGTTGCCCTTTTCTTTTTGACGATGTGCTTGTAATAGTAATTTGGGTATTCGCTGGGCGATTCAATACGTACCAAAAGTTCATCTTTTTGAACGTTATAGTCTTCCAAACTTTCTATTTTCCCTTTTAATTTAGAGGTATACAAACGGGTCTTTTCCAACGTGGCAAGATTTAGTTCATCCACAAAGGGGAACTGTCCCTCTTTGGTGTGGCCATCACCCAATAAAAAGGCGTTGCCACCCTTGTTCAAGGATAGGATTCTCTTTCCATAGGAGTTGAGTCGGGTCACAAATTCACCGGGGTCACTATAGCGGTCTTGATAATTTCTGTCGGATAGGATTTTGGGTTCCTGTGAAGCATCTGAAGGGTTGAACACATAGGTTTTTGTGTTTCGGGTGTTCCACCAATAGTCATAGGCAATGGCAATGTTATCAGTGCCCCAATCCATTCCGTAATACCTATTTTTTGTTTTTAGGATACTTTTTCCAGTTCCTTGAAAAGGAGCGTCCAACTGAAAAAGCTCATCACGATAGGCGACATCATTTTCTGGGTCACCGCCATCCAAGGCTTCGGCATAAACCAAAGAGGCTGGTTTATCACTACGCCAAGAAATGTTTCTCATACCGGTCCTTACGGCCATAAAACCTTGGGGCAGGTCTTCGATCAAAGGCACCTGTAGCAAGGTTTTTGCCAAGGATCCGTCATTTTTGTAAATATTGGTAGTGAACGGAAACCTGTTATAGGGTACCAGATAGGAGAAGGGTTTATCCAGATTCGTCACCAGTACATATTTGCCATCTGGTGAAAAACTGATGTTGCTGTAGAGGTTGGCGCCCATCCATGGATTTGCAGTACCATCCAGGCCCACCTTAAAAAGCGTGGACTTGGCCAACTGCACAAAATTGAATTCGTCGTTCGGATTTTTTAAGAGATCCTGATACGTTCTGTTCTGGGCCTTTTTTCCATCATTTGATGAAATGGTGGGCCCGGTAGGGACGGCCTCGGCAACATTGATGAGTTCCTTTCTGTCCTCTGGTAACATCTTTACCAAAAGCGACGCCCCGTCTTTAAACCAATTGATCACACTGCCCATATTGGCATTGACCGTATTTTGGGTCAATTTTTTGGCACTTGCGGTCTCCAGGTCCAAAACCCAAACGGAGACCCCATCTTTAGCGGTGTGGGTAAACGCCACTTTATGTTGGTCTGGCGACCATTTAAAATTGGCCATTCGGGCTGCCTCTGGCAGGCCGTTTGCCTGTACCTCGGCAGATGCGCCAACGGTTTTGATCTTTATGTTGTTGTAATAATTGGTGCGGCTGCCAATGTTGGTCTTTGGATTGATCCTAAGTCCGGCCAAACGCAATTCCTTTTCAGAGAGTTCAGCAATGCTTTTGTAGTAATCCCTGTAGAGCAACACCATATATTTTCCATCGTGGGTCATGAGAACAGAAGGGGCAAGGGGTGCATCTACCAGGTCCAAAATTTCTTGTGAAGGTTTTTGATAGGTCAATTTCTCTTGGCCATAACCAAGGGATAGATAAAGTAAGAACAATAAGGTCAGCAGTTTTTTCATTTTATTAATTTTTGAATAATTGATAAACACCTAAAAGTACAATATTAATTCATCAATGAAGATGTATGGAATCTGTTATCCTTGGAAGTACATGAGTTCGAATAGAAAAGTTGAAAAAAACGAGGTTTTTGAAACTTTTAAAACTTCTCCTTGCAAATTTTTAGTATTTTGAAATTTTAACATCCATATTTGCGGATTAGAAAATAGTTGACTATGTACAATGCTAGAATAGGAGGGCTTGGCTACTATGTGCCCGAAAATGTCGTGACCAATGATGATTTATCCAAAATGATGGATACCAGTGATGAATGGATCCAAGAACGCACAGGGATCAAGGAAAGGCGACATGTTGACGATCCGAAGGAAACAACCACCTCAATGGGGGTTAAAGCGGCCAAAATGGCCATAGAACGGGCAGGAATATCCAAAAATGATATTGACTTCATCGTTTTTGCCACTTTGAGCCCCGACTATTATTTTCCGGGTCCCGGGGTGTTGGTACAGCGTGATCTGGGGATAGATACCGTGGGGGCCCTTGATGTTCGGAACCAATGCTCTGGTTTTTTGTATGCGCTTTCGGTTGCCGATCAATACATAAAAAGCGGAATGTACAAGAACGTTTTGGTCATTGGTTCGGAAATCCATTCCCGCGGATTGGATATGACCACCAGGGGTAGGGGTGTTTCCGTTATTTTTGGCGATGGTGCCGGTGCTGCCGTGGTACGCCGAGAGGAAGACTCCGCAAAGGGAATTCTCTCCACCCATCTGCATTCAGAAGGCCAACATGCCGAAGAACTCTCTTTAATGGCACCGGGCATGGCCACACGTTGGGTGACCGATATTTTGAAGGATAACGACCCCAGTGACGAATCGTATTACCCCTATATGAACGGACAGTTTGTGTTTAAAAATGCAGTGGTCCGCTTTAGTGAGGTCATCATAGAGGGGCTTCAAAAAAATGGGTTGCAGTCTACGGACATCAATCTTTTGGTGCCCCATCAGGCCAACCTTAGAATATCCCAATTTGTACAGCATAAATTTAAACTAGCCGATGACCAGGTCTATAACAATATCATGAAGTATGGCAACACAACCGCTGCTTCCATTCCCATTGCATTGACCGAAGCTTGGGAACAGGGCAGGGTAAACGAGGGCGATTTGGTGGTTTTGGCTGCCTTTGGCAGTGGCTTTACCTGGGGCAGTGCCATTATACGTTGGTAATAAAAAAGCCCCGGCCTAGACCAGGGCTTCAGTCGACTTGATTTGGACAACCAACCAATTCCCATTCAAGTTGACCATTTTTATAATATCCCGCCGCCGGATTGTTTGGTGTTGTTATCCCTTCGTTTTCGTTGTTTGGCGCGGTTCTTTCCACTTCCAAAACGGTAAGAGAGTCCAGTATAAAGGTTTTGGCTTTCCCAGTTAAACCGTCCATTTTGCCTGTAGGGCGAAGTGGAATCAAACTGGAACCGCATGGTATTGAAGACATCGTTGAAGTTGAGGCTAAAGGTTCCCTTTCCCTTGGCAAAGGAATACCTTACACCAGTATTGATAAAATACATGGGTTCAATATCAAACTGTATGGTCTGTTGGGTGCCCCTGTAAAAGCCAAAGAGTTGAAAGGTCAGGTTTTTGGTCGCCTTAAAGCTGTTGTTCATACGTAGGTTCCAAGCGGTATTGTCCACTTCTATTCTTTCTATGGCAATATCATCTTGCGTGGCATTATCAATATCCTCCTCCAAAAATTCCGTAAAGCCCCTGTTGGTTTGGTGGTAAAGATCAAAACTACCATTGATGCTCCACCATTTGGTGGGTTTGTAATTTACCGATAGTTCCATGCCGTAGGCACTGGTGTTGTCAAAATTGTCATAGGTCAGGATTATTTTGCTCAGATCCAATCGGTCAAGGTAAACCGCCCTGTTGATCTCATCGGTAATGGCCCGGTAAAAGACCCCGCTGGTAATGCTCCCTTTTTTGAGCCTTTTGGTATAATTGAGTTCAAAAGAATTGGTAAACTGGGGAACCAAGGTTTGGTTTCCAAAGGAAGAGATCAATGGGGTGGACCATTCACGAATAGGATTTACCTGTTGCAGGCCGGGCCTGTCCACCCTTCGGCTAAAACTGGCCTGTAATTGGTCCTTTTCATTCAAATTGTAGGTAACAAAGGCTGAAGGATAGATTTGGGTATACTTGTCCGTAAAGGAGCGTTCTTGGTTGGTGTCTGCCTTAACCTCAACATTTTCCAACCTTGCCCCGATTTGGTAGGACCATTTTTTTCTGCTTTGCCCAAAAGTTACATAGCCCGAGTAAATATCCATGCCATACACAAAATTGGTACTGGGTGTGGCAATAAGATTGCCCGCCGCATTAAAGGACAGCCCTGTGGAATTGTAATCTACGTCGGTTTCAAAAAACCTTCCCTCCAGGCCAATTTCCAATGTAGAAATGCTATCCAATGGGTTAACGTAGTCCAAGTTGGCCATGGTCTGGGTACGCTCGGTATCCACAAAGTCCCTATAATTGGGAATGTTGGAGGTGCCGGAAAATCTAAAATCGGCATCCTCATCATTGGTAAAGCGGTTATGGTCCACTTCCAGTTCTATGTTGTGCCCCTCTTTATCAAAATCCAGTTTATAGTTAAAATTGTATTGTTCGCTCAGGTTGTCACTTTCGTTCAGAAAATTCTGAATCTGGTTGCGTGATGTCTGATTGAAATAGGTAATGTCCGTAATACCGGCAAAAGAACCGTCAAAATGGTTTTGGTTGGTAAAGAACGATATGGTGTTCTTGTCATTTAGGTAAAAGTCGACCCCTATTTTGTACAGATGCGACTTGCGGTTGTCCAGAAAATCAAAATCTTGGTTCGAGTTTTCATCCTCTCTAAAGATGTGGCCGTCATTTACCCATTTACCGATGTTGTTCCCATAATTACCGTAAAAGTTAAATTTTCCGTTCCGATAGTTTAGGTCGATGGAACTGTTGAACTTGGCCTCAAGACCCACGGTAAGCCCTGTTGTTACAGATCCGTTGAAACCAATATTGGCATTTTTGTGCAGAACAATATTGATGATGCCGCTCATTCCCTCGGGATTGTATTTGGCCGAAGGGTTGGTGATCAGCTCAATGGATTTGATCGATGTGGATGGTATCTGTTGCAGCAACTGCGCCACGGGAACGTTGGACAGTTTCCCATCTACCATGACCCGTACATTGGAATTACCGCGTAGGGTAATATCACCGGTTTGGGCATCTACATTGACCGATGGAATGTTGTTCATGATTTCTGAAGCTGTGGCACCTGCCGTGGTTAGGTCCTTGCCCACATTGATCACCTTTCGGTCAACTCGTTGTTCAATGGTGGTACGCTCTGCGGTGACCTCTACCTCTTCCAATTTTCGGGCACTTTCACTAATGGCAATGGTGCCCAGGTTCATTTTTCTGTTTTTTTTGCCAATGCTCAATTTTTGAACATGGGTCTCGTAACCAATAAATTGCACTTCAAGGGTGTATTGCCCTTCTGGTAGTTTTTTAATTTCAAAAGATCCATCGTCTTTGGTTATACTTCCTGTTATGGTCTGCGAACCATCTTTTGATTTGATCACGATGGTAGCATAGGCAACGGGTTGTTCTGATTGATCTACAATGGTTCCGCTTACCGAACCAATGTCTTCATTGGGGTCATTTGCATAAGAAAAGGTAATGGTAAACAATAGGGCAAGGCATGCCCCTAGTAAAGAAACAGTTTTCATGTGATGTTCGTTTTTTCGCCCTGGGACGAGTGATTGATTGATTTTGATTGATGTTACCAGTTGGACGACGATCAAGGGATAATGTTACTGGTTTGGGTGATAAAATGCTTTTGGAAGGTGAAAAAAAGACGTTCAATTAAACAAAACGCCCCCGCAGGTGCGGGGGCTGATCATTGATAAGCTATACTAAACACTAACCATTAACTATAAAAAAATACAGTCTTACCAATGCTTTGTTAATATCAAGATTTTCTTTACTCTAAACTTTAATTGCGTTATTTGCCTTGTTTAATGCAAAAACGTTATTCATGGTCAGAACCTTGGTCTTTGGAGCTTCCTTAAAGCCAAATCGCTACAGTAATTTGGTTATTCGAAGATTGGTAGCGCAGGGTTTTGAAACAGAAGCTTTTGGGGTTCACAATGGCTCTGTGTCTGGGGTACAAGTTACAAAAAAAATAGATGAAATAACAAATATTGATATTGTAACGTTGTATTTAAATCCTGAATTGCAGAAACAATACTATCAGGATATCTTAAATTTACGACCTAAGAAGGTGATTTTTAATCCGGGAACGGAAAATCCCGAGTTGTATGATCTGCTCAAAGCAAATGGTATTCAGGGGGAGGTGGCCTGTACTTTAGTGTTGCTTTCTACGGGGCAGTACGGGGTTTTTTGATCAACCACAGCCCCAAAAAGGTCAATAGTCCGTTTAGGGGCAGTAATTCATACCCCATTTCATAGCCTCCCAAATACTGGGGGTCAATATTGTCAAAAATGGCAATGAGGACCACAGAAAGAACCCCTACGATCCATACAAACTTGTCCTTGATCGGGTGTTTGGTAAAAATGCCAAAGGCAAAGAGGCCCAATAATGGTCCATAGGTGTAACCGGCAACAATGAGCAAACTGTCAATAACATTTCTGCTAAGGATGTACTTAAAGGCAATGATGACCAGAATCAGAAGAAGGCTCATCCCAATATGGGAGCGTTTCCGAATCCTCTTTTGTTCGGCTTCGGGTTTTTGCCCAACATTTAGGAAATCCACACAAAAAGAAGTGGTCAAGGAGGTGAGGGCACTATCGGCACTACTGTATGCCGCTGCAATCAGGCCAAGCATAAAGGTGATGCTCAATGTAAGCCCCAGATTGCTGTTCAGGGCAATTTCCGGAAACAATAGATCGGTTTTGGGAGTGCCATCCATCAAGGGAACGGCTATCCCATTTTTATGGGCATAGATAAAGAGCAAGGCCCCCAAGAGCATAAATAAAAAGGTCACCCCAACCAGTACAAAACTAAAAGAGACCATATTCTTCTGGGCATCCTTTAAATTTCTACAAGTCAGGTTTTTTTGCATCATATCCTGATCCAATCCGGTCATGCAGATGGTGATGAACATGCCCCCCACAAAGGATTTGACAAAATGGTTGCGGGCCAGGAAATCATCAAGGAACAAAAACTTGTTGTAGTCCTTGAGTTCGTCCGAGGCCAAGAATTCGCCAAAGGACCAATTCAATTCCCGATTGATGAATATGATGGACAAGACCACGGCCAAGATCATAAAAGTGGTCTGCAGGGTGTCTGTCCATACAATGGTTTTGATTCCTCCACGGTTGGTGTAGATCCAAATCAACAAGATGGAGATAACGACCGTGATTTCAAACGGGATGCCAAAATCATCAAAAACAAATTGTTGCAGCACAATGGCCACCAAAAACAAACGGAAAGCGGCTCCCAATACACGCGAAACAAAAAAGAAAAAAGCCCCTGTTTTATGACTGGTGGGGCCAAAGCGTTCTTTTAGGTATTCATAAATGGACGTTAGGTTTAACCGATAATAGATGGGGAGTAATACAAACGCCACTACAAAGTAGCCAATAAGGTATCCGAGCACCACTTGCATATAACTGAATTCAGAGGCTTCTACCCATCCCGGAACCGAGATAAAGGTGACCCCGGAAAGTGATGCCCCCACCATGCCAAAGGCCACAAGGTACCAAGGCGATTGTTTTCCCGCCTTAAAAAAATCGGTGTTTGAGTCATTCTTTCCGGTAAAATAGGAAATCAGCAAAAGAACCAAAAAGTAGGCTCCTATGAGCAGCAAGATCTGTAAGGCGGTCATAAAACGGTTTTGTGGTACAAAATACAAAATCAAAATTCCCGAAGATAAAATCGTAATTTTGGGCGATGGAATTTTCGTCAAAATATTTGGAGAATGCTGTGCACGAAATCTCGCAGTTGCCCGGTATTGGAAAGCGTACCGCCTTGCGTTTGGCGCTGCATTTGCTCAAGCAGCCCGAGCGCCAGACCGTAGACCTCACCAATGCATTGGCGGCCTTGCGCACCCAGGTGCGGTATTGCAAAAACTGTCACAACATTTCCGATACCGAACTCTGTGAAATCTGTTCCAACCCGAACAGGGACGAAAGTCTGGTCTGTGTGGTAGAGGATATTAGAGATGTCATGGCCATTGAGAACACCTCGCAATACCAAGGGCTGTACCATGTATTGGGGGGTAAGATTTCCCCCATGGAAGGGATAGGCCCACAGGATTTGAATATCCCATCCTTGGTGCAAAAGGTCAAGGATGGAGGGATACGGGAACTGATCTTTGCCCTGAGTTCCACCATGGAAGGGGATACCACCAATTTTTACATCTATAAACAGTTGGAAGGGTTGGATGTGATCACATCGACCATTGCAAGGGGAATCTCAGTAGGGGATGAATTGGAATATGCTGATGAGATTACCTTGGGCAGAAGTATTTTGAACAGGGTGCCCTTTGAAAATTCCATAAAGGCAAATTGATGGCATAAAGTCAATGAATAGATTGGTAAAATAGTATTTTTGCAAAAAACAGCCCATAATCGATATCTCAATTAAGAATATGTCAAAATTCGAATTAAAATTACCACAAATGGGAGAGAGTGTTGCCGAGGCAACCTTGACCACTTGGCTCAAAGAAGTTGGAGACACCATTGAATTGGATGAACCTGTATTTGAAATTGCTACAGATAAGGTGGATTCCGAAGTGCCCAGCGAGGTTGAGGGAAAGTTGGTGGAGAAACGATTTGAGGTTGATGATGTTGTTAAGGTGGGCGAAGTGGTTGCGGTAATTGAAATTGAAGGAGAGTTGGATGTTACTGTGGATGAAGCCGATTCTGAGGTGGCCATAGCTGAAGAAATAGCGGAAACAGTGGCAGAATTGGAAAACCAAATAACAGAGGTGGCTGAAACATTTGCCACCGAACCTGTCCATGACTTTTCGGGATCAGAACGCTTTTATTCCCCTTTGGTGAGAAATATAGCCAAAGAGGAGGGCATTTCCATGGCAGAACTCGAAACCATTCCCGGCACGGGAAAAGAGGGCAGGGTGACCAAAAATGATATATTGGCCTTTATTGAAAACAGGGGAACCAACGGAAGCCCAGCAGTCCAAAGGCCCGAGGTCAAACCCGGGCTAGAGCCGACACAGGAGCCAGAACCCGTAAAAGTCCAGAAAGAAACTCCCCGGCCAATGGAGGTTAAGCAGGGAGATGAAATAATTCCATTGACCCGAATGGGCAAAATCATAGCCCAGCATATGGTGGATAGTGTGGCCACATCAGCCCACGTGCAAAGCTTTGTTGAGGTAGATGTGACCAATGTGGTGCATTGGCGAAATAAGGTAAAGAAAACCTTTGAGCAACGCGAAGGGGAAAAGCTCACCTTCACCCCAATTTTTATGGAAGCTGTTGCAGTGGCCCTCAAAAAATACCCCATGATTAACATTTCTTTGGAGGGCGATAAGGTCATCAAGAAAAAGAACATCAATTTGGGTATGGCGGCCGCATTGCCCGATGGTAACCTGATCGTTCCCGTTATAAAAAATGCCGATCAGTTAAACTTGGTGGGTATGGCAAAAACGGTCAACGATTTGGCCGATCGGGCGCGGAACAATCAATTAAAGCCCGATGAGATAAAAGAGGGTACCTATACCGTAACCAATGTAGGGAGCTTTGGTAGCGTTTTTGGCACACCGATCATTAACCAGCCCCAAGTGGGCATTTTGGCATTGGGCGCCATTAGAAAGATACCAGCGGTAATAGAAACCCCGGAAGGCGATTTTATAGGCATTCGTAGCAAAATGTTCCTGTCGCACAGTTATGACCATAGGGTTGTAAACGGCGCTTTGGGGGGCATGTTCGTCAAAAGCGTGGCCGATTATCTCGAATCTTGGGATGTGGATCGGGAAATTTAATACAGATTGGTGTTCCAAAGCAAAGTACAAACTGTACATTTGTGTAAAAGAATCCCCCACAATACATGGAATTACAACTTTCTAAGCCAATTTGTTTTTTTGATTTGGAAACCACGGGTACCAATGTGGCCAAAGACAGGATTGTAGAAATCTCCATATTAAAGGTTTATCCCAACGGAAATAAGGAAAGCAAGACCTGGTTGGTGAACCCAGAGATGAACATACCGCCAGAAGTAGTGGCCGTACATGGTATCTCCAATGAAAAAGTGGCCAATGAGCCCACCTTTAAACAGCTCTCCAAAGAGGTTTATGGCATGATCAAGGATAGTGATCTGGCCGGGTTTAATTCCGACAGGTTCGATATACCGTTGTTGGCCGAGGAAATGCTTCGTTCAGAGGTGGATTTTGATATGAAAAGTATGGTTTCGGTAGATGTGCAGACCATTTTTCATAAAATGGAAAAGCGAACCTTGGGAGCCGCTTATCAATTTTATTGTGGAAAGGACCTGGAAGACGCCCATAGTGCCGAAGCAGATACCCTTGCCACCTATGAGGTGTTGCTTGCCCAGTTGGAACGGTATCCAGAGTTGGAAAACAATGTAAAAAAGCTTTCGGATTTTACCACCAGAAAGCAATCGTTGGATTTTGCGGGCTTTATAGCCAAAGACAAAAAAGGGGAGCCCATCTTCAACTTTGGTAAGCATAAGGGCAAAAAAGTGGATGAGGTATTGGAATCCGAACCGGGCTATTTTGGTTGGATATTGAATGCCGATTTTCCCTTGTACACCAAAAAGGTGCTGACGCAGTTAAAGTTGAGCAAACTCAACAATAAACTTTCTTAAACCACTTTAAATGAAATTGATCTGTATCGGCAGAAACTATGCCGACCATATTGATGAACTTCAGAATGAACGGCCACAGGAGCCTGTGGTTTTCATTAAGCCGGACTCTGCTGTCTTGCCCAAGGAACAGGATTTTTATATCCCGGAGTTTTCAAATGAGGTGCAATATGAGGTTGAGGTCTTGGTCAAAATAAAAAAGGTAGGAAAACATATAGACCCAAAATTTGCCCATAAATATTTTGATGAAATAAGTTTGGGAATAGATTTTACGGCTAGGGATGTGCAGAGTAATCTGAAAGCCAAGGGGTTGCCTTGGGAAAAGGCCAAAGGCTTTGATGGCGCTGCCGTAATCGGCAAATGGATGCCCAAGGATAAGTACAATAATTTGTGTAATTTAGGGTTTTCCTTGTTAAAAAATGGGGTTTTCGTCCAAAATGGAAATACCAATTTAATGCTTTGGAACATAGATGAACTCATAGCTCACGTATCTCAATACTTCATGTTAAAAAAGGGAGATGTGCTCTTTACGGGAACACCGGCAGGTGTTGGAAAAGTAGCGCAAAATGACTACCTTGAAGGAAGAATTGAAGGTGAGAATATTTTTACATTAAACGTAAGGTGATGATTTACAATTTAGACAAGATCAATGAAATGGCGGAAGGAGATGAGGATTTTGTACTTTCAGTTGTTTCGGTTTTTTTAGAAGAAGTTCCGGTCGATCTAGAGGCCTTGGAAGATGCCGTGACGTCCAAAAATTTTGAACAGATATACAAATTGGCCCACAAGATAAAGCCCAATGTAGATTTAATGGGAATGGAACAAACCCGGGCAAATGCTTTGGATATAGAACTTATGGGAAAGAATGTGGGCAGCATGGATGAGATTACAAGCAAGTTTTCATCGCTCAAAAAAGACGTACTGCAGGTGATTTCTGAGTTGCATAACGATTTTGAAGTATAGATTGCTCCATATATTATCAAGTTATTTGTAGATTCACTTCCCGTAAGGGCATAAGCCAAAACCGATTGCATGCAAGCTGAAATTATCACCATTGGTGATGAAATACTCATTGGTCAAATTATAGATTCCAATTCGGCATTCCTTGGTGGGGAACTCAATAAAATTGGTATTTCGGTATATCAGATTACATCGGTACAGGATGACCGGGGTCATATTTTAAGGGCCTTGGAAGGGGCAAATAAAAGAAGCGGGTTGGTAATTGTCACGGGGGGGCTCGGGCCTACAAAAGACGATGTGACCAAAGAGGCCCTATGTGCCTATTTTGAAGATAGGTTGGAACGGAACAATGACTTATTACAGCATATAGAAATGCTGTTCCAAAAGTATAAATCCACGCCTATTTCAGAACTAAACCGCAAGCAGGCCCTCGTGCCCACCAAAGCCCATCTCTTGCAAAACAATTATGGGACAGCACCCGGACTTTGGTTGGAAAAGGAGGGGACGGTGTTTGTCTTTCTTCCCGGGGTGCCCTATGAAATGAAGGCTTTGATGGCAGAGGCGGTACTTCCCAGGGCCATTGAAAAATTTGAACGCCCGCACATTTTCCACAAGACCATAATGACCTATGGCTGGGGGGAAAGTGCCATTGCCAATGCCATAGAGGATTGGGAGAACAAGCTTCCAGAGGGCATAAAATTGGCCTATTTGCCCAGTCTGGGCCGTGTTAGGCTTCGGCTTTCCGGAAAAAGCCATGATAGGGAACAACTGGAAAAGAAAATCAACAGGGAAGTAAAAAAGCTATATCCCATCATTGGGGAGATTATCTATGGGGAAGAAGGGGACGAAAGCATAGAGGCTCTGATTGGCAAACTTTTGACCAATAAGGGCATGACCTTGGCCACGGCCGAAAGTTTTACGGGGGGTAAAATTGCAGAGCAATTGACCGCTGTTCCCGGGGCTTCAAACTATTTTAAAGGTACTGTGGTCAGTTATGCCACGGAGACCAAGATAAAGCTCTTGGGCGTTGAGGAGGATATGGTACGGGAACATTCCGTCGTCAGTGAGGCGGTAGCCATCGCCATGGCCAAAAATGTAAAACAGATCATAGGGACGGATTTTTCCATTGCCACAACCGGTAATGCCGGACCGGTCAAGGGAGATTCAGATGTAGCGGTGGGCACGGTCTATATAGCCATTAGTACCCCGGAACGTACCTTTGCCCAAGAATTCGCTATGGGCAACCCCCGGGAAAGGGTGGTAAAAAAATCGGTAAACAAGGCTTTTGAACTTCTTTGCAAAGAAATCTTAAATTTCTGAACATGGATTTTGTGGGACAACAATAAATATCTAAATTTGCACTCGCTAAAAATTTAAGCACTAAGGCAATGTCTAAGATTTGTGAAGTAACGGGTAAAAAGGTAATGTTTGGCAATAATGTTTCCTTTTCCATCAATAAGACAAAGAGAAGGTTTGATGCCAATATCTTCAAAAAGAAATTTTATGTTCCCGAAGAGGATAAGTGGGTGACCCTGAATGTGTCCTCAAAAGGAATCAAGATCATTAACAAAAAGGGCATTTCAGCTGTTTTAAAAGAAATGCGTGCCAAAGGTACGACCATATAAAACGAGGTAACAATGGCTAAGAAAGGAAATAGAATTCAAGTTATTTTAGAGTGTACCGAGCATAAACAATCTGGGATGCCGGGTACCTCACGATACATTACCACAAAGAACAAAAAGAATACGCCTGACCGTATGGAGATCAAGAAATTCAATCCCATCCTAAAGCGTATGACCATTCATAAAGAGATAAAATAAAGATAAGCCATGGCAAAGAAGACGGTAGCAACCCTACAGAGTAGTTCAAAAAGATTGACAAAGGCCATTAAAATGGTTAAGTCGCCAAAAACAGGGGCCTATACTTTTGTTGAGTCTGTGATGGCTCCAGAATTGGTAAATGATTGGTTGAACAAGAAGTAGTTCACGCCAAAAGAATATAATTTTGAAAGCCGCTCTCCCGAGTGGCTTTCTTGTTTTAAGAGTTTTCGTGCACTTTCCTATCTTTGAATTCTATCTTGAACACAATGGGATTATTCAAAAATATATTTTCTAAGGACAAAAAAGAGACCCTGGACAAGGGACTTGAAAAGAGTAAAGCCAGTTTTTTTGGCAAGCTGAGCAAGGCCGTTGCCGGAAAATCCAAGGTGGATGATGAGGTCCTCGATAATCTTGAGGAGGTTCTGGTAACCTCAGACGTAGGAGTGGGGACCACCCTAAAGATCATAGAGCGTATAGAGGAACGTGTGTCCAAGGAAAAGTATATGGGTGCCGAAGAATTGAAGGGCATCCTACGGGAAGAAATTGCCGCATTGCTATCGGAAACCAATGTGGGTGAGGAAGAAGACTTTGTAATTCCCACAGAAAGCAAACCTTATGTGATCATGGTGGTTGGGGTCAACGGCGTGGGCAAGACCACAACCATTGGCAAATTGGCCCATCAGTTTAAGAATCAGGGTAAGAAAGTGATTTTGGGTGCTGGTGACACCTTTAGGGCTGCAGCCATAGACCAATTGCAGGTCTGGGCAGAACGGGTAGATGTTCCCATCATCAAGCAAAAAATGGGCAGTGACCCTGCCTCTGTGGCTTTTGATACCTTAAATTCTGCCATGGCAGATAATGCAGATGTGGTCTTGCTGGATACCGCCGGGCGTTTGCACAATAAGGTGAACTTAATGAATGAACTTTCCAAAGTAAAACGGGTCATGCAGAAAGTGGTGCCAGATGCACCGCATGATGTGCTTCTTGTCTTGGATGGCTCCACGGGCCAAAATGCCTTTGAACAGGCCAAACAATTCACCAAGGCCACGGAGGTGACCAGTTTGGCCGTGACCAAGTTGGACGGCACTGCCAAAGGTGGGGTGGTCATCGGTATTTCTGATCAATTCCAAATCCCCGTTAAATACATAGGTGTCGGCGAGGGGATAGAGGACCTTCAGGTCTTCAATAAGTATGAATTTGTAGATTCTTTCTTTAAGCTATGATAATTATAGGCTGAATTTAACAATTCAAGCCTATATTTTGACAGTTCGCGTTTTTTTTTATCTTTACTCAAATCAATTGAAGTGTTAATTTTTTAAGATAAACATAAAAAAGGGTGTTTGTTGTATAAAAAAAACAAAAAAACAACAGTAAAATATCCTATATATATTTTTTCTGAAAAAAAATACTTAACTTTTAGATAAGATTCCCCCTTCAATCTAGTTAAACATATTAATAATATCCCGTTATGTTAGATACCAACATTTCTCATGATATTTCCAATTCGCTTACCACGATTAGAAGTTTTGCCCATCTTATCAAGATTGACCTATTGGACGAAAAAACTGAAAATTTGGAATTGTACAGCGATATGATTTTAAGGAGTGTTACTGAATTGACGGCGTTGATGGAAAACGTTTCGGATGATTTATGAGCATTCCTTACCACCATCCTTCAAGATTAACCAGTTGAACTTATTATGGAGTTTTCAAATAATGAGTTGTTAGATCGTGGGTTGCTCGGCAGAAAGATGTTCGAATATCTGCTTGTGATCAGTGTAACCTGTAATCTCTTGGTCATGATACGGGCATATTTGGACAAGGATATGACCTTGGCCTCCATCTGTTTTGTCTTAATGTTGTTTGCGCTCTTTGGTTTTTTTGCCACCAGATCCATTATGGCGGCACACTTTCAATTGATTCCTTATGTTGTGGGGTTTACCTATGCGTCATTCACCCATTTGGCAAGCTACCCACTGGTGTTGATCTATCCGGTGGTCATAGGGTTCTCGGTTCTTTTTTTTAGAAATACCCTTACCAAGGTCTTCTATTTATCTATATGTCTGCTGGGCTGTACAATAACCTTGGTCAATGAGGTAAAATTTATGAATATTGATGAAGGATCCCATTACATTGCCAATAACATCATAATCTGTTACGGACTAATTTTTGGACTTTTTCTTTTGCATCAAATGTATTTCATTGTTTTGGAGCGGTATCGTAATACCATCCAACAAAAGAACCAGCAATTGCAGAAGATTTTTGACGTATCCAATTCTGGGATAGTATATCGGGATTTGATGACCAATGAGATAACTTCCTGCAATAAGCGGTTTTTGGAAATTTGTGGTGCTCCAAACTTGGAGGACGTCAACCGTCTTAATCCAAAACATTTGATGCCCAAATACAGGGATATGGATGATGACAAGTTCCAAGCCATATGGTCAAAGGAATTTTTTGGGGGGGATACCCAGTATAAAGATGTTGATTGGGAAAACCTCAAGGGAGAAAAGATGAAGATCAGGATGACGAGCACACTGGACGACTCCAATGATGAGGGGCTAAGTTCCATTACCTTTTTTGTAGATATCACCGAAGAGTATGGGGCCAAAAGAGAGCTACAGGAGAAGAACGTACAGCTTCAAAATATTTTTGATGCATCAAGTGATGGAATCATCTACAGGGAATGTACCACCAAAGAAATAGTCTTCTGTAATAAAAGGGCGTTGGAGTTGTTTGGGGCAAGATCTTTTGAAGAGGTTAGAAAAATTAACCCTACCCATTTTGTGAAAGATTATAACCAGAGCAAGAAAAAAATTGACGAGTTCCATAAAGTTTGTGCAGGGGTTTACCGTGCCGGCCAGATGAACCAGATGGTGGTCGATTTTGAAAACCTGAAGGGAGAAAAGTACAAGATGCGAATTACCAGTGGGTTGAACGAGTCTGATGATGGAAAGAAAATGGTGGTGACATTCCTGACGGATATGACCCAAGAGATTAAGGCAAAAAAGCAATTGAAAGAGAAAAACAAGGAATTGCAAAAATATATTGAATCCAATATCCAATTGGAGCAGTTTGCCCATATTGCCTCGCACGATCTAATGGCGCCCGCAAATACGGTAAAGACCTTCTCAAACTTGTTAAAGGATAGGCTCTACGATGATCTGGGAGACCAAGAAAAGGTGTTCTGCGATATTGTTCATGGCAACAGTGTGGAAATGTATAGGCTGGTGGAAGATCTTTTGGAGTATTCCAAGGTCAATTCACAAAAAATAAACCGTTCCAAATTTGATAGTAAAGTATTGGTGCAAGAGGTCATATCCATGTTGCAACTAGCAATTGATGAAAAAAGCATAACGCTGGAGATTGCGGATAATTTGCCCACGATCATCGCAGATCGTGTAAAGGTAAAGAGGGTGTTCCAGAATTTATTGAGCAATGGGGTAAAGTTTTCCAAGAACAACAATAAATCTAGGATTTGGGTCGAATTCCAAGAAAAGGTTGGGCTATGGGTATTTACTGTAGGGGACAATGGCATTGGTATGCCAAAAACCAAGGTAGATATTTTTGAGCCCTATACCAGGCTTAACCTAAAAGAAAACTATAGTGGTACGGGTATGGGGCTGTCGTTCTGCAAAAAAATTATTGAACAACATGGAGGAAACATTCGTTTTACCTCTGTCTATGGTGAAGGCACCGTATTTACCTTTACTATCCCAAAAAGAAAAGAAAAGCGCCTTGAGAATGAAAAAGTCAAAGAAAATAGTATTGGTCGATGATGACAATGCGGCACATATATATCATAAACTCATGTTGAAAGAGGTGGGGGTTCCCGACGACAATGTGAAGAGTTTTTATACCGTGGACAATGTGCTGGATTATTTGCAGTCACTCATAACCGCCAAGGACTGTAAAGCATGGCCCAATTATATTTTTATAGATATAAACATGCCCCTTAAAACGGGATTTGATTTTGTGGAGGAGTATCAAGAATTGAATTATGACTGCAAAGACCCAAAAATTTATTTTGTGTCCAACACCACAAGCCCTATGGATGTCAAGAAAGTGGCCAAGATGGAACTCGTGGTTGCCTTGGAGCGAAAGTTTTTGGGCAAAGATTTTTTTGCTACTCTTTTAACGTAAGGATACCTAGTGCTCTATAGGTGTCTTTGGCCATTGCCAAATAAATGGATAATTTATCATAGCTTAGGGCCAAGCTAAGGTGACGATCATGCTTCTTTTTCAAAAAGGTTTTTACCCATTGTATTTTTTGTTTTTAGGACTCAAATTATTTTTTCCAGGTCAAGAGTTTGGTAGAGGCCGGGTTGGGAGATTATGGGGCTGTCATCATCTCGGAATAAAAATCATTTTGAAATTTGCGAAGCAGTAAAACGAATTTGTATGAATGAACCAAAAAAACATATTGAAATGGAAAAGCATATTAGAAAAGCGCTAGTATTGTCATGGGTGTTGTTGGGGCTTCAATCCTGCCAATTTTTTCAAAAGGAAGACGCTAAGGCAGGGCGAGAAGTGGAGACTGTTGATGGGGCAAAACCCTTGTGGGTCCCTTATGACGACTCTTTGGAAGTGGCCGCCAATGCTGATCATGAAAAGGAAAGAATGCGCTATAAATTCATTCAGAGTAAAGTGCTGGACAAGAATAAGGTCTTTCAACCGCTTTATGCAGAGGTTTCCAAATTTCCCGTAGCAAAATATGAAATGATGAAACCCTTGGTGTTGGAGCAGGATATTCCTACCATTCAAAATCATGTTTCCAATGAAAAGTTTACTTATGAGGAATTGGCATTGTTCTTTTTGCACCGCATCTATAAATACGAACTGCCCAATGAAACTACCTTGAATACCGTCATTGCATTGAATCCGGAGGTTTTGGTGGAAGCTCGAAAATTAGATGCCAATGCAGAGGGCCATAGCCCCATTTATGGAATGCCCATTTTGTTAAAGGACAATATTGGCGTTGCGGGTATGAAAACCACGGCAGGGGCCATAGCCTTGATGCAGAATGAAACCGATAATGCCTTTATCGTAAAGCAATTGAAACAAAAAGGAGCGTTGATCTTAGGTAAGGTGAATTTGAGCGAGTGGGCCAATTTTGTGTGTGATTGCCCCAATGGACAAAGTGCAGTGGGAGGCCAGACCTTGAACCCCTATGGTCGTCGGGTTTTTGATACGGGAGGATCCAGTGCCGGGAGTGGCACTTCCACAGCGGCCAATTATGCGGTGGCCGCTGTGGGCACAGAGACTTCAGGATCAATTTTATCCCCTTCCGGCCAAAATTCCGTGGTGGGCATGAAACCTACGGTCGGGTTATTGAGCCGTACCGGAATTGTGCCTATTTCCAGTACCTTGGATACGCCCGGTCCCATGACCAAAAATGTGATTGATAATGGGATTCTTTTAGATGCCATGCGGGGTTTTGATATGGAGGATGATAAATCGGTCCAGGCAGATTGGGATGAGCATTGGTATGCTGATGGGAATGCCACGCTAAAAGGAAAACGATTTGGAGCGTTTAAAAGTTATGTTGAAAAAATTCCCGTCTATAGGGAGACTCTTGAAAAAATGAAGGCTGCAGGAGCCACTATCATTGAATTTGAACCGCTGGAAATGGAGTTTGATGGTTTTCTGTCCATTTTAAACATCGATATGAAGAATGACCTGCCTGCCTATATTGCTTCACAAGTAAAGAACAAGGATATGGTAACGGTTGAAAATGTAGCCGATGTGGTAGCGTTCAATCTGCAGGATTCTTTGGTGAGAATACCTTATGGGCAGGCCCGTTTTGATGGGATCATGGCAGATACAACTTCAGCCGAAGGGTTACAATCCATCATCAAAAGATTACGGGCCAATGGCCGTAAATATTTTAATGACCCAATGGAAGCACATCAGTTGGACGCTATATTGTCCATCAATAATTATAATGCGGGGGTCGCTGCTGTAGCGGAGTATCCGGCCCTGACCATTCCCATGGGGTATCAAGAGTCTGGGGAGCCCATTAACATGACCTTTATTGCCAAGCAGTTTCAAGAAGGAAAACTCTATGCGTTGGGTAGTGCTTTTGAGGCGTTGACCAAGGCGAGAAAATTACCAGAAACGTATATGGATTAGTCAATAAACAGATTGATTTTTTCCCAAAGTTCGTTATCAAATGCAGAAGTTGCCAGAAGCCCATCACTGGCATCTTCGCCCATTCTCACAATGACGAGATTCTTACTGGGTACCACATAGAGTTTTTGGTCGTTTTTGCCCAGCCCGGCATAGGTGTCAGAAGGGGCATTGGGAATCATGGAGCCACTAAACTGGGTTTGGAGTCTAGGAATCATATGGCTGTCTTTTCCGTTCAGCCACCAGAGATAACCGTAGGATTTGTTTAGGGGTTGTGAAGTATTCTTCATATCAGCAACATAGCTAGGGTCATCTAGAATGGTGTCTTCCTGCCAAATACCGTTGTTAAGGTTCAACAATCCAAACCGGGCCATGCTCCTTGCTGTACTAAAATATACGTTGTTTTGATTGTTGGTGGAAAGCCAAAATCCATCCATGCCTATTCTGTCGCTGAGGTTGGTTTTAAAATAATCGTCCCAATCTTCTTTGGCGGCATTGGCAACTACCTTTTGCAATAAGGTATAGGGACCATTGTGATATGCCCAACGTGTACCTGCATCGGCTACGTATTCCAAACAATCTGATGTAACACAATCAAATTGTGTGTCGTCCATTCCAGAAGTCATGGTGAGTTGATGCCAAATGGTGATCAATTCCTCCTTTTCGGGGGATAGGCTGGTCCATCCCAAGCCTAGATGGTCGGAGGTTTTGTCGGTAATGTTCAGTAATCCTTCTTGCTGGGCCAACCCCACGGTAAAAGCAGTCAGGGTCTTCCCTGCAGAGGCCCAGTACCAGTAGGTGTTTTGGGTAAAATCTCCAAAATACCATTCTACAGCAATCTTCCCATTCTTAAGGATGATAAAGGCCTTGGTTCCTTTTGCTTGCAATAAGTTGTGGAGTTCTTGTTCTGAATCGGAGTTCCACCCCAATT
The DNA here is from genome assembly GCA_965230555.1 of Croceivirga sp. Taxonomy (GTDB): domain Bacteria; phylum Bacteroidota; class Bacteroidia; order Flavobacteriales; family Flavobacteriaceae; genus Croceivirga. Next base: position 1,811,854 of record OZ246014.1, read on the forward strand.
CCGTAGGTGATGTTGTTTCCCACTCGGCAGATTGCAATGGGGGAAAATAGCGTTCGGTTTCGTTGGGCTTGTCATCTTCTTGGGGTTCGGCATCGGTAGAGCAGCTCCAACATATAACAGCAAAAAAGACGATAGGGAATAGGCTGGCTTTCATAATCCTGTTTTTCATTTAGACGGGGTGCTTGTATAAAAGTTTAACGTTGGGCCATCGGAATTATTTAATTGATACGCTTGTTGTATTTTTGCATCCATTTTTGGTTATGCGCACAAAAACACTCAAAAAGAACAAAATAAATGTGGTGACCTTGGGTTGCAGCAAGAATGTCTATGATTCCGAGGTGCTCATGGGGCAGCTTAGGGCCAATGACAAGGAAGTGGTGCACGAGGAAGAGGGCAATGTCGTGGTCATCAATACCTGTGGATTCATTGCCAATGCCAAGGAAGAAAGTGTGAACACCATTTTGGATTTTGTTCAAAAAAAAGAAGCAGGCGAAGTGGACAAGGTTTTTGTGACCGGATGCTTAAGTGAACGTTACAAGCCCGATCTGCAAAAGGAAATTCCGAATGTGGATGCGTATTTTGGTACCAGTGACCTTCCCAATTTGTTAAAAGCCCTTGGAGCCGATTACAAACACGAACTGTTGGGGGAACGGTTGACCACTACACCAAAAAACTATGCCTATCTTAAAATAGCCGAAGGTTGTGACAGGCCCTGTTCGTTTTGTGCGATCCCCTTGATGCGGGGCAAGCACAAGAGCAAACCCATTGAGGAATTGGTCGTAGAAGCGGAAAAATTGGCGGCCAAAGGGGTTAAGGAGCTTATTCTTATAGCACAAGACCTTACCTATTACGGATTGGACCTCTATAAAAAGCGCAATTTGGCCGAACTGCTTGAAAAATTGGCCAAGGTAGATGGGATAGAATGGATTCGCCTGCACTATGCCTTTCCTACGGGGTTTCCGATGGATGTGATGGAAGTTATGGAAAGTGAGCCCAAAATCTGTAACTATATCGATATTCCTTTGCAGCACATAGCCGACCCCATATTAAAAAGTATGCGAAGGGGCACCACCAAGGCAAAGACCACCCAACTGCTGCAAGATTTTAGAAATGCAGTGCCCAAAATGGCCATAAGGACCACCTTGATCGTGGGCTATCCCGGGGAAACCGAAGAAGATTTCCAGACCTTGAAAGATTGGGTGGCCCAAATGCGGTTTGAGCGATTGGGGTGTTTTACCTATAGCCATGAAGAAAATACCCATGCCTATGCTTTACAGGACGATGTGCCAGAGGAAGTGAAACAGCAAAGGGCCAATGAAATCATGGAAATTCAATCCCAGATTTCATGGGAGTTGAACCAAGAAAAAATAGGTGAGACCTTCCGATGCATCATTGACCGAAAAGAAGGGAATTATTTTGTGGGCCGTACCGAATTTGATTCTCCGGATGTGGATAATGAAGTCCTTATCGATGCCACAAAACATTATGTGAAGATTGGCGATTTTACCCAAATCAAAATCACAGAGGCCTCAGATTTTGACCTTTATGGGGACCCTGCCTAAGGAGTGTGTTCTTTCTAAAATGATTTTCATCATTGTTTTATCAATGGAGGGAGAGTAGTTTCACACTTGCGTATGTCCGGTCGCATTTACTATCTTAAGGGGCATACAATTCTGAATAAAAACATTTGGCTTATGAATGGCAAAAACAGCTTAAAAATAGGGGTTGCCTTTTTGCGTGTTCTGATTGGTTGGCACTTTCTGTTCGAAGGAATAGTGAAGGTATACAATCCAGATTGGACAGCATTTGGTTATTTGGCAACGGCACAGGGTCCTTTTAAGGGTATTTTTAAAGTAATGATCAGTGATTCTGTCATTCCCTGGGTAGATAACCTGAACATTATTGCACTGCTCTTGGTGGGCTTTACCCTGACTTTGGGGATTTTTGAACGAGTCGGGGCAATAGCAGGCATCGCACTTTTGGCGCTGTACTTTTTGGCCCACCCGCCTTTACCCGGCCTTACACAATTGAATGTGGAGGGAAACTATTGGTTGGTCAATAAAAATTTGATTGAATTGGCCGCATGCATTGTCATATACCAATTTCCAACAGGGAGGTATTTTGGCCTGGAACGATTTAGAAAACACAAAGAACTTGAAACCGAAACGCTATGAAATGGTCTAGAAGAGATATGTTAAAAGGCCTTGGGGGACTGCCCATTTTAGGAGCTGTATGGTGGGCCGGAGCCTCATCTACCGTTGGAAAAAAAAGAAAACGTTCCGAAATATTGGAGCAGTTAAAGATACAACCTTCCTTGCCCCCAGATCTTCCCGGAATTGGAGGTGATCCCATAAGGGTGGGAATTATAGGTTTTGGAGGTCGTGGCGAGCATCTATGCAGGGCCCTGGGTTTTGCCACGGAAGAATGGAAGGAAGATATGCGGTTGGAAACTCAAGAGAATCCAGACAACAAAGTTTTGGAGGACTTTATGGACCAGGAAAAGTTGAATGTAAAACTGGTAGGGGTCTGTGATGTTTTTGACTTTCAGGCAGAAAAAGCATTGCGGTCCTTCAACACGTCCGATAACAAGATAAAGCGTTACACAACATACCAAGAAATGATTCATAGCGGGGATGTGGATGCCGTGGTCATTGCCACACCGGATCATTGGCACGCCCCCATGTCCATAGAGGCCTTGAACAATGGGGTCCATGTTTACGTAGAGAAACCCATGACCCATACCATTGCGGAAACCTATCGCTTAAGGGAGGCCGCATCTAGCTCAAAAGCTGTTTTTGCCGTAGGACACCAGCACAGACAGACCTTAAGTTTTAGTACGGCACGTGATATTGTGGAAAAAGGGACATTGGGACATGTGTCGTTGATCCAGACCAATACCAACCGTAACGACGATAATGGAGCGTGGAACTATGAGATCAATGCCGCTGCAAATCCAAATACTATTGATTGGGATCAGTTCTTGGGAACGGCTCCCAAAGTACCTTTTAACAAAAACCACTTTTTCAGGTGGCGAAAATGGTGGGCCTACGGTTCTGGACTCTCAGGCGATCTGTTGACCCATGATTACGACCGGTTAAACTGTGTTTTGAACATGGGAATCCCAGATTCCGTTATGGCTTCGGGTGGGGTCTATAGCCATAGGGATGGCAGGAACGTACCCGATGTGTTGCAGGTGAACATGGAGTTCCCCAGGTTTAGTACGGGCAGCAGTCAATTAAGGGACAAAGAAAAAGGCATGACCTTTTGTTATAGCGCAACACTGGGTAACGGGTTTAATCGACCCACCATTTTGATGGGCCATGACGCTACCATGGAATTGGGCAATCGGTTGACCGTATGGCCCGATATGGGCTCTACCCGTTATCAAGATATGTTGGAAGCGGAAAAAATGAAGCCTGGAGTGCCCATTTACCAATATAACCCGGGAGCCAATGTCCCAGATGCCATCTCATCGGCCACTTCCCAATACTTTGCAGACAAGGGCTTAATGTGGACCTATATCAACGGCAAGCGTGTAGATTCAACTTTTTTGCATATGATGGAATGGCTCAGTGTGATAAAGAATGGTGGTAAGGTGAGTTGCGGCATCAAGGAAGGTTTTGAAGAGGCCATTGCTGCACATATGGCTGGGATTTCATGGAAATTGGGCAGACGAATAGAATGGGATTATCAAAATGAAATGCTGAAACCCATAGAAGGTATAGATTTTGACGAGGTGCTATTGGCCAACGATCCACCACAAGGAAGTTACATTAAAGTGTCTTGATCTGGTTGGGCGGAAGCCGTTGGACAAAGTCATAGTGAGTGGGAGCAATTGTGAAACAATCCGATTGCCAGGGATTCTAATGGAAAAAGCTGTCCTAAAATCACAGCTAAGGGAATGATGCTCTTTGGAAGGGTATTATTCCCTTGCCATTTCTGATAATTTATCTATGGAGATAAATAATTTCTGCTGTAACTCTCCGGTGGGATTGATCAAATCCTGCAAAGTTTTTGTCAAAGAGGACAAAATGATATTGACGGTGCTTTCTGCATCAGGATCGGGAAACGGATAGGGACTGATGTTCTGCATTCGAAACCCTTGAAAACGACGCCGTAGTTTTTGCCTGTCGTTAAAATGGTGGATCAGCTTTAGCCTATCGTCTTCCATGACCCATTGCATGATTTGGTTTACATTGTTACTGTTGCCCTCTACGTACAATACAAAATTTGGATGGGCATAATGGACAAAGCCTGTTATTTGGTTGTTGCGCTCGCAAATTTTTGTCCATTCATCAATCTTTATAAGCTCGTCGGGATCATATTCATGGGATACATGGCTAAAGCACAAATAGCCTTCAATGGGGGAGTTGAAATGCATTTGAAAGTTGGTAGTTGGTTATTTAGTGCAATAAATTTATTAAGAATTACCTTAATAGAAAAAGCTCCTACGGACTAATTGAGTAAGAAATCTGATGCCAATAGTCAAAAATTTGAAAAACAAATAGATGTAAAAAAAGAATCCAGATTGTTTTTGCTTTAGGTGAATTGTCCGTTTGTTGCCTCCAAGAAGGACGTGTTCGGGATAATGGTCATTTTCCATTGAGGTAACCCCTATAAAAGTTGACCTGTTTTTTTCTTGGTACGGTTTGCAAACTCTTCTTTATTATCTGGTTAAAAGTTAAAACCTTGCAATTCTATTGCAGTTACTTTAGTTTCTGTAAACTTTTATAGTATTTCATTTCGAGCGGTGGCTGAGCTTGTCGAAGTCAAAGCGAGAAATCCCATTATAAATTTAAGGTTATGGGATTCCTCGTCGCTTCGCTCTGTCTGCATGACATTTTACGCTAAAATGAATTTTAACCCGTGGTGCATTTTTAAACGAATTTTTTTGAAAAATGCGTCATGCTGAACCTGTTTCAGCATCCCACTATGGATTTTTATACTAAGATTTATGGAATGTGACCCTGAAACAAGTTCAGGGTGACGAAAATCGTTGTTATTTTAACATTATATGAACGCTAAATATCTTTTTAAGGTTAAAATAGCAAAATGCACCACGGGTGAATTTTATTCATTAACTAAAACTAAGGGTTTTGAATCCATAGTGGTTTATTTAGACCCAACTCCGCTACAAATAGAATCATACGGTCCATTCAAGACCCTTATTTTTTCTGGTTTAGCTCAAGTTGGTGGATTTCACGACCAAGCTGCGCCAAAAAAGGAATGCCTATTTCTTCATACTCGTATTCGTCATCATTAAAAATGCTGTCGTTGTTGACCAAGATGGTGGCTACCAACATAAAATCAATATCATTTTTGGTGTCCTTAATATAGGCGCAATCCGTTAAGGTACCGTAGGCGTACCCCACCTTGTTATAGATTTTTATATGCTTTGGCATTGGCTCCTTTGTGTCCCCGAACATAAAGAATTTAACATAGCTGTCGTAAAACTCATTACGGTCATAGTCCAGTTCATAAGGCAAAGAACCCATAGCGTTCCTTAGCAAACGAAACTGTTCCTTACTAAGGTTAAACTGCTCATCCTTGGGAAAAAGCTCAGGAAAAACAATACGTTTTAGCAATGCGCTTTGGGCCGTAATGGGGAAATGGTTTTTTAGGCTAAAATCAAAAGGTTGGGAATAAAGGGAATCTTTGGCAAAGAACCCTTTCCCTTTTTCTATGCTTTCCAGGGTAAGGGGAGAGGGAGGCTTGCCAATAATGCTCGCTGATACGCTGGTAGTACTGTCATCCATATAGAAAACCAAGGGCTTGGTCACAACATCATCAGCATAGACGGTGGACAATCGATGTGAGATACGGATGGGGTTCACCTTTTTATCCATCATGCGTTGGTTTAGACCATCAAATCCCAAAAACTCAATCAACCGGTTGTGGGCCTCATTGTCGCTAACGGCAAAAATTTCCTTAATAGCTGCTGCAAATGTGGTCTTTACAGTATCGCCCTCAACATAGAACACAGAATGTAGGTTCAGGGAATCCACGGAGTTCAATTTCTCCAACGTAGCAACGGCAGCAGGAAATTTAACTGTGCTGGCAGGGTAAAAATAACGACTCGAGTCTACTTGAAAATCATGGTCGGTCAGGTAAAGGCTATCATTTTTTCGGTGGATCTGAGTATATCTGATCTGTACTTCATGCCGGTCCAAATTTTCCATGACCCTTTTGATTCGAATATCTTCTGACTGCAGGGCGAGTTCTAAAATCTCTTCATCGCCAACGCAATTGCAACCGAACAGTACCATAATGCAGAGTATGGGTAAAATATAAACACGGGGCATGGTTATGGGTTTTGTCCAGAAAGGTAGTAAATATCCTTTGGGATTCTAGCTGCTAAAGTTGTGTTAAGCAAGAAACGGGGGTTGCGTTGCCATAACTAATTGTTATTTTTGCGAAATGCTTTGTTGAAAGATGAGAGGCCGTATTCTTTTTCTAGTTTTTTTTGTTGTTTTTTGCGTATCGTGCAAAGAGTACTTTAATACCAAGGATGATCCCAGGGCAGTAGCCCGGGTTGGTGAAAGTTACCTTTACGAGCATGATATTTCCGCATTGGTAAAAAATAGTGGCTCTCCACAGGACAGTGCCATTTTGGTCAATAATTACATCAATAATTGGGCATCTGGACAGTTGTTGTTGGAAAAGGCAAAAATTAACCTATCCGAGGAAAAGTTGGCAGAATATGACCGCTTGGTCAACGATTACAGGGCAGACCTCTATACCAGGGCTTATGTAGATGCTTTGGTGGCCCAACAACAGGATACTGCCATAAGCCAATTGGAAATCTATGGTTTTTACGAAGAGAAAAAGGAAAACTTTAAATTGGCGGAGAAATTGGTCCAGTTGCATTTTGTGGCACTGCCCCAGCAATTTCTGAACCAAGAAGGAGTGGTGGAACGTATGAAACGATTTGACCGGGAGGACAAGGTCTTTTTGGATTCCATTGCGGTACAGTTTAAAAAAATACACCTGAATGATTCCATTTGGGTCAGCGCCTCACGGTTAATGGACGAAATACCACCCCTAAATTTTCAAAACGAAGGGCAATACTTAAAAAACTCACAATTTTTTGAGCTTCAGGATTCGTTGGCGGTATATTTGGGGAGGGTTACCAAAGTGCTTCATATTAATGATATAGCTCCTTTAAAATATGTTGAGCCCAACATAAAGCAGTTGATCCTCAACAAAAGGAGAATGAAATTCGTCAACAAACTTGAAACCGATATATTGGATGAAGCCCTTAAGAAAAGTGAATTTGAAATCTATGGAAAAGACAAGTAAACATATCCTGATATTCTTATTGGTCTGTTTTGGGGCAAATGCCCAAAATGATATGGTCGAGGCAAAAAAAGACTCCACCACCAAGACGCGAATTAAACTCGATGGCATTGCCGCGGTGATAGGCGATTACGTTATATTGGATTCTGACATAGACAAGACCTTGATCGACCTTAAAAATCAAGGGGCCTCCACACAAGATATTACAAGGTGCCAACTGCTGGGAAAACTAATGGAAGACCGTCTATATGCCCACCAAGCGGTACAGGATAGTTTGTTGGTCTCCGATGAACGGGTAAACGCGCAGAGTGAGGCCCAAATACAACAGCTTGTTGCCCAGGTAGGTTCCATGGAAAAAGTGTTGAAGTTTTACAAAAAACCAGATGCCGAATCGTTTAGAAGGGAACTGTTCGAGATCAATAAACTTCAGATGTTGTCGCAGAATATGCAGAACAAGATCATTGAGGATATTGAGGTGACCCCAGAGGAAATACGGCAGTTTTTTAACAAGTTCTCCGAAGATGACCTGCCCATGATCGGTGCCGAACTGGAGATTTCGCAGATTGTAAAACAGCCCGAGCCAAGCGAGGAAGAAAAACAAAAGGTAATTGATCGGTTACAAAGAATTAAGCAAGATGTAGAAGAAAATGGTTCCAGTTTCAAGGTGAAGGCCATTTTAAATACGCAAGACCCGAGTTCTAAGTCAAATGGGGGCTTGTATACGGGCATAACCAAGGAGACCGGTTTTGTCAAAGAGTTTAAAGATGTCGCGTTCAGTTTGCAGGAGGGGGAGATATCCGAACCTTTTGAAACCACTTTTGGATATCATATCATCCAAGTGGAGAAGATTCGAGGCCAAGAGGTGGATTTGCGACATATTCTTTTGATTCCTGAAATATCCGATGCTGAGATAGAAAAAACAATTGTGGAGTTGGATAGCATTCGCCAACAACTCATAGATGGCAAATATACCTTTGCCGAAGCGGCCCTTAATTTTTCAGACGAAAAGGAGACCAAGTATGATGGCGGAGTGCTCAGAAACCCAATTGACTTCAGTTCACGATTTGAGCTCACTAAAATGGATCCGACCCTTTACAACCAGATAAGGAATTTAAAGGACAATGAAATTTCCAGACCCCTTAAGGAAGAAGACCCCCGTGGGGGAGCCCCCAAGTTTAAGATCATGAAGATTTCCAACCGCTTTGATGAGCACAAAGCAGATTTTGCCAGAGACTATCTTAAAATACAGGATTTGGCGCTTCGCGAAAAGCAATACAAGGCCATTGAGGAATGGATGGATAAATATATTGAAGAGAATTACATTCATGTAAACCCCCAGAACCGTGACTGTGATTTTGCCAATAATTGGGTAAAGCAGTAAGCATGTCAGACGTAGCGGCGGTTCAGCATTTGGTAAAAAAACATAAGGACCTAAAGCAAGAGATAGCCAAGGTCATCATTGGTCAGGAACAGGTAATAGACCAGATTCTATTGTCCATTTACACAGGGGGCCATTCTTTGTTGATCGGTGTGCCGGGTTTGGCAAAGACCCTCATGGTAAATACCATAGCCAAGACCTTGGGATTGGATTTTAAGCGGATCCAGTTTACCCCAGATCTGATGCCAAGCGATATTTTGGGCAGTGAGGTGTTGGACCAAGACCGTAATTTTAAGTTTGTCAAAGGGCCTGTTTTTGCGAATATCATTCTAGCGGACGAAATTAACAGGACACCCCCAAAGACCCAATCGGCTTTGTTGGAGGCTATGCAGGAACGTGCAGTGACCGTGGCGGGTCATCAATATAAACTGGACCTTCCCTATTTTGTGCTGGCCACCCAAAACCCCATAGAGCAAGAGGGCACCTATCCATTGCCCGAGGCACAATTGGATCGGTTCATGTTTGCCATACAACTTACCTACCCCTCCATAGAAGAGGAGATCCAAGTGGTAAAGGCTACAACTTCAGACGATTCCGTAATATTGAATACCTTGTTCAGTGCGGACGCCATTAGGGATGTACAGCATTTGATCAGGCGAGTCCCGGTTCCTGATAATGTCATTGATTATACCGTTAGGATGGTCAATAAAACAAGACCCGATTCTGAGACCGCCCCAGCACTGGTAAAAAACTTTATAGATTGGGGGGCAGGCCCAAGGGCCTCCCAAAATTTAATCTTGGGGGCAAAAGCACATGCGGCGGTAAGGGGAAAGTTTTCGCCTGATATTGAAGACGTCCATGCTGTTGCCTACGGAATTCTAAGGCATCGGATTCTACGAAACTACAAAGCGGAGGCCGAGGGTATTTCCGTAGATGATTTGATTGCCGAGCTTTTAAAATAGAATTAGTTCAAATTGATTTTATCGCAACTTTTCTAACAAGAAAACATAATTGCTTTTCGTATTTTTACCAAAACGTTGAAATCATTAATAATAATTCAATATGATATTTGGTGTGGGGATTAAAAAAGAGGTGTTCCAAAAGATGTTTTGAAAGGGATGTACGCATGACCCTAACCATATCATCTCAATACAGGAATAATAACAAAACTAAATATAAAACTTAAAAATGCTTCTTTAATGAATACTTATGCAGATTACGTCAAAGAAATTGAAGAACGAAAAAACCAAGGGCTGAACCCTAAGCCCATTGATGGTGCAGAATTGCTAAGCGAAATTATAACGCAGATTAAAGACGTAGATCACGAACATCGTGAGGATTCCCTTAAATTCTTTATTTACAACACTTTGCCAGGAACCACCAGTGCTGCTGGGGTAAAAGCTAAATTTTTAAAAGAGATCATCCTTGGGGAATCAGTAGTTGAAGAAATCACGCCAAGCTTTGCCTTTGAGCAATTGTCGCATATGAAGGGAGGCCCTTCCATAAAGGTGCTGTTGGATTTGGCATTGGGCAATGATGCGTCCATAGCAGAAGAAGCCGCAAAAGTGTTGAAGACACAGGTTTTTCTCTATGAAGCGGATACCGAGCGTTTGGAAGAAGCCTATAAAAAGGGCAATGCCATTGCCAAGGACATTATTGAGAGTTATGCCCAAGCCGATTTTTTTACAAAACTGCCCGAAGTTGACGAGGAGATTAAGGTGGTGACCTACATTGCCGGAGTAGGGGATATCTCAACAGATTTATTGTCACCAGGAGCAGATGCACACTCCCGTTCAGACCGTGAGCTACATGGCCAGTGTATTTTTGAACACAACAAGGAGATGCAAAAAGAGGTCTTGGCACTTAAGGAACAACATCCGGACAAGCGGGTAATGCTGATTGCGGAAAAAGGAACCATGGGTGTGGGGTCTTCAAGAATGTCCGGGGTAAATAACGTAGCCTTATGGACCGGTATCCCATCAAGTCCGTATGTACCATTTATCAACATTGCACCGGTAATTGCGGGCACCAATGGTATTGCACCTATATTCTTAACTACAGTTGGCGTAACCGGAGGTATTGGAATTGACCTTAAAAACTGGGTTACAAAAAAGGATGCCGATGGGAAACCAGTTTATGATGCGGACGGAGAACCCGTTTTAGAACAAGTGTATTCGGTTGAAACTGGAACAGTTTTAACCATCAATACCAAAGAAAAGAAACTATACAATGGTGATAAGGAATTAAAAGATATTTCAGCAGCGTTGACTCCACAAAAAATGGAGTTCATCAAGGCCGGTGGATCCTACGCCGTGGTGTTCGGTAAAAAATTGCAAACGTTTGCCGCTAAGCTATTGGGAATAGATGCCCCTCAGGTATATGCCCCTTCAAAAGAAATTTCCATCGAAGGTCAAGGACTTACAGCGGTTGAAAAAATATTCAACAAAAATGCTGTGGGTACCACCCCGGGAAAAACCTTACACACGGGATCCAATGTTCGTGTTGAGGTAAATATAGTAGGATCGCAGGATACCACGGGGTTAATGACCTCCCAAGAGTTGGAAATGATGGCGGCTACCGTTATTTCGCCAATCGTGGATGCTGGTTACCAGTCGGGTTGCCATACGGCCTCCGTTTGGGATGATAAGTCAAAAGCCAACATTCCAAGGTTGATGAGGTTTATGAACGATTTTGGTCTGATCACTGCTCGTGATCCCAAAGGACAATATCATTCCATGACCGATGTGATCCATAAAGTATTAAATGATATTGCCGTAGATGATTGGGATGTAATTATTGGTGGGGATTCGCACACACGTATGTCCAAGGGCGTCGCTTTCGGGGCAGATTCGGGAACGGTTGCCTTGGCATTGGCAACGGGAGAGGCTACCATGCCCATTCCAGAGTCGGTCAAAGTAACCTTCAAGGGGAACATGAGAAGTTTTATGGACTTCCGTGATGTGGTGCATGCAACCCAACAACAAATGCTAAAACAATTTGGTGGTGAGAACGTGTTCCAAGGAAGAATCATTGAGGTGCATATTGGTACCTTGACCTCCGATCAAGCCTTCACCTTTACCGATTGGACCGCCGAGATGAAAGCCAAGGCTTCCATCTGTATTTCGGAAGATGAAACCTTGATTGAATCCTTGGAGATTGCAAGAGATCGTATCCAGATTATGATTGATAAAGGAATGGATAACGAAAAGCAAGTACTTCAGGGCTTGGTTGATAAAGCCAATACCAGAATCCAAGAAATTACATCTGGGGAGAAGCCAGCCTTACGGCCAGATGCCAATGCCAAGTACTACGCAGAGGTTGTCATTGATTTGGATGAGATAGCCGAACCTATGATTGCGGATCCAGATGTACATAATGAAGATGTCTCCAAGCGCTATACCCACGATACCATTAGGCCTTTGTCGTACTATGGAGGAAACAAACAGGTAGACTTGGGGTTTGTGGGATCCTGTATGGTACATAAGGGAGATATGAAAATCTTGGCCCAAATGTTAAAGAACATTGAGGCGCAACAAGGAAAGGTAGAATTCAATGCGCCTTTGGTCGTTGCCCCACCAACCTATAATATTGTGGACGAGTTGAAGGAAGAAGGCGATTGGGAAGTGTTGCAAAAGTATTCAGGCTTTGAGTTTGATGATAATGAACCCAAAGATGCAGCCCGTACAAAATATGAAAACATGCTCTACTTGGAACGCCCTGGCTGTAATTTGTGTATGGGGAACCAAGAAAAGGCAGAACCGGGAGATACGGTCATGGCAACGTCTACGCGTCTGTTTCAAGGAAGGGTGGTCAAGGACTCCGATGAGAAAAAAGGAGAGTCCCTATTATCATCAACTCCTGTGGTGGTACTATCCACAATTCTGGGTAGGACCCCGACCATGGAAGAGTACGAAACCGCAGTTGAGGGTATTGTGCTGACCAAGTTTAAGCCATCCCAAAAAGAATTGGTACTCTAAATTTTAGAAGTTTTTAGATGGTAAAGTCCGGGTTTTGAAATCCGGACTTTTTTTGTTTCCACTGGATGCATTTTAGGTGGGGATCCATACATTTTTTACAATGGTGCTGTGCAGCAAAAAGGGAATAAGAATTTTAAATGGACATATAAGGGATATTTAGCATAAGCATAAAGTTGTTTTTTTGAATTGTTTGTAATTTGAGATAGCAAAAAAAATAACACATGGCATTCGATATAGACATGATTAAAGGGGTTTATGCCCATATGGCAGAACGGGTCAACAAGACTCGTGCGCTTTTAGGAAGACCAATGACCTTGGCCGAGAAAATATTGTATTCACACCTTTGGGATGGTGTGTCCACCAAAACATTCACCAGAGGTACGGATTATGTAGATTTTGCCCCGGATAGGGTGGCCTGCCAAGATGCCACGGCGCAGATGGCCTTATTGCAATTTATGCATGCGGGCAAGCCCAGTGTGGCCGTGCCCACCACGGTTCACTGTGACCATCTGATACAAGCAAAAGTTGGGGCCGAGGCCGATTTAAAAAGGGCCAATGAGACCAGCAATGAAGTTTTTGACTTTTTGGAATCGGTCTCAAAAAAATACGGCATCGGGTTTTGGAAACCGGGTGCGGGAATCATCCACCAAGTGGTTTTGGAAAACTATGCTTTTCCCGGTGGAATGATGATCGGTACGGATTCGCATACGGTCAATGCCGGTGGATTGGGCATGCTCGCCATAGGAGTTGGCGGTGCCGATGCGGTAGATGTCATCGCAGGAATGGCTTGGGAGTTGAAATTCCCTAAACTCATAGGGGTAAAGTTGACCGGAAAGCTTTCTGGATGGACTGCTCCAAAAGATGTGATTCTTAAGGTTGCCGATATTCTTACCGTAAAAGGCGGAACGGGAGCCATCATAGAGTATTTTGGAGAAGGGGCAACCGCAATGTCATGTACCGGTAAGGGTACCATCTGTAATATGGGTGCAGAGGTGGGGGCCACTACCTCAACCTTCGGTTATGATGAATCCATGGATCGGTATTTAAGGGCTACCGATAGGGCAGATGTGGCCGATGCCGCTCTTGAGGTTAAGGGCCATCTGACGGCAGACCCCGAGGTTTATGCAGCCCCGGAAAATTATTTTGACCAAGTGATAACGATAGACCTCAATACCTTGGAACCCCATTTAAACGGTCCCTTTACACCAGATCTGGCAACGCCAATTTCTAAAATGGGCGAGACTGCCAAGGAGAACGATTGGCCGTTGAATGTTGAGGTGGGGCTCATAGGTTCCTGTACCAACTCATCTTACGAAGATATTTCTCGGGCTGCTTCCTTGGCAAAACAGGTTGCGGACAAAAAGCTAACGACAAAATCAAAGTTCACCATTACCCCGGGTTCGGAGCAGGTACGCTACACCATAGAGCGGGATGGGTTCATAGACACCTTTAACCATATAGGGGCCACGGTTTTTGCCAATGCCTGTGGCCCATGCATAGGAATGTGGGACAGGTATGGGGATAAAGCTGCTGATGGCCCACGGAATACCATTGTACATTCCTTCAATAGAAATTTTGCCAAAAGGGCAGATGGCAACCCCAATACCCTGGCCTTTGTGGGGTCCCCGGAATTGGTGACCGCCATTGCCATTGCAGGGCGTTTGGATTTTAACCCGATTATGGACAAATTGATCAATGAGGATGGTGAAGAAGTGATGCTGGATGAACCACGTGGCTATGAACTGCCCCCGGAAGGCTTTGCCGTTGAGGATGCAGGTTTTGTGGCTCCGGTCAAGGATGGGAGCAGTATTGAGGTTTTGGTTTCAACAACTTCCGAAAGATTGCAATTGTTGGAGCCTTTTGAGCCTATTAAACCAGAAAGCCTTCAGGGAATGAAACTGTTGATCAAGGCATATGGCAAATGTACCACGGACCATATTTCCATGGCAGGGCCATGGTTGCGATATCGTGGACATTTAGATAATATTGCCAACAACACCTTGATCGGTGCAGTAAATGCTTATAACCAGAAAACCAATTTCGTCAAAAATCAACGTACAGGAGAATATGGCGGTGTGCCAGATGTCCAACGTGCCTACAAGGCAGAGGGCATTAAAACCATTGTGGTGGGGGACCATAACTATGGGGAAGGTTCTTCGCGTGAACATGCTGCCATGCAACCCAGACATTTGGGCGTCGCCGCTGTATTGGTGAAGTCATTTGCCCGAATCCATGAGACCAACCTCAAAAAACAGGGGATGCTTGGACTTACCTTTGCCAATGAAAATGATTACGATCTGATTCAGGAGGACGATACCTTTAACTTTACGGATATTGAAGCATTTACTCCGGGTAAACCACTAACCATTGAAGTGGTCCATACCGATGGCAGCAAGGATACCATCATGGCCAACCATAGCTATAACGATTCCCAGATTGAATGGTTCAAAGAAGGTTCTGCCCTAAACTTGATCAAGAAGCAGAACGCATAACATTATTTATATATTCCAATAAAAGACTCCCGTTTCATCGGGAGTTTTTTAGTTTTGACAAAACCTCCGGAATATGACCAAGAAGAAGACCATTCTCAATATTTTGCTCATTCTTTTTATACTTTCCTTTTTTGTGACTCCTATGGGGTATCAGGGAAAGTTGCTTTTAAATCGGATTTTTGCCCAATCGCCAGAGATTGTTGAGGCATCGAACAGAAAAACACTATCCGATTACGATTGGCGCCTAAAGGATGAAGCGTGGAATTTTATCAGCTTTGAAAAATCGAAGGGGAGGGTGGCCATCATCGTTTTTTGGGCCAGTTGGAAACTCCCGGCTTGTGAGGCCGAAATGACCAGTATTCAAAAATTGTACAAGGATTACAAAGGCAAGGTAGATTTTTACCTGATCACCAATGAAGAAAGACCTCCGGTAGAAGCCTTTGTGGCCAGACATGGGATTACGGCACCCATAACGTATTTGATCATAGGGGACAGAACACCCTTGGATATTCCCAAGCCACCAGCCTCGTATATCATTGACAAGAATGGAGGGATTGTCTCAAGTGAAACGGGTATTTCGGATTGGAACACCCAAAAGATGCATCGCTTGTTGGATGGACTACTAAGCGAATGACATGGTAAAATTTAAGAAGGTCAAGTTTTGGGATGTCTTTTGGGTGGTTGCAATTCTACTGGTTCTTTTCACTCCCGTTGGTTTTCATGCTCGGGTATTGGTTGGTAAGCTTATCTCTTTTTCGCCCAAGGTCACTGAAGTTGGGGAACGACCTAAACTGGACGATTATTCTTGGCAACTGCAAGCCATGGATGGCAATAGCATCAATTTTAAAGAATTTAAGGGAGAGGTCGTGTTTGTGAACTTTTGGGCAACGTGGTGTCCATCATGCGTTGCAGAAATGTCCAGTCTTAACGAATTGTACAAGGCATATGGCCACAAGGTGAGCTTTATTTTCTTGGCCAATGATGAGCAACAAAAGGTGCAAGGGTATCTAGAGAGGAAAGGAATGGAGCTTCCGGTATATTTTTCGAGGGGCAAGGAGCCAAAATTACTCAATTCGAGTACCATACCGGCAACCTATATTATTGATGCGGCCGGGAATATTGTTGTTTCAAAAAAAGGGGTTGCGGACTGGAACTCCAAAAAGGTACACGAGGTATTGGATGCATTATTGCCCAAATCTTAGGGTTACCGCTTAAAATATTTGAAGGGAACCACCAACATTCCAAAGCATTCCCCATCTTCTTTTCCTATATGCTTGTGGTGCATTTTGTGCGCCCTACGGATGCCTCTGGCATACCAGTTATTGGCATTTCTGAACATCTTAAAGCGTTGGTGGATAAAGATGTCGTGTACCGTAAAATAAGCGATACCATAGGCCAGAATACCAAAGCCCAAGGGCCAGCCATACCAGAATTCGGTTTCGGCACCCAGATAAAAAAGAATCATGCTCACCACGGCATAGAAAATAAAAAAGGCATCATTGCGCTCAAACCAAGAATCGTGGTCTTTTTTATGGTGGTCCTTATGTAATGACCATAAAAAACCATGCATTACGTATTTGTGGGTAAACCAGGCCATAAATTCCATAAAACAGAACGTGGCCAAAAAGATCCCTATCCAGAGGACAATTTTCATGTTAAACCATTTGTAGTTTGTAATTCACGTATGATTGGGCCAAAAGTCCGAATTTTTCATAATTGGGCACCCTGATCCGTGTGTTTTTTATTTCCAGTGGCGGGGTGTTTTGTAGTTTTTGCAACAATTTTTTGTAGTATTTGAAGGCAGTGTATACCCCAAACCGTGCTTCTGGCGGCAATTTTTCGATTCCGAGGAAACCCTTGGCAAAATCGGCCTCTATTTCACCAACAATTTTTTTCTTTGATAATTCATCAAGCTCAAGGAGGTTGGTGTTGGGAAAATACGAACGCTCCAAAAGTTCATAATCTGCTTTTAGGTCCCTTAGAAAGTTGACCTTTTGAAAGGCCGAACCCAAGGCCATGGCGGAATCTTTCAATTCTTCATACTTCTCTTGGTCTCCTTTCACAAATACGCAGAGGCACATAAGGCCAACCACATCGGCAGAGCCGTAAATGTATTCTTTGTATTCTTGGTCCGTGGTGTATTTTTTCTTCGTCAAGTCCATCCGCATGCTTTTCATGAAGGAGGCTACCAAATGATGGGGAATTTGATATTGGTGATAGGTGCGTTGGAAGGAATTTAGAATGGGGTTCAAACTTATTTTTTGTTCGAGGGCCTGATGGAGGTTTTTTTCAAAATGGGCAAAAAGCAACGCTTTGTCATAATCATGGAACGTATCCACAATTTCATCGGCAAAGCGCACAAAACCGTAAATATTGTAGATATCCTGCCTGATGGAAGTTCCCAGCATTTTTGTGGCCAATGAGAACGAAGTGCTATAGGATTCGGTCACCAGCTTGCTACAAGCATTGGACACCTTGTCAAATAATTGTTTCATCTTCTTTTATATTTCTTAGCAATTAGGTCGGCAACCAATTTGCCAGAAATCAAAGCCGGGGGAACACCTGGCCCTGGAACTGTCAGTTGCCCAGTAAAATATAGGTCATTTACTTTTTTACTTATGAGGTTGGGTCTAAGAAAAGCTGTTTGTGACAATGTGTTGGCCATGCCATAGGCATTGCCCTTGAACGAATTGTATTCCGTTACAAAGTCATTCACACAAAAGCTTTCCTTAAATAGGATATTGTTTTTTATGGATTGGTTGGTTCTCTTTTCAAACCGGTCCATGATGACATCAAAGTATTGCTGCCTTAATTCAGGGGTGTCTTCCAATCCGGGCGCTATGGGTACCAAAAAGAAGCCGGCTTCGCAATCCCCAGGAGCCATAGAGGCATCTGTTTTGGAAGGAAAATTGGCATAGAACAAGGGTTCTGTGGGCCATTGGGGATCATCATAGATTTCTTGGGCATGTTTTCCAAAATCTGTATCAAAGAAGAGGTTGTGATGTTCCACTTCTTCCAGTTTTTTATCAAATCCAATATAGAACAGCAAAGAACTGGGAGCATACGTCTTTTTGTCCCAATAAGTCTCGGAATACTGCCGAAGGGAGTCATCCAGGAGGGTCTCCGTATGGTGGTAGTCGGCTCCAGAGACAATAATATCGAATTCAAGCTGTTTTCCGTTCACTTGTATACTGGATACATTTTTCCCGCTAACTCCAATTTTCTCAACAGCGGAATTGGGGTGGTACAAAACCCCCAATTCTTCGCCCAAGGTGAGCATGGCCTTTACCAATTGGAACATTCCGCCCTCAGGATGCCAAGTGCCCAGACCAAAATCGGCATAGTTCATAAAACTGTAAAAAGCCGGGGTCTTACTGGGTTTTGCCCCAAGAAACAATACCGGAAACTCAAGGGTGGAAATGAGTTTGGGGTTTTGGAACTTTTTTCGGACTTCACCACTGATGGTCTTAAAAAACTGACCTACACGTACTATGGTGTCCTTGGTGACCAACTCTAGTGGCGACAAGCCTGGGCGGAGCACAATTTCGTTGATGGCAATATCATAGTTGTCCTGTGCCTTTTTGATGAATTTTAGGAGATGAACGGAACTACCTTCCTCAATGCGTTCAAACTCATCACATATTTTTTCTAGACAATCGCCTATGGTCAAGGTGTCATCAGAAAAAAAAATCTTGTAGGCAGGATCTAATTTCTTAAGGTTGTAGTAATCACTCGGCTTTTTTCCAAAATAGGCAAAGAACTTTTCAAAGATATCGGGCATCCAGTACCAACTGGGGCCCATATCAAAGGTAAATCCCGACCTCTTTAATTGCCGGGCACGGCCACCCATGGTTCCGTTCTTTTCAAAAACATTGACCTGGAAACCTGATTGTGCCAGATAACAAGCCGTTGATAGCGAAGAAAAACCAGAACCGATGACTGCAACCTTTTTCATAGTTAGATAGTACTGATCAATTTTTCTATGGAATTGAAGGTTTTGGTGTGTCCGGAAAGCGATTCTATGCTCAAGTGCTGTACCTGATGGCCCAAAATCCATAAAAAAGACTTTTGGTCTTTGTTCAACACCGTGTTAAAGGTGTCTATATAGGTTTTTAGATTGTCTTTATTGGGTGCAATGGTAAAGTAGGACACAAAATAAAGATTGTCGTAATATTTTTTTAGATCGGTCAGGCTTTCCAAGGGCATGGTCTGGCCCAGATAAATGGATTTGTACCCTTTTAGGGTAATTTCATAGTTTAGGTAAAGAAGACCAAGCTCATGTATTTCGTTTTCGGGAAGGTAGAGCACAAAAATCTTATCGTTCTGTGTTGGCTCCATCACCTGTAACTTTTCGGTATTGA
Organism: Croceivirga sp.; assembly: GCA_965230555.1. GTDB lineage: Bacteria > Bacteroidota > Bacteroidia > Flavobacteriales > Flavobacteriaceae > Croceivirga. Next base: position 1,831,358 of record OZ246014.1, read on the forward strand.
TATAAATCTTTTGCTTGATCAGATGGGTTATAAAGTGTTCGTGGGCCGGACTTATGGAGTCGGTTTGCCACAATAGGCCGAGCTCATCCAGAAGGGGGATAAACACTTCAATAAAGATTTCCCTAAATGAGCGCTCGGCCAAAAGACTGTTATAGGTGCTAAAAAAAAGATTTTGGTCAAAATTTACCATCGAAAGTTTAAACGCATTGATGGCATGGCTCTTTTCGCTGTTATTGGCAACAATTTCCCTAACGATGACCGGGATTTCAGATTCCACTATTCGGGCAATCTTGGAAATTTTGTAGCCATTATTGTAGAGAAGGGTGATATTGAGCAGCTTTTGGAGGCTTTGTAGGCTGTAGGTCCTAATGTTGGTTTCCGTACGCTCCGGAGACAATAGGCCATATCTTTTTTCCCAGATTCTTATGGTATGTGCCTTTATTCCCGAAAGATTTTCTAGGTCACGGATACTAAAATATTTATTTACATTGTTCATAGTTTTAAAAAAAAACTTAAACAAAGTTACAATTAAAACTTAAATACCCATTTAACAGACCGTTAAAATTAAGCTCAATTTTAATCTACAAAGGCAGTATTTATGATAATATATACGAAGAGACAAGAATTTTTGTGCCCACGAGAAGATTCGAATGCTGACGAAGCGTAGCTTATCAGCATCCCGACAGGGCATTGCCATCGTCGGGACTTCCACTTTAGCGGTACTTTTCGATGAATTTTTTGATTCTATCCTTGGATAGGTTTTTCAATTTCTGCTCTAGGATGACCGCTTGGCTCCTAGAATTTTTTTTGGTCATCCACACCAAGGTATAAGGTCTGTATGGCGAGGTGGCCTTTTCAAGTCCATTGTTGTGTCTTGCCAGGCGATTGTCCAAATCCTTGGTCTGGCCAATGTAAAATTTGTCAAATCGTTTGGAATACAGGATGTAGACAAAATAATCCAAGGGAAATTATCTTTGTGCCCACGAGAAGATTCGAATGCTGACGAAGCGCAGCTTATCAGCATCCCGACATGGCACGGCCATCGTCGGGACTTCCACTTTAGCGGTACTTTTCGATGAATTTTATGATTCTATCCTTGGATAGGTTTTTCAATTTCTGCTCCAAGATGACCGCTTGGCTCCTAGAACTTTTTTTGGTCATCCACACCAGGGTATAAGGTCTGTATGGCGAGGTAGCCTTTTCAAGCCAATTGTTGTGTCTTGCCAGGCGATTGTCCAAATCCTTGGTCTGGCCAATGTAAAATTTGTCAAATCGTTTGGAATACAGGATGTAGACAAAATAATCCAAGGGAAATTATCTTTGTGCCCACGAGAAGATTCGAATGCTGACGAAGCGCAGCTTATCAGCATCCCGACATGGCACGGCCATCGTCGGGACTTCCACTTTAGCGGTACTTTTCGATGAATTTTATGATTCTATCCTTGGATAGGTTTTTCAATTTCTGCTCCAAGATGACCGCTTGGCTCCTAGAACTTTTTTTGGTCATCCACACCAGGGTATAAGGTCTGTATGGCGAGGTGGCCTTTTCAAGACCATTGTTGTGTCTTGCCAGGCGATTGTCCAAATCCTTGGTCTGGCCAATGTAAAATTTGTCAAATCGTTTGGAATACAGGATGTAGACAAAATAATCCAAGGGAAATTATCTTTGTGCCCACGAGAAGATTCGAATGCTGACGAAGCGCAGCTTATCAGCATCCCGACATGGCACGGCCATCGTCGGGACTTCCACTTTAGCGGTACTTTTCGATGAATTTTATGATTCTATCCTTGGATAGGTTTTTCAATTTCTGCTCCAAGATGACCGCTTGGCTCCTAGAACTTTTTTTGGTCATCCACACCAGGGTATAAGGTCTGTATGGCGAGGTGGCCTTTTCAAGCCCATGGTTGTGCCTTGCCAGGCGTTTGTCCAAATCCTTGGTCTGGCCAATGTAAAATTTGTCAAATCGTTTGGAATACAGGATGTAGACAAAATAATCCAAGGGAAATTATCTTTGTGCCCACGAGAAGATTCGAACTTCCACGGGATTGCTCCCACCACCCCCTCAAGATGGCGTGTCTACCAATTCCACCACGTGGGCCAATACATGCAATGAACAAAAATTTAAGCTATTTATTTAAGCTTTTGTATGCTGGTTGGAACAGACTAAGATTCTGATCACAACCATTTGCTCATTCTCTTAATGAACTTACAGGGGCGCAAATGTAATCAAATATTTTTAGCTGGTTTTTATCCGTAATGGTTCTTGTTGCCCATTTCCTTTCTTTACTATGCATAAATTGAAAGCTATGGTTTTGGCTGTTCAGCGGTATGGGTTGTGGCAACCTAAGGCTCAATCAAGCAGGAAGATTATGGGCATATAGGCTGTTGCGATTGTAGCAAAAGGATTTATCCCCAAGAAACAAGCCAACAACGGGCTATCTGTTTCTTGGGGAGATGTTTGGGTATATCCAAACCAAAAGAAAAGCATTCCTAAAAAAGAATCGTATAGGTGGCTAACGGTTTATGGCTATTTACTCATGAAATAAAGTTGTTGATGAAAATGGGGATTCTTCAACACCATTTTTCAATAAACCAGCTTCCAAGCTGTGGCCATGATAATTGTCAAAATATCGGACTTCAATCTTATGATACCCCTTTTCCAGGTAGATGCTGCCCTTGATGAATCGCATGGAGTGGTCCCCATCATTGTCCACCACCATAATATCATTGATCAACAATTGGGAGCCGTCATCGGAACGGGTAAAAAAGGTATGCACTTTGGCTTGATCCACATAATAATATCCGCTAAAAACCAAGCCCCAGGAATCTTCCCGTTTATTTAAGCCTTCAATATGAAAATTGTTGACCTTACCGGAGGCCAATGGGTCTAGGGTTTTAAAATCGGGTAATTTATCCCACTCTCCTTCATAGTAATGATATTGGATCCCCTGCTTTACCTTGCCCACATTTAGGGCTTTTGAAATAGGAACATGAACAATCTTTTTGGTCAAGGTTCTACTGGTGTTCCCGTCTTGGTCAACCGCAATTGCCTTTAAAGTTGTCGATTTTTTAATCTGTATCGGCTTTGTGTATTTTGTAGATTTTGTTGTTGGTTGGCTTCCATCCAGGGTATAATGGATGGTCAGATTTTCAAAACCACCTTCCAATGTCAATGAGGTTTGCTTGTAAAACTCATGCTCTGCCACTTTGATAATGGGTGCGGGTGGTTGCACCACGATAGGATCGTCCTCTTTTGTCAATTGAAAAGTGTCAAATAAACGCCCTTCAATGTCAATGGCCTTAAAGATGACCGTTTTGTTGAAGATGGAGAACGTACAATAATGGTATACCGGGCGTTGTTCCAGGCTAAACCAGGTCCTTGTAGGGGCAAAGCCTTCTATTGGGCCTCCGGCCCCACCTGAGTTTATATAAATGACACCATTCTGCTGGTCTACCATATTATCCTTTATGGGCCAAGTTCGCTCATACATATGCACGTGTCCGTACAGGCAAAAATCCACTCCGTAAAACTCATAGAGGGGCACAAGGTCCCTTATGGCCACCACGCCATTTGTGGATAGACCAACATAGGTATCCCCATTATCGTTTTCTTCCGAACTGTAGGGTGGATGATGGTGCATGGTGATTTTCCATGTGGCGGTCGATTTTGCCAGGGCCTGTTCCAACCAATTGTACTGCTCCGAATTTTCGGTCACATCACGATTGGTATCGATCACAAAAAACTCGGCATTGCCGTAAGTAAAGGAATAATAGTACTCGGGCTTGGGGTTAGCCATGTATTGATAATAGTACTCCGAATCATTTTCATGGTTTCCCAAGGCGGTGTACATGGGGATCCGGCTCATCAACTTGTGCCCTTCGGGAAGGAATTGTTCGGTCCAATCGGTGACCCTTAACCCGTTATCGACCAAGTCTCCAACATGGACCACAAAATTGGGTCTACTGTTCCATACCTGTTCCGAAATTAGGCTCCATACAATCGTGTCTTTTACCTTACTTTGATTCCTTTGGGAATCACCGACCAAGGCAAAAGTAAAGGCAGTGTTATCGTTTACATTTGTTTTGAAGGTGTAGACCTTGCTAGAGCGTCTCTTTCCGGTGGGGGACGTGATATCTACCCTCCAGAAATAGTTGGTTTCGGGCGTTAGGTCAACAAGGGCGATTTCATGCATGGTCTTAAGCCCCCCGCTTTCTACGCTTAAAGATAGATTGGGGGTTTTTGCCGCTGCTAGGGCGTTTCCATACCGAACAACGGCCTTGGTGGGCTGCTCGGTTTCGAATAAGATACGCATGCTCGTTTTGGTGGAATACTGTAGATAGGGTTTCACCTTAAATTCCTGTGCACATAGTTTAGGGAACAAAACCCCTAAAGCCAAGATTGTCAGTAGCCTTTTTTTCACTTTTCAAATACGTTTAATGGTTAAGAATGTTGCCACGAATTTATTATTTGTAAAATTTATTTACTATTAATAAACATTATGATACTGTTAACCCATTGTATATTTTGATTATGAATTCTACGGGCTAGTTTATGTGTTTAGCATATTTTACCATGTAAAGGTAGGAGTACATTAAGGTTTATACAGTTGACTGGGTTTTAGTGTGGAACTTTAACAAGTAGACCAAAACCAAAGCCGAAAGGGATGTCTTTTGCTTCGTACCCAATATGATCTATATCATTGAAGTCTCCGTCCATTAGACCAACTTCCGAGAGCATATTGATTCCCGCTCTGGCATAAATGCTGATGTTATTGGTTAGGTAATAGTTAATTTGGGGGGTAATGGTTAAATTGCTTATTGTTTGATATTCGGGTTTTATGGGCATGTCGGCTATCAAGTCTTCATCAAAACTAACATCAAACGCTCCAATGTCATAATTTACCATTAAACCGTATTCAAACCTTTGTGCGGGTTTGTGAAAAACGTTTAATCTGGGATACATTAAATCTACCAACCATTTTTCGGTTTTTAAGTAAAGGAAAGGAACGGGTATGATTAAGGTTTCTCCCATTTCTTTTGACCTAGTTATTCCTAGTCCCAACCTGAGGTCATCATTCCCATTGGGATGCAGTCCAACAGTGAGGGCATTGATTCCCTTGTAGGCATTACTTAGGTCAAAACCCTTGTAATCGGATTTTAGCGTTGAAAAGTTGACATAGTTCAGGGCCCATTTGTCATTTAATTTATAGTTGAAGATTGTGGTGAGTCTGGTGTCGTGTAGATTCTCCGCAAAGAATAATGCAGAACCATCCTTGGAATCCATTTGGTTATGATACCATTTATGTTCAAGATTATAGATGATTCTCAATTTTCCCAGTTCAATAGGGGGACCTTGCAAATAGGCCTTGGAAATACTTGTTTTAATGCTTTTGATGTTGCTGCCTTCCAAATCATTGTCAACTTCCGAGAAAGTGTTATGGCTGGCATTAAATATTTCAGAGAAGGATTGAGCATTTGCTACGGCAAAAGTTAGGGTCAACGCCACTAATGTGAATGCTTTTTTCATTTTTTTAAAATTTCTATTTTGATTTAATGGTGCTTTTTAAAAACCCTAGCTTTTCAATTTTGGCTTTTACGTTTTCCCCGGGCTTTAAATATTCTTTTTTTCTCAACAGTTTTTTTACATACCTGTCTACCACATAAGCTTTGGGTTTCCACTTGAAGAATTTGAATAAGAGACCATATTCAATGGCTTTTTTAATGATGTATCCCTTCCCAGGTGGTTCCATCACCACCCCACCTGGTGTTCCGGTAATGGCGATGGTTCCTTTTTCTATATAACCCTTTGGAAGTAAGGGAATGGGGGTATTGTTGAAGGTCCAAGATTCTTTGCGGCCACTTTTTAGGGCTTCTTCGGTCATTTTTTCTATATCCCAAATCATACTTTTCAACAGATCGCTTTGCTTTTGTTCATTGTTTCTCCATAGCTGTATTTTTAGCGATTTGTAATAGTTTTTCCAATCCTTGGGAATGACCATAAACGGACCTACAGGAAAGTAATCTTTACGACTTTTGGCATCTGTAAAACCAACGGCTAGTTCAGGGTGGTCGGTGTCATAGGCTTTTAATTGATGCCCCCTTTCTGAATAATCCATGCACACCATAAAACCGAACAATTGTTGGTGGATGTCCTCTAATTGATGCACCTCTTTTGAATAGACCACGGCTAGTTCCACTTCATAATCCAACAATTCTATGTCTACATTCACTCCAACTGAGCTTATATAGGGGGTAAGTTCTGCTATTTTTGGATAAAGAATAGGTTCGATCTCCACATGTGTTTCTTCCTTGTGTTCCGGATAGTTGGTAGCGCATGCAATGGTATTATGGATTGCTTTTACGGGCGGAAGTACATGTTCGGCCTTATAAAATGTTGGTTGTGTTTTGGTTTTCAATTTAGATACGATGGTATCATACCCTACAGCGGCTATGAAATCGAAAATGCTTGTCGATCTTGAATTGTAGATGTGACTTAAATTGAAACCGCTTATGCCCATTTCGGTTACTTTAGTAACCTGAATGATGTTAATTTCACCCTCAGATTCTACCCTCGCAAGGGAAAGGGCTTTTTCAGGATTTGGTTCTTGGGCATTTAGGATAAAAGTGCTAAAAAGCATAAAAAAGGCAAATGCAATTAACTTCATTATAACTGTTCTGTTTTTAAATTGTGAATACTAAAATTTGATACAGCAAAAGTAGATTGGGCTATATAGCTGTACATTCACATAGGTGAATAAAGGCAGCTTATGCTTCTTGCTCGGTCAGAATAACTCACATTTGACTCCTGATCCTGCTCAAGGATTGTGGTTTAATGCCTAAATAAGAGGCCAGATGGTATTGGGGAACACGGTTTACAATGTCTGGATAATCCTTGACCAGATCATGGTATCTAGCGGTGGCATCTTTAAGGAGCAGATTTTCAATTCTGGTGTGGTGTGCAATATACATTTTCTCGCATATAAGGCGACCAAAGACTTGCCAATCATGAGAGTGGGCATACATTTCCTGTACTGCATTGTATGGCAAATAGATGATTTCGGAATCTTCTAAAGCTTCTATATGAAAATTAGTGGGGGATTGGTCTAAAAAACTCCGGTAAGCTACCAAAAACTGGTTTTCCTTATAAAACCAAAAGTTGATGTCGTCACCGTTTCTTATGTAGTACTTTCTAAAAAAACCTTTGGAAATAAAACCGAGCTTTTTACTTACCTGGCCTGCTGATAAAAACAGGTCCCCCTTTTCGTATATCTTTTTTTGAAATTGTGGTGCCAAGGTTTCCCAATCCGATTCAGAAAAAAAACTAGTCTCTTGGATGACTTTTTTTATTTGTGTTAATGACATTATGCGGGGTTTGGGCACCTAGCTATTGTAATGGCAATCTTGTGTTTGTGCAATGGAATGTTCTTTAACAACTTATCAAGCTGCAAGATAACATGATTAATGCAAAATTAATTCTCCCGAGTATTTAAAATGCTGTTGCTCAACACGTAGTTGTTATTTTCTTTAAAAGTGTTTCGTAAAATAGACGATAAGAGCCATTGGATTTCAAGACCCATGGCAAATGGAACCCAGTAACATATCAGTAAAACCAAAAAAGCCTCTAAACAATAGTTTAAAGGCTTTTTTTGGTTTGGACAAATCGTCTGTGTGACCTGACTGGGGCTCGAACCCAGGACCCTCTCCTTAAAAGGGAGATGCTCTACCAACTGAGCTATCAGGTCATTTTGTCAATTTTGGAAAAGGCTACATTTCCAAAGCGGGTGCAAATATAATATCATTAATTTATTAATCAAGCGGAAATGGTGATAAATTTGCCGAATTATTTTTAAGCTATGACTATTGCACTGATCGGTTATATGGGCAGCGGTAAATCTACCATTGGTAAAGCCTTGTCCAAGAGTTTGGAACTGCCTTTTGTTGACTTGGACGAACAAATTGAAATAGAGGCCAATGCCTCCATTCCAGAGATTTTTGACACCAAAGGCCCCATTCATTTTAGGAAACTGGAATCCCAGATGTTAAGGAAGATATTGGAAGAGGGGACAGGCATGGTCTTGTCGCTTGGTGGAGGAACGCCCTGTTATTCCAATAATATGAAACTGTTAAAAGAGAGCCGATCCATTTCGGTGTATTTAAAACTTACCATTGGGGAACTGGAAAGGAGATTGTTGACGGAAAAACAGCACCGCCCATTGATCCGGGATCTGGACAATGACGGATTGGCCGAATTTATAGGGAAGCATCTTTTTGAACGAAGTCCGTTTTACAATCAGGCAGATATGATTGTGGAGTGCGACAATAAAACCGTGGAAGCGATAGTGGCTCAGATTCAACTACAACTAGATCAAGTCAAATAAACGGCAAATTTATGGCCCTTTAAATCTACATTCACGTGTTCATGTATGGAGGTGGATAGCGATATACCCTTATAATCGGCCTTTACGGGATATTTCTTGTGGTTTCTGTTTACCATAACAGCCGTTTTAAGCTGTTTTAAGGGCGTTTTTAAAAAGTGGTGCACGCCATAGATCAGGGTTGTGCCAGAATTGAGGACATCATCTACAAGCACTACAGATTTGTTTTTATAGTCTTCTGCTTTAATGCTGGTCTCAATGGTACTCTGTAGCGGGTCGCGTTTATCCATCTTCACCTTGCAGAGCATGATTTCAGCATCGGTTATCTTTTTTAGTACTTCGGCAATTTTTTTGGCAAAAATGAGGCCACCTCCCTCAATACCAGCAATGACAATTTCCTTTTCCTCTACATTGGACTCATAGATTTGGTAGGCGATACGCCTAATCTTGAATTGAATCTCTTGATGTGTCAATATATTGTCTGTCATATACCTTCAAATTTAATGAATACTTTATTCAGGTTCATCCAAATAACCATCAATATCACGTCTATCCTTTTTTGTGGGTCTGCCCATCCCTTTTTTTCGATAGTAATCCTTGCTCAGTTGCAACAGTTCGTTATGCTCAAAGGCCTCTTTGGGGGTGGTGTCCTCACGGTATAGGTTCACCAATTTTGCCCCAACCCGGCTCTCGGGTAATTCCAAGACCGTTAATTGGTAATTGATCTGGTTCTTCCGTAGCAAAATCTTGTCCCCGGGGTATACTTCCCTGGAAGCCTTTACAATGGACCCATTTACACGAACCTGCCCTTTCTTGCATGCCATGGTGCCCATGTTTCTGGTCTTGCAATAGCGTGTGGCCCAAAGGTATTTGTCAATTCGCATCAGAAAGGCGTGTTAATGCAGATGACAAAAATAGATGAAAATTGTATCTTGCGCACCTTTATAATACTAGCTTAATGATAAAGAAGTTTTTATTGGCCGCATTTGTGTTGTTTATAGTGTCTTGTGGTGATGACGACAATACTAATGGGAATACGAGCGTACCGTTAAGAACACTAGCGGATCAAGAACCGGAAGATGATGCTGAAATCGTAGCATTTTTAGAATCCCATTTTTACGAAGTTTTGGATGATACCAATGGGCAATTAAGCATAAAGATTGATACCATAGCCGGAGAAAATGCTTCCCAAACTCCCCTGATTGACCAAGTGAGTTCTGAAGTTATAAATGTTTCTTCCTCCCATTTTGGTCTTGGGGATGATGAAGTGGATATTCCCCATACCCTATATTATATCAAACTTAGGGAAAGAGGGGGGGAAGCCCCATCCCCAACCATAGCCGATTCAACTTTGGTGCGTTATGAAGGCCAACTTTTGAATGGATCCCGATTTGATGCCTCTACAGCATATACGTGGCAACATTTGCCGTTTAATGTAAGGGGCTATGCCAATGGGGTGGCAAAATTGAAAGCAGGATCAAATTTGATTGATAATGGTGATGGTACGGCTTATTACTCAGATAGCGAAGTTGGGTTGTTTTTTATACCTTCTGGATTGGCCTATTTTTCAGATAGCCGTACCAATATACCTAATTATTCCAATCTTATATTTCAAGTTGAATTGGGCAGCTTTATCGAGAACACTGATGCCGATAATGATGGAGTGCCATCAATTATGGAAGATGTGAACCAAAACGATTATTTGAGAGATGACAACACTGATCGGGAAAGTGAGATTAATGCTAGTTTGAGAAGCTTTGTTCCAAATTATCTTGATGTTGACGACGATGACGATGGAGTATTGACCAGAACTGAGATTTCAGACGCCAATGGCGACATCATAACGCCTTACCCTGATTCCAACAATGATGGTACCCCAGATTATTTGGATCCAGACATTCAATGGGACAAAAGCGGAGATAACTAATAAAAAAGGCCTTTCAATCGAAAGGCCTTTTACTTTTTTAAAGATTGAGTGAAAAACTCAGGATAAGTTGATCGGGTCTTGTATCCACCCTGTCGTTGATATTGACAATGTTGCTGTTGATAAAGCTGATTTCATTTTCACTAAAGCCCCTTTCATAACGAAGGTCAATGCCAAACTTGCCAAAATTGAGCCCAGCACCCAGATTCATGCCCACGGACAGGTCGTTATCAATGTTGTCAACATCAACATCATCAAACTTACTGTTTAGGATGTATTGGAACGATGGGCCTACAAAAGCATGCAATGGGCCTATAATTTTCGCTCCCACAAGAACGGGAACATCCAACTTCTGTATTTTTAAATCCCCTTCATCATAACCAGATGATGTGTTGGTATAGACCAACTCTGGTCTTACATAGATTCGGTTTCCAAGTTTTCCGTATACACCAACATGGAAACCGGCATTTCTGTCGGGATTTTCATAGGTGTCGGTTATGGAGTTAAAATAGTCTCCGTTACCATTGTAATTTAATCCAGCCTTTAGGCCAAAAGCAGGACCGGTTTGGGCAAAGGCCAGGGAACCTACTAAAAGGCATCCGGCCATTAAAAGCATTTTTCTCATGATTTGATTTGTTTAATAGTATGTACGCAAAAAATGGTATCAAAGACGATACCAAACTTATTTAGTGGCGAAAGTCAGCAATTAAAAAAACGTCATGCTGAATTTGGATCAGCATGACGTTTGAAAGCTTCTTGAAGATAAATTGCGAAATTATTTTCGCTTGGTCACTTTATGTACAGCAGCTTCTATGGCATCGCTGTTCAACCCATATTTTTCCATCAATTGGTCTGGGGTTCCACTCTCACCAAAGGTATCTTGTGTGGCCACAAACTCTTGCGGGCAGGGTTGGTGCTGGGCCAAGGTACGGGCCACACTTTCTCCCAATCCTCCCATATAGTTGTGTTCTTCGGCAGTGACCACACAGCCTGTTTTCTTGGCCGAAGCTATGATAGCCTTCTCATCCAAGGGTTTAATGGTGTGAATGTTGATGACCTCACAGGAAACGCCTTGGTTTTCCAAGTTTTCGGCTGCAATCAATGCTTGCCAGACCAAATGTCCTGTGGCAATGATGGTAACATCGGTGCCTTCGCTGAGCATCAAGGCCTTGCCAATTTCAAACTTTTGGTCAACAGGCGTAAAGTTGGCCACCTTGGGCCTTCCAAATCTTAGGTATACCGGGCCATGGAGTGCTGCACTGGCTATGGTTGCGGCTTTGGTTTGGTTAAAATCACAAGGATTGATCACCGTCATTCCGGGTAGCATTTTCATCAATCCGATATCTTCCAATATTTGGTGGGTGGCACCATCCTCGCCCAAAGTGATTCCGGCGTGTGAGGCACAGATTTTCACATTCTTGTCCGAGTAGGCAATGGATTGACGGATCTGATCATAGACCCGCCCCGTGGCAAAATTGGCAAAGGTGCTGGCAAAGGGTATCTTGCCCCCAATGGTCATACCTGCGGCTATGCCCATCATATTGGCTTCGGCAATACCTACTTGAAAGAAGCGTTCTGGGCTTTCCTTGATAAAGGTGTCTATTTTTAAAGAGCCCACCAAATCGGCACAAAGAGCCACTACGTTGGGGTTGGTCCTACCCAGTTCGGTCATACCGGCACCGTACCCACTCCTTGTATCTTGTTTTCCTTGATCTGTATATTTTGTCATAAGCCTCCCCTGACCCCTCCGAAGGAGGGGGATTTTTTAAGTTGATGTATTTTTTTTCTTTTCATGATTTAAGGTAGCCTCCCCTTGGGGGAGGTATGGAGGGGCTTTAATAGTCCCCTAAAGTTTTTGGGTTTTGTGCCAAAGCGTTTTCCAATTGTTCATCATTTGGAGCCTTGCCGTGCCATGCATGGGTGTGCATCATAAAGTCTACCCCGTTGCCCATCATGGTGGTCATCACAATACAGACCGGTTTTCCTTTTCCGGTGCGACTTTTGGCTTCGTTTAGGCCATCAATAACCTGTTGCAGGTCGTTCCCGTCCTCAATTTCAAGAACGTCCCAACCAAAGACCCTGAATTTTTCAGAAACATCGCCCAAGGGCATTACTTCTTCCGTTGGGCCATCGATCTGTTGGCCGTTTCGATCCACAGTGGCAATCAGATTGTCAACTTTGTGTCCGGCGGCAAACATAATGGCTTCCCAATTCTGGCCTTCCTGTAACTCGCCATCTCCATGAAGGCTAAAGACCAAATGGTCGTCTTGGTTCAATTTTTTTGTCAATGCAGCGCCAATGGCCACAGACATGCCCTGTCCCAAAGAACCAGAGGCAACACGTACACCCGGCAATCCTTCATGGGTGGTGGGGTGGCCTTGCAAACGGGAATCGATCAAGCGAAAGGTGTTCAACTCGTCAATGGAAAAATACCCTTTGCGGGCCAAAATGCTGTAAAAAAGCGGAGAGATGTGTCCGTTTGACAAAAAGAAGAGATCTTCTCCAACACCATCCATGTCAAACCCATCCTTTAACTCCATGATTTCATTGTACAGTGCTACCAGAAATTCTGTACACCCCAAGGATCCGCCAGGGTGGCCAGAATTGACTTTGTGCACCATTCTCAAAATGTCGCGACGTACCTGTACGACCAATTTTTGCAATTCTTCTATGTTAGCCATTATTCAATTGTTAATGCCATCAAAAGTAACGGCATTCTATTCCTTATACAAATAGATGGATAAGATTTTACGAAACCCTTTTAGAGGTGGTGTCATTTTATTTTTTTCTTAAGGGAATGGCAGCCATGGGTTGGCTATCTTTGCGCACCTAAATTTTTGGTTTGACGTTTAGCTTACATCAGAAAGATCCCGATACAAAAGCCCGTGCCGGAACCTTGGAAACCGACCACGGACAGATTCAGACCCCGATCTTTATGCCCGTGGGCACTGTGGCCTCGGTTAAGGGGGTGCACCAGCGGGAGCTCAAGGAAGATATAGATCCCGATATTATTTTGGGCAATACCTACCACCTTTACCTAAGACCGGGAACAGAGATTCTTGAACAGGCTGGAGGGCTCCACAAATTTATGGGGTGGGACCGGAATATCTTGACCGATAGTGGAGGCTATCAGGTATATTCCCTTTCAGATAACCGAAAGATCAACGAAGAAGGGGTACATTTTAAATCGCATATAGATGGTTCCCGACATTTCTTCACCCCAGAGAATGTTATGGAAATCCAGCGGACCATTGGGGCAGACATCATCATGGCCTTTGATGAATGTACACCATACCCCTGTGACTATGAATATGCCAAAAAATCGATGCACATGACCCACAGGTGGTTGGATCGGTGTATGGAGCATTTGCAAAAACTACCGTTTAAATATGGATATTCACAGACCTTTTTCCCTATAGTCCAAGGTTCGGTCTATACAGATCTGCGGATACAATCGGCAGAGTATATTGCATCGGTCAATGCCGAGGGCAATGCCATTGGAGGGCTTTCCGTAGGGGAACCTGCCGAGGAAATGTATGCCATGACCGAAGTGGTCTGCAACATTTTGCCAGAGGACAAACCTAGGTATTTGATGGGGGTGGGCACTCCGATTAATATTTTGGAAAACATTGCCTTGGGCGTAGATATGTTCGATTGTGTAATGCCTACCCGTAATGCACGTAACGGAATGTTGTTCACCGCGGAGGGTACGATCAATATCAAGAACAAAAAGTGGGAAAATGACTTTTCGCCCATAGATGAAATGGGCATCACTTTTGTGGATACCCAATATTCAAAGGCCTATCTGCGGCATTTGTTCGCGGCCAATGAGTATTTGGGCAAACAAATTGCCACCATTCACAATTTAGGGTTTTACCTTTGGTTGGTTCGAACGGCAAGGGAACGTATTTTAGCCGGAGATTTTTTGCCATGGAAAAACAAGATGGTACAACAGATGGATAAGCGTTTATGAAGTTGGGAGTTATAGATCGGTATATTCTTAAGCGCTATCTGTTCACTTTTGCGGGTATTCTGCTGCTGTTCATCCCAATTGGAATCATGGTCAGCCTTGCCGAAAAAATAGGGAAGATCATAGACAATGAGGCTCCTTTGGGAGAGGTCATTGTTTTTTATGCCAACTTTAGTTTGGTGATCGGCAACCTGCTGTTGCCGATCATGCTTTTTCTGTCCATCATTTATTTTACCTCCCGTATGGCCAGTAATACAGAGATTGTGGCCATCTTGAGTTCCGGGGTGTCCTATTGGCGTTTTTTGAGACCTTATATGATTGGGGCATCAATTGTGGCAGTATTGATTTTTTTTATGGGGATGTTCATTGTGCCCCATGCCAGTATCGGATTCAATGAGTTTGAGTTCAAATATTTTAAAAAGGGAAGATCAGATCGCCAAACCACCAATATCTTCAACCAACTCAATGAGAGTGATTTTATCTACGTGAGTAGCTTTGATCCCAATCGTCTTTTGGGTCGAAATTTTACCTACGAGCATTTTAATGAGGACAAACAGCTGGACTACAGGATTTCTGCGGCTAATATTCGCTGGGTGGAAAAGGACAGTATCTATCGGTTGACCAATTACACCAAGCGCACCATAAAGGAGGGAACGGAATATGTGCAGACCAAGCGCCGTTTGGATACCGTTTTCAGTTTTAACATTGATGATCTGGCCCCAGTATCCTACGTGGCCGATACCAAGAACCTCTTTCAGTTGAACAAGTTTATCGATGACCAGAAAAGGAAAGGTGCGGCCAACATAAACACCTATGTGTTGGTCAAATACAAACGGTGGGCCTTGCCCATTGCGGCCTTTATTCTCACCGTAATTGCTGTAGCGGTATCGTCAGTGAAAAGAAGGGGAGGCATGGGCGTGAACCTGGCCTTTGGTATAGGCGTTGCCTTTATTTACATCTTTTTTGATAGGATTTTTGGCACCATGGCAGAACAATCGGGCTTCTCCCCGTTATTGGCTGTGGTCATCCCCAATCTGTTGTTCGGTATTCTGGCAGTGTTCTTGCTCCAAAAGGCAAAAAGATAACATTGATAGCCATATTTGCCTGCTTTCAACTGCCCAAGAAATTATATCTTTGCATGCTAAACCAACTACACAGAACTCTATAAAAAATGGAATATTTAGACTTTGAACTCCCAATAAAGGAGCTTGAAGACCAGCTAAAAAAGTGTATGATCATCGGTGAGGAAAGTCATGTGGATGTCACCGAAACATGTCAGCAGATCGAAAAAAAGCTGGTTGAGACCAAGAAAGATATTTATAAGAACCTTACGGCATGGCAAAAGGTGCAATTGTCCAGACATCCCAATAGGCCATACACCATGGATTATATCAATGCCATTTGTGGGGATTCGTTCCTGGAACTGCATGGTGACCGTACGGTAAAGGACGATAAGGCCATGGTTGGCGGTCTGGGAAAGATTGGTGACCAAAGCTATATGTTCATTGGCCAGCAAAAGGGCTATAACACCAAGACCAGACAGTATCGGAATTTTGGGATGGCCAATCCTGAAGGATACCGAAAAGCATTGCGCCTGATGAAATCTGCAGAGAAATTTGGTATTCCCGTAGTATCACTTATAGATACTCCCGGGGCCTATCCCGGCATAGAGGCCGAGGAACGGGGCCAAGGTGAGGCCATTGCCCGTAATATTTTGGAGATGACCCGCTTGCAAGTGCCCATCATTGTTGTGATCATAGGCGAAGGGGCCTCTGGAGGTGCTTTGGGCATTGGCGTAGGAGATAAAGTGTTGATGTTGGAAAATACTTGGTATTCGGTCATCTCTCCAGAATCCTGTTCATCCATCCTGTGGAGAAGTTGGGAGTACAAGGAGAAAGCGGCAGATGCCCTAAAGTTGACCGCCACAGATATGAAAAGGCAAAAACTGATTGATGAGATCATCAAGGAACCCCTTGGGGGTGCCCATAGTGACCGGGAGAAAACTTTTGATACGGTACAAAAGAAAATTTCGGCACATTACGAAGCGCTAAAAAAGTTATCCCCAAAAGAATTGGTGA
Organism: Croceivirga sp.; assembly: GCA_965230555.1. GTDB lineage: Bacteria > Bacteroidota > Bacteroidia > Flavobacteriales > Flavobacteriaceae > Croceivirga. The sequence continues at coordinate 1,847,706 of OZ246014.1, forward strand.
AAACCCGCATGGAAAAGTATGCCGAGATGGGCGTGTTCGAAGGGTAGCCCTTGTTTTTTGGTATTTTAATTTTTTTATCGTTTTCAACGAACCACTTTTTTTAGGATATTAACAGCTTTTATTAGTTATCAACACTATTTTTGTTAATGGTCAGTTAACTTTCACAATGGAAATTTAAGGTTAACTGAAAGTTAATTGCATACTTTCGTAGTTATGGAGAACACAAACCCCATTGTCGGTCGCCGTATCGACAAGTCTACACTCATTCATCTGGAAAAAGGCAAAATTCCACCACAAGCAACTGATTTAGAGGAAGTTGTGTTGGGGGCTATGATGATTGACAAAAAAGGGGTTGATGAGGTTATCGATATTTTGCACCCAGATGTGTTCTACAAAGAGGCCCATAAATACATTTACGAGACCATCTTTACATTGTTCGAATCTTCTGAGCCGGTAGATTTATTAACCGTTTCGGCACAATTAAAGAAAGAGGGGCACCTAGAGGCCGTTGGTGGCGATTTTTACCTTATTAAGCTTACCCAAAAAGTAGCCTCTTCGGCACATATTGAGTTTCATGCCCGTATCATTTTACAGAAATACATTCAGCGGAGCCTCATCAAAATATCCAACGAAATTATTGAAGAGGCCTATAATGAAGCCACGGATGTTTTTGACCTATTGGACAATGCCGAAGCAAAATTGTACGAGGTTACCCAAGGGAATTTAAAGCGCTCTGCGGAGACGGCCCAAAATCTGGTCATCCAGGCCAAGAAGAAAATTGAGGAGATTTCCAACAAGGAGGGATTAAGCGGTATTCCCTCTGGTTTTGATAAATTGGATAAACTGACCTCTGGCTGGCAACCCAGTGACCTGATCATTGTAGCGGCAAGGCCCGGTATGGGTAAAACCGCCCTCACGCTTTCCATGGCACGGAACATGGCCGTGAATGCCGATATTCCTGTGGCCTTCTTTTCATTGGAAATGTCCTCTGTGCAGCTCATTACCCGTTTAATTTCATCAGAAACCGGCTTGTCCTCGGAAAAACTTCGTACGGGAAGGTTGGAGAAGCATGAGTGGGAGCAGTTGAACGTAAAGGTAAAATCGTTGGAAAAGGCACCACTTTTTATAGATGATACCCCTTCCTTGTCCATCTTTGATCTAAGGGCCAAGGCAAGGCGGCTGGCCTCACAACATAAGATCAGACTGATCATCATAGATTATTTGCAGTTGATGACCGCTGGGGGAAGCCAAAAAGGGGGCAACCGGGAACAGGAGATTTCCACGATTTCCCGTAACCTGAAGGCACTCGCCAAGGAATTGAACGTACCCGTCATCGCACTTTCGCAGTTGTCCAGGGCTGTTGAGACCCGTGGTGGCAGTAAGCGACCCATCCTTTCCGATCTTCGTGAATCTGGGGCCATTGAGCAGGATGCCGATATTGTGTCCTTTATTTACCGACCGGAATACTACAAAATTGAAGAGTGGGACGATGAAGAACGTACCCCGACCCAAGGACAGGCAGAGTTCATTGTGGCCAAACACAGGAATGGCGGATTAGATAATATTCGGTTAAAGTTTATTGGTTCGTTGGGTAAATTCGATAATTTAGAGGAATTTGATTCACCTTTTGAGTTCCAATCAAAGATGAACGAAGATGATGACAACCCATTCACCTCACAAAACCTGCCCTCGGCCAATGAAGCATTTGGTAGCTCGCTCAATCCCCCGCAAGACCCGGACGACGATATCCCATTTTAATGTATATACTTCCCTATTTGAGAGGGGTAACAAAACAGGGCTTTTTTGGGATGTGTCATTCCGAGCGGTGACTGAGCTTCTCCAAGTCAAAGTGAGAAACCTCACCTTCTTTCTTCTATTACTACCTTTTCTGGCTTCCGCTTCGGTAATTCTTATCCCCATGGATGCGGAAAGTCAAGAGAACCACCTAAAAGCATACGGGATTACCTACTGGGTGTTGGCCAAGCAGCAAAAGGTACAATGGCTGTTAAACTATCGTGGGGGTTCTTTTTTATTGCCCGATGGGGAAACCATCCGCAAAGAGTGCCAGATCAGGGGGGTGTCGTTTGAGGTATTGTCCGATGTGCAGGCCGAGATGATCTTGGATGAAATTGGGAGCCCCTCCCGGAACCAAGATGCGGTCATCCTGGAAAAAGCACCCAAAATTGCGGTCTATGCCCCACAGGACAACCAGCCTTGGGATGATGCCGTGACCATGGTATTGACCTATGCCGAGATTCCCTACGCGACCATTTATGACGAGGAGGTCCTGGACGACCAACTGGCCCTTTATGATTGGCTGCATTTGCACCATGAGGATTTTACGGGGCAATTCGGAAAATTTTATGGAGCCTACCGTGCCGCTCCTTGGTATATTGAGGGCAAACGATTGGCAGAGGAACGGGCAGCAAAATTGGGGTTTGCCAAAGTTTCCGATCAAAAGAATGCCGTGGCCGAAAAGATTCGTCGTTACGTAATTGGAGGGGGCTTCATGTTTGCCATGTGCTCTGCCACCGATAGTTTTGATATTGCCTTGGCATCCAACGGGGTGGATATTTGCGAACCCATGTTCGATGGCGACCCATCGGAAGCCAATTATCAGGCAAAGCTTGATTTTTCAAGAACGTTTGCTTTTTCCAATTTTACCCTTGAACGGAATCCGTTACGTTACGAGTTTTCATCTATAGACATGACCGGAAAGCGAAGGACTGTCCCCAAAGAATCCGATTATTTTTCGTTGATGGAGTTTTCGGCCAAATGGGATCCCGTGCCCACGATGCTCACCCAAAACCACACTACCCTGATCAAGGGGTTTATGGGACAGACCACTTCATTTGAAAGGGCAACGGTAAAACCAACGGTCATGGTGCTGGGCGAATGCAAACTAAATGGCGAGGCACGTTACATACACGGCATAAAGGGCAAAGGGTTTTTTACCTTTTACGGCGGTCATGATCCCGAAGATTACCAGCATAGGGTAGGAGACCCCAAGACCGAACTGGAACTACACCCCACCTCACCGGGCTATCGCTTGATTTTGAACAATGTGCTGTTTCCAGCAGCGCGTAAAAAGAAGCAGAAAACCTAAATCAACCAGCTATGGAATAGGCCAAGGAAACTTTTTCCATAGCATTGGAGAGGTCTTTGAGCCAGATCAATTGGTTGTACAACAGGTGGATTTCTTGTAAGTTAAGCAATACTTCCTCTTTTATATCAATGCCCTTTTCTATTTCTTTGTTACGGTGTGCCTCTAGTTCCCGGTAGGTACTTTTCAGCTTTTCTTCGGCATCTTTAATGGCCACATGGCTCTTTATGTTATTCGACCTTGTAGGGTCTAAGTTGGCGGCGGTCCGTTCCAGTGTATTTGTGATGTTGCCTATTAGGGCATCAAAATGTATGGAAGCTTCCGTGGTCTTATGACTTTGGATATAGCTGCCAAGTGAGGCAACTGCAGATAAAAAGGTGTTGCTCAGGGTAACAATGTCATAGACCAGGCCATAATCTTGCTGCTTTGATTTTGGATCTTGCGACATCCGCTGAAAACCGGCATTTAGGTTACTAATGGCCAAAAAGGCTTCTTTTCGTGGCATTTTATATTGCCTATAGGAAACCTCTTTGCTGTGGTATAATTCTTTGATGGCGATTAGGTAGTCGGTATTCTTTTGTAGGCTATTCACCATAAAGCGGTCTATGTTCTTAAACTCCCAAGAGGGCCACAGGATATAGTTGGCCAGCAGGGCCAGTACCACACCAATTATGGTGTCCACCACCCTGTATTGGATTAATTCCAGCGCATTGGGGCTGGCAATTGAAAATACCAGGATGATGTTGATGGTGATGAATGCTGCGGCAGACAGATAGTTTTGCTGTAGCATGGCCAAGGCCAGGGTCATGGATATGGCCCCTAAGACAAAATAGATATAAATGTTGTCTGTGAGCAGAATAACGGCAAAAGCAAGGGCAGCCCCCAACAGCGTTCCTTTAATACGATCCAATGAACGTTCCTTGGTGAGACCGTAACTGGGCCTCATGATGACCACAAGGGTAAGGATGATCCAATAGGTGTTTTTAATATCCAGCAGTGTCCCCAAGAGATAACCCACGATAATGGCCGAAGTAAGCCGAGTGGCATGCCTGAAAATAGGCGATTTAAAGGTTAAATGTTGTTTGATCACACCAAAACTGTATTCTTGATGCGGGATGAACAAATCGGCATCTTGGCTCTTAATACTGATTTTTGAAGCATTTTTTACATTGGCGATGACCCGTCTTATGGACCTGATTTTATAAAGGAGCTGTTGCTGGTAGTCGTAGAGGTTTTTAAGCATTAATGCCCCATGGCGGGCCTCGGGCAAGCCAACAGTTTCTAGATATTCTTCAATCGCTCTATCGGCCTTGTCAAGGGCTTGCAAAAGTTTGCTTTTATTGCTGATTTTCGTTTTTTGGATGATGTTTTCCGATAGCTCCTTTAAATGTGAACCAAGAACAAGGTTAACGTTCTTGAATGTTTTTAGAATTTCCTCTTTTCCTTGGAAGAGTTCATCAATTCTAGCGTAATCCAAGGTGTTGGCGAGGGCTAATTCGTATATGTCGATTAATGAAGTGAGCATCAAAAGGCGCTTTTCGTCATAGTGTGACCGTCCCGTAAACTTTCGGGTATGGAGTAACAGTTCCCTAAGCAGTTCGTGCTTTTCGCTTATTTGGGTCTGTAAGACCATGGCCCCTTTTAAAAGCTTGTCCCTTCCGCTTTTTTTCGTGAGCAACTTCCCCCTGAGCACCAAAAACTCCCCAGTTTGGGTTAAGGTGTCGGCCAACAGTTGGTCTACAACTTTTTTGGGCTGGATCCAATAGAAAAAGAGCGACACGCACAAATACCAAAGTCCGCCTAAGGCCAAGAGCAAGGTATAGCTGAAAATTTGTAGCCCCTTAAGCTCAAAGACCAATGACAATACAATGGTGACCAAACAAGAAAAGGCAATCAAAGATCCCCTAAGGCCGTATACCGAAAGAAGGGATGAACAAATGGACAATACGGCGATGACCAGTAAAAAAGGAAAGAAGAAGGGTTTGAACAGAGCGGTAATGATACATATGACCGATGTAAGGCCAATGGTGATCAAAATGCCATAGACCTTTCGCTTCAGGCTTCCGGTCACATCACTTGGGGCATTGATAAAGACACCGATGGCGATTGGCAGGCCGTAGTCCAGGTAATCAAAAAAATAAGCGGGGACAAGGGCAACCAAAACCGAGGTGATAAAGATAATCCCTTTATAGAGGTCATAGCTTTTTAAAAAAATTCTAAATGAGTTCATTATATCTTTTTCTGTGATAAGGCGAAGAAGCAATTTTTATACATCGTATTCAAATTGAAACAACACCATTCAACGTCATTGTCTAGAACTGTGATCAAAGAAGGCGTTCCAAGATGGTTTCCACTCCAAAATCATCATTGCCCATGGTCTGGTACTTGGCAACGGCCTTTACGTCTGGGTGGGCATTGGCCATGGCAAAACTGTAATGGGCCAATTGGAGCATTTCAATATCGTTGTTATAATCACCAAAGACCAAGACCTCGTTGGGTTTAATGTTTTGCTGCTGCATCACCCTTTCAAGGGCGTAGCCCTTATGGGCGTTGATGTGGGAGACATCCAACCAATGTGCTCCGGAAACTTTTACCTTTAAGTTTTCTTCCAAATATTGGACAACGGGATAGATATGTCTTTCAGAACTTTCGGAATGGTAAACGGCAACCTTTAAAACCTCATGGCTTACCTGCCGTTGGTCGGCTACAATTTCAAAATCGGTGTAATATTCCCTGAGCATTTGCAGAAAACCATCCGAAGTACCATCAACGTAGGCATTGTCCTGGCTGCAGAGTACGGGATGGGCATTGGTCACCGTACGTATAGATTTTAATACTTCAAGAACATGGGGTTTGTCAATGGGAGTGGTCAACAATACCTTATCGTTTTGTTTGGTAAGGGCGCCGTTTTCGGCAATAAAGATGATACTGTCCTTTATGGGTTCCAGTTTATCGACCATGCTGTGGTACTGGCGGCCACTGGCGGCCACAAATTGGATTCCTTTTTTTTGGAGTGCTTCAAAGATTTCAAAAAAGCGATCGCTTACTTCGTGTTTGGAATTCAATAAGGTACCGTCCATATCGGTAACCACCATTTTAATGTGGGATAGATCCATGTTCAAGGTTTGAAAGCTGCAAAGGTAATTCTTGATACTTGAATCGTGTAAAGTTTATATTAACTTGGCCAACATGAAATTTTACCAGAAAGAAATACAGCTAAAAGCCTATTCCCGCGGTTTTCATTTGATCACCGGAGAAATTCTGGCGGCCATCCCGGAGATTACGCATATTGGGGTAGGGGTGCTGCAGGTTTTTATAAAACATACCTCGGCCAGTTTGACCATCAATGAAAATGCAGACCCTACGGTTCGTCTAGATTTTGAAAGCCATATGAATACCATGGTACCAGAGAATGCTCCATATTATATGCATACCTATGAAGGCCCGGATGATATGCCCGCCCACATTAAGGCGTCATTAATGGGAGCTTCTGTGCAAATACCAATAACCAACGGAAGGTTGAACATGGGTACGTGGCAAGGGGTGTATCTCTGTGAGCATAGGGATCGTGCCTCTGGGAGAAGATTGGTTGTTACCGCCCAGGGCTCCTCATAGTTTAGCGAGCCGTTTGCCTATTTTTTTTGCCCAGATTTTATGCATACGCCCAGATGGGTGCAAACTGTCACTGGCAATCAAGGATGGTTGTACGGCCATGTTTTTGGAGGCTTTGGTGACATCAACATAAAGGACATTCATCCGTTTGGCTTCTTCTTGAACCACCTTATTGAACGCTGCTATTTCTAGGGCAATTTTTTCCCGGTCTTTGAATCGTGCAAAAGGGGTTGCTCCCCAATCTGGGATAGAGATGACAACCACTTGTGAGGGATTGCCGTTGGCAAAGGCTATGGCCTTTTGGAGCAAGATTATAAATTCTTTCCGAAAATCTTGGATGGCTAGACCGCGATATTGGTTGTTGACACCGATCATCAATGAGACAAGGTCAAAATGATGTGGAAGTTTTACGGCTCTCAGTTTTTCTAAAAGTGTTGTGGTCGTCCAACCAGCTCCGGCAATTATAACGGGTTCGTTGATCAGGATATCCTTTTTCCCCAACTGTGCAATGAGTTGGTAGGGCCACCCATTTTCGATAGGTTCGCCGGTGGCTACGGTATAACTGTCACCTAGGGCCAAAAAATTCATTTTCTTTTCTTGGCTATTAACGGGGGTGAGATGTAGGATAAGGAAGAAAACTACAAAGACAATTTTTTCCATAAAAAGTTTTTCTTCTTGAAAATAAAAAAATCCCATCAATTGATGGGATTTTACAAGCGGGGTTAAAGTTTATGTAGTTTCTTATTTCACCTTTTCTATGATGGCTTTGAAGGCATCGGGATGGTTCATGGCCAAATCGGCAAGAACCTTTCGGTTCAATTCTATACCGTTGGCTTTTACCTTGCCCATGAACTGTGAATAGGACATTCCATGGAGACGGGCACCCGCATTGATACGGGTAATCCATAGGGCTCTAAAGGTTCTCTTTTTGTTTCTTCTGTCGCGGTAGGCATATTGCATTGCTTTTTCTACCGCGTTTTTGGCTACCGTCCATACGTTTTTACGTCTTCCGAAGTAACCTTTGGCTTGCTTCATCACCTTTTTTCTTCTGGCTCTGGAAGCAACTGAATTTACTGATCTTGGCATTTTTTAATTCATTTTTTTGTAGCAGGCGGTCTATTGGTGACACTTAAATAAGCCTGACTCCAGGGTTAAACATTGATTAAACCGAAAGAACAATTATTTTAATCGCAATTGTTCTTTGATACTGTTGACATCCGACTCGTGTACCAACGTTGAGTGGGTCAATTTTAGCTTACGCTTTTTGGACTTCTTGGTCAAGATATGACTCTTAAAAGCGTGCTTTCTTTTGATTTTGCCTGTACCGGTAAGCTTAAAACGCTTTTTGGCACTGGACTTTGTCTTCATTTTGGGCATGTTTCCTTTTTTTATTTCCTGTAACTCCGCTTATTTTTTTCCTGTTTTGGGGGCGATCATCATGGTCATTCGCTTCCCTTCCAATTTTGGCATTTGTTCCACCTTGCCCAGTTCTTCCAATTCTTGGGCCAACCGTAACAGTAGAATTTCTCCTTGGTCCTTATAAACGATGGAGCGGCCTTTGAAAAATACATAGGCCTTTAATTTGGCACCATCTTTTAAGAACTTTTCGGCATGTCGCTTTTTAAATTCGTAATCATGGTCATCTGTCTGTGGACCAAAACGAATTTCCTTTACCACAACCTTGGTGGCTTTGGCTTTTAATGCCTTTTCTCTTTTTTTCTGTTCGTAAAGAAACTTCTTGTAATCAATTATTTTACAAACAGGAGGCACAGCTTTTGGTGATATTTCCACCAAATCCAGTTCCATTTCCTTGGCCATGGCCAAGGCTTTCCGGGTCGGGTAGATACCCACCTCTACATTGTCCCCGACCAACCTTATCTCTGGGGCTTCAATTTTTTCATTGATATTGTGGGGGTTTTTGTTCTCCCTCCTAGGTTGTGGTCTGGATCTTCTTCGTATTGCTATGACTATTACTTTTTAGTTAAACTTTTTTTCAGAACGACTTTAAGGTAGCATTTATTTCTTTGGAAACCAAGTTGGCGAAGTCGTCAATGGCTATGCTGCCAAGGTCTTCACCGCCATGTCGCCTCACCGAAACACTGTTGCTTTTCTCCTCTTCCTCACCCACGATGAGCATAAAGGGTATTTTTTGAAGCTCAGCTTCCCGGATTTTCTTACCTACGGTTTCGTTCCTATTATCAATGAGCGCGCGAATTTCGTGATTTTCGAGCGAAATCAAAACTTTTTGTGCATATTTTTCATGTTTCTCACTGACAGGCAATAGAATGCATTGGTCCGGAATTAACCATAATGGGAAATTACCGCCAGTGTGTTCCAGCAATATGGCCACAAAACGTTCCAAACTGCCAAATGGGGCCCTATGGATCATAACAGGTCTATGTAGCTCATTGTCACTGCCTTTGTATGTTAATTCAAAACGCTCCGGAAGGTTGTAATCCACTTGGATGGTTCCTAGTTGCCACTGACGTCCTAAAGCATCCTTTACCATAAAGTCTAGCTTAGGGCCATAAAATGCCGCTTCACCTTCTTCAATGGCAAAATCCAGCCCTTTGTCCTTAGCGGCACTTATAATGGCTTGCTCGGCCCTTTCCCAGTTTTCCGCGTCACCAATATATTTTTCCGGTTTTTTGGGGTCACGTATCGATACTTGGGCTTTAAAGTTTTCAAACCCTAGCGATGTAAATACATAGAGTACAAGATCAATTACATTCTTGAACTCTGCATCCAATTGATCTGGTGTACAGAAAATATGGGCATCATCTTGTGTAAATCCCCTAACACGGGTCAACCCATGTAACTCGCCACTTTGCTCGTAACGGTATACGGTTCCAAATTCGGCATAACGTATGGGTAGATCTTTGTACGAGTAGGGCTTTGCGTTATAGATTTCGCAATGGTGGGGACAGTTCATGGGCTTTAACAAAAACTCCTCCTCTTCTTTTGGGGTATGAATGGGTTGAAAACTATCCTCGCCATATTTTGCATAATGACCAGAGGTAACATAGAGCTCCTTTTGACCAATATGGGGCGTTACCACCATTTCATAGCCTGCTTTCTTTTGTGCTTTTTTCAAAAAATTCTCTAACCGTTCACGTAAAGCGGCACCTTTTGGTAGCCACAGAGGAAGACCTTGTCCCACTTTTTGGGAAAAAGTGAACAATTCCAACTCCTTGCCCAATTTTCTATGGTCCCGTTTTTTGGCCTCTTCCAAAAGCTCAAGATATTCGGTCAGTTCTTTTTGTTTCGGAAAGGAAATGCCATAGACCCGGGTCAACTGGGTGTTGTTTTCATCGCCACGCCAATAAGCACCGGCAACATTTAGAATTTTAATGGCCTTAATGATGCCCGTATTGGGAATATGCCCTCCACGGCAGAGATCGGTAAAGGTGCTGTGGTCACAAAAAGTGATGTCGCCATCCTCAAGGTTCTCTACCAGTTCTACCTTATATTCATTGTTACGGTCTTTGTAAAAAGTAAGCGCATCATCTTTTGAAACTTCACGCATCTTAAAATCGTGCTTTCCACGGGCTATTTCAAGAGCCTTTTTTTCAACAGCGCCAAAATCTTTTTCAGAAATGGTGTGTTCCCCAAAATCCACGTCGTAGTAGAAACCGTTTTCTATGGCTGGGCCAATGGTCAATTTTATTCCTGGATAGAGTTCTTCGAGTGCTTGCGCCACTACGTGCGAAGAGGAATGCCAAAATGCTTTCTTTCCTTCGGCATCATTCCATGTATACAGGGTGAGTGATCCATCTTCCTCCAAAGGGGTCGTTGCCTCCACTGTTGCACCATTATAATGGGCGGAGATTACATTTCTGGCCAATCCTTCGCTGATTGATTTGGCAATGCTGAAAGGAGTACTGCCTTTTTCAACTTCTTTTACTGCACCGTCTGGTAGTGTGATCTTTATCATTAAACCTCAATTATTCGTTTAGAGATAGGGGCAAAGATAACATCTTGGATTCATGTCGCAAGCAAGACCTTGCTCCTAGTTTATCTTTTGTGTAAGCTATGGGGTGTTTTGGTGGAGCTGCGCTATCCCAAAAACTTTTTTTAAAATATTTTTACGTGTAATTGTTTGTTAATTAAAGCATTGAATTTTTTTTGAAATTTTTCTTCAAAACATTTTGTTGGAAGTTGAAAAATCGTTCTATATTTGCACCCGCTTTGCTGATAAAGCAGTGCGACAAGGGATGGAGAGAGAGGGGTTTTGCCCCGGTTTTTTTATCTTTTTTTAAAGAAGTTCATTTGACATACTGAGACAACGACAGCGTAAACAAAAGAAGAGAACCGAGAAGGATTTCCTTTGGGTCGGTGGACGGGTTTTTCATTGGGACGATAGTTATTTAACGATTGACAATGGAGAGTTTGATCCTGGCTCAGGATGAACGCTAGCGGCAGGCCTAACACATGCAAGTCGAGGGGTAACATTGTAGCTTGCTACAGATGACGACCGGCGCACGGGTGCGGAACGCGTATGGAACCTGCCCCTGTCAGGGGAATAGCCCAGAGAAATTTGGATTAATGCCCCATGGTATCCCTTCAGGGCATCTTGGAGGGATTAAAGGTTACGGACAGGGATGGCCATGCGTACCATTAGCTGGTTGGTAAGGTAACGGCTTACCAAGGCAACGATGGTTAGGGGCCCTGAGAGGGGGATCCCCCACACTGGTACTGAGACACGGACCAGACTCCTACGGGAGGCAGCAGTGAGGAATATTGGTCAATGGTCGGAAGACTGAACCAGCCATGCCGCGTGCAGGATGACGGCCCTATGGGTTGTAAACTGCTTTTTTACGGGAAGAAACGTGCCCACGAGTGGGCATCTGACGGTACCGTACGAATAAGGACCGGCTAACTCCGTGCCAGCAGCCGCGGTAATACGGAGGGTCCGAGCGTTATCCGGAATCATTGGGTTTAAAGGGTCCGTAGGCGGGCCTATAAGTCAGAGGTGAAAGGCCACGGCTCAACCGTGGGACTGCCTTTGATACTGTAGGTCTTGAGTTACAGTGGGGTTGCCGGAACATGTGGTGTAGCGGTGAAATGCATAGATATCACATAGAACACCTATCGCGAAGGCAGGTGGCCAACTGTATACTGACGCTGATGGACGAAAGCGTGGGGAGCGAACGGGATTAGATACCCCGGTAGTCCACGCCGTAAACGATGGATACTAGCTGTGGGGCGCGAGCTCCGTGGCCAAGCGAAAGTGATAAGTATCCCACCTGGGGAGTACGTTCGCAAGAATGAAACTCAAAGGAATTGACGGGGGCCCGCACAAGCGGTGGAGCATGTGGTTTAATTCGATGATACGCGAGGAACCTTACCAGGGCTTAAATGTAAGACGACGTACCTAGAGACAGGTATTTCTTCGGACGTTTTACAAGGTGCTGCATGGTTGTCGTCAGCTCGTGCCGTGAGGTGTCAGGTTAAGTCCTATAACGAGCGCAACCCCTGCCGTTAGTTGCCAGCATGTAAAGATGGGGACTCTAACGGGACTGCCGGTGCAAACCGCGAGGAAGGTGGGGACGACGTCAAATCATCACGGCCCTTACGTCC